>JBDHVC010000031.1:0-51324 GCA_039809495.1 Sandaracinaceae bacterium
AACCGCCGGATGCGGACCCGCTTGTCCGGTGGTGTGGCAGGGGTCCCGAGGGGTTGCCTCGGGCCCCTATGCCGATTCGCCGGGCGCTCGTGATCGGCTTGCGCCTTGACGCGAGCGTGGGGTTCTCGGGAAGATCCGGGCTCGCTCATGTCCCCATCGATCCAAGCGTCGTCTCGCTCGGGAGGCGCGGCGCGAAGCCCCGCTCGCCGGCTCGCGCTCCTCGTCGCTTGTGGGCTCGCGCTCGGGGTGAGCGATCGCGCCCGCGCGGACGAGCCCGAGGGGTCGGCGACGCGCGCAACGCGAGGCGCCGAGGCGCCCGCGGCGAGCGCCGAGGGTAACGGAGACGCGGAGGCGCAGCAGCTCTTCGTCGCGGGTCGCGCCGCGTACGGGGACGCGCGCTACGACCAGGCGCTCGCGCTGTTTCGTCGAGCGTACGAGCTCAGCCACCGCGCCGGGCTGCTCTACAACATCGGGCAAGCGGCGGATCGGCTCCGGCTCGTCGACGACACGATCGCGGCGTTCGAGGCCTACCTCGAGGCCGAGCCCGCGGCGCCGAACGCCCTCGAGGTCGAGACCCGGCTCGAGGTGCTGCGCCGCGCACGCGCCGAGCGGCGACGCGTCGAGGCGCAGGCCACGGCGGCTCGAGAGGACGTCGATGCGCGGTCGGACGACGCGCTGATCGTCGGGCTCGCGATCGCGGGCGGGGTGCTCGTCGTCGCGGGGATCGCCGTGGCGATCGGCTTCGCCGTCTACGACCCCGGGACCGCCGCGCCGCCGCGCGGCGACGTCGGGACCGATGGCGTCGTGAGCGCGCTCTCGATGTCGTTCTAGGCGCCGCGCGGGAGGAGCCTCGAGCGCTGCTGGGGCTGAGGAGGCGAAGGATGCGAACGCTAGGGTCGGCTCTCGTTTCGGTGCTCGCCTCGACGCTGTTCGTGAGCTGCGCGCCGCCGCGCCCCGCCACGGCCGTCGTCGTCCAGGTCGTCCCGGTCGAGTCGGTGCTCGCGCGGGGGGTGCGTACGCTCGCGTTCGAGATCCAAGGCGGGCCCGACCTCATCACGCTCTCGTCGCCGATCACCGAGGCCCTCACCCCCTCGAGCTGGCCCGTGCTCCTCACGCTCGTCCCGCGCGAGGCGGGGGAGCGCGCGTTTCGGGTCGTCGTCACCGCGAGCGACGCGAGCGGGGCGCCGATCGCCGTCGGGCGCGTCGCCTCGCGCTTCGTCCTCGGCGAGAGCCGCACGGCGATCGTCCTGCTCGACGACCGCTGTACGGGCTGCAACGCGGCGCAGACGTGCGTGAACGCGGCCTGTGAGCCGGCCGAGCGCGCGCCCGACGAGCTCCTCGACTACGCGGGCCGGATCGACGCGGCGGTCTCGTACGACGCGGGCGCGGGCGTCGACGCGTCCGTCGAACCGAGGCCCTGCGAACCGGCGGACGTCCCGCCCGAGAGCGACGCGATCTTCGTGAGCGTCGATGGCGGCAGCGACACCAACGACGGAACGCGCGCGCGCCCCGTCCGCACCCTCGCGCACGCGCTCGAGATCCGCGAGGGGCGCTCTGTCGTCGCGCTCGCTCCGGGGCGGTACGAAGAGCGGGTGACGCTCGGTGAGGTCGGCGGTGAGCTGACGCTCCGCGGCGGGTTCGCCGTCGCCGGCTCGTCGTGGACGCGCGACTGCGGCGCCACGGCGAGCGGCCTGGCGAGGGTCGCCTCGCCCGAGCGCGTCGCGATCGATGCCTCGCGGTTTCGAGCGTCGCTCGCGCTCGAGACGCTGACGATCGAGGCGCAGCCCGGCTCGCCAGGGACGTCGATGGCGGCCGCGGGTTCGTCGATCGGCGTGCAGACCGGACCGAACGTGCCCTCGCTGCGGATCGTCGGGGCGACGATCCGCTCGGGCGTGGGAGGAGCCGGCGTGCCGGGTGCGAATGGAGAGGCCGGCACGAGAGCGGACCGAGCCAGCGTCTGCACGAGCCCGGCGCGAGACGGCGCCGTCGGGATCGCCGGGGCGAATGGCCGTGTCGGGAGCTTCTCCGACGTCGGGTATACGCCGACGCGAGCCGAGAACGGCCAGATCGGGATGCCTGGAACGGGCGGCACCCCGGCGCCGAGCCCGCCGACGAGGTCCTGCGTCGCGACGTGCAGCGGCACCGGACGTCCGTCCACCGATTGCTACGTCAACGAGTCGGCGACTCGAATGGGAAACCCAGGCCAGTGCGGGCTCGGCGGCTTGGGCGGCGCTGGCGGAGAAGGAGGGGGCGGTGGCGGGCTCTCCGCCGGGGTCTACGCGTCGGGCCCGACGCGGATCCTCCTCGAGGGGGCGACGATTCATGCCGCCGTGGGCGGCGAGGGCGGCGCCGGAGGCATGGGAGGTGAGGGCGCGTCGGGCAGCCTCGGCCAGGCCGGCGCGCCCGCGGTCGCTTGCCCCACCGCTTGCAGGAGCTGCGTCGAGATCACCGGCTGTACCTGTACGCCGAACAACGAGACAGGGACGCCGCTCGTCGGAACGGCGGGCGGGCCCGGCGCGCGGGGAGGTCGCGGCGGGCAGGGAGGCGGAGGCGCGGGCGGGCCGAGCTACGCCATCGTTGCTCGCGCAGGAGCGAGGGTCGAAGGTGAGACGTCCTCGAGCCTCGCGGCGGACGGCGGCGGCCTGGGTGGCGTCGGCGGGAGCGGCGAGCGCGGCCCGACGGGCGCGAGCGCGCCGATCGGCTCCGTCCCCTGAAGCGTGAGGGCCCGCCGATCCACGCGGCGGGAGAGAGGGGCTCTGGGCCGGCCCGCGCGGCGAGTCGAGAGCAGCAGGATCCGCTCGACGGATCCATGCCGCGAGAGGTCGCCCTCCGCTCGAGCGGGTCGATGGGTCCGATCACCCTCGTGGGAGGATGATTCGAGGCTCGCTCGGGTGGCGCTTGTAGAGGATCACGACGCGCCCGACCGATCCGACGAGCGCCGCCTCGGCGCGCGCGGCGAGCGTCGAGGCGAGCCCTCCCCGCTCGTCGCGCTCGAGCGCGGGGAGCTTGACCTTGACGAGCTCGTGCGCGAGGAGCGCCTCGCGGCTCGCCTCGACGACCCCCTCGCTGACGCCCTCCTTGCCGACGATGACGATCGGGTGGAGCTCGTGCGCGAGGGCGCGCAGGTAGCGCTGTTGCTTGCCCGTGAGCGGCTGCATGGCGCCGAGCGCTATCACGAAGCGTCGCGCGGCGCTCACGCGATCACTCGATCGCGACGGACGCGCTGAGCGCCACCGACGCCGCGCCAAAGACGGCCTGTCCGTCGCGGTTCAGGCCGAAGCGCATGCCGAGGCCGAGCACGAGCGGCTCGAGGTCGATCGAGAGCTGGGGCGAGGCCCCGAGCGCGAAGAGGCTCGCCTCGAGCTCGGCGCCGAGCGTCATGTCGAGCTCGACGCCGATCGCGAGCGGCCCCCACACCCCGAGGTCGAAGCCATACGCGGAGGCCCAGAGGCGCGCGCCGACGCCGTCGAGGTCGAGGAGCGCGCCCTGCCGCATGCGAAACGAGAACGCGCGCTCGATCGCGTACGCGAGCTCGATCGAGGGCGCGAGGCGCACGAGCGGGAGGCCGGAGCGATCGCCGGGCTCGATCCCGTCGGGGTGGGTCGGGAACCACGCGCCGAGATCGATCGCGAGCGCCAGCGACTCGCGCGCGCGGGGATCGCGGCGCAGGGCCACCCAGCGCGCGTGGGCGTAGACGTCGAGCGAGCCGGCCTCCCACGTGGCGCTCGCCTGCCCGGCGACGTCGAGGGGGAGGGCGGTCCCGAGCTGGATCGCGTCGCCCTCGAGCGAGACGTCGGCCGCGAGCGTGAGCCGCGAGCGCTCCGTACGACCGTAGGAGCGCGCGACCGGGGCGATCTCCGCGAAGGAGAGCCCGATCGTGCTCCCCCGTCGATCGAGATCCGTGAGGGCGAGGGCGCTCACCACGGGCGAGCGCGCGTAGGCCTCCGTGAGCCGCGGCGAGCGGGCCGACGGCGAGGCCTCGGGCGCCGGCTCCGCCGCGCGGTCCGCGCGAGGCGTCGGCGCGCCGAGCGCGAGCGGGACGACGCCCATCACCTGGCCCGGCGCGCGGGCGCTCGCCCAGCGGAGCTCCGCCGGCTCCGCCGCGTCCTCGGCGACCTCGAGCGTGACGTCGAAGCCGTCCGCCCCGCGCTCGTCGATCGTCACCCGGACTCCGTCGCTCCCGACGAGCGTCAGATCGGCCGGGAGCGCGCCGTCGAGGCGCGGCTCGAGGCGGGCTCGGCGCGAGGCGCCTCGGATCAGCGCGAGCGGGCTGTCGGCGCGCGCGCCCTCGACGTCGGTCGTGATCTCGCTGACGACGAAGCGCGGCGCGAGGACGGGCTCACCCGCGCTCGTCGCGCACGTGATCGGCGCGCCCGTGAGGGTGACCTCCGCCGCGCCGTCGCAGACGACGCCTTCGGGCGCGACGTAGAGCGCGCCGCGGACGGCTCGCACCTCCGCGCTCGGCTCCTCGCTCGGATCGCTCGGCGCGAACGACGGCATGGGCGTCGCTCGATCCTCGCCCGGCGCGAGCAGGCGACCCTCCTCGACGCGGAGCGCGAGCGGGCTCGTGGGCCGGCCCTCGAGCAGCTCGCCGTCGAAGGTCGCGACGCTCGCGTAGTAGGTGCCGGCCGGCAGCCGATGCGCCTCGAAGCTCGTCACGCTCGCCGGGACCTCGACGGCGAAGGCGACGTCGCCTCCGTCGCTGCGCCGCGCGAGCTCGACGCGATAGCCGCGCGCGCCCGCGACCGGCGCGAAGGAGGCCGCGACGCTGCCACCCTCGCCGGCGACACCCGCGAAGGTGCGCGGGCCCTCGAGCCAGCTCGGCGCGGCGGGGAGGGGCCGCGGCGGCGTGGGTCGCGCGCCGCGCCGAACGATGGAGCCGGTGTCGGGGGGGAGCGTGACCCAAGGGCCGCCCGCGCGCCCTCGCACGGCCGCCTCGCCCGAGTGGTTCGAGACGCGGCTCGTGCCGCCCTCGTCGACGCCCACGACCGCGCTCCCGCCCCGCAGGGTCGCCGTCGCGGCGTCGGTGACGACGCGGAGCGCGTTGCCCGAGCGGGGCTCGGCGCGATCGCCCCGCAGCGCGCCGAGGGGGGTGCGGAGCGCGCCCGTCTCGAGCGTCGCCTCCATGCCCGCCGTCCGGGTCGTCGTGGCGCTCGCGCCGAAGATGATGACCAGCGTGCGCTCGCGCAGCTCGACGATCGACGTGTCGCGGAACGTGAGCTCGGCGGCGCTCCGCGCCTGCGTGGCGACGCGGCCTCCTCGAAAGAGCCCGAGCCCTCGCTCCGCGGCGATCCAGCGCTCGTCGGCTGGCCTCGGCCGCGCCTCGACCCTGCGCTCGACGCCGGTGACGGTGGCGTCGGCGGCGCGCTCGCCGTCGCTCAGCCGTCGCGGCAGCCGGAGCACCGTCCCCGGGGCGAGCTCGTGGGGAGGCGGGCCCATGCCGGGGTTGTAGGCGTGGATGATGTCGTAGCGCCGCCGGTTGCCGAAGAACCGCTCGGCGATCGCCGCGCAGCTGTCGCCACCGACGACGGTGTAGTCGAAGAGCTCGACCTCGCCCGAACCGCCGCCGCTCGAGGCGCCTCCCGCCCGCGCCTCGCGAGCCGTGTCGGAGGGCGTGCGCGGCGCCTGGGCGTGGGCGCGGGCGACGAAGCCCAGCGCGGCCGCGAGGCAGAGCGCCAGCGCGACGAGCCGCGCCGCGCGCATCGAGGGGGCCTGGCTCATGGTCCCGATCGGTAGCACGGCGGGTGCGGGGCGGCCGAACCTCGCGCACCCTTGCCCGATGAGCCTCGAGCCTCGCCCTCGCTCTCCCCATCCGGGCCTCGTCCTCTCCGGCAAGTACCGGATCGAGCAGAAGCTCGGCGAGGGGGGCATGGGCGAGGTCTACGGCGCGACGCAGCTCAACCTCCGCCGCCGCGTCGCGCTCAAGGTGCTCAAGCCCGAGCTCGCGGCGCAGCCGGACGCGGTCAGCCGCTTCGAGCGCGAGGCGCGCGTCGCGGCGGCCCTCGACCACCCGAACGCCGTCGAGATCTACGACTTCGGACGCTCCGACGGCTTCGTGTACCTCGCGATGGAGCTGCTCTCGGGGACGCCGCTCCGCGCGGTCGTCGACGCCCACCTGCCGCTCCTGCCGCTGCCCCGCGTCCTGCGCATCGTCTCGGAGATCGCCAGCGTGCTCGTCAAGGCGCACGCGATCGGCCTCGTCCACCGCGACCTCAAGCCCGAGAACGTCTTCCTCGAGCCGCCGGTCGTCGAGGGCGCCGAGGAGCGCGTGGTCGTCGTCGACTTCGGCCTCGCCTTCATCGCGGGCGCGGGCGACGTCGGCCGGCTCACGCGCGAGGGGCAGGTCAGCGGGACGCCGGACTACCTCTCGCCGGAGCAGTGCCTCGGCCGCAACGTGGGCCCCCCGAGCGACCTCTACGCGCTCGGCTGCATGTTCTACGAGATGCTGTGCGGTCAGGTCCCGTTTCGCGGAGCGTTCGTCGAATTGCTCACGCAGCAGGTGTACTCGGCGCCCCCACCGCTCTCCCGCGTCCGCTCGGACCTCGGTCTGCCGCGCGCGCTCGAGGCGCTCGTCCTGCGCCTGCTCGACAAGGACGCGGCCGCGCGTCCGACCGCGCTCGCGCTCCGGGAGGAGCTGCGCACGATCGCGGGCCAGAGCCACGAGCGCGCGAGAGAGAACCTGGCGCTCGAAGGGCGCGCCGCGCGCATGATCTCCGCGATCGACCCGAGGCCCCGCGACTCCGTGCTCACGACGGGGACCTTCTCGGCCGAGTACGTGGTCGCGGCCCTCGCGCCGGGCGACGGGGCCGCGCTCGAGGACGGCCACGCGATCGGCCTCTCCGCCCAGGGGCTCCACGTCTTCGTCGCCTCCGACGACGCCTCGCTCGCCGGCGCGAACGTCGTCTGGGCGCCGCGCGCCGATCCGGCGGAGGTGGCGCGCCTCGCCGCGCTCACGCGCGTGCCGATCCTCTCGGACGTCGAGCCGGGGGACACCGCGCGGCTCGAGGCCCTGCTCCGCGCGGGCGCGGCCGAGCTCCTCGCGCGTCCGGTGCGCGTCGAGGAGCTCGCGAAGAAGCTCCTGCGCGCGATCCAGCGGGCGAAGCGTCGCGGCTGACGCGTCGCTCGATCAGGGGCGCCGCGCGCTCGCCCCGACGCGCGCTCGGAGCGCGCGCGCGAGCGCGGGATCGGGCTCGTGGGCGACGAGCGCCTCGAGGCGCCGCTCGAGCGCGACGCGCCCCGGTCCGCGCAGCCGATCGCGCGCCGTCGCGAGCGCGAGGACCGCCCCCTCGCGCACGGCCGGATCGGGGTGGCTCGCGAGCGCGAGGACGCTCGCGAGGGCGCGCTCGGTGACCTCCTCGCCGAGCGCGGCGACGTAGGCCCGCGCCGCCGCGCGGAGGGCGAGCGGGTCGAGCTCACGATCCGCGAGCAGCGCGCCGAGGAACGCGCGGGCGCGAGGGCTCTGGGAGAGGCCCACGGCGGTGATGGCCCGCAGGCGAACGACGCCGAGCTCGTCGCGGTCGCCGGCGAGCTCGATCAGCGCCTCGAGGCCGGGCTCGCCGAGCGCGGCGATGGCCTCGTCGCTCGGCGCGTCCTCGATGCCCGAGAGCATCGCGCGCACGCGCTCGCGGAGCGCCCCGCCCGCCTCGGCTCGAGGCCCGCTCTGGGCTCGCGCCGGGGCGGCGAGGCTCGCGGACGCGGCGAGCAGGCCGAGCCCGAGGAACATCGCGCGCGCGGGCTGCAGAGGTCGGGGCATCCTCCCAGCGTAGCAAACGACCGCGCTCACGCGATGTAGAGGATCCCCATGATCGCGCCGACCCAGACGAGGATGCTGCCGAGAAAGAGCGGATCGCGGAGCATCGCGTCGGTGGGGCTCTCCGCGTGGCTCTTGCGGCGCACGAGCTGGACGAAGCGGAACATCCCGAGCGCGGCGGGGAGCGCGCTGAGGACGAGGTACCGGGTCCCGAAGCGCTCGATCGTCGAGGGGTCGAGCGTGTACATCGCGTACGTGACGAGCGTCGCGAGGCCGAAGCCGACGAGCAGGCCCGTGACGATCCCCGCGTCGTAGGACTTGAGGACGCTCCGCGCCTCGCCGCCGACCACCGCGAGCTCGTGCAGGCGCTTGCCGAGCCCGAGGAACATCGCGGCGAGGAACATGACGACGATGAGGTGGATCGACGGCGGGACGCTGGCTGCGGAGGCGCCGGCGAGCACGCGCAGCTCGAAGCCGAGCGCGATGCAGACGACGTCGACGTACGCGATGCGCTTGAGCTTGAAGGAGTACGCGAGGTTGAGGGCGAGGTAGCCCATCGTCGTGAGGAGCGTCCACGGCGAGAGCAGGAACGATCCGATCGCGACGATCGTGACGAGGCCGACGAACGCGACCTTGGCCACGCGCTCGGGGACGATCCGGGCGGCGATCGGGCGCGCCTTCTTCACGGGGTGGGCGCGGTCGGCGTCGACGTCGACGAGGTCGTTGAGGAGGTAGATCGCGCTCGCGAGCAGGCAGAAGAGGCCGAACGCCGCGAGCGCGCGGAGCGCGATGCCGACGTGCAGGAGCTGGTGCGCGAAGATGAGCGGCGCGAGGACGACGACGTTCTTGACCCACTGCTTGGGTCGCATCGTCTTGATGAGGCCGAGGAGGGTCTTCACGAGGGTCGTCCCGAGGCGGAGCGCACCATAGCAAGCTCGGGCGCGCGCGGGGCGCAGAGCCGCGGGGGGCGCTCACGACGCCCCAGCGAGCGGACGCGCCGCGCGAGAGGCGCCCGCTCGGTCCGTGCGATCAGTCGCCGTGCTCCGCGTCCCAGCGCGCGCGCGCCTCGCGAGCCTCCTCGAGGCGGGCCGCGATGTCGGGCGGAGGCTCGGGCAGCGGGCGGTTCGACTCCGCCGCGGCGAGCACCAGGGCGCCATAGTCGCTGAGCGCGAAGATCGGGCCGAAGCGGCCGAAGAACCGGACGACCCGCAGGAGCTCGTGCGGGCGCGCGCGCTGGACGGCGTCTCGCACGTCGGGCCAGGCGATCCCGAGCACGCGCTTGAGATCGCGGTAGGCGGCGCCCGGCACGAACGTCGGGTCGGTCGACGCCTGGGGGAGCGCTCGGTTGCGCTCGGTGAGCTCGCCCACCGCGCGCAGCATCCTCACCGTGAGGTCGTCGATCGGGAAGACCTCGAGCGGCGGCCGCGGCTTCGGCGGCGTCGGCGGCTTGATCTCTCGGACCGCTCGCGGGAGGCGCTTGCTCGTGTCGGATGAGCGCCCCTTGATGCGGGAGCTGCCGAACGTGCGGACGCTGCCCGACACGATCGGCGCGTCCCGCATGATCGGGCGTGAGGGGGTGGGGGTCGACTCACGCGGCGCTGGAAAGGCGTTCGGCGTGAAGTAGTTGTGCGGCGCGCGCTCCTGCTTCACGGGGCGCGTGAAGCGCTCGAGCGTGCTTCGGTCGAGCCCGCTCACCGGCGTCGGCTGCGCCGGCTCGCTGGGCTCGACGGGGTCCTTCGACGCGTCGACGGGTGAGCGTCTGCGGACGACGGGGATCTTCGGGCGGTCGGTCATCTGGGGCGTCGTGTCCGGGCGATTCGTCGTGGCGTCGTGGGGGTCGGCGCCGCTCCTCGCGGAGCTGTGCCGACGGGGAGCGGGATTCTCTCGTGCTCGGCTCCCGATGGGAACCCGCTCTCGCGCGCGGCTTGGGATCTCTCATGGTGCATGCTGCGCGCCGATACGCAACACCCCAGGAGCACAATCGATGCCGGACCCTGCTCGAGCGTGCGGGCACGCGCCGCGGCGACGCTCTTCGTCGCAAGCGACCGAGCCGAGCGACCGAGCCGAGCGACCGAGCCGAGCGACCGAGCGACGGGGAGCGCCTCTTCGGGCGCGGGCCCCTCGCCCTGCCCGACGCGGCGGCAGGGCGAGGCGGGCGCGCGGGGCGCGCAGCTCAACGGTGCGCGCGGATCTGGAGCGTCGCGCGGGCCACGGCGACGTCGGCGCGCGCCTGGGTCCGCGCGACCTCGGCGGCGAAGAGGTCGCGCTCCGACTGCACCAGCTCGAGCTGGGAGGCCACGCCGACCTCGTAGCGAGCGCGCGTGTCCTCCGCCGCGCGCTGGCTCGCCGCGAGCGCCGCCTCCGCCGTCTCGAGCCGCGCCGCGAGCGCCGTCGCTTGGTACCAGGCCTGCTCGATCTGGAGCCGCGCCTGCTGCTCCGCGCGCTCGAGGCGCGAGCGCGCCATGGCGAGCGTCGCCTCGCGCGTGCCGATCGCGGCCGGCCGCGCGAAGTCGAGCTGCCAGGTCGCCGTGAGCGTGATCGCCCACTGGTGGTTCGGGCCGAAGCCGGCGGCGTTCGTGACGCGCTCGGCGGCGGTGCCGGCGATGGTCGGCGCGAAGGCGAGCCAGCTCGCGTGGAGCCCTCGCTCGGCGGCGAGCACGTCCTCGCGCGCCGCGCGAGCGGAGGGGAGCGAGCCCACGCCTTCGAGGTAGCTCGCGAGCGGCTCGAGCGCGCCGCCGCTCGGCCCCTCGAGCGGCGCGAGCGCGCGGCCGGCGAGATCGACCCCGGTCAGCATGAAGAGGTTGCGCTCCGCGAGGGTCACCTGGAGCCCCGCCTCCTGCACCATCTGATGCGCTCGGAGGGCCTCGGCCTCCGCGCGCGCCACCTCGGCGATCGGCGCGACGCCCGCCTCGTTCCTCGCCCTCGCGAAGGTGAGCGCGTGCTCGGCGACGCCCTGCGATCGCTCGGCCGACTCGACCATCGCCCGACCCGCGACGAGCTGGAAGTAGAGCTGGGTGACGGCGACGTCGACCTCGTCGAGCGCCTGGTCGGCGCGCGCGGAGGCCGCGTCTCCGCTCGCCTCGGCCGCGAAGAAGGCGGCCCAGGACGAGAGATCGAGGATCGGCACGTTCAGGGCGAAGCGCGCGTCGAGCTGATCGTAGGGCGTCATCGTGGCCGTCCGATCGGGGCCGAGCTGGATCTGCACCTGGATCTCGTTGCGCTGGTAGGAGCCGGTGGCGACGAAGGACGGGAGCAGGCGAGCGCGGGCCTCGTCGGCCTGGCTCCGCGCCTGCGCGAGCGCCGCGCGCGCGGTCGCGGCGTCGGCGTTCGCCTCGTGCGCGTGCGCGATGAGCTCCTCGAGGGTCGAGGTGGACTGCGCCTCCGCGCTCGCCGCGAGGAGGGTCGAGGTGACGATCGCGGCGAAGAGCGGGGCGAAGCGCGCGCGGGCGACGAGGGGGGCCGAGGCGAGCGGCGCGCGACCGGTGGAGCCACCCACCTGTCCGATTCGAGAGAGACGCATGAAACCTCGCTTGACTGTTTCGATGTCGGCGCACACTCTGCGGGCCGTTGACTGACGAGTCAATCAAAGAACCGAGCGCGACGCCTGGCCGATTCGGTGGGCGCCGTCTACCGCGCCTCGCCCCCTCGGGCGAGCGCGGGGTGCGGCTCGGTGTGTCACGAGCGCGTCGCGCCCTCGGCGG
Source organism: Sandaracinaceae bacterium (assembly GCA_039809495.1). Taxonomy (GTDB): domain Bacteria; phylum Myxococcota_A; class Polyangia; order Polyangiales; family Sandaracinaceae; genus JAFLCL01. The sequence goes on from JBDHVC010000031.1 coordinate 11,452, forward strand.
CTCGAGCCTGGAGGAGCCATGCCGCGATCCCCGACGCTGAACCGCGACATCCGAGACGCTCGGCGCGACGCGATCCTCAGCGCCGCGTTCAAGCTCTTCGCGCGCCACGGCCTCACGGACACGAAGATCGGCGACATCGCGGAGGCCGCCGGCCTCTCGCACGGCCTCGTCTACCACTACTTCCCGTCGAAGGCGGCGATCTTCGAGGAGATCATCGTGAGGCGGCGCGAGGAGGCGGCGAGCCGCGTCGCGTGGGCAGCCGAGGACGGCTCGTACGAGGCGCTCCACGCGATGCTCGAATTCGCCATCGAGGACGCGCGGAAGCAGGCGGACCTGACCCTGATGGCCTCGCACGCGCTGCTCGGCGACGCCGTGCCCGAGGCCGTGCGGCGGCGCCTCCGCGCGGGCGGGCAGAGCGCCTTCGAGCGCTCGGTGGCGCTCTTCGAGGCGGCGCAGCGACGCGGCGACGTCGACGCCGGCATCCCGGCCGCGCGGATCGCGTCCGCTCTCTTCTGCTGCCTGCGCGGCGTCGCGTTCATGTGCCAAGGCGCCCGCGGGCTCAACATGCCGTCACCGACCGCGGACACGCTGCTCAGGATGATCTCGGCGCGGCCCGCCGGCGCGCTCGACCGGCCCATCGACGCGCCGCCCGCCCCCGGATCGAAGGCCCCACCGCGCGCTCGGGGCCGCGCGAGCCCCACGGGCTCGAGCGCTCGCGCCACGCCGCGCGACGAGGGCGCCGCGAGCGCGGTGCGAGCGCCGGGCGTGGCGCCGAGGCGAAGAACGAAGGGGTCGACCGCGACGCGCGCCGCCGCCTCGCGCGGACGTCCCCCCGAGAAGGCGATCGTGTCGAAAACGAGGAAACGATGAGCGTGGAACGCTTGGCTCCCTTCATGGCATGGCTCGATCGAGCGCGGGCCCGCGCCGGGCTCGTCGCGGGCTCCGCGGCGCTCGCGCTCGCGGCCTGCGGCTCGCCGCCGGCGAGCCCCGCGACGACGACGAGCGGCGCCGCGCCGACGGCGACGACGGTGACGACGGTGACGACCGCGGCGGTCGAGGCGCGGACCGTGCCGACCGTCCTCGCCCTCACCGGCACGCTCCTCGCCGACGAGGAGTCGCGCATCGCGCCGGTGATGCCCGGGCGGGTCGTCGAGGTGCTCGTCGATCGCGGGAGCGTCGTCGAGGCGGGGCAGCCGCTCGTGCGCCTTCGAGACGTGGACTTTCGGCTCCAGTCGGCCGCCGCGCGCGCGCAGCTCGCGCAAGCGCGCGCGCGCCTCGGGATCGAGCCTGGCGCTCGGGCCCCCGCGCCGGACGACACGCCCGAGGTCCGCTCCGCGCGCGCGAACCTGGCGCTCGCCGAGGACACGCTGCGTCGCGCGGGCGCGCTCGCCGAGCGCGGCGTCTTCACGGCCGCGCAGCTCGACGAGGCTCGCACCCGCGCGGAGCAGGCGCGCGAGCAGCTCACCTCCGCGCAGCAGAGCGTCCGCGGCGCGATCGCGGCGCTCGGCGCGGCCGAGGCGCAGCTCTCGATCGCGTCGACGGCCGTGGCCGAGTCCACCGTCCGCGCGCCCTTCGCGGGCGAGATCGCGAGCCGGAACGTCTCTCCGGGCGAATTCGTCTCGCAGCAGAGCACGCTCGTGACGCTCGTGCGGACGAACCCGCTCCGGCTCGAGCTCCAGGTGCCCCAGGAGCGCGTCGCGGCCATCCACGCTGAGCAGGACGTCGCGCTCGCGGTCGACGCCTTCCCCGGCGAGTCGTTCGTGGGTCGCGTCCGCTACGTGAGCGCGTCGGTCGATCGGAGCACGCGCGCGATGGTCGTCGAGGCCATCGTCCCGAACGACGACGGACGCTTGCGCCCGGGCATGTTCGCCACGGCGCGGATCGCGCTCGGCAGCACGGAGGAGGTCGCGGTCGTGCCGCCCCTGGCCATCTCGACGACGGCGGGCGTGAACCGGGTCTTCGTCGTCCTGAACGGGCACGTCGAGGAGCGCGTCGTCACGGTGCTCGAGCGCGGCGAGGGCGGCGTCGTCGTGCGGACGGGCGTCCACGGCGGTGAAGAGGTCGCGACGAGCTCCCTCGAGCGGCTGCGCGACGGCGCGCCGGTCGTCGTGGGCGCGGCCGAGACCGCGAGCCGATCCCCCACCCCCCCGACGGGAGGCTGATCCCATGCAGTGGCTCGCCGCGATCTGCGTCCGGCGCCCCGTCTTCACGTGGGTGCTCATCCTCTCGTGCGTCGTGGTCGGTGGCGCCTCCTTCTTCGGCCTCGGGGTCGATCGCTTCCCCAACATCGACGTCCCCGTCGTGCTCGTGACGACCCAGCTCCCGGGCGCCTCGCCCGAGCAGGTCGAGCGCGACGTCACCGATCGCATCGAGGAGGCGGTCAGCTCCGTCTCCGGCATCGACGAGCTCACCTCGAACAGCTACGAGGGGCTCTCGGTCGTCAGCATCCGCTTCGTCATGGAGAAGCGGACCGACGTCGCCGCGCAGGAGATCACGGATCGGATCAACCGCATCCTCTCGGACCTCCCCGAGGGCAGCAGGACGCCGCAGATCCTCCGCGTCGATCCGAGCGCGGCGCCGGTCATGCAGCTCGCGGTCATCTCGAGCCGCAGCCGACGCGAGGTGACCGAGCTCGCCGAGACGCGGGTGCGCCGCATGATCGAGTCGCTCGACGGCGTCGGCGGCGTCACCGTGATCGGGGGACAAGAGCGGGAGATCGACGTCGTGCTCGATCCGCGCGCGCTCGAGTCCTTCGGCCTCACGCCGAGGGACGTCCAGCGCGCCCTCGCGACGGAGAACGCCGAGATCCCCGGCGGCGACGTGCAGCAGGGCGAGCGCTCGCTCCAGCTCCGCGTGCTCGGGCGCGCGCGGACGCCCGAGGAGCTCGCGCGGATCGCCGTCGCGACGCGGAGCGGGCGCGTCGTTCGCGTCTCGGACGTCGCGCGCGTGGAGGACACCGACGAGGAGGCCGCCTCGAACGCCACGATCGACGGTGAGTCCATCGTCATCATCCAGGTCCAGAAGCAGTCGGGGACGAACACCGTCGCCGTGGTCGACGCGCTCCTCGAGCGCGTCCACGAGGCCGAGGCGGAGCTCCCCGCGAGCGTGCGCCTCGAGGTCGTGCGCGACGAGAGCGAATTCATCCGCAACTCGATCCACGCGGTCGAGGAGCACCTCGTCTTCGGCGGCCTCCTCGCGGCGCTCGTCGTCCTCTTCTTCCTCTGGAACGGGCGCACCACGCTGATCGCCGCTCTCGCGATCCCGACCTCGATCGTCGCGACGTTCGCGCTGATCCGCGCGATGGGGCTCACGCTCAACTCGATCACGCTCCTCGCGCTCACGCTCTCGGTCGGCATCGTCATCGACGACGCGATCGTCGTCCTCGAGAACATCGTGCGCTGGATCGAGGAGAAGCACGTCCCGCCGAAGGTCGCGGCCGTGCTCGGCACGCGCGAGATCGGCCTCGCCGTCCTCGCGACGACGCTCTCGCTCGTCGCCGTGTTCCTCCCGGTCGCGTTCATGGCGGGCATCCCTGGCCGCTTCATGGCCTCGTTCGGCTACACGATGGCGTTCGCCGTCATGGTCAGCCTCTTCGTGAGCTTCACGCTGACGCCGATGCTCTGTGGGCGTTGGCTCGACGGCGTGAAGGAGGGGAGCGAAGAGGAGACGGAGGCGGCGCTCGCGGAGCCGCCTCCGAAGGAGCTCGCCGATCCTCCGCCGGGTGATCGCGCGGAGGAGCGGGCGCAGTACCTCGAGTGGGTGCGGATGAAGCGCGTCCCCGTCCTCGAGGAGCGGGTCCTCGGGGACGGCTCGTACCGCCACCGCGAGGTCGAGCACGGGCACGAGACCGTGATGCGCACGGGGCTCTACGGCCGGATCGAGCGCGCCTACCTCTGGCTGCTCGGGCACGCGATGCGGCACCGCTGGGCGGTCGGCGTCCTCCTCGTCCTGACGCTCGTCGCGATCGTGCCGCTCGGCAAGGCCGTCCAGAAGAACTTCCTCCCCATCGAGGACGAGTCTCGCTTCGAGATCACCCTCCGAGCCCCCGAGGGCGTCTCGCTCGCGCAGATGGCGATCAACGCCGATCGCCTCGCTCGATCGGTGCGCGAGGTCGAGGGGGTCCGGCACGTCGTCGTCACGGCGGGCAGCCCGAAGGGCGACCCGAGCGGCCGCGGGCCGAACGAGGCGAGCCTCTTCGTCGCGCTCGCGCCGCCGAGCGAGCGTTCGCGCAGCCAGATCCAGCTCATGGAGTACGTCCGCTCGGAGATCTTGCCTCAGCACGTCGGCGCCGACTGGCGCACGATCGTGTCGCCGGTGAACTCGTTCGGCGGCAGCGGCGCCGCGAGCGCCTCGATCCAGTACGTCATCCGAGGGCCCGATCTGGACGAGCTCGATCGTCTCTCGCAGGCGGTGCTCGCGCAGGTCCGCGAGACGCCCGGCGCGGTCGACGCGAACACGACGTACATCACGGGGCGGCCCGCCTACGAGGTGCACATCGATCGCGATCGGGCCGCCGATCTCGGCGTCACGGTCACGGATCTCGCCACGGCGATGCGGCTCGCGGTCGGCGGCGTGCCGGTCACGACCTTCGCGGAGGGCGGCGAGCAGTACGACGTCCTCGTCCGCGCCGACCTCGACGCGCGCGCCGACCCTCAGCAGATCGGGCTCATCACGGTCCCGACGCTGCGGGGCGGCTCCGTGCGGCTCGCCGACGTGGCGAGCATCGTCGAGTCGTCCGGGCCGGCGGCGATCCAGCACAACCAGCGGCAGCGCCAGGTGACGGTCTACGCCAACGTCGCCGCCGGCTACTCCGAGGCGGACGTGATGAGCGGGTTCGACGCGGCGTTCGAGGCGGCGGGGCCTCCGGCGGGCTATCGCGCGGCGTTCACCGGCCGCTCGCGCGAGCTCAAGCGCACGGGGCTCTCGTTCCTCATCGCGATCAGCCTCTCGCTCATCTTCATGTACCTCGTGCTCGCCGCGCAGTTCGAGAGCTGGATCCACCCCGCGACGATCCTGAGCTCGCTGCCCTTGACGGTGCCGTTCGCGCTCCTCTCGCTGGTCGTGCTCGGGCAGTCGCTGAACATGTTCTCGGCGCTCGGCGTCCTCGTCCTCTTCGGCGTCGTCAAGAAGAACGCGATCCTCCAGGTCGATCACATGCGGGCGCTGCGGCGCGAGGGCTACTCGCGCGCCGACGCGATCATGATCGGCAACAAGGACCGCCTGCGCCCCATCCTGATGACGACGATCTCCTTCGTCGCCGGCATGATGCCGCTCCTCATCAGCTCCGGCGCGGGCGCCGGGACGAACCGCGCGATGGGCTCGGTCATCGTCGGCGGGCAGACGCTGTCACTCCTGCTCACCTTGATCGCCACGCCCGTCGTCTTCAGCTGGCTCGACGACCTGAAGGCCTCGACGTTCACGCAGGTCTTCGCTCGGATCGTGCTCTGGCCGCTGCGGCGCCTCGACGCGCTCTTCTCGCGCCGCGGTCACGGCCAGCCGAGCGCCGCCGAGTGACGGCGCGGGCGCTCGCGGCTCGGACCGGCTGGCTCCTCGACGCGACCCTCGCGGCGCCGAGGAGCCCGCGCGCCCGATCGCGTCGCGCCCTCAGTCCTCGCCCGCGCCGCTCCGGTTGAAGATCTGCGAGACGTAGGGGCCGCTCCCCTCGACCGCGCGGACCGTCAGGGTGAAGCGCTGGGGCGACGCGACGCAGTGGCGGAGCGAGAGGACGGGGCCGTGCGTGGTCGTGTCGGAGGCGACGTCACGGCCGTCGCGCGAGAGCGTCGCGTCGATGTCGTGGATGCCCGCGCCGCCCGTGACGAGGATCGAGTAGCACTCGCCGCCTCGGAGCTCGAAGGTGTGCGTGGCGGTCTGCCCCGGACGCCGGAGCTGCCCCTGCATCGGCTCGTAATTCGCGTCGAACTGGAAGCCCTCGGTCTCGAGGAGCGCCATCATCTCCGCGAAGCGGACGAAGGTCAGGCCCTCGAGGCCGAAGGGGCCGCGCGTGCTCCTCGGCCAGCGGTAGCCGCCGAGCATGAAGCTCCCACCGCCCGACGGCACCGCGAGGCGGAGCGTGTAGCGCCCCGCGCGGCTCGTGCACGCGCGCACGGTCGGCCGCGAGCCGCTGTGATCGTCGAGGTCCACCACCGCGCCGCTCGGATCGAGCAGGGTGACCGACATCGACCGGATGCCGCCGTCTCCCGCGGCGAGGAACGCGTAGCACTTGTCGGCCTCGAGCTCGACCGGCGAGTCCTGCGGTGGGCCGGCGGCGATGCGGCCGCTCCGAGCCTGCCCGAGCGACTCGTAGCCCCGCGCGCGCATGTCCGCGTCGAGGAGGGCGAAGTTCTCGGTGAGCCCGCCGCCGACCGATCCGCCGAGGACCGGCTCGGCGCTCGCGTCCGGCGTCCCGGTCGTGGCGACCGCCTGGGCGTAGGCGACGGTGAAGACCGGGCCCGCGCCGGCGGGGAGCCGCACCTGGAGCCGGTACTGCGCGGTGTCGGGCGCGCAGAAGCGCACGAGCGCGTCGCGCCCGGACTCCGCGGAGCTGACGAGCGTCCGACCCGAGGCGTCGAGGAGCTCGATGTTCGTGTCGTTCGTCCCGGGGCCCCCGAGGGAGGCGAACGCGTAGCAGCGCTCGCGCTGGAGCGCGAGCTGGAAGGCGCGCTCCTGGCGCTCCGCGAGGACGACGCCGTTCGGCTCGCCGACGCGCGCGTAGCGCTCGCCGGCCAGCGTCTGATCCAGGACGCCCAGGCGGGCGCGGGTGTCGCCGTCGAGGGTCGCGAGCTGCGGCGCGGCGCTCGCGCCACCGAAGAACGAGGCGAGGTTCGCGGGGCGCTGACCGCGCGCGTGGTAGGGAGCGAAGTAGAATTCCCCCTCGCCCTGCGCGAGCTGGACGCGAACCACGAAGCGCCCGCCGCGCGCGGCGCAGAACGAGGCCCAGGGGTGCTCGTCCGGCAGGACGTTGTGGCTCGCGTCCCGCCCGAGCGGATCGAGCACGAACATGTTGATGTCCGTCCCGGGCGCCCCGAACGCGGCGAAGACGTAGCAGTAGCCTCGGCGGACGTCGATCGGGAAGGCCGCGATCGGCTGCGCCTGGGTCAAGGTCCCGTGGTTGGCGGGCCCGACGGGCTCGTACCCCGCCTGCCGGAGGACCTGATCGTACTGATCGACCTGCTCGCGCGCGCTCCCGTGCGCGACGACGCCTTGGGCGACCTCGACGCCGCTCGTCCGCTGGTCCGTCGGTCCCGTCGCCGTGACGTCGCCGCCCCCGCGGGCCACGTACCGCCGCGTCCGACAGCCGAGCGCGAGGATGGCGAGGGCGAGCATCGAAGCGACCAGACTCCAGCGAAGCACTCTCATCAGCAACCTCGGTTCCAAGGGAAGCGCTCGAGCCGCGCGGGGATCCGGATCGAAGCACGGCGAGCCGCTCCATCGCAACTCGACGTCCGCGCTCCTCGCGCGAGAGACGCTTCGACGCGGCGTGGGCGACTTTCTTCGCGCCCGCGCAACCTCGAGCGCGAGCGGCCGATGCGCGCTCCATGCGAAAGCTCTCGCGCCTCGGATCGGTCCTCGCGCTCACCGCGCTCGCGCTCCTCTCCACGAGCCACGCCGAGGCGCAGGCCGAGCCGGAGCCCTCGCAGGCGCTCGACACCGACCCCGCGCCGAGCCCCCGCGGCTACGGGCTCGGCGTCGACGGCGCGGCGATCGCGCTCGGAGACTACGCGGCGCGGCTCGACGTGCTCCTCGCGCCCGCGCTCTCCCTCGGGGTCTCGCTCGGGGCGAGCCAGCGCGAGGGCCGCGACGCGCTCCTCGTCGAGGCGCTCGCGACCCTCTGGTGCCTCGGCCAGGGTCTGGAGGGGCCCTTCGTCTCGGCGCTCGTCGGAGCGTCGGGGGCGGGGCCGTGGGCCGGCGAGGTGAGCGGCTACGTCGTGCGCGCGGGCGGGGAGGCCGGCTACCAGATCGTCTGGGAGGCGCTCACGATCTCGCTCGGGGCTGGCGCGCACGCCACGCTCGCGGAGGGAGCCGAGCCGAGCCCCGCGCTTCGCCTGCGCGCCGCGCTCGGGCTGGTCTTCTGACGGCGGGCCTCGCTCGGGGTGATCCGTGAGCGGAGGCTCGCTGGCTCGGCGGGTGGGAGGCTCACGCCGATTCACGCGGCGTGAGGGAGGTGCTCCGGGCGGCCCGCGGAGGAACCGAGGCCTCCGCAAAGGACTTGCGCGGACGCCTCGGCTCGGTCAGCTTAGCGCCCCCTCCGGATCGGGAACGACACGTTCCTCGGGAGGGCGAGCCGCCGAGGGTTCTCTGCTCGGGCTCGTGATGGCGGCCCCGCGCTGCGCTCGCAGGCGAGGCAATTCGAAGAAGGAACGGCCATGTACGCAGTGATCAAGACGGGCGGTAAGCAGTACCGTGTCTCCGAGGGCGACCGCCTTCGGGTCGAGAAGCTCCTCGGCGAGGTTGGCACCTCGGTCACCCTGGACGAGGTGTTGATGATCGGCGGCGAGAAGGTCGTCGTCGGCAAGCCGCGCGTCGCGGGCGCGAAGGTGACGGCCGAGATCGTCGCCCAGGATCGCGCGAAGAAGATCATCGTCTTCAAGTTCCGCCGCCGGAAGAACTACCGCCGCAAGCGGGGTCATCGGCAGCCCTTCACCGAGCTCAAGATCACCAGCGTCTCGGCGTGAGACGGCGGACGAGGTAGCGACATGGCACACAAAAAGGGACAGGGCTCCTCCCGCAACGGGCGCGACTCGAACGGCCAGTACCGCGGCGTCAAGGTCTTCGGCGGCCAGGAAGTGCGCGCCGGGAACATCCTCGTCCGGCAGGTCGGCTCGAGCTGTCACGCGGGCGCGAACGTGGGCGTCGGCAGCGACTTCACGCTCTGGTCGAAGATCGACGGCGTGGTGAGGTACGAGCGCTGGGGCAAGGACCGAAAGCGCGTCGCCGTCTATCCGAAGGGCGATCCGCGCCTCGCGCGTCACGAGGACCCGCACCACGCCGGCTGACGGCGCGGCGCGCCGCGCGGCTCGAGACCGATCCTCCTCGTGGGGCTCGGTCTCGACGCGTCTGGGTCTCGACGCGCCTGGGCCTCGACGCGTCTGGCCTCGACGCGTCTGGGCCTCGACGGGCCTCGTCCGGATGAGCGTCGCGCGCCGCCCTGCTAAGACGGGGCTCGTGAGCGCGCGCGGCAACGGGAAGGTCATCCTGCTCGGCGAGCACGCGGTCGTGCATGGCGTCCCGGCGCTCGCGGCGGGGCTCTCGCTCGGGGCGTCCGCCCTCGCGCGCCCGGCGCCCGCGGCCCGGCTCGCGGTGTCGCCGTGGGGGCTCGAGGCGCGGCCCGGCGACGGCTCGCCGCTCGGGGCGGCGTTCGCGGCGCTGCTCGAGGCGCGCGGCGCGGCGCCGGAGCGCGCTCAGGGCGCGGAGCAGATGGTCGAGGCGGTCGTCGAGCTGCCCTCGGAGGGGGGGCTCGGCTCCTCGGCCGCGCTCGCGGTGGCGACGCTCCGAGCGCTCGACCGGGCCGAGGGGATCGCGCGCGACTTCGAGGGGAGCCAGGCGGTCGCGCTCGCGTGGGAGCGCGTCTTTCATGGAGAGCCCTCGGGTATCGACACGGCGCTCGCGCTCGAGGGTGGGCTCGTCCGCTATCGCCGCGCGCTCGGTGAGGCGCCGGCGCGCCGCGACGCCCTCCGGGCGAAGGCGCTCGTGCTCGTCGTCGCCTCGAGCGGCGAGCGCGGCGAGACGCGGAGGACGGTCGCGCACGTCGCCGCGCTCCGGACGCGGGAGCCCGACGCCTTCCGGGCGAGCCTCCGCGTGTTCGAGGACGTCGTCGCGGAGGGCGAGCGCGCGCTCGTCGAGGGCGAGCTCGAGGCCCTCGGCGCCGCGCTCGATCGCGCGCAGGCGCTCCTTCGCGGCTGGGGCGTCTCGACGCCGAGGCTCGATCGGATGTGCGAGCTCTCGCGCGAGGCCGGCGCGCTCGGAGCGAAGCTGACCGGCGGCGGCGGCGGCGGGTGCATGATCGCGCTCGCGCCGGACGCGCCCACGCGCGCGCGGGTGCGCGCGGCGCTCGCCGCGCGAGGTTTCTCGAGCTTCGAGGCGACGATCGGCGGATCCTCGAGCGCGCTGGAGGTGAGATGAACGGGAGAGCCACCGCGACGGCGTGCGCGAACATCGCGCTCGCGAAGTACTGGGGCAAGTGCGACGAGGAGCTCAACCTCCCCGCGGTGCCGAGCGTCTCGATGACGCTCGCGCCGATGCGCACGGAGACGAGCGTCACGCTCGATCCCGCCCTCGAGGCGGACGCGTTCCTCCTCGACGCGAGGCCCGCGCTGCCGGGCGAGCTCGCGCGCGTCTCGGCGCTGCTCGACGAGGTCCGCGCCGAGGCGGGCGAGAAGACCTACGCGCGCGTCGAGAGCCGAAACGGGTTCCCGACGGCGAGCGGGCTCGCCTCGAGCGCGTCCGGGTTCGCGGCGCTCGCCGCCGCGTCGAGGGCCGCGTTCGGGCTCCCGCGTGACGCGCGACGCGCCTCGATCCTCGCGCGCCGCGCGAGCGCCTCCGCCGCGCGCTCCATCTTCGGCGGCTGGGTCGAGCTCCCCGCGGGCACCGCCGGGGACGATGAGCTCGCGGCCTATCCGCTCTTCGGCGCCGATCACTGGGACCTTCGGCTCGTCGTGGCCGTCGTCTCGGATGGCCGCAAGGCGATCAGCTCGCGCGACGCGATGGGCGCGTCCCGGCGGACGTCCCCCTTCTTCGACGCCTGGGTCGAGCGCGCGCCGCGCATCGCGGGGGAGGTGCGCGAGGGGCTCTCGCGCAAGGACCTCGCCCAGCTCGGCGCGGCGAGCGAGCAGAGCTTCACGGCGATGCACGCGCTCGCGTTCGCGTCGCGCCCGTTCACGCTCTACCTCGAGCGCGGCTCGATCGAGGCGCTGCGCGTCGTGCGCGCGCTCCGCGACGACGCGGGGGTCGAGGTGTGGGCGACGATGGACGCCGGGCCCCACGTCAAGGCGCTCTGCGCGGCCGCGGACGCCGAGCGGGTGGCCGAGGCGCTCGCGCGCGCCGACGGCGTGCTCCGCACCATCACCGCGTCGGCGGGCCCGGGTGTGGAGCTCGAGTGACGAGGACGAGCCTGCCTCGGCTCACAGCACGAGTCAGCTGCCCTGATTCATGCTGTGAGAGCGCGCCTCGGCGGGGCGGATCACGTCGAGCGAAAAGCGCTGTCAGCCCTGGCAGGTGAAGTCGAGGCTCCAGCTCGCGAGCCGACCGGAGTCGATGCGCCACTCGTCGCGCACGACGAGCCGCCACGTCCCCGCCGTCATGTGCCCGCGCGCGCGGCGGACGCTGTGGCGGCGGAACGGGTTGGCGCGCGTGTGGTTCTGGAGCTGGTAGCGCTGGCCGTCGGGCCCCTCGAGCACGACGACGAGGTCGCCGAAGTAGGTGTGCGAGCCCGCGAGCGTGACCGCGAGCGAGTCGATGGCGCAGTTGCGCGTGACGAGCGCCGTCCCGCTCGCTTGACCCCCGTCGGGGATGACGCCGCCGCCGCGGCCCTGGACGCGGAAGCTCCGCCCCGTCCCCTCGCTCGGATCGGCGGTCGGCGGCAGGGGCGCGACGTCGGCTGGGCCCGTCGGTGTGCCAGGAGTTCCCGGCGTCCCGAGGGTTCCCGGCGTCCCGAGAGTTCCGGGCGTCCCGAGCGTCCCTACCCCCGTGGGTGTGTCCCGTATCCCGAGCCCACCGGGCGAGATCGGGGGCGCACCGCCCACCGTGACCGGGGTGAGGAACACGTTGAGCGCGAGCGCGCCGTTGACCGGGACGGCGGTGATCGTCTGGGTCGTGTACCCGGACAGCTCGAAGGTGAACGCGAACGCCTGCGTCTCTCCGGGGCGCGGGCGCGGCGCGGGGACGCTCGTCGTGAGCGGCGTGGTCCCGAGCCGGGTTCCGCCGCCCGTGACGACGGCGCCAGACGGCGTGCTCGTGGCCGTGACCGTGATGAGCACCTGATCGGCGGGTAGCGCCGGCCCCGTGTTCGCGGGAGGGGGCGGGGGAGGGTTCCCGCCGAAGCCCGTGCAGCCGAGCGCGAGCGGCGCCGCGAGCAGCCCGAGCAGCGACGCCGACACGCCGAGGATTTGCAGTTTCGAGACGCGGCCCCGCGAGGACATCGTGGCGAGGTGTAACACGACGCGCGGAGGAGGGAGGCCTGGACGCGTGAGGGACGTCGTCCCCCGGCTCCGATTCGTGATAGGCTCGCCTCGATGCGCAGCTCATCGCCCATTCGAGGACGAGCGCTCGAGGTCACGCCGACGCGTGGCCTCGAGCCGGGCGCGCGTCGGCTCTAGCGTCAGAGCCCAAGGAGCGCCCGGCCGACCGGTCGGGCGCCAGGGTGGCGCTCGGCTTCGGTACTCCCCGCTGGAATCGAGGTCTGTCATGACGTCTGTCCCCGCCATCATCGTCGCCCAAGAGGATCGCGAGCGCCTGATCGAGCTCGCCACGCGGATCGAGTCCGAGGTCGCCGAGCGGCTCGAGGAGGAGCTCGAGCGCGCCCACGTCGTCCCGCTCGCGGAGGTGCCCGAGGACGTCGTCGTGATGAACGCCGAGCTCGAGTACGAGGACGCCGCGAGCCACGAGCGGCGCACGCTCCGCCTCGTCTATCCGGCGGACGCGGATCTCGAGGGAGGCCGCGTCTCGATCCTCGCGCCGCTCGGCTGCGCGCTGCTCGGCCTGCGCGTCGGGCAGAGCATCGACTGGCAGATGCCCGGCGGGAAGCGGAAGCTCCGCGTGCTCGCGGTCAAGCGCCGCCCCGCGCCAGCCGCGTGACGGCGCGGCTCGCTCGCGGCGATCGAGGCCTTCGCGCGGCGGTGATTGTCGAGGGCTCGCGCACGCGGTAGGAGCCTCGCGACATGCAGGACCTTCGCTATCGCTATCGAGGGGACGCGGCGGACTACGCGACGGCGCTCGCGGTCTCGGAGGACGGCGCGCTCGTCGTCGTCGGCGACGGCGCGGGCGGCCTCCACGCGCTCGATGGCGTGACGGGCGCGCTCCGCTTCGCCCGAAGCGCTCACCCCGGCGGCGTGCAGAGCCTCGCTCTGCGCGGCAAGCTCGGCGCCTCGGGTGGCAACGACGGCAAGGCGCGGCTCTTCGCGCTCGCGGACGGCGAAGAGCGCGCCGTGATCGAGGGGGAGCCGCGCGCGTGGGTCGAGCACGTCGCGTTCTCGCCGAAGGGCGACGTCGTCGCCGTCGCGTCGGGCAAGGTGCTGCGCTTCGTCGCGGCCGACGGCGCGCTCCTTCATCGGATCGAGGCCGCGCCCTCGACGATCACGGGCATCGCTTGGAACGCCAAGGGCAGCGAGCTCGCCGTCGCGGCGTACGGCGGCCTGCGGACCTATCGCCCCTCGAGCGGGGCCCGCGCGAAGTACCTCGCCTGGAAGGGCTCGCTCATCTCGATCGCGTGGAGCCCGGACGAGAAGGTCGTCGCGTGCGGCATGCAGGACAGCGCCGTCCACTTCTGGCGGCTCGCCGACGGGACCGACTCCGAGATGAGCGGCTACCCGAGCAAGCCGAAGGCGCTCGCCTGGGACGCGACGAGCACGCTGCTCGCCACGGGCGGCGACGCGACCGTCGTCGTCTGGAGCTTCGCGGGGCGTGGGCCCGAGGGCTCGACGCCGACGATGCTCCCCGGGCACGCGAAGCCGATCACGAAGCTCGCCTTCCACCCGAAGAAGGGCCTGCTCGCGAGCGCGAGCCAGGACGGATCCGTCTTCGTCTGGGAGCCGCGGCGATCGAACAAGCCCCTCGCGTTCGCCTCGATGCCCTCCGAGGTGACGGGGCTCGCGTGGCGAGGGACGAGCACCGATCTCGTCGTCACCGACGCCGACGGATCCATCGCCTGCTTCATGTCGTGATGGAGCGAGCGATCGCCCCGCCAAGGAATGTTCCGCGCCTCGGGTCGGTAGAACACTTCGGTGCCTCGAGCGTCAGAGGAGTCTCCATGCGCGCGCGCCCCCTCGCCCTCGCCCTCGGCTTCTTCGTCGTCGTCGGCCTCTTCGGCTCGACGCGGCTCGCCCACGCGCAGCGCGGGCCGCTGATCACGGGCCTCGGAGGCGAGGCGGGCTTCGGGACGGGCGTGCTCGACTACAACGACGACGGCTCGAGCTCGGTCATCGATCTCACGCCCGCGTTCCCGAACGGGCTCGACTACTTCGGCCAGCGCTTCACGAGCTTCTACGTCAACAACAATGGGAGCGTGACCTTCGGCCAGCCGGTCGGCTCGTACACGCCCTCGCCCTTCCCGCTGGCGGGCACGCGCATGATCGCGCCGTTCTGGGGGGACGTGGACACACGCGGCGCCGGCCGCCCGCGCCGAAACGGCGTCTACTGGGACGTGCGCCCCGGCCGCGTCGTGGTGACGTGGTTCAACGTCGGCTACTACGGCGCGCACAACGACCTCGAGAACACGTTCCAGCTCGTCATCGAGAGCAACGAATTGCTCGACCAGGACCACATCTGGCGCGTCGAGCTGCGCTACGCGCGCTGCGAGTGGACGACGGGCGACGCGAGCGGCGGGCACGGCGGACAGGGCGGGACGCCCGCGCAGGCCGGCTTCAACGCGGGGGACGGCCAGGTGGCGCGCATGCTGCCCGGCTCACGCACGGGGGCCGTCCTGCGGCTCTGCCAGGACTCGAACGTGGGGCAGCCCGGGGTGTGGATCATCAACATCTACAACGGCATGCCGCAGGAGATCGTGCCCTCGACGGGCGCCGGCACGCAGACCTTCGACTTCTCGGGCGGTGGGGGCGAGGTCGGCGCGCCGCCGCCGCGTCGCCGCCGTCGGCGCTGAGCCACGCGGCCCGAACCATGCGGCCCGAACCATGTGGCCCGAACCATGTGGCCCGAACCATGCGCGCGGCTTTCTTTCGGGCCCACGTCGGCTCTGCTACGCCCGATCGCCGTGAAGGCGCCGCCGCTCGACCCCAGGGTCCACCATCTCGCCGTGAAGGTGCAGGATCTCGAGCGCGCCGAGCGCTTCTACGGAGGCGTCCTCGGCCTCGAGGTCGTGCGGCGGCAGTCGGACGCGCGCGGGCCGCGCTCGATCTGGCTCGCGCTCGGACCGAAGAGCGAGGAGGCGTCGAGGCGCCCCTTCCTCGCCGTCGAGCGGGCGGATCGGGCGGGGCCGCTGCGCTCGAGCGACGCGCCCGGCTTTCACTGCGTCGCGCTCGGGATCGACGCCCAGGCGCGCGAGGCGTGGCGGCGTCACCTCGCTGACGCGGGGCACGAGGTCTTCCATGAGACGGACTACACGCTCTACGTCCATGACCCGGAGGGCTCCGTGATCGCGCTGAGCCACCACCCCCACCCCGCGAACTCATCGCCAGGCCCGACGACGGCGCCGCTCGGCGGCGGCGGGGGCGTCGGGATCGCGGCCGCGCTCCTCGCGCTCCTCGCGATCCTCGTCGTCGCCTCGGGCGTGGAGCGGGGCCAGGCGCAGGCGCGCCACTCGCGCGCGGCGACCGACGTGCTCATCGTCGGCTCGTCGTCGGTGAACGGGGCGCTCGGGCGCCTCATCGAGAGCGAGCTCGCCCGAGGCGGGTTTCACCCCGAGCGTCGCGCGCGCTCGTCGAGCGGCTTCTCGAGGCCGGACTTCTACGACTGGGAGGCGGCGATCCCCTCGCTCGGCGATCTCCACGCGCTGCGCGGGATCGTCGTCTACGCGGGGGGCAACGACGCTCAGGCGATCCGCCTGCGCGAGGGCGAGCTGCCCGCCGAGGCCCGCGCGGACCGGCGCGTGCGCTCGAGCGCCGAGTGGATCGTCTGGCGCGACGAGGCGCGCTGGCGCTCCACCTACGAGGCGCGGGTCCGATCCTTCGTCGACGGGCTCTGCGCGGCGGGCGCGCCGCGCGTCCTGGTGCTCCTCCCCGCCGAGGGCGAGAACGAGCGCTGGTCCGAGCGCATGGAGCGGATCCAGGAGCTCCAGGCGTCGGCGACGCGAGCGTCGCGCTGCGGTCGCGTGCTCGATCCCCGCGGCGTGCGCGTGCGCGAGGGCGCGACCGTCGATGGGATCCACCTCTCGCGCACCGGCGCGCGCGCCGTCTGGGAGCGCGTCGGCGCGAGCGTCCTCGAGGCGCTTCGAGCCCGTTGACAGCGCGCCTCGCCTCGACGTGATCCGTCGAGGCGAGGCGCGCTGGCTCGGCGGGAGGGAGGCTCACGCCGATTCACTCGGCGTGAGGGAGGGTCTGGGGGCAGACCCTCCGGCAAGGAAGGGACAGTACGAATCAGGGCGACTGATTCGTGCTGTGACCGAACGGCGCGAGGGCCCGCGCCGTCAGCTCGGCTCCTTCGCGGTGTTGCGCCGCGCCTCGATGACGTAGAGGGAGTCGAGGCCGAGCCAGCGCGAGACGGTCGTGGCGATCGCCGTCACGGCGAGCAGCGGCACGACGAGGTCGTAGTCGCCGCTCAGCTCGAACGCGAGGACGCTCGCCATGAGCGGGGCGTGGGTCGTCGCCGCGACCACGGCCGCCATGCCGAGCAGCGCGAAGCTCCCGACGACGGACGGGTCACCGACGAGGACGCCGCCGAGCACGGCGCCCGTCGCCGCGCCGAGGAACATCGTGGGCGTGAAGACGCCGCCGACCGAGCCCGAGCCGACCGAGCCGATCGTCGCGGCCGGCTTCGCGAGCATCAAGACGGCGACCATCGCGAGCGCCGTGCGCCCGTCGAGGATCGTCCGGAGCGGCTCGGCGCCGTTGCCCGCGACGTCGGGGAGCCCGATGGCGACGAGGCCGACGACGCCTCCTCCCACGAGCGCGCGCACGATCGGCTGGCGCACCCGGAGAAAGAGCCTCTCGGCGCGGCCGAGCAGGGCGATGAAGCCTGCCCCGACGAGCCCTCCGAGCGGTCCGAGCAGGAGCGCGAGCGCGAAGTGGGTCGGGGAGCCGAGCGCGAACGAGCGCACGCCGTAGAGCGGGACGTCGCCGAGCGCGAGCCGCGAGGCGCTCGCGCCGATCGCGGAGGCGACGAGCACCGGCACGATGATCTCGAGCGTCACCGTGCCGGTCACGATCTCGGTGACGAAGAGGGTGGCCGCGAGCGGGGTGTTGTAGGCCGCCGCGAAGCCCGCGGCGGTGCCCGCGGCGACGAGGAGCCTGCGCCCCGCGACCTTCATCGTCATGCGCGCCGCGAGCGCGCTGCCGATCGCGGCGCCGACCTGGATGAGCGGGCCCTCTCGACCGAGCGAGCCTCCGCCGATCAGCGCCGCGAACGAGGCCGCGGCTTTCGCGAGCGAGCTCCGGAGCGAGAGCGCGCCCCTGCCGAGGACGACGACCTCCATCACGGCGCTCACGCCGCCGCTCGGGGGGAGCCGCTTCGCGTAGCGGATGATCGCGGCGCCGAGCGTCGCGCCGAGCATCGGGCCGGTGAGGCGCACCCACGCGGGCGCGCTCCGCATGCCCTCGACGAGGTTCCGGTCGCCGAGCAAGAGCCAGCTCGCGCCGTCGAGGAGCGCGCGCAGCGACACCGCGAAGCCGGCGGCGGCGATCGCCGTCACGAGCACCGCCGCGTAGAGCCGGAGCGACGGCGGCGGAGGTCGGAAGCGCTCGTCGAGCGCGAGCGAGCGCGCGTCGGGCTCGTCCTCCCGCGTCGGGCTCGTCACGGGCGGCTCACGGCACGAACCCGTCGCCCTGGTTCGTGCCGCTCCTTCGGGCGTGTCATCCTCTCTGGGCCGACATGACGCAGAAGCCGCTCGGCCACAAGCCGCCCGCCGACCACACCGGCCGGCTCGCCGCGCCCGATCGCTTCGTCCTGCGCGCGATCGGCTTCGCGCGCTCGCCCTACAAGGAGCGCTTCGGCGCGCCGCGGCAGGCGAGCGTGACCGACGAGACGCGCGACGGCGTCCTCGCCGAGGGCGCGATCGAGCTCCTGCCCGACATCCCGGCCGAGGCCCTCGATGATCTCGCGGGCTTCGATCTCGTCTGGGCGATCTACGTCCTTCACCTGAACCTCGTCGACGCGGGTGCGCCGACACCCTATCGCGCTCACGTTCGTCCGCCGCGCGATCCCTCGCGCGCTCGCGGCCTCTTCGCGACGCGCGCGCCGCATCGGCCCAACCCGATCGGCCTCTCGGCGCTCCGCGTCCGCGGGATCGAGGGCCGGATCGTGCGGGTCGCGGGCCTCGATCTGCTCGACGGCACGCCGATCCTCGACCTCAAGCCCTACGTCCCCTACGCGGACGCGTTCCCCGACGCGCGCGCCGGCTGGCTCGACGCGCTCTCGCCCTCGCGCGAGGGCTAGCGGGCGCTCGCCGCGGCCGCCCGCCGCGGCGTCACGCGCGCGATCCCGAGCGTCACGATGGCGAGGATGAGCGCCGAGCCGACGACGACGAGCGCGAGGAGGGTGCGCGACCTCCCCGCGCCGCTCGCGCGACCGGGCTCGGGGCGTGAGCCTCCCTCCCGCCGAGCCAGCGTGCCTCGCTCGACGGATCACGTCGAGCGACGCGCGCTGTCAGCCCCCGCCGCCCGCCGACGCGCCGCGCTGGGTCGCGTAGCGGAGCCGGAGCGTGCGGGCCTGCCGATCGCAGCGCGGGAAGAGCTCGCGCGTCGCCTCGATGGCCTCCTGCGACTCCTGGATCGAGGCCTCGATGCGGGCTCCCGCCTCGGTCGAGACCGTCTCCGCGCCTCCGCGCGAGGCCTCGAGCAGGACGGCCATCGCGCTCGCGTGCTGCTCCTCCGCGTGGAGCTCCGTCTCGTAGGCCGCGACGCAGGCGTCGCGCGCGGCGATCACGTCCTCGTCGCTCAGCGCGAGGCCCCGCAGCGCGTCGATCGCGGCGCGACGCGCCGCGACCGGGGCGTCGAGATCGAGCGCGTCGTAGCGAGCGAGGAAGAGCATCGCCTCGTTGCGGCCGCGATCGGGGCAGCCGAGGATCCACGTCGTCGCGAGGAGCGCGAGCGCGGGCGGTGAGAGGCGCGCGAGCCGCCGCGGGAGGTGAGCAGGCACCGCTCGACTCTTGCAGGTGGGAGGGCGCTTTGCCATACGAGCGGGCGTGGGCGCGGAGAGCCACCGTGGGTGGCCCACCGGCTCGCGGAGAGGAGCGCCAGATCATGAGGCGAGGTGGTTTCGGGGGCGGAGGGCTGACGGGCCTCTCGACGCGGGAGCTCGAGCGCCTGCTCGCGCGCGTCCACGATGGCTCGCTCACCTGCCCGATCACGCACCCCTCGCTCCTGCGCGCCGGGATGCCCGACCTCGTCGATCGCGTCGCGCACCTCTCGGGGCTCGACGCCTCGGCTGCGAGGGCGGTGCTCGTCGCCGTCCTCGCCGAGCGTCGGCGTGAGGAGGAGCGCTCGCGCGGCTGACGGCGCGCCGTCAGCGGACCAGGCGCAGGGTGGGCGCGGGCGCGAGGGCCGCGAGGTGCCCGCTCTCCTCGGCGACGTACATCCAGCCCCGCTCGTCGACGTGGAGCGAGTCGGGGACGAGCTCGGAGGGGGCGGCGGCGCCGACCGGCTCGCCGTCCGAGGGCCGGAGCACGTGGACGGCCGCCGACGGAACGAAGAGCGCTCCCCCGCGCACGAGGGGCGTGAGCCGTCGGGGCACGTCGTCGATGGACGGGTTCGCGAGCGCTCGCGCGAAGAGCACGTCGCCGCTCGCCGGATCGAGCGCCACGAGGCGACCCCCGGGGGTGTTCACGAAGATCGCGCGCTCGGTGGAGACGACGCCGGCGCCGCTCCCGACGCCCGGATCCGAGATCGCCCACGCGCGCTCGCCCGTCTGGGGATCGAGCGCCGCGAGCGTGCCCCGCCGCTGCCCCGCGAGCGCGAGGACCAGCGCCCGATCGAGCATCGTGGGGGCGGTGGCGATCGGCGCGCCGAGCTCGACGCGATAGGCGCGCTCGCCGCTCGAGAGATCGATCGCGTGGAGCACGGCGTCGGCGCGGCCGGGCTCGCCGGCGACCGCGAGGGCGAGCATCCCGTGGACCGTGGGCGTCAGGCAGAACTTCCCGGAATCGGCGTAGCGGAAGAGGACCTCACCGCTCACGACGTCGAGGGCGTCGACGAGGCCATCACCGTTCACGATGAGCACGAGCCGACCGCTGCGCCGCAGGCGGAACGTGCCGGGCGCGCGCGCGGTGTAGCGGAAGCGCAGCTCGCCCGTGCGGACGTCGATCGCCGCGAGCCGATCGCGTCCCTCCGCGACGAGCGCCGTCGGCGGGAGGTGGGGGCCGCCGACGAAGACCCCGTTGGGCGCCCCGCCCACGCGCGGCGCGAGGTGGACGGCGTGAGCGAGCTCGCCCGTCTCGAGGTCGTGGATCTCCACGAGGCCGTTCACGTCGAGGCGCACGATCGCGTCCTCGGCGAGGAAGGCCGACTGCGCGCGCCCGACGTGCTGCCAGAGGCATTGGCCGTCGTCGCGGTGGAGCGCGACGAGCCGCCGCTCGTTCGAGAGGACGAGCCGATCGCCGCAGAAGAAGGTCGTCGTCGCGTCGAGGCCGTCGACGATGGCGCTCCAGCGGGTCGCGAAGCGGAGGGCGCCGACGGGCGCCTCGGGGGCCTGCCGGCCGCGCTCGCGCGCGGCGCCGAGGCGCTCCGCGTCGGTCGCGATCTCGCGCAGGCGATCGGCGTCGCCGTTCGTGAAGCCCACGTCACGCGTCCGCGAGCGCACGACGCGGCGCAGGCGGCGCACCTCCTCGCGCAGGGCCGTGATGCGGAGGTTGCGGCCCTGCGCGCGGTCGGTCGCGACGAGCACCCGGAGGAGCTCCGTGGCGACCCGCAGGATCGGCATGCACGCGTCCTCGATGGCGAGCGCAGGGAGCGTCACCGCGCCCTCGGTCTCGGAGCCGATGGTGAGCGCGACCTCCCTGGCGTCGCGGCGCTCCCGCCTCACGCCGATCGCGAACGAGCCCGAGCGCAGCCGCACGTGGAGCGGGCGATCGCCCTCCCACGCGGCGACGAGCGCGCTCACGGCGCTCACCATGCGCTGCACCGGGAGCAGGATGGGCCCGCTCGGGACGAGCGGGATCCGCCGGCCACGTACCCACGCCCAGAGCTGGCCGCCGAAGAGCATCGCGTGCACGTCGGCGTGCGAGACGCCGTCGCGCGGCAGCTCCTGCGAGGGGAAGACCGCGGCCTCGAAGCCGAACGCGAGGGCCTCGCGCTCGCTCGGCTCCTCGATGACGCCGCCGCGCTGGCGGATCGCGGAGAGGCCGGTGTCGCGCTCCTCCGTCACGACGACGCGGCGCGCGCGCTCGAGGAGCCGGGCGTCGGCGCGCTCCTCGATCCCCCACGCCTCGATGGCCTCGATCGTCGCCTCGAGCGTGCCCCGGAGCGAGACGCGCCGGTCGAGGACGATGACGTCGGGCGCCGCCTCGGTGTGATAGAGGCTCACGAGCACGTTCGCGCCCCGGCGCAGGAGCGCGACCTCGAGCGGCGCGCCGACGCAGGGGACGAGCGCCTTGCGCCGCGTCCCCTCGGCCATCGCGACGAGGCTCGAGAGCACCTCGCGCGGCGAGGGGACGTCGCCGAGGCCGCGCTCGGGGCCCGCCGCGCGCCGACCCGGCTCACCGTGGGGAGCCTCGGGTCCGCCCACGAGCGCGTCGGGGACGCCGCCGAAGAGGTGCTCGAGCCAGCGGCGCGTCGCGAGGGATCGACGCGCCGAGCGCTCGTCGAGGGCGGCGACGTGACGCGGCTCGCTCGCGAGGCTCGGCGCGAGATCGGTCGGCTGGGATCGACGTTCGTTGCGCGTGATGCGGCGCAGGGATGGATGGAGCGGGATGACCGTCATCGACGAGCGAATCCTCCCGCTCTTCGCGGGCCCCCTCCAATTTTCCGCGCCCCTCGCCGATCTCTTGACGAGGCGCGCGCGAGCGGCGATGAGGCGCGATCCACGCGAGCGCGGTGTCGAGCGGAGCAACCTCCGCCCGCGCCGATGCGGGCCGAATCACGCCGAGCGAGGCGCGCTCTCAGATCGTCTCGCCCGCGCTCGCTCCGGCGCTCGGTCCGCTGGCGGGATCGGGCCGCGCTGCGCTCGTCTCGGCGAGCGCTCGATCGATCGCGCCCGCGTCGAAGCCCTGGAGGATGCGACCGCGCACGTCGATGATCGGGATGCCGTTCGGCTGGATGCCGGCGCTTCGCGCGCGCGCGATCATGTCGCTCCGAGCCGACGGATCCGCCTCGATGTCGCGCTCGACGAAGGGGACGCCCCGCGCTCGCAGGTAGCGCGCAGCCTCGTGGCAGGCGCCACACCACGACGCGCCGAAGATGATCACGTCCCCGCCTGCGCTCGCGACGCCGGGCTCGCCCCGCCGCGCGGCCTGCATGCGCGCCTCGAAGCTCGCGCGCGGGACGCGCCGCACCACGTAGTCCCCGTGCTCGTCCGCGGCGCGGAGATCCGCGACGAAGATCGAGTCGGCGTCGCGCTCCTCGGGCGCGAGCGTCGGGGAGTCGATGCGCACCTCGGCGCGCGCGGCCTCGGGGACGTCGCGCCGATGCTCGACGAGGTGCGCGCCCTCTTCGTCGAAGTACGTGAGCATGAGGCCGTCGAGCTCGCCTCGCACCGCGAAGGGCGGGCGGACGACGGGGCCGCTCGAGTCGAGCGCGCGCTCGTCGCCCGTCGCCTCCGCGGCGCGCTCGGGCCCGCTGCACGCGAAGACGAGGAGCGCGAGCGCCGCGAACGACGCGCGGGCGAGCGTGAGGTCGGCGAGCGGGGAGCGGGCGCGCGGACGTGACATGGGATCGCTCAAGATAGCGCGCTCGCGCTGCTCGCGCCTCGCGGGGCGGAACACGTCGAGCAGCGCGCGCCGTCAGTCGCCGAGGCGCGTCCAGGCGCCGCGGACGTAGGCCTCGACGCGCTCGAGCGGCGAGCGGAGCGCGGTCGCGATCGGCCAGACGCGATCCATCCCGGCGTCGAGCGCGCGCGAGAGGTGCGAGAGCTCCTCCTCGATGGCGGCGTTACGTCGATCGAGCTCGCGCTGGAGCTCCTGGACCTGCGCCTCGCGGGCCCGGTGCTCGGTCGCCTTCTCGCCGAGCGCCTGATCGAGCGCCGCCAGCTCCCAGAGCAGCGCGTCCGCCTCGCTCGTCTGCCGCTCGCCTCGCAGGAGCGCGCGCCGGCCCTCGAGCTCGACCCGCTGCGCGGCCAGGCGCTCGAGCTCGCCGCGCTCGTGCGAGACGCTCCCCGCGAGCTCGTCCATCGTGCGCCCGACGGTCGCGCGGAAGTCGCGCGCGCGATCGCTCTGCGTCTCGATCGCGCGCTGGGTGCTCCGCACGGCCGCCACGAGCTCCTCGAGCTCGTCCATCGTGCGCGCGGCGAACGCCATCGCGTGATCGATCTCCCCGGGCGGCGGCTCTCGCTCGACGAGATCATCGAGGCATCGCTGGAGGCCCTCGAAGCGCTCGCGCCAGCGCCGCACGCCCGCGAGGCCGTACTCGCCGGAGCCGTGGCTCTCGCTCCTCGCGGCCGCCGCGAGCGCCGCCTCGCTCATCGGCGCCGCGATCTCGATCTCGATCGACAGGTCGTCGAGCGGCGCGAGGGGGATCGCGCGTCGATCCGCGCCCTCGGTGCCCGCGCGCTCGGCGGGCTCCTCGATCGCCTCGAGCGTGGTCGGCTCGGCTCGAGCCTCGTCGTCGTCGTCGCGCCGCGCGGGCTCGGGGAGGCGCTCGCCGGAGGCGGGCTCCGATGCGCTCGGCGGCGGCGCGGTCGTCGTCGTCGCGGGCGGCGTGAGGGCGCTCGCGGGGAGCGGCGTCGCGCCCGGGGCTCCGAGCGAGCCCCACTCGAGCTCCGAGCCGAGCCGCTCGCGGCACGCGCGCAGCTCCTCGAGGAAGTGGAAGGCGTCGCGGAAGCGCTGATCGGGCGACTTCTCGAGGCAGCGCAGGACGAATTCCTCGACGGGCGCGGGCAGCCCAGGGCGGCGGAGCGAGGGGCGGATCGGCGGCTCGCTGACGTGCTTGACGAGGAGATCGCCGGGGTACTCGTAGTCGAAGGGGAGCGCGCCGGTGACCATCTCGTAGAGGATCACGCCGAGGGAGTAGAGGTCGGCGCGGCCGTCGATGTTCGAGCTGCGGATGTACTCGGGCGCGATGTAGCCGGGCGTCCCGAAGATCTGCTGGCTCCCCGTGAGCGCGGGCTGATCGAGGAGCTTCGCGATGCCGAAGTCGAGGAGCTTCACGAAGTCCGGGTGATCGGGGCGATCGACGAGGAGCAGGTTCTCTGGCTTGAGGTCGCGGTGGATCACGCCCATCTGGTGGGCTCGCGCGAGCGCCGAGGCCGCCTGCTCCGCGATGGCGAACGCGCGGAGCGGCGACATCGGACCTCCCGCCATCACCTCGAGCAGCGACTTGCCCCGGACGTACTCCATGACGAGGTAGAGCAGGCCGTCGTCGCTCTCGCGGTAGTCCGAGATCTCGACGATGTTCTGGTGGTTGATCCGGTTCACCGCGCGCGCCTCGCGGATGAAGCGATCGCGCTGGATCGGATCGCTCGCCAGGCTGCGCCGCAGGATCTTGATCGCGATGACGCGATCGATGACGACGTGGCGCGCGAGATAGACGCTCGACATGCCCCCCGAGCCGAGGCGCTGGATCAAGCGATAGCGGCCGCCGAGCGTGCGGCCGATCATGGGATCGACCGAGCCACGCTTCATGGCTCAGCGCCCCGCGTCCTCGCCGATCGCTTCGGCGTCGTCGCTCGGGCTCGCGGCGTCGCCTTCGGCGCTCACCGCGTCCGGCGTGCTCGGGGCGGCGTCGATCGACGACCACGCGTCCTCGCCGGTCGCGGACGCGTCGATGGGCGTCGCGGCGTCGTCGACGCTGACCTCGTCGCAGGAGCGCTGGCAGGTCCCGCGCGAGGTCGCGCGCGGCAAGCCCCCGTTGCAGCAGAAGAGGCCCTGATCGCAGTCCTCCTTGTACTGGCAGGTCGCCCCGACGCCCCGCGAACAGCCGAGCGCCCCGAGGCCGAGGACGACGAGGACGAGCGGCGGGAACCACGAGCGGGACGCGAACAAGGCGAGCCTCCAAGAGCGCGGGGCCGGGACGATAGCGTCTCGACGGCTGGCTCGCCACGCCCTTCGCCTGGGGAGGGATCTTTCGCGGCGCGCGGCGCTCACGGCGTGGATCCGTCGAGCGGATCCATCCCCTCGTCTCATGCCCGCTCGCGCCGGGGCTTGGCGCGATAGCTGACGCGGATGGGCGTGCCCTCGAAGCCGAAGCGCTCGCGGAGCGCGTTGACGACGTAGCGCTGGTAGCTGAAGTGGATCCCCTCCGGCTCGTTCGTCACGGCGACGAAGCGGGGCGGGCGCGTCTCGGCCTGCGTGACGTAGTAGAGCCGCACCGGGCGGTGCTTGTAGGTCGGCGGCGGGTGGTGCTCGAGCACCTCCTCGAAGAAGCGGTTCAGCTCCGCCGTGGTCACCCGCGCGCGGTGCGCCGCGATCGCCGCGTCGGCGGCGTCGAGGATCTTCGAGGCCCCACGGCCCGTCTTCGCGGAGAGGAGCACGAGCTTGGCCCACGGCGCGAAGGCGAGCGTCTCCTTCGCCTTGGCGATCGCGCGCATGCGCTCCGCGTCGCTCAAGAGGTCGCTCTTGTTCAGGCCGACGATGAGCGCGCGGCCACGGTCGACCGCGAGCCCCGCGAGCCGCGCGTCCTGCTCCGCGATGCCCTCGCTCGCGTCGACGAGGAGGACGGTCGCGTCGCTCCGCTCGATCGATCGGATCGCCTTCATCACGGCGGCCGACTCGACCTCCTCCTCGATCCCGCGCTTGCGGCGGATCCCCGCCGTGTCGATGAGCAGGTAGCTCGAGGTGCCCGCCCGCGTCTCGCGCACGAGCAGGCTGTCGATGGCGTCGATGGTCGTCCCCGGCCTCGCGTCGACGAGCTGGCGCTCCTCGCCGAGCAGGCGGTTGGTCAAGGAGCTCTTGCCCGCGTTCGGCCGCCCCACGATCGCGACGCGCCGCACCTTCTCGTCCCAGGGTGGCTCGCGCCCCTCGCGCGCGGGCGGGAGCGCGCGGACGATCGCCTCCTCGAGCGGCGCGAAGCGCTCGCCGTGGAGCGCCGAGATCGGGAAGAGCTCGTCCATGCCGAGCGCGTAGAGCTCCGCGGCGTGGAGCGCCTGGGCGGGCGAGTCCGCCTTGTTCGCGGCGAAGACGACCCGCTTGTCCGCCTCGCGCAGGAGCGCCACGGCGGCGTGATCGGCCGAGGTGGGCGGCGTCGTCGCGTCGAGCACGCAGACGACGACGTCGGCCTCCGCGAGCGCGCCTCGGACGTGGCGCGCGATCCCCTCGCGCATCGGATCGTCGTCGTCGGGATCGAAGCCGCCGGTGTCGACGAGCACGATCTCGCGGCCGCGGAGGAAGGTGTCCGCGTAGTGCCGATCGCGGGTGACGCCCGGCGTGTCCTCGACGATCGCGAGCCGGGCGCCGACGAGCCGGTTGAAGATCGTGCTCTTGCCGATGTTCGGGCGGCCGATGATCGCGACGACGGGGCGCCCGAAGATCGCGCCGGCGGGGAGCGACTCGTCGCGGCGCCTCCGGCGCGAGCGCTCGGGGCTCGCCTCGCGCGCGGGCGGCTGGGGCTCGCCTCGGGGCTCGCTCTGGGGCTCGGGCGCTGGGCCTCGGGGTCGGCGCGTCACGGATCGGCTCACGGGAGGGCGCCGTGGCGCACGAGCTGGCGCACCTTCTCGGCGTCCTTGGTCCAGCCGGGGATGACCTTGACGAAGGTGCGGAGGAAGACCTTGCGCTCGAGGAAGCCCTCGATCGCGACGCGCGCGGCCTCGCCGATCTCCTTCAGCTTCTGGCCCCGAGCGCCGATGAGGATCCCCTTGTGCGAGCTCTTCTCGACGACGATCGTGACGCCGATGCGGACGAGCGCCCCCTCCTCGACCCACTCGTCCACGAGGACGGCCGCTCCGTAGGGCACCTCCTCGTGCGTCGCCCCGAGGATCGCCTCGCGCACGAGCTCCGCCGCGAAGAAGCGCTCGGGGCGATCGGTGAGGGTGTCGTCGTCGTAGAGCAGGCTCTGGCCGAGGTGCGCGCGCAGCTCGAGGACGAGGCCGTCGAGGCCGACCTCGCGCGTCGCGCTGATCGGCACGATCGCGGCGAACCGCGGCGAGCCGTTCGCCTCCGCGCGCCCGAGCTTCTCGAGGGCCGGCAGGAGCTTCGCCTTGTCGCGCAGGCGATCGACCTTGTTGAGCGCGAGCACGATCGGCTTGCCGTGCGGCTCGAGCAGCGCGAGCACGCGCTGATCGGCGGGGCCAAGCTGCCCCGCGCGCGCGACGTCCGTCGCGTCGACCATGAGCACGATCGCGTCGATCGACTCGAGCGCGCCCTGGGTCTCCTCGACGACGACGCGACCGAGCACCGAGCGCGGCGTCTCGAGGCCCGGCGTGTCGAGGAACGCGATCTGGGTGCGACGGCCCTCGGCGTCGCGCGCGTCGTGGACGCCGAGGAGCACGCTCCGCGTGGTGCCGGGCTTGGGGGTGATGATCGCCAGGCGCTGGCCGATGAGCGCGTTCAAGATCGTTGACTTCCCGACGTTCGGGCGGCCGACGAGCGCGACGCGCCCCGCGCGCAGATCCTCGCTCGTCGCGCGCCGCTTCGGGCTCGCTCCACGAGCGGGCGTCGTCTTCGGCGTCGTCTTCGGCGTCGTCTTCGGCGTCGTCTTCGGCGTCGTCTTCGGCGCGCGCGCACGGCCCGCCTCGCGCGCCTCGCTGGACGCGCCGCGCGTCTTCGCGGGCGAAGGCGGCGCGCCGGTCGATGCGCGACCGCGCGCTCGTTGGCGCTCGTTCTCGGGTGAGGTCGGCATCGAGGGGCGCTGACCATAGCAGCCGCCCTCCGGCGATCCAGAGCCCTCGCGAGGCGCGCGGCGCGGCTCGACCCGGCCGAGCCCGGCCGATCGGCCAGGCGGGCGAGGGCGGGGGCCTCGCGGTGGGTGGCATGCTGCTCGGGCCGGGGCTCGCCGCGGCGCGCGCGCGGTCGACTCGACGCGACGGATCGCGACGCGCGTGCGGGGTCGGCCTCGGGGCGAACCGACACGAGGAGACATCATGGAACGGCCGATCGACTACTTGATCATCGGAGGCGGGATGGCGGCGGCGGCGGCGGCGAAGGCGATCCGCGAGCGCGCGCCCGCGGCGTCGATCGGGGTGATCAGCGATGACCTCTACCCGCCCTACGATCGGCCGCCCCTCAGCAAGAGGCTCTGGACCGACGGCGCCGAGCGCGACATCTGGCGCGCGATCGGCGAGGCGCGGGTCCTCTTGATGCTCGGCCGCGCCGCGAAGCGCGTCGATCGCGCCGCGCACGTCGTCGAGGACGACGCGGGCGATCGTTGGAGGTACGGCAAGCTCCTGCTCGCGACGGGCGGCTCGCCGCGCAAGGTGCCGAACGATCCGGGCTTCATCTATTTCCGCACGTTCGCCGACTACAAGGCCCTCCGCGCGGCCTCGAAGGAGGGCGCGCGCGCGGTGGTGATCGGCGGCGGCTTCATCGGGAGCGAGCTCGCGGCCTCGCTCACGACGAACGGCGCGAAGGTCACGATGATCTTCCCCGAGGCGAGCATCGGCGCGCGGCCCTTCCCGAAGGGGCTCGCCGCGTTCGTCACGGCCTACTACCGCGAGAGGGGCGTCGACGTGCGCGCGGGGATGACGGTCGAGAGCGGGCGCGCGCTCGCGAGCGGCGAGACGGAGCTGACGCTCTCGGACGGCTCGAAGCTCGTCGCCGACCTCGTCGTCGCGGGGCTCGGTATCGTCCCGAACGTCGCGCTCGCGCGGGAGGCGGGGCTCGCGATCGACAACGGCATCGTCGTCGACTCGCACCTGCGCACCTCGGACCCCGACATCTACGCGGCGGGTGACGTGGCCTCCTTCCCGGCGCCCGCCCTCGGCCGCAACCTCCGCGCCGAGCACGAGGACGCCGCGCTCACGACGGGCGCGCACGCGGGGCGGTGCATGACGGGTGAGGACGCGCCCTACGAGGCGCTCCCCTTCTTCTACTCGGACCTCTTCGACCTCGGCTACGAGGCCGTCGGCGTCCTCGACGCGCGGCTCGAGACGGTCGAGCAGTGGGTCACCCCGCACCGCGAGGGGATCGTCTACTACCTCGAGAAGGGCCGCGTGCGCGGCGTGCTCCTCTGGAACACGTGGGGGCAGGTCGAGGGCGCGCGCGCGCTCATCGCGAGCGAGGGGCCCTTCGACGCGAAGAGCGTGCTCGGGAAGCTCCCCGCGTCGAGCTGACGGCGCGCCCTCAACTCGCGTCGGAGCAGCGCTCGACCGCCGCGACGACGAGGCTCCCGCTCGGTGGCCCGGGGCGAACGCGCACGAGCACGCCCGCGTTGCCGGCGGCGCCCGAGCCGTAGCCCCCGCTCGGCGGCGTCGCTCGCCCAGGCGTCGCGCTCGAGGGCGTCGCGCTCGAACGCATCCGCATATCTGGATACGTAGATGTCAGAGCCGACATCGACGTCGAGGTCGTCGGCGTTCGGGGCGCCGTCGCGTGGGGCCGGGTGGGGCTCGCAGGCGACGGCGAGGAGCGTGAGCCAGGCGATCCCGGGCGAGGAGGGCCGAGGTCCAGATCCCATCCCGCCCGACCTACCCACCCGCGCCGCTCGCGCACGGCGAGCGTCGCCCTCGCGCCCGAGATCGGGTAGAAGCGCGGCGACCTGGAGGTTCGGATGAGGTACCTGCCGCACACGGAGGAGGAGATCCGCTCGATGCTCGAGACGATCGGCGTCTCGTCCCTCGACGCGCTCTTCGAGGACATCCCCGCGGGGGCGCGGCTCACCCGCCCGCTCGCCATCGAGCCCTCGCTCGCCGAGCCGGCGCTGATGGCGCACCTCGAGGCGCTCGCCGACCGCAACGAGGCCGCCCGGACGCTCTCGTTCCTCGGCGCGGGGATCTACGATCACCACATCCCGCCGGCGGTCGATCAGCTCCTCCTGCGGAGCGAGCTCTACACGGCGTACACGCCGTATCAGCCGGAGGTCTCGCAGGGGACGCTCCAGGCGATCTTCGAGTTCCAGACGATCGTCTGCGAGCTCTTCGGCATGGAGGTCTCCAACGCCTCGATGTACGACGCGGCGAGCGCGACGGCCGAGGCCGCGCTCATGGCGCGGCGCGTGACGAAGAAGAGCCGCGTGCTCGTGAGCGACGGCGTGCACCCCGAGTCGCGCCAGACGATCGACACGTACCTCCGCAACGTCGACGGCGGCCGCCCCGACGTCACGCGCGTCGCGGTCGGGAGCGACGGTCGGACGAGCCTCGAGGCGCTCGAGGCCGCGCTCTCGGACGACGTCGCGGCGCTCATCGTCGGCTACCCGAACTTCCTCGGGTGCGTCGAGGATCTCGCGGCGCTCTCCGGCGCCGTGAAGCGGCGCGGCGCGCTCCTCGTGACGGCGACGCACGAGCCCTACGCGCTCTCGATGATCGAGGCGCCGGGCCACGCGGGCGCGGACATCGCCGTCGGCGAGGGGCAGGCGCTCGCCGTCCCGCCGCAGCTCGGCGGCCCGGGCGTCGGCCTCTTCGCGATCCGCGGCGGCAAGGAGCTCCTCCAGCAGATGCCCGGCCGCGTCGTCGGCGAGGCGGTCGATCAGGCGGGCGAGCGCGGCTTCGTCCTCACCCTCTCGACGCGCGAGCAGCACATCCGGCGCGAGAAGGCGACCTCGAACATCTGCACGAACCACGGCCTCATCGCGCTCGCGATGACGATCCGCACGGCGATGCTGGGCCGCCGCGGCCTGCGCGAGGCCGGCCGCGCGTGCCTCGCGAAGAGCGAGTACCTGAAGCGCGCGATCGCCCAGACCGGGAAGTTCTCGCTCCCCTACGCCGCGCCGACCTTCAACGAATTCGTCGTCCGCCGTGAAGAGGGCGCCGCGGCGCCGCTCCTCGCCGCGCTCGCCGCGAAGGGCATCCTGGGCGGCGTCGCGCTCTCGCGCTTCGGGCTCGCCGGCGAGGCGGAGCGCGACTTCCTCGTCGCCGTGACGGAGCGCCACACGCGCGAGGAGCTCGACCGGTTCGTCCAGGCGCTCGCCGCGATCTGATCGGCCTCGGCGCGCGCGCCGCGCGCGGCAGCCGCCCCGCCGCGCTTCGGGCTCGGCTATCCTCCGCTTCGCGCGATGGCTGTCGGAATCCCGCTCGGACCCTACCGGCTCATCCGCCGGCTCGCGGCGGGCGGGATGGCGGAGATCTTCCTGGCGCGCCAGGAGGGGCCGGACGGCTTCGAGCGCGAGCTCGTCGTCAAGCGGATCCTCCCGCACCTCGCGGCGGATCCGGAGTTCACGCGGATGTTCCGCGACGAGGCGAAGCTCGCCGCGCGGCTCTCGCACCCCAACATCGTCCACGTCTACGACTTCGGCGCCGAGGCCGACCTCGACGGCGTGACGCTCTACCTCGCGATGGAGCTCGTGCGCGGGGTCGATCTGCGCGCCCTCATCCTCCGAGCGCGCGCCGCCAACGCCCGCGAGGGGATCGACGGCGCGATCCCGCCGCACCACGCGGCGAAGATCGCGAGCTACGTCTGCGAGGCGCTCGCGCACGCGCACATGCTCCGGATCGACGGCGCGCCGGCCGGCATCGTCCACCGCGACGTGACGCCCTCGAACGTGCTCGTCTCCTTCGACGGCGCGGTGAAGCTCGCGGATTTCGGTATCGCCAAGGCCGCGACGACGACGGAGCGGACGGCGCACGGCGTCGTGAAGGGCAAGCACAGCTACCTCTCGCCCGAGCAGGCCCGCGGCGAGGAGCTCGACGCGACCAGCGACCTCTTCAACGTCGGGATCCTCCTCTTCGAGTCGATCCTGGGCGAGGCGCTCTTCCCTCCGAATGGGACGCTCTCCGCCCGCAAGCTGAGCGCGCGCGGCGAGATCCCGGGGCGCGAGCGGTTTCGTCGGATGCCGGAGGAGCTCGCGCGCATCGCGACGCGGGCGCTGGCCGCGCGCCCCGAGGATCGCTACGAGCACGCGCTCTCGCTGCGCGGCCACCTCGAGCACTACCTGCGCACGGTCGACGCGGCGACGGGGACGGTCGAGATCGGCGAATTCGTCCGCGCGACTTGCCCGGAGGAGCTCTTCGAGGACGCGATCGGGCCGCGCGCCGCGGGGACGGTGGCGACGCGAGCGCTCACGGCCGAGGCCGGAGCGGGCGAACCGGGGGGCGAGCCCGAGGCCGACGCGCTCGCCTCGAGCGGGGAGGGCACCTCGGCGATCGACGCCGACGAGGCGCTCGAGAGCGCGCTCTCCATGGCGAAGACGATGGTCCAGGCGGACGCGGAGCCCGCGCTCGCCGGGCGCCACACGCCGGCCGGCGAGGCGACGCCCGTCCTCTCGCCCGCGCCGAGCGCGAAGCGCGGGCGGCTCGCCGCAGCCGTCGCGCTCCTCGTCGCGCTCGCGATCGGGCTCTTTTGGATCGCTCGCGCCTCGCGCGTGTCGGACGAGGCCTCTCCCACGGGCGAGGCGACCGTCGAGGGGACCCCCCGCTTGGCCGCGGCGCGGCGGACGGGGGTGGTGCGCGTCTCGACGGACCCGCCGGGGGCGAGCGTCGTCCTCGACGACGTGACGAGCGGCGTCACGCCGTTCGAGCGAGAGCTCCCGCTCGGCGCGCATCGCGTGGAGGTCTCGCTCGCGGGCTTCGCGCCGGAGCGCGAGCTCGCTCGGCTGGAGGAGCCGGGCGAGCGCGTCTCGCTCTCGTTCTCGCTGCGCGCGCTCGCGGCCTCCGAGGACGGCTTGAGCGACGCGGGTGCGTCTCGGCCGGCGTCGCCTCACGGCGAGGCCGGGCGCGGGCGTGAGGCGGGGAGCCACCGCGACGCTCGCGGCGGAGCGAGCGCGCGCGTCGCTCGGCCAGCGGGGGCGACGGGGACGCTCCGCGTCACGACGACGCCCTGGTCGAACGTCTACGAGGGGAGCCGCCTGCTCGGGCAGACCCCGATCCAGCTCGAGCTCTCCGTGGGTCGCCACGCGCTCACCTTCCGCGCCGAGGCGCGTCCGCCTCACCGCGAGAGCGTCGAGATCCGCGCGGGCGAGGTGACCCGCCTGCGCCTGGTCCTCTAGCCCGCGGCCGCGTCGGGCGAGTCGGTTCGTTTCGTGCGCGCGGTCGCCTCGGGCCTTTCGCGCCGGCGCCGCGCGGGTCACGATGCGCTGCGTATGACCAAGACCTCTCCCCTCCTCGCGCTCGTGACGCTCGGCCTCCCCCTCGTCGCGGGCTGCCCCTCCGATCCCCCCGCCTCGACCGCGGACGCGAGCGTCGGCGTCGACGCTCCGGTCGTGGCCGAGCCCGACGCGGCGATCGCGCCGACCTGCGACCCGGTCGATCCCGCCTGCGAGGATCAGTCGATCTCCCAGCTCGACTTCTTCGACACGGTGAACCCGACGAGCATCGCCGAGGAGGGCACGACGGCGGGGGAGTTCACGAGCGTCATCGACGCCACGGCCGGTGGCATGAACCCGACCGAGTCCTACGTCTACGCGCGCTTCACGCCGGAGGGGCTCGAGAAGGTCGAGCTCTCGGACGAGGACGCCTTCGGCTCGACCGGCTGGGACATCGCGTTCCGGCGCTTCATCATCCGCCTCAACAGCGGCGTGAGCGGGCCCTCGTGCGTCGAGGGCGCGCGCACCGCGCCGGCGACCACCTTCGAGACGCTCACGGAGGCGCCGGCCTCGCTCAGCTACCACCGCGAGGCGTACTTCACGGAGGGCAGCTGCGATCTCGTGCCCGACGGCTCGGGGCTCGGCTCGCCAGCGACGGTGCTCTCGAGCTTCTGGGAGTACCCGGGCTGCGTGAAGATGACCGGGAACGTCTACGTCGTGCGGCTCGCGGACGGTCGCCTCGTGAAGCTCCAGGTGCTCGGCTACTACCCGCCCGAGAACCAGGAGGCCTGCGACACGACCGGGACGGTGCCGGTCCCGAGCGGCGGTGGGCGGATCCGCGTCCGCTGGGCCTTCCTCGGTTGAGGTGCGCGCCATGAAGAGGACGCGCTCGGCTCGCGCGAGCGGCGTGGCGCTCGCCGCGCTCCACGTCGCCTTCGTGCTCGCCACGACCTCGAGCCTCGCCGCGCAGGCGAGCGCCCCGAGCGCGGCGCCCTCGAGCGCGATCGCCGCGCGCTACGCGTACCGCGAGGGGGCGCAGACGCGCACGATCCTCGTCGAGCCGAACGGCGCCCTCGCGCTCGAGGTGGACGGCCGGCTCGTCCCGACCGCGCTCGGGACCGATCGCGTGATCGTCGTCGGCGCCCACGATCCGGCGCGACTCGCCGCGCTCGAGCTCGAGCTCGACGAGGTGCTCGGCGCGCGCGCGGGGATCGTCGCGGTCCGCTCCGCGCGATCGGGCGAGCACGCGCTCGCGCTCGCGGCGCGTCTCGCGCCTTGGGTCGAGCGAGGCCTCTTCGAGGGGGCCTCGCCCGATCTCGCCTTCGCGCACGAGCGGCGCGACATCGCGATCCCGCCGAACGATCCGCGGCTCCCGGGCCAGTGGTTCTACGAGACGATCCACATGCGCGACGCGTGGGCGCGCGAGGACGGAGATCCGAGCGTGACCATCGCGATCGTCGACGACGGCTGCGACCTCTCGCACCCGGACCTCGTCTCGAAGCTCCTGCCCGGCTACGACGCCGTCGACGACGACGACGACCCCTCGTACCTGCCCGGCGTCGCGAGCAACGAGCACGGGACCGCGTGCGCGGGGCTCGCGGCCGCGGCGACCGACAACGGCGTCGACGTCGCGGGGACCTGCCCCGAGTGCTCGCTCCGCTGCGTGCGGCTGCTCGGCGCGCCCGGCGAGCTGACGCCGACCTCGACCGACGTACGCGCCTTCGAGTTCGTCCTCTCCCACGAGGACGTCGCCGTCGTCTCGAACAGCTGGGGCTTCTCGGCGGGCGTGCCGGCGCCGCTCGCGCTCGTGCGGCAGATCGAGACCGTGATGCGCGAGGGGCGGGGCGGCCGAGGCGCGATCGTCGTCTTCGCCGCGGGGAACGACGCGCAGGTGATCGGGCCGAGCGAGCTCCAGGCGATCCCGGGGGTCGTCACGGTCGGCGCGATCAACACCTTCGACGAGGCCGCGTCGTTCTCGAATTCGGGCGCGTGCGTCGCGCTCGTCGCCCCCACCGGTACGCTGACGACCGACATCTCGGGCCCGGACGGCGCCGACCCAGGGGACGTAACCACGCGCTTCGGCGGCACGTCGTCGGCGTGCCCGATCGTGGCCGGCGTCTTCGGGCTGCTCGTCAGCGCGGCGCCGGATCGCACGGCCGACGCGCTCCGCGAGCTCCTCGTCGAGAGCGTGCGCCCCGCGCCCTTCGCCGTGCCGGACGAGCGCGGGCACGACCTCACCTACGGCTACGGGATCGTCGATCCGAGCGCCGCGCTCGCGCGCCTCGGGGGCGAGGCCGACGCCGGCCCCTCGGCCGTGGACGCCGGCGCGGCGGGGGCGGACGATGCGGGCACGATGTCACCCGCCACGGAAGAAGGATGCGCCTGCCGCGTGGGCGCGCGCCGCGCGCCGAGCCGGCCCCTCGCGCTCGCCCTCGCCTCGATGCTCGCGCTCCTCCTCGCGCGCCGGCGCCGCTCGCGCTCGGGCTC
This sequence comes from Sandaracinaceae bacterium, assembly GCA_039809495.1. Classification (GTDB taxonomy): domain Bacteria; phylum Myxococcota_A; class Polyangia; order Polyangiales; family Sandaracinaceae; genus JAFLCL01. The sequence goes on from JBDHVC010000031.1 coordinate 46,947, forward strand.
GGCCGCGCTGCTCGCCCTGGGCCTCTCGCTCGTCGTCGTCGGCTGCGACGCGGAGCGGCGCGAGGCGCGACCCACGGTCGTGGAGCTGCGGCCGGACACGCCGGGCTCGACGGAGCTGCCGCCGCGCTACGACGCGAGCGATGTCGTCGAGAGCGTCGTGTCGCCCGGCGGCGCGTTCCGCGTCCACTTCACGCGCGCCGGGCGGCACGCGGTGCCGCTCGCCGACGCGGACATGGACGGCGTGCCCGATCACGTCGCGCTCGTCGCCGAGACCTACGACGCGGTCCTCGATCGCTACCTCGCGATGGGCTTCCGATCGCCCCTCGGCGACGCCGACGTCCCGACCGACAACGGCGGCGACGCGCTCTTCGACGTCTACCTCCTCGACTTCGGCTCGACCGGCTCGGACGGCGCGTTCCGACGCGAGCGCTGCTCGGGCATGGGCTGCAGCGGCTACATGATCCAGGACAACGACTTCGCGGGCTCCTCGTACCCGAGCGTCCGCTACGGGATCCGCGTCCTCGCGAGCCACGAGCTCTTCCACGCCGTCCAGGCGGCCTACGTCGGCGACGCGGACGCGCAGGGCAGCGTCCTCAGCGAGGGGAGCGCCGTCTGGGCGAGCGAGCGCTTCGACCCCTCGCTCTCGGACCTCGAGCTCCTCGGCTACGGCTACACGACGCGCACCGACCGCTCGCTCGGCGTCGATCCCGCGACGGCGGGCGGCGCGTACACCTACGGCACCGGGCTCGTCTTCGAGTACCTCGGCGCGCGCTACGGGGACGAGCTCGTGCGCGAGCTCTTCGAGGATCTCGAGCGCTCGGGCGGCTCGAGCTGGCTCGAGGTGCTCGATGCCCGCATCCGGAGCTCGCACGGCTCGAGCTTCGAGGAGGCCTTCGTCGGCCTCGCGGAGTGGCTCGTCTTCCTCGGGCCGCGCGCCGACGCGGCGCACGGCCTCGGGAGCGGAGGCCTCGTCGAGCCGGTGGCGGCGATGCTCGTCACCGATCCCTACCTCGACGCGCGCGTCCGCATGTTCCCGGCGGCGATCCGGTACTACGCGGTCGAGGGCGGCCAGCTCCACGTCGCGCTCGGGGGCGCGGAGGCGGAGGGGCTCGACGTGATCGCGGTCGCGTTCGATGGGACGCGCTACCTCGCCACCGCGCGCGGCCGAGGCGGCGTCTCGATCGACGAGCCCTCGGCGACGCTCACCTTCATAGCGATCGCCGACGCGCGCGCGAGCGGCTCGAGCCGCGTCGTCTCGCTCTGCATCGCGGGCGACGTCACCGCGTGCGCGCTCGAGCCGGACGCGGGAGCCGGCGCCGACGCGGGCGTCCCCGCCGACGCGGCGGTGGCGAGCGAGGACGGGGGCGCGCCGTCGCCCGCGGGCGGCGACTGCTCCTGCCGCGTCGCGCCTCGCGAGGGATCGGGGGCTGGCCTGCTCGTCGTCGCGCTCGGCCTCGCCCTCTCGTGGCGGAGGGCTCGCCGCGCGCGCCGATGAGGGCTCCCGCGACAGCGCTCGCGCTCCTCGCCGTCGCGCTCTTCGTCGCGCGCGTACCGGCGGCCGCGGTCCAGGCCTCGCTCGAGAGCCTCGAGCCCTCCGGCGAGGCCCGCGTCGAGCGGATCGACGGCGCGGTCCGCCTCGACGACCCCACGCTCGGCGAGCACGTCGTGCTCGCCTCGCCGCCGGCTCGGATCGTCTCGCTCACGCTCTCGAGCGACGACATGCTCGCGTCGCTCGTCGCGCCCGGTCGGGTCGTCGGCGTCACGAGCTTCGTCGACGACGTCGCGCGCTCGAGCGCGGCTGGGCACTACCCCCTGACCGTACGTAGGGTGACGGCCTCGGCCGAGGCGCTGCTCGCGCTCGATCCCGATCTCGTCGTGGTCGCCGGCTATTCGGATCCAGCCACCGTGCGCGCGCTCGTCGGCGCGGGCGTCCCGGTCCTGCGCCTCCCCTCGGGTCGCTCGCTCGACGAGGTGCGCGAGGCGCTCGCCCTCTTGGCGCGCGCGGTCTTTGAGGAGGCGCGCGCCGCGCCGATCCTCGAGCGCTTCGATCGGACGCGCGCGGCGCTCGCGACGCGCCCTCGTCGTCGCGCGGTGCGGGCGCTCTTCCTCGCCGCGGGCGGCTTCACGCACGGGCGCGGGACGCTCACCGACGAGCTCTTCCGGCTCGCGGGGGCGACGAACGTCGCGAGCGAGGAGGGCCTCCACGGCCTCGTGCGCGTCAGCGCGGAGTGGGTGATCGCGGCCGACCCGGACGTCCTCGTGATCGCGGCGCCCGACGACGCCGCGGCGCGTAGGAGCGTCGCCTGGTCCTCGCCTGGCCTCGCGCGCCCGATCGCGAGGATCCCCGTCCTCGCGATCCCCCCGATGGAGATGGAGGCGACGACGCCGCGGTGCCTCGAGGCGGCGGTGCGCCTGCGCGAGCGGCTCGACGCGCGAGAGGCGGCCCACCGATGAGCGGCGGCGCGCCCTTCCACGCTCGCGCCACCTTGCTCGGGCTCGTCGGCCTCGGCGCGTTGCTCGTCGTCGCCGCGCTCGCGCTCGGCCCGGTGACGTTCGGCCCTGCGCGGCTCATCGAGGCCCTCACGGGCAGCGGGCCCGCGTTCGAGCGGACCATCCTCCTCGAGCTGCGGCTGCCGCGCGTCCTCGTCGCTTCGCTCGTCGGCGCCGCCCTCGCCGCGAGCGGGACGGCGCTCCAGTCGCTCTTCAAGAACCCCCTGGCCGATCCGGGCGTGATCGGCGTCTCGGCGGGCGCGAGCCTCGGCGCGGCGCTCGCGATCGCGACGGGCCTCGCCGCGCGCTCCGCGAGCGTGCTGCCGCTCGCCGCGGCCTCGTTCGCCGCGCTCACGGCGCTCGTCCTCGTCGCGCTCGCCTCGAGCGCCGCCGAGCGCACCGTCTCGCTCCTCGTCCTCGGCGTGGCGCTCTCGAGCCTGCTCTCCTCGATCACCGCGCTCGTCGTCGCGCTCAGCCTGGCCGACTACCTCGTCGCGCAGCAGATCGTCTACTGGCTCATGGGCGGCCTCGAGGCGCGCACCTGGGATCACGTCCTCGGAGGCGTGGGGCCCGTCCTCGTCGCGACGGGCTTCCTCGTCCTGCGCGCGCCCGAGCTCGACGCCCTCCAGCTCGGCGAGACGGAAGCGAGCGTGCTCGGCGTCGACGTGCGGCGCTCGCGGATCGAGCTCGTCCTCGCGGCGGCGCTCCTCGTCGGGACGAGCGTCGCCATCGCGGGCTCGATCGCGTTCGTCGGCCTGCTCGTGCCGCACGCGGTCCGGCTCCTCGTCGGCGCGCGCCACCTGCGCCTCGTCCCCATCGCGGCCCTGGCCGGAGCGCTCTTCGTGGTGGCGGCCGACCTCGTCGCGCGCACGGTCATGGCGCCGCGCGAGCTCCCCGTCGGGGTCGTGACCGCCATCCTCGGCGCGCCGACGCTCTTCTTTATCGCGCGCGCGAGGAGCCGAGCGTGACGAGCGCGATCGAGGCGCGAGGGCTCCGTGTGGAGCGGGGCGCGCGGGTCGTGCTCGACGACGTCTCCTTGACGCTCGCGCCCGGCGAGCGGCTCGCCGTCGTCGGCGCGAACGGGAGCGGCAAGTCGACCTTGCTCCGGGCGCTGCTCGGGCTCGAGCGGCTCGCGCGCGGCGAGGTGCGGCTCCGTGCGCGCGCGCTCGCGTCGCTCTCGCGCCTCGAGATCGCGCGCACGGCGACGCTCGTCCTGCAGGACACGCACGTCGAGGCGCCGATCACGGTGCGGGACCTCGTCACGCTCGGTCGGCACCCGCACCGAGGCAGGCCGGAGGCGCGCCACGACGCCGCGCGCATCCGAGAGGCGCTCGCGCGCGCCGACATCGTCAGCCTCGCCGATCGCGACGTCCGCACCCTCTCGGGGGGCGAGCTCCAGCGCGCGCATCTCGCGCGCGCGCTCGCGCAGGACTGTCCGATCCTGCTCCTCGACGAGCCGACGGCGAGCCTCGACCTCGGCCACCAGATCGCGCTCCTCGACCTCCTCGCGGAGCTCGGAGGGGAGGGGCGAGCCGTCTGCGTCGTCCTGCACGATCTTGCGCTCGCGGCGCGCTGGGCCGAGCGGATCTTGGTGCTCGCCGAGGGGCGGGTGCTCGCGTGCGGCGCCCCGCGCGAGGTGCTCACGCGCGAGCTCCTCGCCGAGGGCTTCGCGGTCGACGCGCGGGTGCGCGACGTCGAGGGTGAGCTGGTGATCACCTCGGCCCACGCGCGGAGCACGACGCGCGAGGCGCGCTGAGCGCGCGCCGTCAGCAGCCGCCTGGCGCCGCGCAGTCGAAGGTGTCCGCGAGGATGCCCACGACGCCGGGCAGGCCGTCGTTGCCGTCCGCCTCGCCGCCGACGGCGGAAGGTGCGCTCCTGCCGCCGGGAC
>JBDHVC010000032.1:0-49588 GCA_039809495.1 Sandaracinaceae bacterium
ATCGGGTTCTTGTCCATCGGCCCGCGGTTTCGCTCCCCGCTTCCTCCCCACGGTCGGTCGCCCTTCCGCAGTTGCGGTTCGCTTCGATCGGGATGATCTCCTTTCGGCCGGACTTGCACCGGCAAGGTCGCGCCCATGCTGGGCGCACAAACGTCGAAGGCCGCACCATGGTGCGGCCCTCGTCCCGATCCCGGGCTGGCTCGTCGATCACTCGACGCTGCGGCAGTAGCCATCGACCCACTGGCCGTTCTCTTCGTGCGGCGGCACCCACTGGCGCCCTGCACGACAGGAGCCCGACTCCGGCGGACGCTGCCGCCCGCCACACGCGGGGAGGAGCAAGGCGAGGCCGAACACACCCACAACGACGGTCATCCACACGCTCTTCGAGGTCATCGAACTCTCCTTCGAGGCCCGGACGCTAGCCCGAGCCTCGTGAACGGGCAACACGAGGTCCGAAGGTGACGCGAAGTGCATCACCCGCCGGTCAGTCGAGGCGCATCTCCGCGAGATCCGTCCCCGCGATGAGGCGCGCGCCGGTCTTCTCCTGGACCTCGCGGGCGCTCACGCCGGGCGCCACCTCGAGGAGCCGGAGCCCGTCGGAGGTCACGTCGATCACCGCGAGATCGGTGATGATCCGGTGAACGACGCGCTTGCCGGTGAGCGGGAGCGTGCAGCGCTCGAGCACCTTGCTCGCCCCGTCCTTGCTCGTGTGCTCCATCACGACGACGACGCGCTTGGCGCCCGCGACGAGATCCATCGCGCCGCCCATCCCCTTCACCATCTTGCCGGGGATCATCCAGTTGGCGAGATCGCCCTCCTCACTCACCTCCATCGCGCCGAGGATGGCGAGATCGATGTGACCGCCGCGGATCATCGCGAAGGAGGCGGAGCTGTCGAAGAGGGCGGCGCCGGGGAGCATCGTGACCGTCTGCTTGCCGGCGTTGATGAGGTCGGCGTCGATCTCCGCCTCGGTGGGGAAGGGGCCGACGCCGAGGATGCCGTTCTCGCTCTGGAGCATCACCTCGAAGCCCTCGGGGATGTAGTTCGCGACGAGCGTCGGGATCCCGATGCCGAGGTTTACGTAGTAGCCGTCCCGGAGCTCCTGGGCGGCGCGCATGGCGAGCTGATCGCGTGTGAGGGGCATGTGCTCGGTTCTCCTCGGCTCAGGCCGCGCGGGTGGTCCTGCGCTCGATGCGCTTCTCGTGCTTTCCGACGACGAGACGGTGCACGTAGATGCCGGGGGTGTCGATCTCGTGGGGCTCGAGCGTCCCGACCGGGACGATCTCCTCGACCTCGGCGATCGTGATGCGGCCCGCCGTCGCGCAGACGGGGTTGAAGTTCTTCGCGGCGAGCCGGTACTGGAGGTTCCCGAAGCGATCGCCGCGCCACGCCTTCACGATCGCGAAGTCCGTCTTGATGCCGCGCTCGAGGACGTAGTTTCGCCCATCGAACTCGCGCGTCTCCTTCTTCTCCGCGACGACGGTGCCGTAGCCGGTCGGCGTGTAGAAGGCGGCGATGCCGGCGCCGCCGGCGCGCAGGCGCTCGGCGAGGGTGCCCTGAGGGTTGAGCTCCACCTCGAGCTCGCCCGAGAGGAACTGGCGCTCGAACTCCTTGTTCTCGCCGACGTAGCTCGAGATCATCTTCTTGATCTGCTTGTTCTGGAGCAGGATCCCGAGGCCGAAGTCGTCGACGCCGCAGTTGTTCGAGACGATCGTGAGGTTCTTCGGCGCGCCCTCCTCGCGGAAGCGCTCGGCGAGCGCCGCGATCGCCAGTTCCGGGATGCCGCAGAGACCGAAGCCGCCCGCGGCGATGCTCGCGCCGTCGGGGATGTCGCGCACCGCCTCGCGAGCGCTCGAGAGCACCTTGTCCATGCCGGCTAGCTACCACCTCGAGGCGTGCATTGGCAACGTCGAGTCCAGCGCGATCATCACGTTCTTCGGGTTCTTCGGATCGACGAGCATGGGGAAGGTCGCGCCGACCGCAAGGCCCGGTGCAAGCGTCATGGTCTGCGTGACCTCGTGGCTCTCGCCTTGAATCGTCCAGCGGAAGGTGACCATCGCGACCGGCCGGTTGTTCTGCACGGCGTTCGTCGTCTTGATCGCGGCGACGTGTCCGCAGACGTGGATGCCGCTCGCGACGAGGCGATTGGCGCGCAAGGCGAGGCGGACCATGGCGAGTCCAACACTCAGCCCAAAGGCGAGGACGATCCCCTCGAGAACCAGGATCCCTAGAAGAGGGCGTGCGTCGGGGCGGAGGAGGAGTTCGAAGAAGATCCGGATGTTCCCGCTTGCGATAGCCGCTCGGAGCACCTCCCACGTATCGGGAGTCAGGGAGAACAGGCCTGCGACCGCGAGCAACACCATGAGGAGGAAGAACAAGCCCGGTCCCCGGGCGAGCTGGAGCGCGAGCTTCGGCAGCGTGACCATGTGTCGCTTCATCGCGGCGCTCTGAGCGCGAGGGAGGCTCTGGGGGCAGAGGTGGAGCGCCGCCTGCGCCTCGACGACGCTCTCGATCTCAGCTCGCCTGGCCGCGCCGCCCGCCTTCATCAGCTCCTCGAGCATGCGCGTCGCGCCGTCGACGTCTCCGCTCATCTCGAGCGCGTTCGCGCGGAGCAGGCCGGCGAGGAGATCGATGTGGCCCGCGATGGGGATCTCGCTCGCGGTGCGGCCGAGGGTCGCGAGGACGGCGTCCGCGTTTCTTCGGGCGGTGTCGATCGCCGCTCGCGCGACGCGGTAGTCCGAGTCGCTCGTGAGGTCGTCCGAGCGGGGGTTCGAGCCGGCGAGCCACTGCTCGGCCGAGTCGAGATCGCCCTCGCGCACGGAGGCGCGCGCGAGCATCGAGCGCAGCGTCGTCTTGTGGCGTTCGAGGACGACGTCGTCGAGCGCCGTCTCGACGACGCTGCGGATGCGCTTATTGTCCTTGGTCCCCGCGAGCGCGTTCGTGACGACGACGACGAGCGCGTAGAGGCGCTCCGAGGCGTCGGCGCTCGCGGTCTGCTTCAGCTCCTGCCGCGTCGCCTGGAACACGTCGAACGCCTCGCCGAGTCGGTGCTCCTCGAGGACGCCGCCTCGGGTCAGCCGAGCGATGGCGGGGTGGATCACGAAGGGCTGGCCCTCCTGCGCCCGGAGGCGCGCGAGGCGCTCGGGCTCCGAGAGCGTCGAGGCGGACGTGTCCGTGAAGCGATCGAGCCGGGGGCGGACGGCGTTCGTCGCCTTGCAGTAGGAGCAGGGGACCGCGCCGCCCTCGATCGTCGTCTCGAGCGGCGCGCCGCAGTGCTCGCAGAGGAGCATGCGGACCTGTGTGGCGAACATCGTGTTGCGCATCGAATCCCCGAAGAAACCGGGAGATCGTGCGGCAGTGCGGTTGAGCTCTTCGCCACGCGACGGGCGGGCTCAGACGCGTCCGAACGAGGGCGCGCGGCGCTCGAGGAAGGCCTGCATGCCCTCCTTCTGATCGTCGGTGGCGAAGCAGCCCGCGAAGCCCTCGATCTCGATCGCGTTCGCCTCGTCGAGCAGCCGGCCCTCGCCCTCCCGCATCACCTTCTTCGCCTCGGCGACCGCGATCGGGCCCATCTTCGCGATGAGCTCGGCGGTGGCGCGCGCCGCGCCGAGGAGCTCGGCTCGGGGGAAGACCTTGTTGACGAGGCCGATCCGCAGGGCCTCCGCGGCGTCGATGGTCACGCCCGTCATCACGAGCTCGCGCGCCATCGCGTTGCCGACGCGGCGGAGCAGGCGCTGCGTGCCGCCGAAGCCGGGGATCACGCCGAGCTTGACCTCGGGCTGGCCGAACTTCGCGCTCTCGCTCGCGTAGATGAAGTCGCAGGCGAGCGCGAGCTCCGTGCCGCCGCCGAGCGCGAAGCCGTTCACGGCGGCGATCACGGGGATCGGGAGGCGCTCGAGCGCCGAGAGCGCCGCGTGGCCCGCGAGGGCGAATTCGCGCGCCTCCGCGAGCGTCATGTCGCGCATCTCGGCGATGTCGGCGCCCGCGACGAAGGCCTTCTCGCCGGCGCCCGTGACGATGAGCGCGTGGACGCCTGGGCGCTGCCGGATCTCCTGCGTGGCGGAGAGGATCTCCGCGACGACGCGGCGGTTGAGCGCGTTCAGCTTCTCCGGCCTCGCGATGGTGAGGATCGAGACGCGCTCCTCGTGGACGAGCGTGGTGGCGATGCGTTCGTCGGTCATCGTGGGCTCACTTCGCGTCGTAGCGGTAGAAGCCGCGACCGCTCTTGCGCCCGAGCCAGCCGGCGTCGACGTACTGCTTGAGGATGGGCGCCGCGCGGTACTTGTCGTCGCCGAGCTCGCGGTGCAGGACCTCCGCGATGAAGAGGCAGGTGTCGAGCCCGATGAGATCGGCGAGCGCGAGCGGGCCGAGGGGGTGGTTGAGGCCGAGCTTGGCGCCCTGATCGATGTCCTCGACGCTGCCGATGCCCTCCTGGAGGACGAAGCACGCCTCGTTGAGGAAGGGGATCAGCATCCGGTTCACGATGAAGCCGGGCATGTCCTTCGAGACGACGAGCGTCTTGCCCATGCGCTCGGCGAGCGCGCGCGTCGCGTCGAACGTGGCGTCGCTCGTCTGGAGCGCGCGGATGAGCTCGACGAGCTTCATCACGGGGACGGGGTTCATGAAGTGCATCCCGACGACGAGCTCCGGGCGCTTCGTCGCGGCGGCGAGCTTCGTGAGCGAGATGCTCGATGTGTTGCTCGCGAGGATCGCCCCGGGCTTCATCGCGGCGTCGGCGGCCTGGAAGATCGTCTTCTTGAGCTCGGCGTTCTCCGTCGCGGCCTCGACGACGAAGTCGGCCTCGGCGAGCGCCGCGTAGTCGCTCACGGGCCGCAGGCGCGCGAGCGTCGCGTCCGCGTCGGCCGCGGCGAGCTTGCCCTTCTCGACGAGCCTCTGGAGCTGCTTCGCGATGGAGGCCTTGCCCCGCTCCGCGAACTCGAGCCGCGCGTCGAGCACGATCACCTGGACGCCGACCTGCGCGGCCACCTGGGCGATGCCTTGGCCCATCTGACCCGCGCCGATCACACCGAGGACTCGAATCTCGCTCACGGGGACCTCCACGACCTTGGGGAGCCTGCCACCTAGCGCCCCGCCGCGAGGATTTCAAGCTTTCCCACGAGGGGCCATTCCCTCGAACGGCCGAGTCGTGCGATGGATGGAGCATGTGGACGCGATCGGCTCGGCTCGCCTTCTTCCTCGCGCTCTCCGCGATCGTCGGCTGTGGCGTTGAAGATGGCGGAGCGGACGGCGGGCCGGACGCGGGCGAGGCGGCGAGGGACGCTGGCGCGGCTGACGCGTTCGTCTCGCCGGACGCGTTCATCGAGCCCCCGCTCGTGCCGATCCAGCTCTGCCCGGGCCCCGGCTGCGAGACCGGCGAGGGCGTGCTCGAGGCGGGCGCGAGCGCCGTCGCGATCACGCCCGAGCCGGGGACCTTCGATCGCGTGCTCGGCCCCGACGGGCTGCTCGACGACGACCACCTCTATGACCCAGGGCGCGACGGAGACTCGATCGAGGACACGAACGGGAACGGGCGCGCGGACGCCGCGTGGATGGCCGGCTTCGCGATGGGGCGCGCGGCGACCGGCGTCCACGACGATCAGTGGGCGCGCGCTCTCGCGCTCCGGAGCGGCGAGACGACGATCGTCTTCTGCGTGATCGACAGCGTCGGCTACATGGTCAACGAGATGGACGCCGTCCGCGCGATGATCCCGCCAGAGCTCGGCGTCGATCACGTCTTCATGGCGGCGACCCACACCCACCAGGCGCGCGACACCGTCGGGATCTGGGGCCCCGACGTCTCGGCGACGGGGCTCGATCCCGAGTACATGGCGCGCGTCCGCGAGCGCGCGGCGCAGGCGATCCGCGAGGCGGTGGGGCGTCTCGTGCCCGCCACCTTGGAGCTGGTGAGCTTTCGCCTCGGCGAGCTCGATCTCGATCCGAGCACGCCCGGCACGCAGGCGGAGTCGAGGCGCTTCGTCGGTGACAACCGCGATCCCTTCATCCTCGACGATCAGGTCCGCATGATGAGGCTCGTGCGCGCCGACGGAGGCGAGGCCGAGGGCACCCCGCCGACCCCGGACGCGAGCGGATCGCGGGCGCCCGCGGGGCCACGGACGAGCACGATCGCGACGTGGATCAACTTCGCCGTGCATCCGGAGTACATGGGCTCGCGTCAGCGCGAGCTCTCGAGCGATCTCGCGCACTACCTGAGGAGCACGATCGAGCGGGGCGCGGACCCGGACGGCGACGGCGCGATCGACGTGCCCGGCGTCGGCGGGATCGCGATCTTCTGGAACGGCGCGCTCGGCGTCCAGATCGGGCCCAACAAGCTCCTGCTCCAGGACTGGGACGGCACCCCGCTCGACGCGCTCGAGGGGCCCGCGAGGGCGGAGCACGTCGGGACGCGGCTCGGCTACTGGGCGCTCCGCGCGCTCGATCCGAGCGACGACCCGATGGGCGCGCGCCGCACGACCCTCGACGCGAGCGCGGTCCCCATCGCCTTCCGACGCGCGCGCTTCTTCGTGCGCGTGCAGAACACCGCCTACCACATCGCGCTCTTCAACGGCCTCTTCGATCGGGAGGTCTTCAACTACGTCCCCGGCCGCACGATCAGCTTCCGACGCAACCAGAACATCCCCGAGGTCGAGACGGAGCTCGCGACGATCCGCATCGGCCCGGCGGAGCTCTTCACGATCCCCGGTGAGCTCGATCCGATGCTCTTCGTCGGGACGCGCGGCGATCGGGCGCACACGCCGCCGTCCTACAACGGAGGCGATCCCGTCGTTCACGACGCGGAGAACGCGCCGCGGATCCCGACGGAGGAGATCCCCCACATCCTCGAGCTGCGCGACGCCGACGTGGAGCGTGACGACGTCTGGCTCCTCGGGCTCACGAACGACTATCTCGGCTATTTTCTGCCCGAATTCGACTACGAGCTCAGCGACTCGGCGCCCTTCCTCGTCGAGGCCCCGGGGCGCCACTACGAGGAGACGAACTCGATCGGCCCCGAGGGCTGGCCGCGGATCTTCGGGAAGCTCGTCGAGCTCGTCGGCTATCATCGCCCCTGAGCGTCGTCGCCGCGGGGTGGCGTGCTCGCTCCGGCGCGCCGGGGCTCGAGGCGTCGCGGCGGCTTGAGGCGTCGGAACCGCTGATCCTCGTCGCGCCGCGAACGCGCACGCGCCGCGAACGCGCACGCCTCGCCGCGGAGCGCCTCCTCGAGCTCGTCGACGCCGAGGTAGAGCGCGTCCTCGGCCTGCTCGAGGATCCCCTCCTCGTGCAGGCGCGTGCCGACCTCGACCGCCGCGGATCGTAGGCGCGTCGAGGCGAGCGCCATCGCGTCGGCGACCTCGCCCTTGGCCGCGGCGAGGTGACTGAAGAGCGAGAGGAGCCCTCGGACGAGCCCTTGCCGCGCGGGCGACGAGCCCTGCGCGCGCGCGAGGGCGCGGACGGCTTCGTGGGCGTGCGCGCGCCGATCCTCGGGATCGTCCATCCGCGCGAGGCGATCGGCGGCGATCGCGAGCTCCTTCAGCGAGTGCCCATACGGGAGCGGTCGGACGTCGAGGCTGAGCGGGCGCAGATCGACGAGGCGCGCGCGGAGCGCCTCGGCGTGTACGAGGAGCTCGGCGGGGATGTCTCCGGGCTCGAGCTCGTCGCGCCCTCGCGAGGCGAGGAGCGCTCGACCGAAGCTCGCCAGCGCCTCCTCGCGTCGTCGTCGCTCGTCGGGAGCCCGGACCGCGACGAGATCCTCGACGAGGTCGTCGGGGATCTCGCCGAGCGTGCGGCGCAGGACGTCGAGGGCGGTCCCCGTGGAGGCGCGCGCGCGGTCGAGCCAGCGCTGCGGGGCGGCGACGAGCTCGCGGCGCTCGCGGAGCGCGCGCCCGAGCGAGCTCCGCGGCAGCCGGGCGAGATCGACCGCGTCGAGCTCGACGCATCGCTGGATCGTGGTCGCTCGCAGCGCCCGCGCCTCGGCGTGGAGCTCGCTCGCCTCGAGCGCGGCCTCCGCCGTGCGCCGCGTCGCGAGGACGAGCGAGTGGCGAGGCGCCTCGGGCTCCTGCGCGAGGCTCGCGCGGTGCAGCCGCCGGTACGCTCGCGCGTAGACGCGCACGACGCCGTCCTCCACGCCCTGCTCGAGCGCCTGGGCGAGGGCGTCGACGGCGAGGGGCGCGATCGGCCCCTCGTCGTGGGAGAGGAGCGAGACGAGGCGATACGGCGAGGGCGAGAAGGCGGGCGTGAGCTCGATCCGGGTGGCGCGCGTCTTCTCGAGGGAGGGCGTGTCGCCCCCGAGCTCGAGGCTGACCGGCGCTCCGACGACGAGCTCGGCGCGCTCACACGCGATCGCGGCGGCCTCGACCAGATCGAGCGGCCAGTCGTGCGTCTGGCCCTCGAGCGGGCGCATCGACGCCCGCTCGATGCGCAGCGCCGCGCTCCCGTCGAGGTTGCTGAGGACCATCACGTCCGGGGACCCATCGGCGGGATCGACGCTCGTCACGCGGAGTCGAGGCGGCTGCCCCGGCGGAGGGACGGAGGCGGAGGATCCCACGCGAGGAGCGTCGCGCACGGGGCCGCGCCTGGCAAGGCGTCGGTGAGGACGCTCGCGTCACGCGACGGAACGCGAGAGCGCGACCCGACGCTCGGGGCGTCGCGATCGCGCTCGGCCGACCCGCGTCTCGGCGCTGTCAGCTCTTCTTCGCGGCGCGCACCGCGTCGAGCAGCCGCGGGGTCGGCCACTTCTCGAGGCGCGCCTGGTAGCCGGTGTCCTTCGATCGCTTCTCCGCGCCGAGGATGGCGTCGATCAGCTTCGCCCGCGAGCCGTAGTCCTTCTTGACCGTGCTGAGCACGTCGTGGAGGCGGAGGAGCTTCTTGTTCGAGACGCTGTCGAGGCCCTTGTCCTCGTTGATGCGGCCGAGCCACAGCTCGTCCGTCGCGAGCGCCTGGACGGCCGAGACGAGGCCAGCCTTGTCGTTGAAACGCTCCTTGACCTGGCTGAGCGGCGAGCTCTTCATGACGAAATCTCCTCTGACACGCGGACCCCGACCGACCCGGTCGGACGAAAGGGCGCGATAGTTAGCAAGCGGTGCCCGACCGCGCAACAGCGGCGCGCGACCCGCGGTCGAGCGGTGTAGGCTGGGCGCGATGGCCGAGTTCGTCCACCTCCACGTCCACTCCGAATTCTCGATGTTGGATGGCGCGATCCGGCTCAAGGCGCTCGCCTCGCGCGTCGCCTCGCTCGGCCAGCCGGCCGTCGCGCTCACCGACCACGGGAACATGCACGGCGCGATGCAATTCATCGCGGCCTGTAAGAGCGCCGGCGTGAAGCCGATCGTCGGCTGCGAGGTCAACCTCGTCGAGGGCTCGCGCAAAGATCCGAGCGCGCGGATGGCGGGGCACCTCGTGCTCTTCGCCGAGGACATGGAGGGCTACGCGAACCTCTCGCGCATCGTCAGCCTCGGCTGGGTCGACGGGCTGCGCGAGGGCGTGCCCTCGGTCGATCTCGAGCTGATCGAGGCGCACCGCGGGGGGCTCGTCGCGAGCACGGCGTGCATGGGCGGCTGGATCGCCCAAGAGGTGCTGCTCGAGGGGGAGCTCGCCGGTCGCCGCGCGCTCGGCCGCCTCGCGGACGTGATGGGGAAGGGGAACCTCTTCGTCGAGCTCCAAGACCACGGCTTCCCCGAGCAGCGGCCGCTCGCCGAGATCCTCGTCGAGCTCGCGCGCTCGATGGAGCTCCCCCTCGTCGCGACGAACGACTGCCACTACCTCGAGGAGAAGGAGGCGCGCGCGCAGCTCGTGCTCCAGTGCATCGGTTCGAGCCGGCTCCTCTCGGACATGGAGCGCGCCCACCACGGCTCGAGGGAGATGTACCTGAAGAGCGGCGAGGAGATGCTCGCGCGCTTCTCCGCTCACCCCGACGCGATCTCCAACACGCTGCTCGTCGCGGAGCGATGCGGCGGGCGCATCGATCCCGAGCACGCGGCCAAGCTGCCGCGCTTCGCGGTGCCCGACGGCGTCTCGGAGGCCGACTGGATGACGAAGCTCGCGCGGGAGGGGCTCGAGGCCCGCTTCGTCGAGCGCGAGCGGGTCGGGCGCGTGCTCGACCACGCGAGGTACCGCGAGCGGCTCGAGTACGAGATCCGAACGATCGTCTCGATGCAATTCCCCGGCTACTTCCTCATCGTCCAGGACTTCATCAACTGGGCGAAGAAGAACGGCGTCCCCGTGGGCCCGGGGCGCGGCTCGGGCGCCGGATCGCTCGTCGCGTACGCGCTCCGCATCACCGACCTCGACCCGATCGAGCACGCGCTGCTCTTCGAGCGCTTCCTCAACCCCGAGCGCGTCTCGATGCCCGACTTCGACGTCGACTTCTGCCAGAGCCGGCGCGATCGCGTGATCGAGTACGTGCGCTCGAAGTACGGGCACGACTCGGTCGGGCAGATCGCGACGTTCCACCAGCTCAAGAGCCGCAGCGTCGTCAAGGACGTCGGGCGCGCCCTCGGCATGGCGGCGGTCGAGACGAACCGCATCGCCTCGATGGTCCCCGAGCCGGTCCAGGGCAAGATCGTGCCCATCCTCAAGGCGATGGAGCAGGAGCCGCGCCTCAAGGCGAGCTACGAGGAGGACGGCGCGATCCAGGAGCTCCTCGACACCGCGATGACGCTCGAGGATCTGAACCGCCACGCGGGGATGCACGCGGCCGGGATCGTGATCAGCGAGGGCCCGCTCTGGGACCACGTGCCGGTCTTCTGCCCGGAGCCGGGCGTCATCGTCACGCAGTACCACAAGGACGACGTCGAACACGCGGGCCTCGTCAAGTTCGACTTCCTCGGCCTCAAGACGCTGACCGTCATCGACCTCGCCGTGGGGCTCGTCGATAAGCGGCCCGATCGGCCGCGGCGCGCGGATGGGAGGGCCGAGCCCTTCGATCTCGACGCGATCCCGATGGACGACAAGGCGACGTTCGCGCTCCTGCAGTCGGGCGAGACGAAGAACGTCTTCCAGCTCGAGTCGAGCGGGATGCAGAGCCTCTTCAAGAAGCTCCGCCCCGACTGCTTCGATGACCTCGTCGCCGCCATCGCGCTCTACCGCCCCGGCCCGCTCGAGACGGGGATGGTCACGGAGTTCGTCGACCGAAAGCACGGCCGCATGAAGGTCGCCTACTTCGATCCGGTGCTCGAGCACGCGCTCAAGGACACCTACGGCGTCATCGTCTACCAAGAGCAGGTGATGGAGATCGCGCGCACCTACGCCGGCTACTCGCTCGGCGGCGCGGATCTCTTGCGCCGCGCGATGGGCAAGAAGAAGCCCGAGGAGATGGCGAAGCAGCGCGGCTCGTTCATCGCCGGCGCGGCGACGCTCGGTCACGACGAGGCGAAGGCGGGCGAGCTCTTCGACCTCGTCGAGAAGTTCGCGGGCTACGGCTTCAACAAGTCGCACTCGGCCGCGTACGCGCTCATCGCGTACCAGACCGCCTACCTCAAGGCGCATTTCCCCGCGGAATTCACCTGCGCGACGCTCTCCGTCGACAAGGACAAGGTCGAGAAGGTCGTCCGCACCGTCGCCGAGGCGAAGGCGATGGGCATCACGGTCCTGCCTCCCGACGTGAACGAGTCGTCGATCGACTTCGCCGTCGTCTACGATCCGGAGCTCGGGCGGACGCGGGGCGTCAAGCCTCGGCCTGGCAAGCCGGTCTCGAGCGGCGGCGTGCTGCGCGATCCGACGATGCCGCGCATCCGCTTCGGGCTCGGGGGGGTCAAGGGGATCGGGAGCGCGGCGCTCGAGTCGATCTTCGAGTCGCGCCGCGGCGAAGAGGGCGTGGAGCGGCCCTTCGTCGACCTCTACGACTTCTGCTCGCGCGTCGATCTGCGCCGCGTGAACAAGAGCGTCGTCGAGGCGCTCGTCCAGTCGGGGGGCTTCGACACGGCGCACGAGCGCGCGCGCGTCTCGCGGGCCCAGGCGTTCGAGGCCATCGAGCCCTCGATCGAGCGCGGCAAGCGCGCGTCCGCCGAGCGATCGAGCGGCCAGACCAACCTCTTCGGCCTCTTCGACGCCGGCGCGGCGAGCGCGCGCGTCTCGTCGATGAGCGGCGGCGTCTTCCCCGACCTCGCGCCCTGGGATCTGAGAGACCTGCTCCGGCGCGAGAAGGCCGCGCTCGGCTTCTACCTCTCCGGGCATCCGCTCGACCGCTACCAGGCCGAGCTGCGTCGCTTCTCGGGCGTGACCACCGCGACGCTCGACGCGAAGGACGACGGCGCCGAGATCCGCATCGGCGGGACGATCGAGGGCCTGCGCGAGCGGCCGACGCGCACGGGGGGACGCATCGCGTTCTTCTCGCTCGAGGACGCTAGCGGCCGCGTCGAGGTGATCGTGCGCGATCGAGCGCTCGAGGCGAGCCGCGACGTGCTCGAGCAGGCGAGCCGCAACAACGACCCGATCTTCGTCGAGGCGACGGTGCGCCTCGAGCGCAACCAGGGGGGCGACGAGGGCGAGGACACGCCGATCGAGCCCAAGCTCGTGCTCGGCGGCGTGAAGCTCCTCGGCGACGCGCTGCGCGAGAAGGCGAAGGCCGTGCGGGTGAGCGTCTCCGTGGAGCACGTCGACGAGAAGCGGCTGCGGGCGCTCCGCGAGGCGCTCGCGGCGTTCCCCGGGACGTGCCCGGTCTCCCTCGAGCTCACGAGCGTGGAGCGCTGGCAGGTCGTGGTGTCGAGGACGGGCCTCTTGGTGGAGCCCTCGGACGCCCTGCTCGCGCGGCTCGAGCGCATCTTCGGGCGCAAGGTCGTGGAGCTGCGCTGAGGCTCGCCACGCGGTCGCCCTCGAGAGGCTCACGCCGAGTCGGCGTGCCGCGGCTCGAAGGATCGCGTCGAGCGGGGGCGCGCCGTCAGACGGGGTCGCTCCGCCACACGACGAAGCCGACGTCGGGGGCGATCTCGGGCAGCGGGACGACCCCGTACGAGAACGAGCGGCCGAACTGGATGACGTCGCCGGTGAAGCCGTTGGGGCTCCGCGCGAAGCCCGCCTCGCGCGCGGCGCGATCGGGGACGATCGTGTCGAGGTTCTCGGGAGTGCCGTGGTGGTAGAGCGCGTCGCCGCGGTAGAGGTAGACCCAGACGATGGCGCCGCGCTCGCCGGCCGCCTCCGCTTGGAGCTGTCGGGTGAGCCGCTGGGCGGTGCGCCAGAGCGGCGTCCCCGCGATCACCGCGCCGATGACCTCGCCGCGGCGGAACACGGGCACCGCGTGGACCATGATCACGGCCGGCGGCTCGCTCGGATCGAGGTTCGGCCACTCGACGAGCGCGCGCGTGCGGACGCCCTCGGAGAGCGCGCGGCGGACGTGTGGGAACATCTCGCCGACGTTCTGCCCCGCCATCGGATCGGGCTCTCGATCGCGACAGATCACGACGCCGTCGTGATCGACGACCGCGATGAACGTCATGGGGGAGATCATCAGCTCCGCGATCCCGCGGGGGGGCTCGGTGAGCAGCGTGAGCGCCGTGCGCAGCTCGCGCGCGCGGCGCTCGGGATCCTCGACGGCGAAGCCTCGCGCGAGGCGCTCGGAGGCCGCCGTGAGCCCCACCTCGGCGCGCATCAGATCCTCGTGGACGAGCCGCGTGATCTCGGGGACGAGGTCCTGCTGGATCACGCCGCGTGCGTGCTCAGAGCTCTCGCAGCCGCTCGCTCCCGAGGCGAGGACGCTCGCGAGCGCGAAAGCGAGCAGCGTGCCGAGCCGGTGCGACGATCGAGGAGGCATCGTGGAACGCTACCGAAGGAAGCCGGGCTGGGGAAGACCGCATCGATCGTGGTAGCGTGGGGGCAGAGATGAGTTCTTCCGACCCCGACCGTCCCACCGGTCGCGTGATCGACGGCAAGTACCGCGTGACGCGGCTGCTCCCTGCGCGAGGGGACGTGATGCGCATGCTCGCCGAGCACACGGGGATCGGCCGCAAGGTGGAGCTCCGCATGCTCACGCCCCGCGCGGAGCGGGGCGGGGAGGCCGAGCGGGCGCTCGAGCGCGAGGCGCGGACGCTCGGCTCCGCCCCGAGCCCCCACCTCCAGAGCGTGATCGACAGCGGGAGCGACGCGGGCCAGCGCTACTTCGTCTTCGAGGCGCTCGAGGGCCGGACGATCGCGGAGCTGCTGGAGGGCGGGCCCCTCGCCCCCGAGCGCGCGGCGCGGCTGGTGCTCCAGGCGCTCGCGGGGCTCCGCGCGCTCCACGGGCAGCGCATCGTCGCGCGCTCGCTCGCGCCCGACTCCTTCGTGATCGTGAAGCAGCGCGAGGAGGAGGTCCTCAAGATCCGCGGGCTCGAGCGCGCGGAATTCCTCGACGCGAAGCCGAGCGAACTCGCCGTCCCCTTCTCACCGTACGTGGCGCCCGAGATCCGGCGGGGCGAGGCGGGGCGGGACGTGCGGGTGGACGTCTTCTCCGCGGGCATGCTCTTTCGCCACCTCATCACGGGCAAGACGAGCGTGAGCCCGATCGAGGACGAGCTCGCCTCGCGCGCGATCGAGCGCGCGACGAGCGATGATCCGGACGATCGCTTCCCGAGCGTCGACGTGTGCATCCAGGCCGTGACGATCTGCGTGCCGGACGAGGAGCTCCTCGGGAGCCGCGCTCGGCTGCCCGACGATCCGCTGGTCCGTGACATCCACTACCTCACGCTGCGTCGCCGCACGCTGCACGGGCGCCTGGAGCAGGCGGACGAGGCGCGCGCCGTGGTCGAGCTCGGCTTCGCGTTGCTCACGATCGAGGCGATCTACCGCAAGCTCGGCGCCTCGCTCTGGACGCGCCTGGTCGACGAGGTGCCGCTCGTCGAGTCGCTCCTGCCCGCGCAGGGTCGCGTCTCGCCCTATGGCGCCGACGGTGTCCCGAGTCGCCTGTTCGAGCAGGTGCTCGACGCGGCGGATCATATCGGCGGCAAGGACGACCTCGGGATCCTGCCCGAGCTCGCGGAGGCGATGATCGAACGGGGGACCCACCGCGTCTTCCCCGATCTTCCGCAGAACCTCACCTGTGACGGAGTCATCGATGGCTTCGCGTTCCTCTGGGCGCGCGTCAGCCGGAGCGGCCGCGCGAGCGTCCAGCGCCGTGAGGAGCGCTCGGCGAAGCTCGTCATCGTGGGCCAGGTGGGGGCTTCGCTCGAGCTCTCGGGCCTCTTCGCCGCGCTCTTGCGCGCGCTCCTTCGACGCACCGGGGGGATCCAAGGCGACGTGGCCGTCGTCAGCGCGGCCGCGCTCGGGGACGACGCCGATCGGTTCGTCGCGCGCTGGTGAGCGCCGTCGAGGGCGCGGGTGAGCGAGCACCCTCGTGATCGATGTCACCTTCGATCCTGAACGATCGTTCCATTTCTGAACGAAGCGGGGGTAGGCTCGAGCGAGGTCCTTGGAATTCGTGGGTCGCACACTGGTCGGCAAGTACCGGCTCGATTCGCTGCTCGGGCAGGGCGGGATGGGCTCGGTCTGGCGTGGCGTCCACGTCACGACGGGGCGCAAGGTCGCGGTCAAGATCCTCGACGAGAAGTACCTGTCGAACGCGAACATCGTGCAGCGCTTCGGCCGCGAGGCGAGAGCCGCGAGCGCGATCGCGCACGAGGGGATCGTCGAGATCCTCGACATCGATCAGATGGACGAGGGCATCCCGTTCCTCGTGATGGAGTTCCTCGAGGGGGAGTCGCTGGCGCACCGGATCGACTACGGCGCGCGCATGAGCGAGCACGAGGTCGTCTCGCTCGGCGCGCAGCTGCTCGACGCGCTCCACGCGGCGCACGAGAGCGGCGTCATCCACCGCGACCTCAAGCCCGACAACATCTACCTCGTCCCCGGCGCGCGCGGTGAGCGCGTGAAGCTCCTCGACTTCGGGATCTCGTCCAAGACCGACGAGCAGGACGCGAAGCTGACGATCACGGGCACCGTGCTCGGGACCCCGCACTACATGTCGCCCGAGCAGGCGATGGGTGAGATCGAGACGGATCGGCGCGCGGACGTCTACTCCGCGGGTGTCGTCCTCTATGAGTGCCTCGTCGGCGCCGTGCCCTTCGACGGCGCGAACTACAACAAGCTCCTCCGGGTCATCCTCGACAGCGAGCCGGAGCCGCCGAGCGAGCGGGGAGCGCACGTCTCCTCCGCGGTCGAGGCCGTGATCCTGAGCGCGCTCTCGAAGCGCAAGGAGGATCGTCCGCCGACGGCGGCCGAGATGCGACGCCGGCTGCTCGCCGCCCATCGGAGCGAGGACTCGAGCCCGGCGCATCGTCGCGCTGGTGGCGTCGATCTCCCCGATCCGGGCGTCGCGCTCGCGCCCCGAGAGCCCGCTCGAGCGCTGGGTGCCGGCCGCACCGAGGACTCGGTCGCGATCCGCTGGATAGGCGCCGAGCTCGAGCTGGGCGCGCCCGCTCAGGCTCCGCTCGAGCCGACGCCGAAGGCGCGAGCGGACGCTCCGCCGAGGTCCACGTCGCCGAGCCGGGTGGCCGCTCGTTCCGGCGAGGAGGGTCGGGCGAGCTTCGGAGACGATCCGCTCGCGCCCTCGTCGGGCGCCGCGGCGCTCGAGCTCGACGAGGGCGCGCTCCCGCGCAAGAGCGCCTCGCGGACGAGCCTCTCGCGGATCTCGGCCATCGAGACGTCGAGCGGCTCGATGGGCACGGGGACGAGCGCACAGCGGCTTCCCGCGGCGACGAGCGCTGCGCGAGGGAGCGGCTCGACGGGTGGCTCCCCCGCGATCGGGGGCGGTCCGGTCGAAGCGGAGGCTCCGGCGCGGGCTCCGTCGGTCGGCGTGCGCAGCGGGGCGCGGGAGAGCGCGCGCTCCGAGCCTCGGCACGACGCGTCCCCCGTGCGGTGGGTCTTCGGCACGCTCGCGGGGCTCGCGATCGTCGTCCTGCTCGCGTTCGGGCTGCGAAGCGTGCTCAAGCCCGAGCCGAGGACCGAAGATCCCGCGACGGCACTCGCGTCGGCGTCGGACGAGCCCGCGGGGCGCGCGGCGAGCAGGAGCCCGAGCAGCGCGTTCGTGGAGATCGACGTCGTCGTGCAGCCGCTGGAGGCCGAGGAGCGGATGCGCCTCGATGGCATCCCGGGCGCGACGTCGCCCATCCGCGTGCGCCAGGGGACGACGCACCTCCTCGAGGTCACCGCGACAGGGTTCGTCGCGCAGCGGATCCCGATCGTGGGGGACCGCTCGCGCCGCCTCGTCGTGGAGCTCGAGCGCACCCCCTGACAGCGCGCCTCGCTCGACGTGATCCGCCCCGCGGAGGTGCGCTGGCTCGACGGGCGGGAGGCTCACGCCGCTTCACTCGGCGCGAGGGAGGGGGGCTCTGGGCAGCCCCTCCGACGAGGAAGGAGCGGCACGGATCAGCTCGGCTGTTCCATGCCGTGAGCCGGAGGCGTCACGTCGGGCTCGATGGCGCGGGCGCGATCGCGAGCAGCGCGAGCAGCGCCAGGAGCGGCTCGCTCCACGGCTCGGGGACGCCCGCCTCGAGGAGGCCGTCGCGCAGGGCGACCGCCTCTTCGCGCGCCGACGTCGCGTCGAGCGAGATGCCGTTCGTCGTGACGAAGCGCGCGAGCCCGAGCGCGAGGCGCAGATCCGCGAGGCTCGCGTCCTTCTGCCGCGCCGCGATGATCCGCTGGCGAAGCGCCGATCGCGCCGACCGCGCGATCTCGCTCTCGTCGAGCCCATGCACGTCGATCCCGGGCCCCCGCGGGATGACGCCGGTCGCCTTCGCCTCCTCGACGAGCGCGTCGAGGGAGGTGAGATCGATCGCCGCGCCCTTCGCGAGCTCGCGGCGGACCCCCGCCGTCAGCGTGTACTCCGCCGCCTGGCGGAGCGGCCGAGGCACCTCCTGCCCGAGGCTCGCGAGGTAGCGCATGAGCGGCGCGTGCTGCTCGTGGACGAGCGCGTACGTGTGCTCGACGCTCTCGAGCGTCGAGGCGAGGACGACGTCGAGGACGCGCTTCTGCTCGTCCTTGAAGAGCGAGCGGAGCGAGTAGCTCGCGCTCCCGCTCGCGCCGACCGTCGGCGGGATCGTGCCTCGCGCGAGGGCGCGCTCGGGGGCGTCGGGGAAGTGCCGCTGGAGCACGCCGAGCATGCGCGTGAGCTCCGCGGCCTCGAACGCGGCGGCGAGCTCGGCGCGCATCGTCTCGCGCTGCTCGGGGTCGATCGCCGGCCGAACGCCGACGCCGAGGTGGTGATCTCCGAGGTGGATGACGGCGTAGTCGAAGCGCAGGCTCGCGCGCGTCGCGCGCTTGGTGACGAGGGCGAGCCCCATCGCGAGGCGCGAGCGACCCGACGAGCGCACCTCGCGCGCGAGGAAGTCGACCTCGAAGCCGAGCAGGATCTCGTGGTCGTCGTACTCGTTGAAGAGCGAGGAGACCGCGAAGTGGGCGGCGGCGCGATCGAGCGTCGCGGAGCGGGGCAGCACGTGTGTGCGATAGACCATCGCGCCGTTGCCCTCGCCGGGGACGTTCGAGCGCGCGGCGCCGAGGATGTCGAGGAATTCGGGCTCGAGGTCGACGTGCCAGAGCTCGCTCGCGAGCTCGATCACGCGCGCGGCGTAGGCCATCACCTGCGTCGTCTCGATGCCGGAGAGGTCGTCGAAGAAGAAGCCGCAGCTCGTGTACATCGACATCGCGTGCCGCATGAGCTCGAGCACGCGGAGCGCGCGGATCACCCAGTCCGGCTCGCGCTCGCGCAGGCGCGGCGCGATCCGCTGGAGCTCGGGGTGGACGTGCCTCGCGAGCACCATCGTCTGCGCCGTGAAGGCCTGCGCCGGGCTCCGCGCCGCGACCACGTCGATGTAGTCGTCGCGCGCGTGCCAGGGATCGACGAAAAGGCCGCGCTCGGCCTCGACGAGCGAGATCGTGCGATCGCGCAGCCGATCCAGGGCCTGACGCAGAGGAGCGCGCCAGGCCTGCGACCACGTGGGGTGCGCGCCCGACGAGCAGCCGCAGTCGCTCCGCCAGCGCTCGACCCCGTGCACGCAGCTCCACGCCGTGTTCTCGATGATCTCGGCCTCCCAGCGCGCGGGCGCGACGCGCAGGAACGCCTCGTAGTTCACGAGCTCGACGTCCGGATCGCGCTCGATCTCGTCGAGCGCGTAGGCGAGCGCCATCTCCCCGAAGCGGTGGTGGTGGCCATAGGTCTCGCCGTCGGTCGCGATGTGGACGAGCTGCGGCTCGTCGTCTCGGCGAAAGAGCCCGAGGAGGCGGCGCGCGAAGACCCTGCCGTCGTCGAGGAGGTTCTCGAACGCGACCGCGCGTGAGGTCGGCCCGTCGTAGAAGAAGACGACGATCGAGCGCCCCGAAGGGAGCGAGACGCGGTAAGGCCGTCGCGGATCGACCCGCGCGCCGCGCACGTCGACCCAGGGCGCGCTCGGATCGGGCCGGACGCGCGCGGCCTGCGAGGGCGCGAGCAGGGTGAATTCGATCCCCTCTCGAGCGAGCGCCTCGAGCGTCGGGATGTCGCACGCCGTCTCGGCCAGCCACATCCCCATCGGTCGACGGCCGAAGCGGAGCTCGAAGTCGTGGATCCCCCAGCGCACCTGGGTGGCCTTGTCGCGCTCGTTGGCGAGCGGGAGGATCAGGTGCCCGTGGACCTGCGCGATCGCGGCGCCGGCGCCGGTCTTGCGGATCGCGATGCGGTCCGCCTCCACGATGGCGTCGTGGACGTCGGGCGCCGCCTGCGCCAGCCAGCTCATCAGCGTGGGGCCGACGTTGAAGCTGAGCCGCGCGTAGTCGTTGACGAGGTGGTCGATGCGCGCCTTCGCGTCGAGCACACGAGCGCGCGCGTTCGGTCGGTAGCACTCGGAGGTGATGCGCGCGTTCCAGTCGTGAAACGGCGCCGCGGACTCTTGCCGCTCGACGACGTCGAGCCAGGGGTTCTCGCGTGGCGGTTGGTAGAAATGCCCGTGGATGCAGATGAAGCGGGTCATCGCCTCGGATGATACGTCGGCGCGGGCGCTGTCAGCACGCTGCGACGGCGGAGGGCGCGTCGCTCGCCGTGTTATGAGTCCAGCATGGACTCGACCCGGTCGGAGCTCGGCGCCGAGGATCTCCACTTCTTCAACGAGGGAACCCACGATCGGCTCTACGAGAAGCTCGGCGCGCGCGTCGTGACGATCGCCGGGCGTCGGGGCGTGCGCTTCGTCGTCTGGGCGCCGAGCGCCGCCTCCGTGCGGGTCGTCGGCTCCTTCGACGGATGGGGGGTGGGCGCGCCGCTCGCGCCGATCGGGACGTCGGGGATCTGGCAGGCGTTCGTCCCGGGCGTGGGCGAGGGGGCCCTCTACAAGTATCGCGTCGAGGGGGGCGGCCGGACGTGCGACAAGGCCGATCCCTTCGCGAGGCTCGCCGAGATCCCTCCCGCGACGGCCTCGATCGTGTGGGCTCACGACTACGCGTGGGCGGACGACGCGTGGATGCGCGGGCGCGCCGCGCGAAACGCTCGGAGCGCTCCGATCTCGATCTACGAGGTCCATCTCGGCAGCTTCGCGCGCGTCCCCGACGAGGGCTGGCGCTCGCTCGACTATCGCGAGCTCGCGCCGCGGATCGCCGACCACGCGCTCGCGCACGGCTTCACGCACGTCGAGCTGCTCCCCGTGATGGAGCACCCCTTCTTCGGGAGCTGGGGCTATCAGATCACCGGCTACTTCGCGCCGACCCACCGCTACGGGCGCCCCGAGGACCTGATGGCGTTCGTCGACCACCTGCACCAGCGGGGCCTGGGCGTCCTCCTCGACTGGGCGCCGGCGCACTTCCCCGCGGACGATCATGGGCTCGCGCGGTTCGACGGGACGCACCTCTACGAGCACGAGGATCCGCGGAAGGGGTTCCACCCCGACTGGAAGTCGCTCATCTTCAACTACGGTCGCCACGAGGTGCGGAGCTTCCTCGTCTCGTCCGCGTGCTTCTGGATCGAGCAATTCCACGCCGACGGGCTGCGCGTCGACGGCGTCGCGTCGATGCTCTACCTCGACTACTCGCGTGGGCCGGGCGAGTGGCTCCCGAACGAGCACGGGGGGCGAGAGAACCTCGAGGCGGTCGCGTTCTTGAGGCAGCTCAACGAGACGCTGCATCGTCGCTTCCCCGACGCGCTCGTCATCGCCGAGGAGTCGACGAGCTGGCCCAAGGTGACCGGCGCGGTGTCCGAAGGCGGCCTCGGCTTCGACCTCAAGTGGGATCTCGGGTGGATGCACGACACGCTGCGCTACCTCGCGCGCGACCCCATCCACCGCCGCTACCACCAGGACGACCTCACGTTCCGGAGCGTGTACGCGACGAGCGAGCGCTTCGTCGTGCCGCTGAGCCACGACGAGGTCGTCCACGGCAAGGGCTCGCTGCTCGGCAAGATGCCAGGTGACCGCTGGCAGCAATTCGCGAACCTGCGCCTCCTGCTCGCGATGCAGACCGCCACGCCGGGCAAGAAGCTCCTCTTCATGGGCACGGAGATCGCGCCGTGGCGCGAGTGGAACCACGACTCGGAGATCGACTGGGCGCTCCTCCGCGATCCGGCGCACGCGGGCGTCGCGCAGCTCGTCCGGGATCTCAACGCGCTCTACGCGCGCGCGCCCGCCCTGCACCGGCTCGAGCTCGAGCCAGCGGGCTTTCGGTGGATCGACGGGACCGACGCCGAGCAGTCCGTCCTCGCCTTCCTCCGGCTCGGCGAGGAGGGCGCGAGGCCCTTGCTCGTCGTCGCGAATTTCACGCCCGTCGTTCGCGAGTCGTACGCGGTCGGCGTGCCGGCCCTCGGGCGATGGACGGAGGTGCTGGTGACGGACGCGCCGTGCTACGGGGGCAGCGGGGTCGGCAACCTCGGCGGGGTCGACGCGCGCGCGGTGCCGGCGCACGGCTACGCCCAGAGCGTCTCGCTCGTGCTGCCGCCCCTCGGCTGCCTCTTCCTCGAGGGGCCGGAGCCGCACGCCGTCGACGCCAAGCCGACGAAGCGTCGCGCCGCACCGAGCGGCAAGCGTGGACGAGGGGCGCGCCGTGGCTCGGGGTGAGGAGCCGAACGCGCGACCCTCGGCGCTCGGGATCGCGATCGGGTGCGCGTTCCTGACGCTGTGCGTCTGCGCGCTGAGCGGGCTGCTGCTCCAGGTGCGATCCTGCAGCGACCTCGCGCGCCTCGTCGCCGCGCCGCCGGCGCCTCCCGCGCCCTCCGTCGGCGCGCAGGCCGCGGTCGACGCCCTCCCTCGGCGTGACACGACGCGGCGTGGCGAGCCGTCGACCGCGCATTCGACGGAGCTCGCGCCGCGGACGGCGCTCCGCGTTGTCCTGGTGGCGGAGCGGGAGCGCCCCGAGCCGATCCCGCGCTCGCCAGCGCCATGAGCGCGGCGCGTGCGTCGCGTCGTTGACTTCCCCCGCATCGTGAGGCGACGCTCGCTCCATGTCATCGCGCTCCTGGCTGCTCGCGTCGCTCCTCGTCGTCTCCGGTGCCGCTGGGTGCCGGACGCCCCAGAGCCTGTGCAACGAGTACTTCGACGAGCGCAACGCGTTCGAGGACGCGTGCGGCTTGCCGCTCGCCGATCGCGATCGCTGGTGTCGCGACGAGGCGGGGCTCGACTGTGGCTGCGGCGTCGTCGCCGAGGCCAACAACCCGGACGAGATCGTCCAGGACTGCTTCCGCTTCTTTCGCCAGCAGAGCGATACGTGCGACAGCCCGGCGCTCGTCGACTATCCGGCGCACCTCCCCTCGATCTGCGATCCGCGAGGGCACTTCCGCGCGCGAGACTGATCCGGCGTCGTCGCGCGCGCGTGCCCGCTTCGACGCTCGCGCGGCGTTGCGCCGCCGGGGGCGGACGGGGTAGGGTGCCGCCCGTCGGAGGTCCCATGCGCGCTCGACTCAGCGGTTCCCTCGTCGCCACGATCCTGGCGCTCGCGCTCGCCGGCTGCGGGCTGCCCGACGTCGGCGAGGCGTGCTCGGGGAGCCCTCAGCTCGGCGGGTGCGTCGAGGGCGCGTACTGCGTGCTCGACGACGCGGAAGGAGCCCGCGGTTCCGACGACGATCCGAGCTGGAGCTCGTTCACCTGCCGCGCGGCGTGCACGCGCCAGGCGGACTGCGAGAGCGGCTTCCTCTGCGAGCCCGTCCCGACGACGCCGTCGCTCTCGGCGTGTCGCCCGATCCATCCCTGAGAGCGCGAGCGTGGCGTACGCGAAGACGGAGCGCAGCGCAGCGCAGATCGTGGCTGCGGCGACGCGCGTGCTCGCGCGCCAAGGCTACGCGCGCACGAGCCTGCTCGACATCGCGCGCGAGGCGGGCATGTCGAAGGGGGCGCTCCACTACCACTTCCCGTCGAAGGAGTCGCTCGTCAGCAAGGTGCTCGAGAGCGCGCTCGAGTCCATCGCGAACCGCACGCTCGACGCCTGGGCCGCCTCCTCCACGGGGCCGATCCCCGCGCTCCGATCGTCGGTGAAGGAGCTCTGGTTCGTCCGTCGCGCGCGCACGGACGAGGTCGCCGTCGTCGCCGACCTCATGGCGCAGGCCCTCTACGACGACTCGCTCAAGCCCCAGCTCGCCGGCTTCTTCCGGTTCGCGGCGCAGCAGGTCACCCAGCTCGTGCTCCCGAGCTTGCGCGACATGGGCCTGCGGCTGCGGATCCCGGGCGAGATGGTGCCCCGCATCCTCGTGGGTCTCCTCGACGGGCTCGCGATGCAGCACTACGTCGATCCGAGCGCCATCGACGAGGAGAGCCTGCTCGTCGCGGTCGAGGCGATGGCGATGGGGCTCTTCGAGCCGATCCCGGCGCAGGAGCGGGGATCGTGAGCGACGGCGCGGATCCCTTCGATCACGTCGAGGCGCAGCCTCGCGCGATCGAGACGCTCCGCGCGGCGCTCGATCGGGACCGGCTCGCCTCGGCGTATCTCTTCGAGGGGCCGAGCGGCACCGGGAAGGCGAAGACCGCGCTCGCGCTCGCGGAGCGCGTCATCGCTCGCGCGGAGGGCGCCGAGGATCGCGTGACGCTCTCGGAGCGGATCGGTCGAGGCCTCCACCCGGACGTGCGCGTCTTTCCGCCGCGCGAGGAGGGTGATCGCAACCTCCCGGTGGCGGTGGTTCGTGACGAGATCCTCCCCTTCGCTCAGTTCGCGCCGTTCGAGGCGAGCGACGCGTTCCTCGTCTTCCCCGACGCGGACGTCTCCTTCCCGCTCCATCACCCCGAGGGCGCGAACGCCATCTTGAAGACGCTCGAGGAGCCGCGCCGCGGGGTCCACTTCGTCCTGCTCTCGTCGCGGCCCGATCGGCTGCTCCCGACGATCCGCTCGCGCTGTCAGCGCGTCTCGTTCTCGCGGCTGCCCGACGCGACGATCGACGCGATCCTCGCGCGCGAGGGGGTGCCCGAGGCGGCTCGCCTCATCGCCACAGCGCTCGCCGATGGGCGCGCCGACAAGGCGCTCGATCTCGCGCGCACGAACGAGCATGGCCGTTCGATCGCCGAAGAGCGCTTCGAGCTGGCCGTCCGCGCGGACGAGGCCGCGGCGTCGGGGCGGCCGGGCGCCGTCATCGACGTCGCCGAGGAGATCGGGCGTCGCGTCGATCTGCTCCCGACCCTCGAGGTGCTCGGCGCCTATTACCGCGACGTGGCTCGCGCCGCGCTCGGGCTCCCCGATCCGGGGCTCGCGTTTCGGCACGAGGCTGCGCGGATCCGCGCGCGCGGCGCGCTCGTCGGCGCCGGGCGCGCGTCGGAGGCGGTCACCGGGCTGCGCGCCGTCGAGGAGGCCCTGCGCGTCAACGCCAACAAGGAGCTCGTCCTCGCGGATTGGCTCTTCGCGCTCGGCCCGGTCCCGATGCCGCCCCGGCTCGCGCGCCGTCGCTGACAGCGCGCCCCGCCCGGCGCTCAGGGGGTCGCGGCGGGCAGGCCCATCCGCGCCATCCACCCCGGCGTGCCCGTGCGACCCGCCCTTCGGCTGATCTCGAGCGCCGAGATCCCCGCGCCGAAGCTCGCGGAGAGGAGCTCGTCGGTCGTGTACTCCGGGTGCGCGTCGCCGGGCGGCGCGACGAAGCCTTCAGGAGCCGGGGGGCCGCTGCCGACGCGCCAGATCTGCTCGGTCGGCGGGTAGGTGTCTTCCCATCGCTGGCGGCGCGCCTGGTTGTGGGCGACGTCGCGCACGATCCGGAACCGCGTGATCGCGAAGCCTGGCACGCCGCGCTGTCGGAGCACGCGGACGCCGGTCGGGAGCGAAGGATCGGGCACGCTCCGCTCCGTGAAGGGATCGACCCGATCGACGCGCCGCGTGAAGGTGACCATGCGCTCCGCGCGCGCCCCGCGGAGCTCGGCGCGGACGGTCCCTCCCTCCACCGTCATCCCGATGACGACGGGCGTGTCGAGGTCGTTCGTGAAGCGGAGGTTGAAGCGCTGGTAGACGACGACCGCGTCGAGCCCCATCCAGATGTAGCCGCTCGGTCGGCTGTGTGGGGAGCGCTCGACGATGGGCAGCCCCGCGAAGAACGCGGCCGCGTGGAGCGTACCGGCGATCTGGCAGGTCCCGCCGCCGACGCCGTCGACGAGCTCGCCGCCGGCGATCTCGGGTGCGGGCCGAAAGCCGTTCGCCTCGCTCCGCTCGCCGACCGCCTCGTTGAAGTCGAAGCTCTCGCCCGGCATGAGCACGGTGCCGTCCACCTTGGACGCGGCCACGCGGAGGTTGTAGGTGCGATCGCGCGCGTCCTCGAGCGTCGAGTAGTGGGTCTCGTACGCGCCGAGCACGGCCTCGACCCGCACGTTCGCGAGGTCCGCCGCGCTCCGCGTCGGCGCGCGCGCGACGATCCGCGCCTCGACGTGCTCGGCGTCGTCGGTCGCGGCGCGGTAGGCCGCCTCGAGGGTCGCGAACACGTCGAGGTAGCGCCCCGTCGTCTCGGGGACGACTCGGCCGGTGCGCGGCTCGATGCGCGCGTCCACCGCGCGGGTATCGAGGCGATCCTTGCGCTCGGCGAGCAGGCGCGCGAGCGCCTCGGGGCTCGGGACGATCGGGAGGGGGAGCGCGATCGGCTCGAGCGCGCGCTCCTCGTCGTGGAAGCGTCGCATGAGCGAGCGCGCATCCCTGGCTTGGGCGATCGAGGCCGCGAGGGCGCCGCGATCGACGACGGCGCCCATCGAGGCGCGCGTGCCCTCGATGCGCTCCCCCGCGAGCTCGAGCACGAGGGGTCGCGCCTCCCACGCGTCGGCGATGTGCGCGGCCGCCTGCTCCGCGTCCCCCGTGATCATCTCGCCTCCGACGCGCACCTCGACCGTGGGGATGGGTCGAGCGGCGCGAGCGTGCTCGGCGAGCGAGAGGCCCGCGAGCGCGGCCGCGGCGAGGAGCGCGAGCGCCCCCGCAAGGAGCCGCGCCCGATCGAGCGCGCGGTGAGATCGCGGCGTCGACGGGGCCGACGGAACGGAGACGGGCTCACCGACGACGGCGCCGACGAGCGGCCCGTCACGCTCGGAGGCCGTGTCATCGGCGTCGAGCTCGTCGAGGGGGCGAACGGACATCGAGGCCGACGCTCGCGAGCCGCGCCGCTCGCGTCAACTTTCCGGCCTGCTCTTGCTCCGGATGACGTCGAGGATGCGATCGGCGAGCGCTCGCTTCGCGAGCCGCCCGGTGGGCGTGACCCCCTGCGCGTCCACCAGGAACGCCTCGTTCTCGTCGCCTTCGAACGCCACCGAGGCGTGGTTCGCGACGATCAGATCCGCTCGCTTCGCCTCGAGCTTCTGCCTCGCGCTCGCGAGGAGGTCGGTCGTCTCGACGGCGAAGCCGACGAGGAGCGGCCGGGCGCCTCGGCGCTGCTCGCCGAGCCCTCGGAGGATGTCGGGGTTTCGGACGAGCTGGATCGTGGGCGCGGGGTCGCCGTCGCGCTTCTTCAGCTTCTCGCGCGACACCTCGGCGGGCCGAAAGTCCGCGACGGCCGCGGCCATCACGATGGCGTCGACCTGCTCGCGCCGGCTCTGGATGGCCGCCTCCATGTCGAGCGCCGAGCGGACGTGGACGACCTCGATCCCCTCGGGATCCGCGAGCGCGACGGGGCCGGCCACGAGCGTGACGATCGCGCCGCGCTCACGCGCGCGCGTGGCGAGCGCCCAGCCCATGCGGCCCGAGCTGCGGTTGCCGAGGTAGCGCACGGGATCGATCGCCTCGAGCGTCGGGCCCGCGGAGACCAGGATCCGGAGCCCCTCGAGATCGGCTCGGGCGCCCGCGTCGGAGACGAGCGCCTCGATCGCGGCGACGATGTCGGCGGGCTCGCTCATGCGACCTTCGCCCTCCTCTCCGCTCGCGAGGCGGCCGTACGCGGGGCCGACGAGGCGCGCGCCTCGAGCCGCGAGCGTGGCGACGTTCGCGCAGGTAGCGGGGTGCGCCCACATGCGGTGGTGCATCGCGGGCGCGAGGAAGAGCGGGCCATCGAACGCGAGCGCGGTGGCGCTGATCGGATCCTCCGCGAGCCCGTGCGCGAGCCGCGCGAGGAGGTTGGCGGTGGCCGGCGCGACGACGAGCGCTTGCGCCCAGCGCGCGAGCTCGATGTGGAGCTCGCCGCCGCGGCTCGCGTCGGTGAGGTCGAGCGCGGGCGCCGTGCCGACGAGGGCGGCGAAGGTCTGGGGGCCGACGAAGCGGGTCGCCGTGTGGGTCATCGCGACGCGCAGATCGGCGCCGCGCGTGGTGAGCTCGCGCGCGAGCAGGACGGCCTTGTACGCGGCGACGCCGCCGCTCACGCCGAGGAGGATCCGCTTGCCCTCGAGCATCGTCATCCGCCCGTGACCAAGCGCCCGTTCAGGAAGCGATAGCGCTGGGGCTGAGCCGCCCACGGGAGCAGGAGCGGCTCGATGCCGTCGGGGCCCGCGCTCGTCGTCGGAGCGTAGGGCCAGCTCGCTTGGGTCCAGCCCCGCGCGGTGCCCGGTCGAACCTCGAGGCCGCCTCGATCGAAGCGCACCTCGTTGGTGATCTGGTTCGCGCCCTGTGTTCGAGCGACCTCGCGCTGGAGCAGGACCGGGAAGCCGCTCTCGGTGAGCTGATGGATGATCAGCACCTCACGGCTGATGTCCCCGAGGCTCTGGCGCACGCGGTAGACGATCTCGGCGCGCCCATCGCCTGTCACGTCCACGGCCCGCAGATCGAGCACGTCCGTCGGGCTCGCGGCGGGGATGCGGAAGCTGAACCACCCGGTGCCTCCTCGGAAGTCCGGGCCGAAGATGACGAGCTCGTTGCCGAAGAGCGCGATCCGCTCGTTGGCGCGCCCACCCCAGACGTTGGCCTCGAGCTCGCGCGTCGCGCGGGCGCCGCTCGGGATGCCGCGCTGTCGACGGAACTCGGCGAGGAGCTGGTCGGAGGTCGGCGCCGCGACCGCGGAGTCGGGGGCCTCGCTCGCGCTCGGGCGCGCCGTCGCGCGCTCGCGCGCCGCGCGCTCCTCGGGGCTCACGTAGCTCGGGTTCGGGCGCTCTCCGACCCGCGCGAAGGTGCGCCCGTCCCAGCGGAAGCTGCGCTCGATCGCGGGCCCCCACGCGAGCAGCATCGGCTCCACGTCCGTCGGCGGGCTCTCGCGGAGCGAGCGCTCGTCGAGGCCGTGCGGCTCTCCCGCGCGGACGATCAGCGTCGGGGGTTGGCCTCGCCGTCCACGCTCGACGCGCACGGTGTTCTCGACGTAGCCCGCGGCGGTCTCCTTGCGCGTCTCGAGCCCCCAGAGCGGCGCGATCGCGCGCTCGTCGATGCGCAGCACCTGCAGGAGATCGCGCGAGCCGCCCTCGCCTCGCTGGCGGATCGTGACGACCAGCTCCGCGAGGCCGTCGCCGGTCAGATCCTCGAGGCGCGCGTCGCGAAGATCTCCGGCGCTGCCGATGCCGAGCTCCACGAACACGAACCCGCGTCCGTCCTGGATCGCGGGGCCGTACGCGACCACGTAGCGGTCGACGAGGACGACGCGCTCCGGCGTCGGGTCGCCCATCACGTTGCCCCGCAGATCGAAGCGCGGTCGGGCGCCGTCGAGCGAGCGCTCGTGGAGGAAGCGGTCGAGCAGCGCCTCTTGCCCGCCGGAGGGCCGAAGGGGCGGGAGCTCGTCGAGGTGCGCGGGATCCACGGGCGCGAAGCTCGCGCCGCTCGCCTCGGGGTGCGAGAGCGAGTCGACGTCGTGGAGGCGGATCGTCCCTCGCCCCTCTTGCCACCGCGCGCCGCCCGGGATCGCGGAGAACGGGATGAACGCCTCGAGCGTGTAGCCCCCGCCGCCCGGGCGCGGCGCCTCGACGACGCGAGCGTCGCGGATCGGGCTCCTGCGGCGCGCTCCGATCGGCCCGATCGTCGCCACCGCGGCCTTCCCTGGTTCGCCGGGGTGGAGCCAGATCTCCGTCGCGCCGAGGCCGCGGGCCGAAGGCAGGGCGAGCGTGAGCACGACCGCGTCGTCGCCGTCGCCCGGCTCCGCGTTGCGGACGAGGCGGGTGTCGGCCACGTCGCAGGCGACGTAGAGGCCTTGGGTGTCGTAGCCGAGCGCGAAGCGCATCGCGCCGTCGTCGCCCGCCCCGATGCTGGTCATCCGCACGCCCCGCCAGTCGCGGAGCATCCCGTCGACGCGGACCGCGCGCTCGGCGAGCTCGGTCATCGGGAGCGCGAGCTGGGCCTTTGCGGAGGACGAGAGGGCGAGCAGGTGAGCGATCGAGAGCGCGAGGGTGGTCGAGGCGACGAGGGCGAAGCGGGGCATGCGCGGCTTCGACGGTATCATGGCGCTTTCGTTTCAACCGAGCCCGCGAGGCGCGCTGTCAGGAGCGGAGGGTGGGGAGCGCGACCTTGATCTTTCGCTTCTCGCCGCGGAGGGCGAGCTGGCCGCAGGCGGCGGCGATGTCGTCGCCCTTGCGGCGGCGGACGAAGTTCGCGACGCCGTGGTCGCGGAGCACGGCCTGGAAGGTGTCGATCGCGTCCCAGCTCGGCGGCTCGAGCGGGTTCCCCTCGACGCGGTTGAGCGGGATGAGGTTCACCTTCACGCGCAGGTCCGAGAGCAGCCGCGCGAGGCGCTCGGCGTCGGCGGGGGCCGAATTGAAGCGCTGGATGAGCGTGTACTCGATCGTGATCCGCCGCCGCTTCGGGAGCGGGTAGCGGCGGAGCGCCTCCATCAGCACGGGGAGCGGGTACTTCTTGTTGATCGGCATGATCTCGCTCCTCTGCGCGTCGTCCGGCGCGTGGAGCGAGACGGCGAGCTGCACCTCGCCGCCGAAGTCTTGGCCGAGCCGATCGATCTCGGGGACGAGGCCCGAGGTCGAGATGGTGACGCGCCGCTTGCTGAGCCCGACGCCGCCCGGGTGCGTGAGCAGGACGAGCGCCCGCGCCACGGCGTCGTAGTTGTGGAGCGGCTCGCCCATCCCCATGAAGACGACGTTGCGGAGGAAGGTGCCCTCGCCGACGTGCGCCCGGCCGAGGAGCACCTGCCCCACGATCTCGGTCGTCGTCATGTGGCGCTTGAGCCCGGCGAGCCCCGACGCGCAGAACACGCAGCCCATCGCGCAGCCGATCTGCGTGGAGATGCACTGGGTGACGGAGGTGCGCGGCTCGGCCTCCGCGTCGTCCGTCGGATCCTCCGCGGCGTAGAGATCGCCCCGCTCGCTCGAGCGCATCGGGATGAGCACGGCCTCGCTCGTCTTCCCGTCGTGCATGTCGAGGAGGAGCTTGCGCGTACCGTCCTCCGAGTCGTGGACCGATCCGATCCGCCCGAGGAGCGCGGGGTCGAGCTCCGCGCGCAGGCGCCCGCGGAGCGAGCGCGGCAGGTTCGTCATCGCGTCGGGGTCGAAGACGCCGCGCGCGTGGATCCACTCGAAGACCTGGCTCCCGCGGTACCTCGGCTCGCCCCAGCCCTCGAGCGTCGCGCTCCACTCTTCGGGCAGCCGCTCGAACGCCGTCTTCGGCGGGGCGAGGGTGGGGAGGATCTTGTACACGGCGGGAGGATAGCGCGCGTCGCGCGCGCCGCCTCACGCGCGGCCGACGCCGCGGAAGGCGAAGCCGCGCTCGCGGGCGTGAGAGGGCGTGACGAGCAGCCGCGCGTCGACGAGGGCGGGTGAGCGGACGAGCGCTCGCGCGCGCTCCCAGTCGATCTCCCGGTATGCCCGGTGCGCCACCGCGATCACGACGGCGTCGGCCCCGCGGAGCGCGTCGTCGAGGCTCCCCGAGAAGCGCTCGACGAAGGGATCGTGGACGCGCACGTCGGCGCCTCGTGCTCGGAGGGCGTGGACGAGCGTCTCGCTCGGGCTGTTGCGCTCGTCGTCGCTCTCCTCGAGGTAGGCGTAGCCGAGCACGGTGACGATGGCGCCCTCGATCGCTCGTCCCGCTTCGCGGATCGCGTCCTCGACGAGGTCGGCGACGTGGAGCGGCATCTCGTCGTTGACGAGGCGGGCGGTGGGGACGAGGCGGAGGGGCGCGTGGCCCTCGCGCGAGGCCGCGAAGAGCCAGGGGTCCTTCGGGATGCAGTGGCCACCCACGCCGAGGCCGGCGAGGAGCACGTTCCTCCCGGGAGACTTGTTGACGAGCGCGCGCACCTCCAGGAAGTCGGCGCCGCTCGCCTCGCAGGCGAGCGCGAGCTCGTTCGCGAACGCGATGTTGACGTCGCGGTAGGTGTTCTCGGCGGTCTTCGTGAGCTCGGCGACGACGCACGTCGTCTCGTCGAGCTCGGCCTCGACGACGCGCTCGTAGAGGGCGCGCATCCGCGCGCTCGTCGCCTCGGAGTCGCCGCCGAGGACGCGGCTCATCGCGCGGAGGTTCTGGAGCAGGCGCCCCGGCATCACGCGCTCGGGGCAGTGGCCGACGCGGAGGTCCGCGCGGCCCCTCGCCTCGAGCCAGGGGCGCACCCTGCGATCCATCGTGCCCGGCGCGAGCGTCGACTCGACGACGAGGAGCGCGCCCTCGGGGGCGTGCGCCGCGACGGCGGCGATCGCCGACTCGAGGGCGGCGTAGCGCGGGAGGTGATCGGCCTCGACGGGCGTCTCGACGCAGACGAGGATGGCGTCGGCGTCGGCGAGCGCGCTCGGATCGGCGCGTGCCGTGAGGTGCCCCGAGCCGACGACGCTCGCGACGAGCTCCGCGAGCCCCGGCTCGTCACCCTCGATGAGGCACTCCCCCGCCTGGATGCGCGCGGCCCGCGCGGCGTCACGCTCGATCCCCGTGACCTGGAAGCCCGCTCGCGCGTAGCTCGCGGCGACGGGGAGGCCGACGTAGCCGAGGCCGACGACCGCGAGGCGCAGGCGCCGATCCTGCGCGCGGGCGCGGAAGTCCGCGAGGCTCGCGGCGTCGTCCGTGCGGCTCACGGCGCCTCGGCGGGCACGCGCGGATCGATCGGGCGCGCCTGCTCCGCGGAGCGGACGAGCGCGGTCGCGAGCTCGAGCGCCCGCGTCGCGTCCGTCGCCGAGACGAGGGCGCCCCGATCGCCGCCCTCGACCGCGGCGAGGAAGACCTCGAGCTCCGTGCGCAGCGGCTCCACCTTCTGAACCAAGAGGCGCGTCATCGAGCCCTCGCTCACGCCGCGCATCACGCTCATCATCGGCCAGCCGATCGGGGTCGCGTCGGCGTTCTCGTAGAAGTAGAGATCCTGCGTGAGGTAGTCGACGCGGAACATGCCGCGCTCGCCGGTGACGGTGAGCTCGCGCGCCTTCGTCGGCGTGAGCCAGTTCACCTCGAGGACCCCGACGACGTCGTCCTCGAAGCGGACGAGCGCGGAGACGAGATCCTCGCGCGAGGTGTGGATCGTGCGCTTGGCCTCGGCGTAGACCCGCGCGATCTCGGAGCCGACGACGAAGCGCATGACGTCGAGATCGTGCGTGCCGAGATCGAGCGCGACGCCGACGTCGCGGATGCGCTTGGGGAAGGGGCCGACGCGGCGGGCGCGCACCTCGAAGACGCGGCCGAGGGCGCCCTCGGCGAGCTTCTGCGCGAGCAGGCGGATCGCCGGGTTGAAGCGCTCGACGTGGCCGACGGCGAGGATGCGCTCCTCACGCCGGGCGAGCGCGTCGAGCGCCCGCGCCTCCTCGGGCGTCGCGGCGATGGGCTTCTCGACGAGGACGTGCACGCCCGCCTGGAGCAGCTTCTTCGTGGTCTCGAAGTGGTGCTGGGTGGGGACGGCGACGATCGCGGCGTCGAGCGGGCTCATCAGCGCGTCGGCGAGCTCGTCGAACGACTTGCCGCCGTGGAGCCGCGCGACGCTCCGGGCGGTCTCGAGATCCTCGTCGACGACGGCGACGAGCTCCGCGCTCGGGAGCGCCTGGAGCACGCGCGCGTGGTTGCGACCCATGGAGCCCGCGCCGACGACGGCGACGCGCGTCGTCACGAGGAGGTCTCCGCGCCTCGATCCTCTCGATCGACGTCGGAGCGCGACGGGACGCGCTCGCCGCGCTTGGTCACCCAGCCGTGGACGCGCGCGGGGTTCCCGAAGACGAGCTGGTGATCGTCGACGTCGTGGGTGACGACCGAGCCCGCCCCGACCATCGCGAAGCGGCCGATCGTCACGCCGGAGATGACGACGGCGCCGGCGCCGATCGAGGCACCCTCGCGGACGCGGGTCAGGCCGACCGTCCAGTCCTCGTTGCCCTTCAGCGAGCCGTCCGGGTTGATCGCGCGCGGCACCCGATCGTTCGTGAAGATCACGCCCGGCCCGACGAAGACGCCGCTCTCGAGCGTGACGCCGTGGTAGAGGAGCGCGCCGTTCTGGAGCTTGCAGCGGTCGCCGACGACGACGTCGAAGTCGATGTAGACGCCCTTGCCGACGTTGCACTCGGCGCCGATCGTCGCGCGCTCGCGGACCTGCGCCTCGTGCCAGATCTGCGTGCGCTCTCCGATCACGGCGCTCTCGGCGACGTCGGCGGTGGGGTGGATGCGAGCGGAGGTCGGGCGCGGCATGCGGCCCGGTCGTACGTCGTCCACGCCACGCGCGCAAAGAGGCGGCGAGGGCGGGCTCGCGCTCTCTTCGGTGCGCCGTCAGCGCTTCGTGATCGCGGCGATGGCCCAGCGCGCGGCGTCGCGGACCGTCTCGCTCGGGTCCTCCTCTGCGGCCTCGCGGAGCACGGGGAGGTGCCGCCGATCGCCGCGGTTCCCGAGGACGTACGCGGCGTTGCGCGCCGCGCCCTCGCGTCCGGGGCGCCGCACGGCAGAGCCGAGGGAGTAGGCGTCGAACGCCTCCTCGCTCATGCGGAGGACGGACGCCGCGTCGTGCTCCTGCCAGCGCGCGTGCGGCGCGAGCTCGTCGGCGTACACGCTCGGCTTCGCGGAGGTGCGGTTGAAGGGGCAGACGTCCTGGCAGGCGTCGCAGCCGAGGAACCACTCGCCGATCCCCTCGCGCAGCTCGGGATCGACGGGGCCCTCGTGCTCGATGGTGAGGTACGAGACGCAGCGGCGCGCGTCGACGACGCGATCGGCCACGATCGCGCCGGTCGGGCAGGCGTCGAGGCAGAGGCGACAGCTCCCGCACTTCTCCTCCATGGGCGCGTCGGCCGGGAGCTCCGCCGTCGTCACGACGGTCGAGAGGATGACGTGGGAGCCGAGGCCCGGGACGATGAGCATCGCGTTCTTGCCGATGAAGCCGACGCCCGCGCGCTGCGCCCACGCGCGCTCGAGGATCGGGATGGTGTCGGTCGTCGAGCGGGCCGCGTGGCCGAGCTCGCGCAGCTCCGCCGCGAGCTTCTTCGAGCGCTTGCCGATCGCGTTGTGGTAGTCGCGGCCGCGGGCGAAGCGCGCGACGACGCCGGGGCTCGGCCCGATCGCGCCCTCGTTCGCTCGAAGGACGGACGCCGCGAGCGCGATGACCGTGCGCGCGTGAGGGAGCAGACCCTCGTGGTCGGCGGCGACGCGGACCTCGGCCGTCCGCTCCATCCAGTCCATCGTCGCGTGCTGACCCTCGGCGAGCCAGCGCCGCAGCGCGATCGCCTCACGATCGAGCGGCGTCACGCGCGCGAAGCCGATCCGATCGAAGCCGAGCGCGCGCGCTCGCTCGACGACGTGTGCGCGGAGCGCCGCTCCCGGCTCGCCCGAGCCATCCATCGCTCGCTCAACCCTCTCGGCTCGC
This sequence comes from Sandaracinaceae bacterium, assembly GCA_039809495.1. Taxonomy (GTDB): domain Bacteria; phylum Myxococcota_A; class Polyangia; order Polyangiales; family Sandaracinaceae; genus JAFLCL01. The sequence goes on from JBDHVC010000032.1 coordinate 34,943, forward strand.
GGGGAGCCCGGGGCCGGTCGGCGCGCTCGCGGGAGGGAGGCTCGGATCGTCGTCCGGCTCGCCGCGATCGACGGGCCCGCTCCCGTTCGCGAGCAGATAGGGCTCCGCGTTCCACGTGCCGCAGTGCCGCGGTCCACGATCGAAGTGCCAGTGGAGCCAGGCGTGACCGTCGCCCGACAGGATGATGCCGGGAGGGCGCGGGAAGGGCTGCGCGCGCCACACGGACGAGAAGGCGCCGAAGTCGTAGAGCGTGTTGCCGCTCGTCCCGACGATCCCGACGCGATAGAGCGAGCCGTCTTCGTTGACGGCGATCTCGAGCGTCGTGCGGAGCGACGGATCGTTCAGCCCCTCGGGCGCGTCGGGTCCGAGGCTCGCGATGTAGCGATCGGCGAATTCCCGGTGGATGCGCCGGTGCATGTCGGAGAGGAAGGTCGCGAACGGCGACGCGGCCGCGTTGAGCGCGGTCTGGTTCCCGGGCCGCACCTCGGGGACGTAATTCTCGATCGCGGCGCGGAAGGCGGACCACTCGGCCGCTCGTCGCGCTCCGGGCGAGCGGCTCCTCCGCTCCTCGAGCCGCGCCTCGCGCTCGCGGCGGAGCTCCTCCTCCCCGTAGACGGCCTCGAAGTCGGCGTAGGAGAGCCCGAGCTGAGGGCCGCCGTGGCCGCCTCCGCTCGCGCGCTCGCGGCCACCCCCGCGCTCGCCGCTCCGGCCCGCGAGCCGTCCGAGGCCGCTCGCGTCGCGGCCCGTGCCCTCGACGCGCGCTCCACCGCCCTCGCCGACGCCCACGCCTGTCGTGTCGGGGGGAACGCGCACGACGTAGCTCCCGAGCCGATCCGTGACGAGGACGTCGTGTCCGGCGGGCGCTCCGCCACCTCGGGCAAGGCGGCCTCCAGCCTCGCCGCGCGACGGCGTCCCTTCGGGCGAGGGCGACTCCCCGCGGCTCGAGGTCGCGCTCCCTTGATCGGAGGGGCTCTCGCTGACGGACGCGGCGCGTTCGTGCGGCGGCCGACGCGTCGCCTCGCGCTCCGTGACGCGTCGCCGGTCGTCTCCCTCGACCTCGCGGAGGTCGGCGCTCTCGCGCTCCGAGTCGTTGCCCTCGAGCGTGGACGAGTCATCCGCCTGCGCGCTCGCCGCCTGGGGATCGGCGTCGTCGCGGAGCGTGCTTCGCAGGTTCGCGACGCTCTCCTCCTCGACGACGCGCGCCTGATCCGCGAGGAAGCGCGCGTCGGGGTTCTCGACGTCGGGATCCTCCGAGCGCTGGACGATCGATCGTCGATCGTCGGGCGGCGGCGGGGTCGCCGGAGGAGGCGGCGTCGGCGCGGGCGCGACGGGGGGAGGGGAGGCGGGGGCGGGGCGGGGACGGGGAGCCTCGGTGCGCGCGGGCGTGGGGCTCGGGTCCTCGCGCCGCGCCCTCGGCGCGGGGGGCTCGTCGGGCGGCGGCGGGAGCGCGACGCCCGGCTCGGGGGGGCGCTCGAGGCTCGAGGCGCTCTCCATCGCGTCCGAGGGCGTCGAGGGCTCACCGAGCTCGACGACGTCGATGCTCACCTCCATCGGTCGCGACGACGTCCTCCCACCGAGCAACGCGCCGAGCGCGCCGAGGCCGACGTACGCGTTGAGGTGGAGGCCCAACGAGACGACGACCGCGGCGATCAGGACCAGTGCGGACGGCACGAGCGCGCGGCGCGCTCCCCGCTCGCTCGCTGGGGGCACGCCCTCCTGCTCTCGCTCCGATCGACCGACCACGACCGACGAAGCTTGTCGGGTTTCCGACGACGAAGCCATCGACCCGTCGCGGGTCGTGGCCGCCCTCCGCGAACGGGGAGCGCTCACCCCACCGCGTGATCGAGCGGGAGCCGTCGGCCCAGCGTGACGGACGCGATCGCGGCCGGCCCGCCCTCGAGGGAGAGCGCGAGCCGGCCGCTTCGCGGAGGGACGTGGAGGCCGCGTCAGGGCGCCGCGAGCGTCACGTCGAGATCGAACGCGCCGCCCGGCGAGCTCGCGAGGTAGGTGTCGATCACGATGAAGATGTCCTCGGCGAGCGTGCTGGTGTTCGTGTAGCTGACCGTGTTCGTGGCGCTCGCGGCGCCGCTGTCGTCACCCGCGATGCACACGCGAGGCTCGAGGCCACAGGCGGCCTCGAGGCTGATCGAGGGGTCGAAGCCGCTCGAGGTGGGCGTGACCGCCGCCGTCAGCGTCTGTCCCGCCGGGACCGAGACGACGTAGACGCGGTCGGGACCCGCCGTGCCCGCGCACCCGCTGCCGGCCCCATAGTCGCCGATGAAGCCGGCGGTGGTCCCGCTCGTCCGGCCGGAGCTGACGCGGGCCGCGCTCGCGCAGGCGTCGCCCGCGGCGGGCGTGGTGAGCGAGAGCGTCAAGATGAACGTCCCGGACGCGCTCGCGCTGCTCGAGTCGACGACGACGAACATCCGTCGCGGCGCCGAGCCGCCGTTGAGCCAGGTCACGGTGTCGACGCTCGTCGTGTCCGAGCTGCGCGCGCACGAGCGCGGCGTCGCGTCGCAGTTCGTCGCGGGGCCGGCGATGAGGTTGAGCGAGGGGTTGAAGCCCCCCGTCCCGATGAGGCTCGCGGTGAGGCGCTGGCCCGCGGGCACGTCGATCGCGTAGACGACGTCGGCGCCCGCCATCCCAGCGCACCCCGCGCCGCTCGGGTAGTCGTTCGTCGCCCCCATCGTCGTCCCGGGGTACGAGCCGGGGCCCACGAACGCCGCCGCCCCGCACGTGTCGTTCGTGACCGGCGGGACGAACGCGACGGAGATGTCGAAGGTGCCCGTCCCGGTCGAGCTGAACGAGTCGACGATGGCGTAGATGCGCAGCGTCGCGTCCGTCGTGTTGCGGTAGCTCACCGTGTCGATGCCCCCGCTCGAGCCCGAGTCGTTGCGCGCGAGGCAGGTGCGCGGGCTCGTGCTGCACGTGGCGTCGACCAGGGTGATCGAGCCATCGAAGCCGCTCCCCGACGCGAGCGTGACCGTCACGAGGTTCTGCGCGGGGACGTCGATCGCGTACACGACGTCCGCCCCCGGATCGCTCCCGCACGGCGTCGCACCGCCGAAGTAGTCGTTCGTGGCGCCGACGGTCGCGCCCGAGCTCGTCCCCGCGCCGATGAGCGGGGCGCTCGCGCAGGTCTCGTTGGTGGCCGGCGGGATGAACCGAGTCGTCAGCGTGAACGTCCCGCCGCCGGTGCTCGAGTAGGCGCCGACCGCGATGAAGGCGTGGAGCGTCGTCGTCCCCGTGTTGCGGTAGCTGAGCCGCTCGGGGTTGCCCGAGTCGACGGAGGCGAGGCAGGCGGGCGTCGCGGCGCTCGTGCAGTCGCTGCCGATGAGCTCGATGATCGAGTCGAAGCTCGGGGCGTCGACGACCGCGCTGAGCGTGTTGCCCGGCGGGATGTCGATCGCGTAGACGACGTCGGGCCCGGTCGCGAACGAGCGACACCCGGCGCCGTCCTTGTAGTCTCGGCTGGCGCCGATCGTCGAGCCGGTGAAGGTCCCCTCGCCGATCGAGATCGCGCTCGCGCACGTGTCGTTCGCGGCCGGCGGGACGAACGCGATATTCAGGTCGAAGTCACCCTCGTCCCCGGAGTAGTACGACGCGACGACGACGAACACGCGGAGTGTCGAGCCGCTCGTGTTGCGGTAGGTGATCACCTCGGGCTCGTCGATGCTCGCGAGGCACGCCGGCGAGGCCATCCCGGGGCAGTCGGCGCCGATGACCTCGAGCGTCGCGTCGAAGGTCGCGTCGAGGGTCGCGATCATCGTGTTCCCCGCCGGGATGTCGACCGCGTAGACGACGTCGGCGCCGCTAGAGAAGGACCGACAGCCTGTTCCGGCGTTGTAGTCGCGGTTCGCGCCGACGTTGCTGCCGCTGATCGTGCCCTCTCCGAGGACCGGCGCCGTGTCACAGGTGTCTCCGGCGGACGCGTCGCGGTAGCTGACGCTGAGATCGAACGCGCCGCGATCGCTCGACCCGTAGCCGTCGACGACGACGTTGACCCGGAGCGGACCGTCCGTCGGGTTGCGGTAGTTGACGACCTCGGAGGTGGAGACGTTGTCCGAGCCGGCGAGGCAGGCGCGCGGCGTCCCGCCGCAGTCGGCGCCGACGAGGTTCAGCGTCGCGTCGAACCCGGTCGGCGTGAGGGTGACCGTCGCGATCTGGAGCGCCGGGATCTCGATCGTGTAGACGAGATCGGGGCCCGCGTTCGAGCCGCCTCGACAACCCGTGCCCGAGCCGTAGTCGTTCTCCGCGCCGACCGTCGTCCCGTGGATGGGTGCGACCGGCGAGAGCATCAGGGCGGTGTCGCAGGTGTCGCTCGCGAGCGGATCCTCGAGCGTGGCGTCGATCGTGAAAGCGCCCACCGCGGTCTCGAAGTAGGCGTCGACGACCGCGTAGACGTCCACGGTGGAGCTCCCCGTGTTGACCCACGAGACGCTCTCGGCGCCTCCGCCGAACGCGACGTTCGAGCTCGTGATGCAGGCGTGCGCGCTCCCGCCGCAGCTCGCGTCCATGAGGGCGAGGGTGGGGTCGAACTCACCCGTCGGCGTGACGGTCACGGTGAGCGTCTTGTTCGCCGGGACGTGGACGACGTACACGACGTCCGGGCCTCGCGTGTCGCCGCAGCCCGCGCCGGTCCCGTAGTCGCCGAGGGCGCCCGCGGTCGAGCCCGTGAGCGGCGTTCCGGGCGTGAGCTCGATCGCGCCCGCGCAGGTGTCGTTCGCCACCGACGAGGGCGCGTCATCCGCGATCACCACGCCGCCGTCGTCCGTCGTGACGGTCCCATCGGGCGTGACGATCGCGGCATCGCTCGTGGCGTCGATCTCGACGATCGGCGCGTCGGACCCGACGAAGTGCGCGTCGACCTGAGCGTCGGCGGGGCCCCCATCGAGGCCATCGAAGAACGCGTCCGGAGAGGGCGGAGCCTCTGGACCGCAGCCGACGGTGAGCAGGGATAGAGCTGTGAGGGTGACGAAGGCGTTCTTGATCGACATGGCATCCTTTGCGAACGTGTGCTCGCCTACACCGTCGAGCGACGGCGTGAGGGGGCGAGGGGCCACCCGGGCGACCCAGCCAGGTCTGCTGTCTATCAGCCTCCTCGCGCGAGACAAGCGGCGAGGCCACGATCGCCGCCGCGCCGCCATCGATCTCGCGCCGAGACGGCGTGATCGACGCGTCGTCGACGCCCGCGCGGTGGCGACCGCCGGTCGCGCTCGGCGCTCTCCTCGAGCGCGGGGTCAGGAGCCGTGGACGCCGATCCCGTCGTACGTGAAGCCGAGCTTGCGCAGCCCGTAGCCCGACCAGATGTTGCGGCCATCGAGGAGGATCGGCGTGCGCATCGTCGCCTTGAGCCGATCGAAGTCGGGGTTCTGGTAGGGGCGCCACTCGGTCACGAGCACGAGCGCGTCGGCGTCCTTCGCCGCCGCGTAGGGGTCCTCGACCAGCTCGACGCGATCGCCGTAGAGCGCGCGCGCGTTCGCGTGCGCCTCGGGATCGTGCGCGGCGACGTGCGCGCCCTCGGCGAGGAGCGAGTCCACGAGCGCGAGCGCAGGCGACTCGCGCAGATCGTCCGTCCGCGGCTTGAAGGCGAGGCCCCACACCGCGACCTTCTTTCCGCGCAGGTCGTCGTCGAGGCGAGCGCGCAGCTTGCGGAACAGGAGGCCCTTCTGGCGTCGGTTGACCTGATCGGTCGCGACGGCGAGCTCGAGCTCGAGCCCGTGGTCGCGCGCGGTGTGGATGAGCGCCGAGACGTCCTTCGGGAAGCACGAGCCGCCGTAGCCGGGGCCCGCGTAGAGGAATTTTGGCCCGATCCGCACGTCGCTGCCGACCCCGCGGCGCACGTGGTGGATGTCGGCGCCGACCTTCTCCGCGAGCGCCGCGATCTCGTTCATGAACGAGATGCGCATCGCCAGCATCGTGTTCGCGACGTACTTCGTGAGCTCCGCGGAGGCGGGGTCCATCCACACGACGCGATCGGTGTCGAGGTTGAGCGGGTGATAGAGCCGCGCCATCACCTCGCGCGCGAACTCGTCGCCATCCGGGACGCCGAGGACGATGCGATCGGGCCGCAGGAAGTCGCCGATCGCGTCGCCTTCCTTGAGGAACTCCGGGTTCGAGACGCAGTGGACGCGATGCCTCGAGCCCTCGACGAGGCGTCGCGCGCGGGCGTTCGTGCCGACCGGGACGGTGCTCTTCATGACGAGCAGGCACTCGCGGGTCGCGTGTTGGGCGACGGCGACCGCGACGGCGTCCACCGCGGAGAGATCGGCGGCGCCGTCCGAACGCATCGGCGTGCCCACCGCGCAGAAGATCACCTGCGCCTCGGCGATCGAGCCCGCGACGTCGCTCGAGAAGCGGAGCCGCCCCGCCTCGACGTTGCGCGCGACGAGGGCGTCGAGCCCTGGCTCGAAGATGGGGATCTCCCCCCGCTCGAGCCGCGCGATCTTCGCCGCGTCGATGTCCGCGCAGACGACGTCGTGGCCCGTCTCCGCGAAGCCGGCGCCGCTCACGAGGCCGACGTAACCCGAGCCGATCATGCAGATCTTCACGAAGACTCCTTGGATGAGTGGGTGGTGGGGTGAGGGGCGGAGCGCGGATCGTCGCCCCGCTCGGGCCGCACGAACGCGCGGAAGTAGGCGATGGTGCGCGCGAGCCCCTCGCGGAGCGGGACCTTCGGCGCGAACCCGAGGCGCTCGCGCGCGAGCTCGAGATCGGGCCGACGCACGCGGGGATCGTCTTCGGGGCGCTCGCGCCACACGAGGCTCGAGCGCGAGCCCGTGAGCTCGAGGATCTCGCGCGCGAGCTCGAGCATGGTGAACTCGACGTCGTTGCCCAGGTTGATCGGGCCGCTCTCGCTCGCGTGGGCCATGAGGGCGAGGAAGCCGTCGAGCAGATCGTCGACGTAGCAGAACGAGCGCGTCTGCTCGCCGTCGCCGTAGATCGTGATGGGCGCCCCCTCGAGCGCCTGCATGATGAAATTCGAGACGACCCGTCCGTCCGCCGGATCCATGCGGGGCCCGTACGTGTTGAAGATGCGCACGAGGCGGACGTCGAGCCCGTGCTGGCGCCGAAAGTCCATCGCGAGGCTCTCGGCGACGCGCTTGCCCTCGTCGTAGCAGGCGCGCGGCCCGAGCGTGTTCACCGATCCTCGGTAGCTCTCGCGCTGGGGGTGCTCCTCGGGATCGCCGTAGACCTCGCTCGTCGAGGCGTGGAGCATCCGCGCGCCGTCCTGCTTCGCGCGCTCGAGCGCGTGGAGCGTGCCGAGGAAGCTCGTCTTGGTCGTGTAGATGGGATCGCGCTGGTAGGCGGGGGGGCTCGCGGGGCAGGCGAGGTGGAAGACGCGGTCGAAGCGGCCTCGCATCGGCCCATCGTCGGGGAGCGGGTCGAGCACGTCGTGCTCGACGAAGGCGAAGCGAGGCTCGCGCGCGAGGTGCGCGAGGTTCTCACGGCGACCCGTGTAGAGGTTGTCGAGGGCGACGACCTCGTCGCCCTGCGCGAGGAGGCGATCGACGAGGTTCGAGCCGAGGAAGCCTGCGCCTCCGGTGACGAGCGACCGGGTCATCGCGCCGTGTCTACAACGGATCAGCCTCGGCTGCATCGCGCGGTCCGCGCTCGTCGTGTCCATCGCGTCGCTCGGGTCGGCCGGGTGGGAGGCGCTCGCGATGCGGGGTAGGGTCGCCGCGATGCGAGCGATGCTCTTCGGTGCTGGGCTCGGGACGCGGCTGCGCCCGTTGACGGAGCGGTTGCCCAAGCCGGTCGTCCCATTCTTCGATCGGCCGCTCGCGGCCTGGGCCCTCGAGCACCTCGCGCGCTCGGGCGCGCGCTCGGTCGTGATGAACACCCACTACGGGGCGGCGCGCGTCGAGGCGGCGATGAGCGCCTTCGTCGAGGCGGCGGGCCTCCCCGTTCGCTTCGGGTTCTCGCGCGAGGAGCGGCTGCTCGGGACCGGCGGGGGCCTGCGCGCCGCGGTCGAGCGCGAAGATCTCCGGCATGGGCGGATGCGCGACGACGACGTCTTCGTCGTCGTCAACGGCGACATCCTCTTCTTCCCTCCGCTCGAGCGGATCATCGCGGAGCACCGCGCGCGCGGCGCCGAGGCGACGATGGTCCAGCGCCGGGTCGACGATCCGTTCTCGCTCGGCGCGATCGAGATCGCGCCGGATGGTCGCGTGGTCGCGATGCTCGAGAAGGAGCGCGTGAGCGAGGGCGGCGCTCCGGCGATGTTCAGCGGCGTCCACGTCTTCTCGCGGCCCGCGCTCGATCGGCTGCCGCGGCTCGGCTGCGTCGTCCGCGACGGGTACCGACGCTGGCTCGCCGAGGGGCGGCGGCTCTTCGGGACCCTCGCCGAGGATCCGTGGGTGGACCTGGGCACGCCCCGCGCTTATCGAGACGCGCACCTCGACGTGCTCCGCGGCGAGCGGGCGCTCCCGGGGCTCGAGGCGCGCGGGGGCTGGATCGATGCGAGCGCTCGCGTCGCCTCGGGAGCCACGATCGAAGAGAGCGTCGTCGGCGCCGGCGCCACGATCTCCGCGGTGCGGGTCGTGCGCTCGATCGTCTGGCCGGGCGCCAGCGTGCTCGCCGACGTCGAGGACGCGATCGTCCTCGGGGACGGCCGGATCCACCCGCTCTGACGGCGCGCTCAGCCGCGCCCCATCCACGCCGCGCTCAGCCGCGCCCCATCCACGCCGCGCTCAGCCGCGCCCCATCCACTTCGCGCAGACGACGGTGATGTTGTCGGGGCCGCCGTTGGCGTTGGCGCGCTCGATGAGCTTCGAGGCGGCGAGCTTGAGGTCGGGGGTCGAGGCGGCGATCTCGGCGATCTCCGCGTCGCTCACGGGGCCGGAGAGCCCATCGGAGCAGAGGAGGTAGACGTCGCCGACCTGCGGCGGGTCGAGCCGCGTGTCGACCTTGACCGTCTCCTTCATCCCGAGCGCCCGGACGATCACGTTCTTATGGGGGAAATTCGCGATCTCCTCCTCGGAGAGCCGCTTCATCTTGATGTAGTCGTTGAGCAGCGAGTGGTCCTCGGTGAGCTGCTCGAGCTTGCCCTCGCGCAGCCGATACACGCGCGAGTCGCCGACGTGCGCGACGAGGACCCCCTCGTCGATGACCAGCACGGCGACGACGGTCGTCCCCATGCCGCGCAGCTTCGCGTCGGTCTGCTGCTGCTCGTGGATGCGGAGGTTGGCGAGCTTGATCCCCGTGATCAGGCGGTTCTCTTCGTAGCCACGCGACTTGTCCATCTTGTAGGGCCAGGTCGCCTCGGGATCCTGCGACGTCGCGCGGAAGAACTCCCGCAGGGTGTCGATGGCGATCTTGCTCGCCACCTCACCCGACGCGTGACCACCCATCCCATCCGCCACGAGGAAGAGCTTCTCGTCCTCGAGCAGATCGAAGTTGTCCTCGTTGTGGTTGCGTTTCATGCCGACGTTGGTCTCGCCAGCAACAAGCACGCGGGCACTCGACGCCACTCGACAGCCTCCAGGGTCGATGCAGGCTAACAACAGAGAGCGCGCGCTGACAACATGGAAGCGTGCGCAAAGCGGGATCGGGCCGCTCGAGGGGGGGTCACGAGGGCTTGCTCGCGCCCGCCTTCGACGGCTCGAGCCCCCTCGCGCTCGCTCGCGCGCGGGGCTCGACGGCGCGCTCGCGGGCGAGGGCGCGCGCCGGGACGCCGTAGCGGATGATGCAATAAACAGCGCGAAACGCGTCCTTCAGGCCGATCTTCTTGCCCTCGGCGTAGGTGCGGCCGTGGTAGTTGATCGGCACCTCGTAGACCCGCACGCCGAGCCCCGCGACCTTCGCCGTCATCTCCGGCTCGATGCCGAAGCGGCTCTCCTCCAGCTCGATCCGCTCGAGGATCTCACGCCGAAAGACCTTGTAGCAGGTCTCCATGTCCGTGAGGTTGAGGTCGGTGAACATGTTCGAGAGCGTGGTCAGCATCCGGTTGCCCACCGAATGCCAGAAGTAGAGCACCCGGTGGGTTCCTCCCGCGAACCGCGTCCCGAACACGACGTCGGCGCGGTCTTGGAGGAGCGGCTCGAGCAGCGCGCCGTAGTCGCGCGGGTCGTACTCGAGGTCGGCGTCCTGGACGAGGACGAAGCGCCCCCTCGCCTCGGCGAAGCCGGTCCGGAGCGCCGCGCCTTTGCCCTGGTTGTGCCCGTGCAGGACGATGCGGACGCGCGGATCGAGCGCGGGGCCCTTCGTGAGGAGCTCGCGGGTGCCGTCGGTGCTCCCGTCGTCGACGACGATGATCTCGATCGGCTCGATCCCCGACCCGAGCACCTGCTCGAGCGCGAGATGGATGGTGGCGCGCTCGTTGAAGCAGGGCATCACCACCGAGAGGAGGGGCGTATCTTGAGCCATGGAGGTTTCGTTGTAGCACGCGGCCGAGCGGCCGCCGTCGGGCGTTGCCCACCGGGCGATCGACGTGATAGCGCCATCGCATGAGCGAACCCGGAGACGACGTGCTCGAGGCGCTCCGCGCGCTCGGCGCCGAGGTCGCCGAGCTCTTGCGGTTCGAGCACGAGAGCGGCGGGATCGGCTTGCTCGAGCACCCCATCCACGCGGAGCGCGACGGCGCCTCCGAGCGGACCGCTCGCCCCGAGCGCGTCCGCCGCGGATCGCCCGAGCTCCTCGCGCCCGCCCCCGAGGGCACGGCGGCGGCACCTGCTCGAGGCAATCGCTCGAGCGCGCTCCACGAGGTCGAGTCGCTCCTCGAGGCCTCGCGGCGAGCGCGTGCCCGCGCGAGCCCCGCCCCGATCGACCCCGCGCCCGCCGACGTGAGCCGCGAGGGCGAGCGACGGGTCGCGCTCGCGACCCTCGCGGCCGAGGCCGCCGCGTGCACGGCCTGCCGCCTCCACGAGAGCCGAACCAAGAGCGTCTTCTCGCGTGGCTCGCCGGACGCGGAGCTCGCCTTCATCGGAGAGGGGCCCGGCCAGAACGAGGATCTCCGAGGCGAGCCCTTCGTCGGGGCGGCCGGGCAGCTCCTCGATCGCATGATCGAGGCGATGGGGCTCACTCGCGACGCCGTCTACATCGCGAACGCTGTGAAGTGTCGCCCGCCGAACAACCGGACCCCGCAACCCGACGAGGTCCGCGCGTGCGCGCCGTTCCTCGATGCGCAACTGGATCTCGTGCGTCCTCGCGTCATCGTCGCCCTCGGCAAGACGGCCGCCGAGCGGCTCGGGTGTGTCGTCGAGGGGCAAGGTTGGCGAGGAAGATGGAACGAATACCGCGGGATCCCGGTGATGCCGACGTATCACCCCGCCTTCCTCTTGCGGAGCCCCGAGATGAAGCGTCCCGTCTGGGAGGATCTGCAGGCGGTCCTGGCGCGGCTTCGGGCGGCCCGATGAGCCCGTGCGACGAGGAGCCGATCGAGGAGCGTGGGCTCGAGGGCGGCGCGAGCGGGGAGGGGCCGCTCGACGACGACCTCGTGACGCTGCCGGCGCTCGATGGGGAGCCGGACGCTGGCGCGCCCGAGGACGCCGGGCTCGTCCCCTCCGACGAGGAGGAGCGCGTCGGCCTCGACGACGAGGACGCGGCCGAGCTCGCCGCCGAGGCGGGCGTCGAGCCGATCGCCGACGTCGAGTCCGAGAGCTGGGAGACGGGCGAGGACGATCCGCTCGATCCCGACGCCTCGCTCGACGAAGGCGAGGGGGAGCGCTGGATCGAGCCTTCCGAGCCCGAGGGTGAGGGCGGCGACGGCTCGGCGGATGACGAGGGGCTCGACGAGCCGCCGGGCGGCGGCGCCGCAGACGACGACGCGGAGGGGATCGAGGAGGAGCTCGGCGAGCTCGATCTGCCCCCACGCTCGGGCGGGCTCGGTGACGAGCAGTACCCGGACGAGCTCGAGCTCGGCTGATCCCCGTGGTCGGCAGGCGAACGCCGCGCGCGAGGGCGAGCGCGGCCTCTTTTTCGAGGGCGGCGCGGCGAATGCTCTAGGATCGCCTCGTGGTCGACCTCGAACGTCGCCTGCGTGAAGGGACGGGCCTCGACGACGCCGTGATCGCCGAGGCCTTGGGCGTCCTCGCGAGCGACGAGGAGGCGTTCGCGCGGGAGCTCGTGGCGGCGCTCGCCCGCGCGCCGACCCGAGACGAAGAGAGCGCCGTCGTGGCAGCCGCGCCGTGGGCCTCGCTCGACGCCTCGCGCGACCTCCTGCGTCGCCTCGTCCCGATCGGCGACGCGGAGCGCCCCGGCATCGATCGCCTCGACGACGAGGCTACGCTCCTCGCCGTGCTCTGGGGGGGCAGCCTGAGGCAGCGCCGCGCCGTGATCGCGCGGCTCGGCGAGCTCGGCGCCGAGCAGGGCGGGGCGACGAGGGCGCGCATCGACGAGGCCCTCGCGTCCGTCCGTGACGAGGACGTCGCGCTCGACGTCGACCGCGCGCGCGCGCGGCTCGGCGACGCGAGCGGCCTCACGGAGGGGACGCACGCCAGGGAGACGCTCTCCACGCTCGATCGCGAGCTCCGTCGCTTCTACGACGGCGAGCTCGATCGCGATCCGCTCGAGACCTGTGACGCGGAGTCGCGCTCCGTCGTCGGCAGCCGGCTGCGCGAGGCGAGCGCGAGCGTGCTCGCTCACCTCGAGGCCCTCCTCTCGGACGACGAGACGTCGCGGACCGAAGCGCGGATGGCGTGGCTCGCCGCGATCCGAAGCGCCGGGGATCCTCGGCTCGCCCCGACGCTCGGGGCGCTGCTCGACGCCGCCGACCCCGCGGTCGCGCTCGACGCGGCGCGCGCGCTCGCGCGGATCGACACGGACACGGCGCGCCTGCTCCTGGCCGAGGCGTTCGCTCGCTCGAGCACGCCAGCGGAGCGGGCGCTCCTCGGAGGCATGCTCGTCCTACAGGGGATCGAGCGGGTGGGCGAGGTCTCGATCCTCGCCGAGCTCCGCGAGACGATGCGCGCCGAGGATCCCAAGGCGCGGCTCCACGCGGTCGCGGCGATCGGACCGATCGCCACCGGCGAGGACTTCGACGCGCTCGCGGGCCTGCTCGGGAAGGGAACGCTCGCGCTCGATCGGGAGCTCGTGCGCTCGATCGGCCGCCTCGGCGACTCCCGAGCGCTCAGCCTCTTGCGCGCCGTGCGCTCGTCGGAGCGCGGAGAGTCGCTCGCCGTCGAGATCGTGGAGGCGAGCCGCGCCGTCCGGGCTCGGATGGCGCTTCGCGGCGAGAAGCCGGTGCGCGAGCCCAAGAGCGCGCCGCTCGCCACGCGTGAGCCGAGCCCGCCGTGGGCGCGCGCGGTGGCGCGGTGGCACCTCGCGGTCGCGACGATCCTCGTCGCGCTGGGCCTGCTCGGTCGCGCGATCCAGCGCCTCGATCGCGCGACCGCGGCCGCGCACGAGCTCGTCGAGCCCTGGCTCGCGAAGGGGCGGATCTTCGAGAAGCGAGGCGCGCACGCGGAGGCGTTGGTCGTGTTTCGGCGCGCGCTCGCGCTCGATCGCGGGCGCGTCGAGCGCACCCCGCACGCGATGCGCTCGCTCGCGCGGGCCTTCCTGCGCCGCTCGGAGACGAGCGTCAGGGAGGGACGGCGCGAGGTCGCGCGTGGGCTGCTCGACGAGGTGCTCGCGCTCGACCTGAGGCGCGTCCCGGCGCCGCTGCGGCAGGCGCTCTTGCGCGAGCGCGAGCGGATCGCTCGCGAGGAGCCCTCATGAGCGACGCGCCCGACGGCCTCCGCGCGCTCCGCGCGCTGCTCGCCTCGGCCCGCGTCGAGGCGACGCAGGGTGAGGACGCCCGGCCGAGCGTCGCGCGCATCGCGCTCGACGTGCGAACGGCCGCGGGCGAGTCCGGGGTCGTCCTGCTCTCGATCGAGAAGGGCTCGGCCCGCGTGGTCGATGATCGCGGAGATCGCTCGTCGCCGCTCGTGGACGCCGCGCTCGCGTGGCTCGCGGCGCTCTCGCGCGAGGAGGCCTCGTCGGCGCCGAACGTGCGCGTCTCGGTCGCGCCGCGCGCGTCCATCGCGCCCCACCGCCTCGACGAGACGGCCTGCGCGAGGGCGCTCTCGCTCTCGCTCGTGCGCTCGGGGATCGTCGGGATGCGCCGCGGCGTGCTCGACGAGCCGATCCAGCGCGCGCGCGCCGGCGCGGGCGTTCGCCTCGCGCGCTGGATCGCGAGGCTCGAGGCCGCCGTCGCGGAGGACGACGTGACGCTCGTCGCGCGGCTCGCCCTCGGCGCGCTCCGAGCCGCCCCGCCGCCCCGCCGCACCCGCGTCGATCTGCGCCTCGTCGAGGTCGCGCGCGAGCACCTCGATGGGCGCGGCCGCCGCTCGATCGAGCGACGCTACCTCGTCGATCTCGAGGAGGGCTCGCCCTTCGTCGAGGAGCGCGAGCGCGGCGAGGCGCTCCCCTCGCTCGGGCCGATGCCGAGGACGGTCGAGGTCGGCTTCGCCGAGGAGCGCGTCGAGCCAGGTCGCGCCAGCCTCCTGATCCACCAGTACACGACGAGCCCGGACGTGCCGCGCGCGAGCGTCGAGCGCCTCGTCGCGCTCGGTCGCGTGGAGGTCTCGGCGGTGCTCGATCGGGTCGACGCGCTCCTTCACGCGAGCCCAGGCTTCGCTGAGCCGCTCGTCCTGACCGATCCCCTCGTTTCGAATTCCGCAATTGTCGTGGAATTTTGGGTATGAGGCTGCTGTTGTCGGCGCATGA
>JBDHVC010000033.1:0-46273 GCA_039809495.1 Sandaracinaceae bacterium
GCCCGCGTCGGCCTCGACGCCCGAGCGCCGCGCTCGCCCGAGCGCTCGCAAGCGCTCGAGCCCGCGCGAGGAGCCGCGCGCGCCCCTCGCGGAGCGCTCCACCGACGCGGCGAACGTTCGAGCGAGCGCGAGCCCCGACGAGCCTTGGGCCGTCGACGGCGCGTCGATCCCCACCGCCGAGCGCGCGGCCTTCGAGGAGCGCGACGCCGCCGCTCGCTCCGGCGTCGAGGCGGCGGTGCGCGCCGCGACGCCGCCCGACGACGCGAGCGAGGACACCGAGCTGGAGCTCGTCACCGCGCCCAAGGAGGGCACGCCCGCGAGCGCGCTCGCGCCCGACCTGGAGGAGCCCGAGGACGTGCGCCTCGAGCGGCTGCTCGAGGCGGCGGTGCGCTCGAGCGACGCGCGCCGCGCGTTCTCGGAGATCGCGCAGCGCCTCGGCAGCAACGAGTCCTTCACGCCCCCCGACGACACCAACCTCTTCTCCGCGGCGAAGGAGCTCCTGAGCCTCGAGTACTACGTCAAGCAGTGGGGCCGCCTCGCGATGCGAAATCGAGGCGAGGAGGTCGACGACTTCGGGCTCGATCATGCCTACGCCGAGCGGACGCGGCCCGCCCTCGATGCCCTCTATCGCCACTGGTTTCGTGTTCGGGTGATCGACGTCGAGCACGTCCCGAGCGCGGGGCGCGCCCTGCTCGTCGCCAACCACGCCGGCGCCCTCCCCTGGGACGGCCTCATGCTCCAGTCCGCCGTGCGCCTCGAGCACCCGGCCCACCGCGAGCTGCGCTGGCTCGCCGAGGACTTCATCGCGCACGCGCCCTTCCTCGGCGCCCGCACCAACCGGCTCGGCGCGGTCCGCGCCTGCCCGGACAACGCCGAGCGCCTGCTCGCGGGCGATCAGCTCGTCGCGGTCTTCCCCGAGGGCGAGAAGGGCCTCGGGAAGCCGTGGTCGAAGCGCTACGAGATCCAGCGCTTCGGGCGCGGCGGCTTCGTCCGGCTCGCGCTGCGGCTCGGCGCGCCGATCGTCCCCGTGGCGATCGTCGGCTCCGAGGAGACGCACCCGACCCTCGTTCGGAGCAACCGCCTCGGTCGGCTGCTCGGCCTCCCCTTCCTACCCATCACGCCGACGTTCCCGTGGCTCGGCCCGCTCGGGCTCATCCCGCTGCCGAGCCGCTGGGTGATCCGCTTCGGAGCGCCGATCGATCTCGGCGGCGAGCCCGAGGCGAGCCAGCACGATCCCGTGCGCGTCCAGCAGCTCGCCGAGGAGGTCCGAGGGACGGTGCAGGCGCTCGTGCGGAGGGCGCTCGACGATCGACCGAGCACGTTCTGATCCGAGCGCGCGAGGCCGCGCGATCAGGGGATCTCGAGCGTCCGCGGCGCGAGGACGGTCATCCGGCTCGGGGCGTCGGCCTCGAACGCGACGACGGCGAGCCCGCGCACGCTCCCGCGCGCCATCCACGAGAACGTGAGCGGGATGTGCGTCTCGGTGCCGCTCGCGAGCGGGCCGAGCTCGACGTGGAGCACCCCGGGCGCTCGAAGCTCCGCGGCTCGAACGGGCGCTCGCGCGGACATCGCCGCGAGGAACGCGTCATCGACGCGCGCGCCCGCGGGGATCTGGATCTCGAGGATCGGCGCGCGGAGCGCCTCGTCCGCGCGGACGCTCAGCTCGAGCGTGCTCAGGTGCGTCGCGTCGCCCTCTTCGCCCTCGATCGAGAGCGTGAGCGGCGCGTCGGCGCGCGGCGCGAACGGCGCGTAGCCGAGCAATTCCGCGCGCACGTAGAGCGGTCCCGCGCCGCGCACCGCGATCGAGGGCCGCGCGGACGCGCCCTCGATCGGGATCACCGCGACGCCGTTGGCGAGCGAGACGGAGCGCGCGCGACCGTCGACCTCGAGCGTGACCGCGTCGCCCGCGCCGGGGCTCGGCTCGCCCCCGAGCGCGCCGTACGCGCCGGCCGCGAGCCAGAAGAAGGCGCTCTCGCCGCCCGCGTGGATCACGACGTTCTCGTCGAAGCTCGCGCCGCGCACGAGCGCCTCGGCGAGCTCGGCCTCGCCGAGCCTTCGCGCGGCGATCGAGAGCGCCAGGCTCGCCGTCAGCCGCTCGAGCGGCGCGTCCATCGCGGAGGAGGGAACGACGACGAGCCCCTCGCGTCCGCCGCGCTCGACGCGCTCGAGGTGCCCCCGGACGCGATCGAACATCGCGCGCCCGTAGGCGTCACCCGAGTCCGCCAGGAGGAGCGCCGCCGACGCCCGCGCGAGGAGCGAGGGCTCGTCGGGCGAGCGCACGAGCCACCGGCGCAGGCGGCCTCGCTCGCGCGAGAGCGTCATCGCCACCGGATCGACGGAGCGCTCGTAGGCGTCGGCGAGCTCGAAGATCCCGCCGGAGGCGAGCGCGGCGACGACGGCCGCCGAGTCGGTCGAGCTCGACGGCGACCCCGCGAGCGCCGCTCGAAGCTCCGCGGCGCGCGCCATCGCCCCCTCGTCCTCGACGTCGAGCGAGGAGAAGGCGACGAGCGCGCACGCCTGAGAGAGCCGCGACGCGCCCTCGGCGCCGCGTCGCTCGAGGCGCGCCCGGAGCCGCGCGTCGAGCGGCCGCCCGCCCATCGCGAGCGCCCACGCCACGAGCCCGGGATCGTCCTCGCGCAGCCGGCCGAGATCGGGATCGAGGCCGAGCGCCGAGGGGCGCAGGACGACGACGCGGGCGCTCGTGTCCCGCACGGGCGCGCCCGGCTCGAGCGAGAGCTCGACGCGCTCCGCGCTCGCGGACGCGAGCGTCGCGCGGGTGCGGATCGGGTGGAGGCCGCGGTCGATCGCGTGCCGCGAGCGGAGCGTCCGAGCGACGCGCTCTCCCTCCATCCAGCGCAGCTCCGCGCTCGCCTCGCCCGGCGCGCGCCCCTCGAGGCGCACGACGAACGTCGTCGCGGCCTCCGCCGGCACGTCCAGGCTCCCAGGCTGCGCGAGCCCGAGGGCGTCACCCACCGTGCTCTCGGCGACGAGCGAGCGCGGGCGCGCCTCGAGGTTCGTCACCCGGAGCTCGACGTCGATCGGCTCGCCGACCCGCACCCGCCGAGGGAGCTCACCCTCGATGATGAGGGACGAGCCGAAGAGGAGCGGGCGCACGGCCACGCTCGCGACGCCCGCCGTCGTCGTCACGAAGGTGACGATCCCCCACGTGCGCGGCTCCTCGTCGAGCGGCAGCGTGACGTCCGATCCGTCGAGCTCGACGAGCGTCGAGGCGGAGTCGGCCACGCGCGTCGGTCGCTTCAACGCGAAGGGGTCGAGCGGTCGGAGGAAGGGCGTCGGGACCTCGCGCCAACGCTCCAGCGCGCTCGACCTCCGCTCGCGATCGGCGTCCGGCGGGATGGTCATCGAGCCGATCCCCAGGTTGTTCCCGAGCGCCTCGATCGTCGCGCGGCCGAGCGCGACGCCGTTCAGGCGAGCGAGCAGCACGTCCTCGCCGACCGCCTGCGCGTAGAGCGACGCGCTCGGCAGGATCCGCGCGCTCGGATCGACGAGATCGTCGCTGGTCCCGCCCCGGCCGTCCGGCCCGAGCGAGGCGATCTCCCACCCCGGGAGCGGCTCCCACGCGAGGTGGCGAGCGCGCCCACGGACCTGACGCAAGACGAAGGGGCGCCCCCACCCGTCGACGAGGACCTGAGGCCCCACCGAGCCGATGGCGGGATCGCTCGTCGAGGCGAGCCGCGCGAGCCAGCTCGAGGGATCGCCGAAGCGCGCCCACGGGATGTCGTAGCCGTTCGCGAGGATGAAGCGGCGCAAGAGGACGAGGAGCCGAAAGAGCCGCTCGCGCGTGACGCGCCGCGCGACGTTGTCGTAGCTGAACGCGGGATCGAGCGCGCGGAGCGCCTCGACGGTGATCGGCTCGCCGCCGAGGTTCGTCGCCCCCTCGCCGCCGAGCTCGCCGCCGTCCGCGACCGACTCGACGATCTGCGCGTTGAAGTCCCAGCGCCCGTTCGTCTCGACCGCGACGTCGTCGATCGCGCCGGGGACGGCGCTCGCGACCCGCCGCTCGATCGCTCGAAACAGCAAGGCGAGGCGTCCGCTCACGAAGCGCGCCTGCGTCCGCCACGGATCGCGCAGGAACAAGGACTCGCCCTCGGGCGACGGAACGGGGACGGTCTCGAGGCGTCCTCCGCTCTCGCGGAGCACGAAGGGCGCGTTCACGTCGCGCGCGACGGTGGCCGCGAGCATCGCCTCGAGCATCGCGTCCGTCTGACCGGACTCGGTGGCGCCCGGGGAGAGCTCGTCGTCGTCCGGCAGATAGGCGAGCGCGTCCTCGAGCGGGAGCGCGAAGACGAGGGCGCTCGCGTCGCCGAGCCGCGGGAGATGGACGATGGCGCCGCGATCGCCTCGCTCGACGCGCACGTCGAGCGCGGGCATCCGTCGACGTCGAGCGAGGACCGAGACGACGCCGCCCATGACCTCGCGCTGCTCGGCGCCCACGAGCGCGCGCGCGACGATGGCGATCCGCTCCGCGGGCGTGTTCGGCGGCAGGCGCAGCGTCGCTCGGCTCTCGGACGCGTCGACGACCGTGGCGTCGAGCAGAGCGTGCGACTCCTCGACGACCAATCGGACCGAGATGGGGAGGCGCGCGGCGTGGGGAGCGCGCGCGAGCTCGATCTCGAGCGGCTCGCCGGGGACCGCGATCGGCGATCCGACGCGCACCCGCACCGTCGCCTCGGCGTCGAGCGCGACGCACGAGACGATCGGCGCCGCGTCCGCGACCGAGACCGTGATCGCCGTCGTCGCGCCGTCCCCCGCGCAGCGGTCCTCTACGCCCGCCCCGAGGCCCGCGAGCGGCGGGAGCTCGATGCTCGCGAGCCCGCTCGCGTCCGTACGCGCCCGGTGGGTGCCGAGGCGCGGCCCCGAGACGCTGACCTCGAGCCCCGCGGGGCTCGGCGAGCCGTCGAGCTCGACCGCGCGGACGTAGACACGACCGCCGAGCGCGGGCAGGAGCGCGCCGCCCTCGACGGCGAAGCTCACGACCCTCGGCGCCGCGCCGACGCGCAGCGTGACGCCGCTCGACCCCGAGCCCTCGGTCTCGTGGGAGACGCGCACGTACGTCGCGAAGTCGAAGAACGCTTCGCTCGTGAGCGGCGCGCGGAGGGCATAACGCGCGCGCCCGTGGGCGTCCGTGCGGAGCGGCGCCTGACGGCGCTGCTCGGGCGTGCGCACTTCGTCCGCGTCGACCAGCGCGCCCTCGATGGGCCGCCCCGCCTCGTTCCGGACGAGGACCGTGACGTCGGTCGTCTCGCCGGACGCGAGCACCCAGCGCTCGGGCACGACCGCGACGAGGAGCGCGCCCGAGCCGTGCGGCGCGACGACCTCGACCTCACGCTCCGCCTCGACACGGCGGCGGCCCTCGCCGCTCACCGCGCGGAGCGTCACCCTACCCGTCACCCCGCGCGCGAGCCGGACGGCGTGGTGCGCGACGCCCGAGGCGTTCGTCGTCAGCTCGATGAGCGGGAGGATCCGACGCCGGCTCGCGTCGAGCACCTCCACGCGGAGCGGCTGGCCCGCGAGCGCGCGCTGGCTCGCATCGCGCATCACGACGCTGAACGCGAGCCGCCCCTCGGGCGCGACGCTCGCCCCGATCGGCACGATCTCGAGCTCCGCGGCGGGGAAGGCGCCGACCGAGAGCTCGAAGCGCCGCGAGGCCCCGCCGCGCGAGACGCGCAGCACGACCTGGAACGAGCTGGGCGCGTCGAGCGGGATCGGCACGCGTACGAGCGCGCGTCCATGCGCGTCGGTGCGCGTCGTCACCGGCTCCGCGCTCCGATCGAGCGAGGTCGTCCACTCGACGTCCGCGCCGGGCGCGAGGGCGAGCGTGCTCGCGCCGCGCACCTCGTAGCTCGTGACGAGCCACCGCAGCTCGCCCCCTTGGACGCCCTGATACGCGCCCTCGATCTGGAGGTCGAGCCCCGCGACCGCGCCTGTGGGGCGTGCGACCGCTTGGGCCTCCGCGCGCGGGCCGAGGAGGAGCGTCGAGGCGACGAGCCCCAACGTAAAGAGCCCCAACGCGAGGAGCCCCGTGATCCGCGCGACGACGGGCCGCGCGAGCCGCGAGGAGGAGAGGAGTCGGAGGTGCAGGGCGCTCATCGGATCCCCTCCGCGAGGGACGGTGGTGGGTCGAACGGGAGGATCGGATCGGGCGGCGGCGGCGCGGGCGGGGGCGAGCCCTCCGCGTCCGAGCGCGCGGGCTCGGCGCCGCGATCCGAGATCACGAGGGCGCGCGAGGGGAGCACGGCGGAGGGGAGGTCGGCCGAGGTGTTCGCCTCGTCGCGCAGCGTCACCCCGAGCCCGCGCAGCTCCCCACCGACGCTGAAGCGCAGCGGGATCGGGAGGCGGACGTAGCCACCCGGCGCGATCGCGTGGAGCTCGAGGCGCAGCGTCGCCCCCTCGATCGCCGCCGGCGACGAGAGCCGCGCCGAGAGCGCCTCGCGCGTCGGCTCGTCGAGCTCGGCGCCGGCGGGGAGGAGGATCTCGGCGACCGGCCGCACGAGCACGCGCGTCCCTCGGTTCGCGACGACGAGGCGCAGCCCCGAGCGCGTGTCGCGCGCGCCGAGCTCGCCGTCCCAGCCGAGCGCGACCGGCAAGGGATCAGACGACGCCCGATCCCAGCCGAGCCCGTAGCGCGTCTCGACGCGCGCGAGCGCGATCACGTCGGGCGCGAGCGCGAGCTCCACGGTGTGCTCGCCCGCGCGGTCGATCGCGGGGAGCGGAGCGGTGACGACGCCCGCCTCGAGGCTCGCCGCGAGCTCGCGTCCGTCGAAGCGAACGCGCGGGGGCGCGCTCAGGGAGCCCCGAGAGAGCCCGGCGGCCGCCGCGCTCGCGAGCGCGCGTCCGTCGGTGGGCCAGCGCGAGGCGCCTCGAGAGGCCCGCGCCAGCGTGCGCACGAGGGGGAGGGCGTCGCGGGGCGCGCCGAGGCCGACGTACGCCAACGCGAGCGAGGCGGTCGGAGAGAGCCGAGGCTCGATCGCCTCGTCCGCGCCATCGACCTCGAGCCACGCCTCGTCGCCGACGACGATCAGCTCGCGGCTCGCGCGGCGCGCGAGCTCTTGCGCCCGCGCCTGCTCCTCTGGCCCACCCGAGAGGGCGAGGGCCGCGGCGTAGCTCACGCTCGAGGCGAGGTCCGTGGCGCGAGCGCCTCGGTTCGCGGCCTCGACGGCGAGCCGCGCGAGGGCCTCGCGCAGCGTCGCACGGAGCGCGGGCCGCGAGGACGAGCGCACGGCCGGCGCGAGGCCGATCAGGATCGCCGCCACGTCCCGCGGCTGCTCCGCGACGCGCTGGAAGGCGCCGCGCAGCTCGGGCCTCGGGAAGACGAGCTGGTCGCCCGAGACGAAGCGGAGCGCCGCGCGCACCTGGTCGTCGCCGAGCCGCGGATCGCCGTAGAGCGCGCCGAGCACGCGCGCGACCGCGTCCTGGCTCTGCCCGCGGACGAAGAAGGTTCCGTCGCCGTAGCTCGGATCGGTGACGAGATCGGCGCGCGCGCGCTCGAAGAGCGCCGCCGCGATGGGCTGCTCCATCATCGCGAGCGTCCAGACGACCCAGCCCGCGTCGCTCGGCGCGCCGGCTTCCGTCCACTCCGACGGATGCCCGAACATCGCGCCCCCCACAGAGACGCGGAGCTCGCCTGGGCCGCGCGCGCTCGCCCCGTCGGGGACGCTGAGACGGATCACCGCCTGCCCCTCGACGAGCTCGAGCCGGCTCGCTCGCACCATGCGCGCGTCGTCCGACGCGACGAGGCGGCGTCGAGCGGCGTCGAGGACGCTCCCGTCGTCGCCGAGCGCGCGGAGGAGCAGCCGCACCTCGCCGGGGCGTCGCACGCGCACCTCGACGATCCCCTCGAGCGCGTCGCGACCGGGCACCGTGAGGCGCGTCGGCGGGCCCACCTCGACGGCGACGGACTCCCCACGAGCCGCCTCGTCCACCGACACCTCGACGCGCACCGCGAGCGGCGCGCCGGTGCGGTTCTGGACCCGGACGGGCAGCCGCAGCACGTCGCCCACGGTCGCGGCCTCGGGGACCGGCGCGTCGATCATCACGTCCTGATCGACCTCGACGTCGGCGCGGGCCGAGGTGGTCCAGCCGGCGTCGCTCCACGCGATCGCCTCGATGCGATACGTCGTGAGCGCGTCGCGCAAGGGCACGCTCAGCGCGGCGTGCCCCTCGGCGTCGAGCGGCACCTCGCCGACGAAGAAGAGGCTCGCCGGGAACTCCTCGCGCACGATCGCGTTCGCGCGGTCGAGGAGCGCCGCGGGCGCCTCGGCGAGGGCCGCCTGCGAGGCGGGCGGCGGGAGCGGGGCCGCGGCTGGCATGGGGGCGCCGCCGCGCTCGTCGGCCGCGCCCGCGGCCCTGCGCCGCCCGGCCAGGCTGGACCCGGCTCCGCCGCCATAATACCCACCGCCCTCTGCCTCTCCGCCCGCGTAGAAGTGTCTCTCGGCGGCGGGCGAGTCGTCCGCGGCGAGGACCTCGCCGTCGTAGTCGACCTCGGACGACGAGGCGCGCACCGCGCTCGCCGTGCGCTCCTCCTCCGCCGCGAGCGAGAGCTGCTCGTAGGCGCGCGCCATCGCGGCGAGGGCGCGCTCCCCCGGCGCGATGAGCGAGAGCGCGTCCATGATCGCGTCCTCGCCCGAGGTGATCGCGTAAAGGGTGCCGCGCGGCACGACGCGCGCGAACGGGTCGCGCACGTCGTCGCCGTTGCCGGGCACGCCGTCGGGCCCGGCCGAGACGAGCTCGTAGTCCGCCGCGCGCTCGCCGGGCACGATGACGGGACGTCGCCCGGCCGCGCGGCGCAAGGCGATGGGCCGCCCCCAGGGGTCGACGAGGCTCGCCTCGTCGAGGACGTGGAGCGTGACGAGCTGCGAGAGCCAGCGCTCGGGCGGCTCGTTCGCCGAGGCGCGCTGCGCCGCGGGATCGTCCGGGCTCAGGTAGCTCGCGAGCGCGACGAGCACGCGGACGAGCTGACGGCGCATGACGCGACGCGCGACCGTGTCGAAGTCGAAGCTCGGGTCGGCCTCGCGCAGCATCGCGATCGTCAGCGGCGCGCCGCCGAGCGTGCGCGTGGGCGATCGCCGCTCCTCGGCGTCGAGCTGTTGGATGAAGTCCGGCGCGAAGTCGACGCGCGAGCCGCTCACGCGGAGCAGGCGCCTGCGCGAGGCGTCGTCGGCGCCGAGCTGCGCGACGCGCCGCTCCACCCGCTCCATCGCGCGATCGATCCCCGAGCGGAAGAGCGCCTCGCGGAGGCGGACGGGATCGCGGAGCACCGCCGGATCCCGCTGCGCCCAGCCCTGCGGCGGGGGGAGCGTCCGCGCCCACGGCGCGACCCCGATCGGCGGGCTCGGCGAGAGCGGTCGCTCGATCGAAGCGCTCGAGGCGAGGGTCGCGCGCAAGAGCCGCTCCGCCTCGGGCGCGAAGGGCGCGCGCATCGCCTGCCCGAGCTCACCCTGGACGTACTCGAGGGCCCAGTCGGGCTCGCCGCCCTGCATCGCCTCGTCGCGCACGAGGAGCGAGGCCCACGCGGCGCCGCCTGGCGGGCTCGACGCGCTCAGCTCCACGCGGACGTCGTCGCGCACGTGGTGGCGCGGCCGATCGGGCGCGACCGAGAGGGCGAACGCCCCACGAGGTCGGACGAGGACGGCCACGTTCACGCCGACGCCGAGGGCGTCGAGGCCAGGCGCGTCGAGCCGCGCGCGCGCGTCGTCGGGCCGGAGCGGGCGGGCGCGAACGACGAGGAGCCCGCCGCCGAGATCCGCCGGCGGCGTGATCGAGCCGCGCGTCGCGCTGCCGTCGATCCAGCTCGAGGCGATCGTCTCGCCGCTCCGGACGAGCTCCAAGAGGACCGGGCGAGCGCGCGCGCTCGGCCGCCGCTCGACGTGGATCACGAGGGGCGCCCCGGCCTCGATCATCGGGCGCTCCGCGCGGATCGCGAGCGCCGCGTCCACGGCGACGGGCACGCAGAGCCGCGACGTGATCGGCTGGCGCGTCCGGAGCGTCACCTCGAACGAGGTCGCTGGCGTGCGGGCGCACGCGCCGCCCTGCATCACGCTCGTCGCGCCGCGCGGCAGCCGCACCTGGAGCTCGACGAGCCCGTGCGCGTCCGTGCGGCCGATCGTTCGCCCCGCGATCGTCCCGACGCCGCGGATCTCCACCTCCTGGTTCGCGGCGATCGGGCGACCGAGCGCGTCGGCGACCGAGAGGAAGAGCGTGCTCTCGATCTCGGGGACGAGCGCGCCGTTCTCCGCCCGCGCGCCGATCTGCCAGCGCGTGCGCGACACGATGAAGGAGGTCGAGGTCGAGATCGTGCCGTACGCGGGGTGCACGACCCGCGCGTTGAGCGTGTGCGCCTCGAGCTGTCCCGCGAGAAACGACGGCGCGCGCTCGAGGATCTCGACGATCCCGTCGTCGTTCGTCGTCCGCTCCACGCGCGCGCCGGAGTCGATCCAGAGCGTCACGCTCGCGCCGCGGATCGGAGCGCCCGATGGCGTCGAGACGCGCACCTGCCCCCCGAGCGGCGCGCCGGGCAGCGCGAGCGGCGAGGCGATCGACAAGGTCGCGAAGATGCGCTCGGTCGTCCGCTGGAGGATCTCGACGCCGTGCAGCTCGCGGAGCTCGCCGTCCTCGCTCGTGACGACGAGGAGGTAGCCGCCTGGCCTCGCCGACGCGGGGATCGCGAGATCGCCGGCGAACGAGCCGCTCGCGCCGGTCTCGCCCTCGACGCTCGCGAGCGCGCTCCCGCTCGAGTCTTGGAGCTCGAGGCGCAGCCGCTCGCCTCGGACGGGCGCGCCGCCTCGGGCCGCGCGGACGCGCGTCCACGCGTGCACCGTCTCGCCGGGCTCGTAGCGGGCACGGTCGGTGAGCACGTCGAGCCGACGGTCGGGCTCGAGCGTCACGGGGAACTCGAAGCGCTGGCCCTCGCGGCCGACGGCGCGCACGACGAGCTCCACGCGGCTTCGGCCGCGCTCTGCGCGAGGCGTTCTGAGCGTGACCTCGAAGCGCCCCGCCGAGGCGCTCCGCACCGTCGCGGTGTCGAACACCCGCGCCTCGCCCCGCTCGTCGCTCACGTACAGGCGGGCGACGACCTCGAGGTCCTCGCGCGGGCGGAGCGTCGCGAGGCCCTCGACCTCGTACGCGACGCCCCCGAGCCGAAGCGCCGCGCCGCGCTCGACGCGGCTCGAGCCGACGAGGAGCACCTCGTAGCCTCGCTCCCCATCGGCGAGCGCGCGACCCGGGATCGGCGCGACGACGGCGAGCGCGAGCGCGAGCGCGAGCCCAGGGGAGAGCCCAGGAGAGAGCCCAGGAGAGAGCCCCGTGGAGCGGCGGCCGAGCCGCGAGGGCGTAGGGCGAGGCGATGGCGTGCGGTTCATGAGCTCCTCGAGCGCGGTCCCGGCCTCGGCTGGCGAGGCTCCGCGAACGCTGGGTGCCCCCTCCGACACGACGCGCGGAGCCGAGCTTGGTGCCCTCGCGCTCGCGCCTCGCCCGCAGGTGGCCGAGCCCAGGCTACGCGGGCTCGGGAACGCGCGACAAGGCGCGCCGCGCGCGGACGCGCCCCGAGCCCGTGTGCGGGAGCGCGCGATCAGCGATAGCGTCCGCGACCGTTGCCCGCGGGATCGGCGTAAGGGCCGCCGTCCGAGTCCGTCACCCCGCTCGTCCGGTAGCCGCCGCGACCGTTGCCGACGGGATCGGCGTACGCGCCACCGTCCGAGTCCGTCACCCCGCTCGTCCGGTAGCCGCCGCGACCGCAGCCACCCGGATCGGCGTACGCGCCGCCGTCCGAGTCGCTCTGCCCCGAGCAGGCGCCGCGCCCGCCGCCGCGACCGCAGTTGACGGGATCCGAGTAGCGCCCGAGGTCCGAGTCCGTCACCCCCGAGCAGCCCCCACCGCTCGTCACGACCACGGCCCCCGGCGCGCGAGGTCCCACGACGACCGCGCGGCGATAGCAGCCTGGGAGCACGGCGGCGACGGCGCCCCCGGCGACGAGCCCTCCCACGGCGCCGAGCATCGAGCGGCGCGTCGAGCGCGGCTCGCCATCGCCCTCGTCGTGGCGCGTCTGGATCTCCTGATCGTCGAGCGTCTTCTTCGCGGTCATGCCGTTCACCTCGTGCGCGGTCGCACAGCGAGCCGAGCCGTGTGAAGAATCGCACAGACGGCGCCGCGTGAACAGGGTCGCGAGCGGGCCCCGCGGCGGGCTGTGCCGCCCAGTTCGCTCGTCCCTGGCACCGACGGCACGCCTCCCTCGACGTGATCCGCCCGACAGAGGGACGCCGGCTCGGCGGGTGGGAGGCTCACGCCGATCCGCTCGGCGTGAGGGAGGGGCTCCTCGACGGCCCACCGTCGACGAAGCAGCGACAGCGAATCAGGGTGACGGATTCGTGCCGTGAGGCGTCGGGGCGACCTCGAAGACGAGGAAGTACTGATCGGGGAGGAAGTCGTGCGAGGCGACGCGGCGATAGCCGGCCTCCTCCAGCTCGCGCTCGACCACCTCGGGGGCGAGCTTGAACGCGCGCGGCGGGCCGCGCTCGGAGTCGAGCCGGAAGTCGACGATCGCGAGGCGCGCGCCCGGCCTGAGGTGCTCACGCAGCCGCGCGAAGTAGGAGGGGCGCTCGTCGATGTGGTGGTAGGTGTCGACGACGAGCACGAGGTCCACCGCCTCCTCGAGCCCCGCGTCCGCTCGGCCCGACGCTCGCGCGGTCAGGTTCGGGAGGCCCTCGCGCGCCGCCCGCTCGTTCAGGTAGCGCACCATCGACGGCTCGAGATCGAGCGCGATCACGCGGCCCTCGGGGACGGCGCGCGCGAGGCGCACGGAGAAGTAGCCCGTCCCGGCGCCGAGATCGGCGACGGTCGCGGAGGGCGGGAGCGCGAGGGCCTCGATCACGCGATCGGGCTCCTGCCACGCGTCCCGCTCGGGGGCGTCGAACTCGCGCGCCCAGGCCTCCGGATCGTCGAAGCGGTGGTGCATCCCGCTCGCGTGATCGTGCCCGCTCGCGTGATCATGCCCGCTCGCGTGATCATGCCCGCCCGGCTCCGCGTCGCCGCGCCCCTCGACGCGCGCGCCGGGGCGCTCGGGCGAGGCGCTCGAGGCGGTCGCGCCGCAGCCGGCGAGCGAGAGGAGCACGATCGGGGCGGCCACCGACGAGAGGGCGCGGGCACACATCCCGCGCTCCTAGCACACGCGGGCCTCGGCGAGGACACGAGGCTCGCCGCCGCGCCGCGCGCGCTGATAGGCTCGCGCCGTGAGCGAGCCGAGCGACGAGCAAGCACCCGAGCCCTCCGTGCGAGGGCTCCGACTCCCGATCGACGTGCTCGAGCGCGAGCACGTCCGCATGGAGGTGATCGAGCCCGCCCCCGAGGCGCGCATCTACGTCAACCGCAACCTGCGGCTCGACGCGGTCGCGTGGATCGGGTTCGACATGGACTACACCCTCGCGCGCTACCGGCAGAGCGAGATGGATCGGCTCTCGATCGAGGCGACGGTGGCGAAGCTGATCGAGGCCGGCTATCCGGCGTCGATCCGCGACGCCCGCTTCGAGACGACCTTCCCGATCCGTGGCCTCCACGTCGATCGCCGGCTCGGCAACGTCCTCAAGATGGATCGCTACCGCTACGTGAAGCGCGCCTATCACGGGTTCGCCGAGCTCTCGCGCGACGAGCGCCATCGCCTCTACGACGTGCGGCCCGTCGACGTCGGCGGCGCCCGCTTCCACTGGGTGGACACGCTCTACGCGCTCCCCGAGGTGGCGATCTACGCGGGCATCGTCGAGCACCACGAGCGCACGCGGCCCAGCGTCGCGCTCGACTACGCGAAGCTCTTCGACGACGTCCGGCGCTGCATCGACCTCGCGCACCACGACGGATCGATCAACGACACCATCGCGAAGGACTTCCCGCGCTACGTCGAGCGCGACCCCGAGCTCGCCAACACGCTCCATCGGCTCCGGAGCACCGGCAAGCGCCTCTTCATCCTCACGAATTCGCAGCCGAAGTACACGGACGAGATGATGCGCTTTCTCCTCGATCGCGCGCACCCGGACTACCCGAGCTGGCGGAGCTACTTCGATCTCGTCGTCTGCTCGGCGAGGAAGCCCACCTTCTTCACGAAGGCGGACACGCCGTTCATGGCGCTCGATCCGAGCCTCTCGAGGGAGACGCCGGCTCCGACGCTCGAGGCCGGCGGGCTCTACGCGGGTGGCTGCCTCCCTCCGCTCGAGCGCTTCTTCGGCGTGGGCGGCGATCGCGTGCTCTACGCCGGCGACCACATCTACGGCGACGTCCTCCGCGCGAAGAAGCAGAGCGCGTGGCGCACGATGATGGTGCTCCAGGAGATGTCCCACGAGCTCGCCATCACCGCGAGCGTGCGCCCGCTGCTCGCGAGGCTCGAGGAGCTCGCGCGCCTCGCGGAGGTGCTCGTCGACGAGGTGCGGATGGCGCAGCACCGCGTCCGCTCCTGCGACCGAGCGAAGGACGCCCCCGCGCTCGACGCGGGCACCCTCGCGCGCCTCCGCGCCCACGCGGTCGAGCGGCTCGAGCACGCGCGCGCGCGGCTCGCGGCGGTCGAGGAGGAGCAAGACGCCCTCGAGGGCACGATCGAGCGGGGCTTTCACCCCTCCTGGGGCTCCGTGTTCAAGGCGGGGCTCGAGGTCTCCAGCATCGGCGATCAGATCGAGCAGTGGGCCTGCCTCTACACCGAGCGCGTGTCGAACCTCGCGCGCTACTCGCCGACCCACTACTTCCGCGGCCCGCTCGATCGGATGCCGCACGAACGGTGAGCGATCGGTGGACATCCCGGGGTCGCGTCCTATACACTCCTTCAGCTTGCTCGCCTCGAGTCTCCGTCAGAGCCCCTGCCCCTTCGGGATCGCCCACCCCGCCCCGAGCCTGACGCGGGCTCCCGCCGGGCGAGCCGCGTTCGAGCGATGCGCCTAGGCATTTTCAGCGACGTGCACGCGAACATCGAGGCCTTGACCGCCGTCGTCGAGGCCTACCGGCGCGAGCGCATCGACGCCTACTACTGCCTCGGCGACGTCGTCGGCTACGGCGCGAGCCCCAACGAGTGCGCGGACGTCGTGCGCGAACTCGCGAAGGCGACGATCCTCGGCAACCACGACGCCGCCGTCGCGGGCCGGATGGACTACTCCTACTACTACGAGGCCGCGCGACACGTCCTCGATCTCCACGCGCACCAGCTCTCCGCGGAGAACCTCGCCTGGCTCAAGGCCCTCCCGTACAAGCACGATCTCGTCGAGCACGACCTCACGCTCTGCCACGGCTCGCCCGTCCGCCTCGAGGAGTTCGAGTACATCTTCGCCCCCGAGCAGGCGCGCGAGTGCCTGCCGATGTGGGACCAGCTCGCGCAGCTCACGCTGATCGGGCACTCGCACCTCTGCAAGGTCTTCGCCCTCCGCCCCGGCGAGGTCGAGGAGCTGCCCGCCCGCAGGTTCACGCTCCGCAAGGGCTGGAAGTACATCGTGAGCGTCGGCTCGGTCGGGCAGCCGCGCGACTACGACAACCGCGCCAGCTACACGGTCTTCGACACCGAGGCGCGTGAATTCGACTTCAAGCGCACCGAGTACGACATCGAGACGGCGGCGACGAAGATCTTCGAGGGAAGCATCGAGCGCAACTTCGGCCACCGCCTCTTCATCGGAGTCTGACGCGCGCCCGAGCCCGAGGATCGGCTCCTTGTTCGACGCCCGCGCATCTCCTACAACCGGCGGCGTGCGCGCGCTCATCGCCATCACCTCGCTCGCGTTCGCCCTCTCGGCCTGCTCCGGGCACCGAGGCCAGCTCCGCGGCTCGATCTACGAGGGCGGCGCCGCGCGCTTTCGGATCGGCCCGCTCGGCGCCGACTGGCGGCGGCTCGACGTGGCCGACGAGAACGACCTCGCGTGGCACAGCCCACGGCTCGCCGCGGTCGTGCAGGCGAACGCGACCTGCGATCCCGACAGCGACATCCCGCTCGTGGCGCTCACGAACCACCTCCTCATGGGCTTCACCGAGCGTGAGGTGCGCTCCGAGGAGCTCGTCCCGATGGATGGCCGAGAGGCCCTGCGCACGCACCTCACGGCGCGGCTCGACGGCGTGCCGCGGGAGCTGCTCCTCTACGTCATGAAGAAGGACGACTGCGTCTACGACCTCGCGCTGCTCACGCCCGTCGGTGCGGCGTTCGAGCGCGCGATGGCCGAATTCGAGCCCTTCGTCCGCGGCTTCACGACGGAGCCGCGCTGACGATGGCGACGAGCGAGGGCACGCCCCCGATCGTGCGAGCGCTCGAGGCGCAGGGCCGGCGCGCGATCACGAGCGTCGAGCACGTGGGCCAGGCCTCCGTGATGACGCTGCGCGCCTTCCGCGCGCTCTTCACGACCCGCTTCGAGTGGCGCTCGTTCCTCTACCAGGTCGAGCAGATGGGCGTGAAGTCGTTCGGCATCGCCGCCGCGACGGCGGTCTTCGTCGGGGTCGTCATGGCGATCCAGTTCGCCTTCTCCCTCGAGCGCTTCGGCGCGCGCGACTCGGTCGGCCGCATCGTCGGCCTCTCGGAGGCGCGCGAGCTCGCGCCCTCCCTCACGGCCCTCGTCGTCGGGAGCCGCATCGGCGCCGGGATCGCGGCCGAGATCGGCTCGATGGCGGTGACCGACCAGATCGACGCGATCCGCGCGCTCGGCGCCGATCCCATCCGCAAGCTCGTGCTCCCGCGCATGCTCGCCGGGATCGTGATCATGCCGCTGCTCACCTGCTTCGCGTTCGTGCTCGGCACGGTCTCGGCGGCGCTCGTCTGCAACCTCTCCTTCGGGATCCCGATCCCGTTCTTCATGACGAGCGCGCTCGACGCGATCTGGCTCCAGGACTTCCTCTCCGGGCTCGGCAAGACGCCCTTCTTCGGCTTCCTCATCGCCATCCTCGGCTGTCACTTCGGGATGACGACGCGCGGCGGCACGGAGGGGGTCGGGCGCGCGACGACCACCTCGGTCGTGGTCGTCTCGATCGCGGTCCTCGTCGCCGACAGCGTCCTCACGCAGCTCTTCCTCACCCTCGTGCGCACGCCATGATGGAGCATCGCCTGCGGCGCTTCGCCCTCGCCTCCTCGATCCTCGCGATCCTCGTCACGCTCGCGTGGGCCGACGCGGCGCGCAGGGCGCACGTCGACGGCGACGCGCTCGACGCCTTCGTCGCGCGCACCGGCTCGAGCGAGCTCGCGCTGAGCACGAGCTCGCGCTGGCTCCGCCACCCCGCGGCAGCCGAGCCGGGCGCGGCCTGCCAGGATCAGCCGCCCTGCCTCGACGTCGATCCGGCGGGCCTCGCCGTCGGCCCCCCGCGCGCGTGGTTCACCGCGAGCCGGGCGCTCTCGCTCCGGCTCGAGCGCCGCGAGGCGACGCCATGAGCGAGCCGTCGCGCACGCCGAGCCCGCTCGCGCGCACCCGCGCACTCGTCACGCACGCGCTCGGCTCGCTCGCCCGCCGAGCGTGGCGCAACGCGGCGATCGGCGCCGGCCTCGCGTTCACGATCGCGCTCTTCGGCTCGACGCTCTTCGTCGTCGAGAGCCTGCGCGCGCTCTACCGGCGCGCGTCCGCCGAGGCGCCGAGCCTCGTCGTCTCGAACCTCGAGGGAGGCCGACCGGCCCTCGTCGATCCGCGCGACGCCGCCGAGATCGAGGGGATCCTCGGCGTCCGACGGGTCCGCGCGCGGGTGTGGGGCTACGTCTACCTCGGCGCGCTCGAGGGCAACGTCGTCGTCTTCGGCGAGGCGCGCGAGGGCCCTCGCGGCGCCGTCACCGTCGGCCCCGGGATCGCGCGCCTGCTCGGCCTCAGGCGCGGCGATCGGCTCGCCGTCGCGACGGCCACGCACGAGGCCGTCTACCGCGTCGGCGAGATCCTCCCCGCGAGCACGGCGCTCGCGAGCTACGACGCCCTGCTCGTCGACGAGGCGGAGGCGCGCGCGCTCCTCGGCATCCCCGAGGCTCGCGCGACCGACCTCGCGGTCGACGTCTTCCCCGAGGAGGAGACGCACGCCGTGGCGGAGCAGATCGCCGCGCGGCTGCCCGCGAGGCGCGTCGTCGCGAGGGACGATCTCGCTCGGCTCTACGAGCTCACCTTCGACGCGCGCGGCGGTATCCTCGGCGCGCTGCTCCTCCCCGTGCTGGCCGCCCTGCTCCTGCTCGCGTGGGAGCGCCTGAGCGGCCTCTCGCGCGAAGAGCGCCGGGAGATCGGCGTCCTCAAGGCCGTCGGCTGGTCCACCGAGGACGTCCTCGCCGTTCGCATGATCGAGGCGGCGATCGTCGCGCTCTTCGGCACGATCGTCGGGCTCCTCGTGGCCTACGTCCACGTCTACGTCTTCGACGCGTCCCTCCTCTCCCACGTGATCTTCGGCTGGAGCAACCTCGAGACGCCGCTCGCGCTCGCCCCCGCGACCGACCTCGCCACGCTCGCCGCCCTCGTCGCGCTGGTCGTCGTGCCCTTCACCGCGATCTCCGCGTTCCCCGCGTGGCGCGCCGCGACGATCGATCCCGACCAGGCGCTCCGGGGCGCCTGACGGCGCGCCGCGCTCGCCGTGCTCCGTCGAGCGGGGGCGCGCAGGCGCTCGCGGGGTGACGGCGCGCCCCTCCCGGGGCGACGAGCGCCCGAGGAGCGCGCGGCTCGTGGCACCATCGAGCGATGGCCAACGAGGAGAAGCTCGCGGTGCTCACGGTCGCGCCGAACCCCGACGTCGTCCGCGGGCTCGAGATCCTCGCGCGCGCGCGCCACACCCTGATCCACATCGAGTCGCACGAGCAGGAGCGCGTCGGCGTCATCCTGGATCACGTCGCCGAGCGCCTCGGCGCGAAGCGCTGGGACTGGACGCCGCACCGCGGCTTCGTGTCGCCGACGACGAAGGAGGTCGTGAAGAACACCCGCGATCCCGAGGTGGCGCTCGAGCTCTTCGACGACGCGAGCGGCTCGGCCGTCTTCCACTTCCAGGGCTTCACCCACCTCTTCTCGGAGCCCGCGATCGCGTCTCGGCTGCGCGAGCTCCACGTCCAGCTCGCGAGGACGCGCAACCTCGTCGTGTTCAGCGGCGAGGAGCGCGTCCCCAAGGCGATCGCCGACATCGTCACGCACTTCACCCTCCCGCCGCTGACGACGACCGAGTACCACGCGCTCGTCTCCGCGACGCTGCGCGAGCTGCGGACGCGCGCGAACATCGACGTCGCGCTCGGCGCCGAGGACGTGGCCGCGCTCCTCGAGGAGCTGAGGGGGCTCTCGCTCTTCGAGGTGCAGAAGGTGGTGGCCGAGGCCCTCGTCGAGGATCGACGGCTCGACGTCACCGATCTCGCGCGGATCCGCGCGGCGAAGATGCGCATCGTCGAGAGCTCCGGCCTGCTCGAGTACACCCCGAAGGGCGCCTCGCTCGCCGACGTCGCGGGGCTCGAGCGGCTCAAGGCGTGGGTGAGGCGACGGGCGGCCGTGCTCCGCGATCCGGTCGGCGCGAGGGCGTTCGGCGTCGAGCCGCCGCGAGGCCTCCTGCTCCTCGGCGTCCAGGGCTGCGGCAAGAGCCTCTGCGCGAAGGCGATCGCGCAGGAGCTCGCGGTGCCGCTCCTGCGGCTCGATCCCTCGAGCCTCTACGACAAGTACTTCGGCGAGAGCGAGAAGAACCTCCGCCGGGTGATCCGCCTCGCCGAGGCGATGGCGCCGGTCGTCCTCTGGATCGACGAGCTCGAGAAGGCCTTCGCCTCCGTCTCGGACGGCGGCAACGACGGCGGCCTCTCCCACCGACTCTTCGGCACGTTCCTCACGTGGCTCGCCGAGAAGAGGGCCAGCGTCTTCGTCGTCGCCACGGCCAACGACGTCTCTCGGCTCCCGCCCGAGCTCGTCCGCAAGGGCCGCTTCGACGAGATCTTCTTCGTCGATCTGCCGAGCGAGCCGGTGCGCCGAGCGCTCTTCGTCCTCCACCTCGCGCGTCGCGGGCACGACGCGAGCGCGATCGACGTCGCGCGGCTCGCGAACGAGACGAGCGGCTGGAGCGGCTCGGAGATCGAGCAGGCCGTCACGTCCGCGCTCTACGCGGCCTTCGACACGAAGCGGCCCATCGACACCGCGATGATCCTCGGGGAGCTCCGAGCGACGACGCCGCTCTCGCGCACGATGCACGAGAAGGTGGACGCGCTCCGCGCCTGGGCGCGCGATCGCGCCGTCCCCGCCGACGCGGACGAGGCGAACGCCGACGCCTGACGACGCGCCTCCGCTCGACGGATCACCTTCGATCGAGGTGCGCTGTCACGCGACGTGATCCGCCGAGCGCCGGCGCGCTAGCGCTCGTCGCCGAACTGGCGCTCTCGGACTCCCACCCTCTTCTCACGCGGCCCGGCGCGAGGCTCCGGCTCCCTCGCGCTCTTCTGCCACGCTTCTCTGCCACGCTTCTCTCACGTTCGGCGAAGGGCCCGACGAGCGCGAGAGAAGCATCCGGACCGCCCGACGACTGACCCTCTCGTTTCCTCCGACGCCTTACGATTGCGAGCGCAATCGTTTTCGACGCAATCGTGCAGCCGGTCGTGATTGCTTGCGTTCGCTTGGCCCGGCAAGGTACGGCGGTTCGCTCGTCCTACGAAGTGAGGTTCAGCATGCATCGTCCGATCGGTCGTCGTTCGTTCTTCGCGGTGGGTGGCGTGGCGACGGGGGCCTTGGCGCTTTCGCAGTGGGGTTGTGACGCGCCCGTCGACTCGGTCATCCAGCTCGACCACACGCTCATCATCGGCTCGGGCTTCGGCGGCTCGATCTCCGCGCTCCGCCTCGCGGAGGCGGGCAAGCGCGTGACGCTCCTCGAGCGCGGCCGCCGCTGGGACATCACGTCGGAGGGGAACACCTTCTGCAGCATGCTCCACGCCGATAAGCGCTCGGGCTGGCTGCGCGACAAGGCGCCGATCGGGCTCCACACCCGGATCGATCGCTACATCGGGATGGTCGAGCTCTGGGAGAGCGAGAACATCAACATCACCTGCGGGTCCGGGGTCGGCGGCGGCTCGCTCGCGTACGCCGGCATGATGGTGAAGCCGCGCAAGGATCACTTCGAGCAGATCTTCCCCGCGGCGCTCTCCTACGACGAGCTCGACGCGCGCTGGTATCCCCGCGTCGCGGAGGTGCTGCCGATGGGGCACATCACCGACGCCGTCATCGAGTCCGAGAATTACCTCGGCTCGCGCGTCTTCATCGAGCACGCCGAGCGGGCCAGCCTGCCGTGGGAGAAGAACCTCTCGACGATCGACTGGAGCGTCGTCGAGGCCGAGATCCGCGGCGACATCCCCGCCGAGGCGAGCATCGGCGAGTACCTCTACGGCCTCAACAACGGCGCGAAGGGCTCGGTCGATCGCACCTACCTCAGGCGCGCGGAGGACACGGGCCTCTGCAGCGTGCTCACGCAGCACCAGGTCGCGGCGCTCGGCATGTACCCCGACGGCACCTACCGCGTCGACGTCGAGGTCATCGACGAGGTCGGCAACGTCGTCGAGCGCAAGGTCTTCCACGCGCCGCGGCTCATCCTCGCGGCCGGCTCACTCCACTCGACGCGCCTGCTCCTCGAGGCGAAGGGTCGGCGCTGGCTCCCCGATCTCCCCGCGACGCTCGGCACCGGCTGGGGCAACAACGGCCAGCACATCCACATGATCACCGACCTCGAGGAGGACATGGGCATGGTCCAGGGCGGTCCGCCCGCGGTCGTCATCCGCGACCTCGACAACGAGATCGCCCCGCTCACGATCGAGCACGGCGCGGCGCGCTTCGGCTGCCACTGCCTCATCAACCCGAGCTCC
Source organism: Sandaracinaceae bacterium (assembly GCA_039809495.1). GTDB lineage: Bacteria > Myxococcota_A > Polyangia > Polyangiales > Sandaracinaceae > JAFLCL01. The sequence goes on from JBDHVC010000033.1 coordinate 21,785, forward strand.
TCGATGCCGGACGGCACGGGCCGCTTCGTGTGGAACGAGGAGGCGCAGGAGGTGCGGCTCGAGTGGACGACCGAGCTCAACGCCACGGCGGATCGCGCGGCCCTCGCCGCGGCCGAGAAGCTCACGCGCGCGGCGGGCGGCACGGTCGCGCCGATCCCCGGCGCTGGGCCCATCCCGCAGACCTTCCACCCGCTCGGCGGCGTCCCGATGGGCGTCGTGGCCGACACCTTCGGGCGCGTGAACGGCCACCCCGGCCTCTACGTCATCGACGGCGCGCTCGTCCCCGGCTGCACGCCGACCTCGAACCCCTCGTGGACCATCGCCGCCATCGCCGAGCGCGCGATCGACACGATCATCCGCGAGGATCTGGGCTGACAGCGCGTACGCAGGCGTCGAGCCGCGCCTCGATCGGCTCGACGAAGAGCGCCTCCGAGAGGTGGCTGTGGCGGACGAAGCGCGCGGACGCGAGCAGCGTCGACGCGAGCGGGCGCTCGGGGAGCTTGTCTTCGTGTCGCTCGATCACGATGATCTCGCTCGAGCCCCCAAGGACGCGCCGAGGCGCGGGGTACTACCGCGTACCATGACCACGCGAGCCATGATCTCACGCCACCCGAGCCCCCTCCTCGGCGCCCTCCTCGTCGCGACGAGCCTCGGCTGCGGCGCCGGCGCGGCGAGCGAGCCACACGCCCCCTCCTCGACCGAGACCTCGGGCTCGGCCGACGCGACGCACGCTCAGCCCACGCCCGCGGCGGGCGAGGATCGCGTGGCCCGTGAGGCTCAGGTCGAGGCCGACAACCGCTTCAGCGTCGAGCTCTATCGCGCGATCGCCGACGCCCGTACGAACCAGATCGCGTCGCCGTACTCCATCGCTACGGCGTTCGCGATGCTGCGCGAGGGCGCCCGCGGGGAGACGCGGGACGAGCTCTCTCGCGCGCTCCACCTCGAGGGCGACGCGGCCCCCGGTCAGCGCGCGCTCGCCTCGCGGATCGACGCGATCGGCCAGTCCGGCGTCACGCTCCGGGTCGCCAACCGCATCTTCGTCGACGAAGGCCTCCATGTCCTCGACGCCTTCCGCGACACCCTCGCCGAGCGCTACCGCGCGCCCTTCGAGGCCCTCGCGTTCAGGACCGCGCCCGAGCCTGCGCGCGAGCACATCAACGGCTGGATCGCGGAGCGGACGAACGATCGCATCCGAGACCTCCTGCCGAGCGGCTCGATCGCGTCCGACACGCGCCTCGTGCTCACCAACGCCGTCTACTTCCACGGCGACTGGGCGACTCCCTTCGCCCGCGAGCAGACGAGGCCGCTCCCGTTCCACGTCGACGACCGGACCGAGGCGCTGGTCCCCATGATGCAGGACACGCGGCGCCTCGCCATCGCGCGAGAGGCCGACGTGACCATCGGCCAGATCCCCTACGCCGGAGGCGCGCTCGCGATGGTCGTCGTCGTCCCCGAGGCGCGCGACGGACTCCCCGCGCTGCTCGAGTCGCTCGACGAGGGCGCCCTCGCGCGCTGGACCGCAGCGCTCCACGAGCGTGACGACGTCCAGATCATCCTCCCCCGCTTCCGCGTCGCGCCGACCGAGAGCGTCGATCTCATCCCGACGATGCGTCAGCTCGGAGTGACGCGCGTCTTCAGCCCGGAGGGGGCCGACCTCACCGGGATCACCTCCGATCGGCCGCCGCTCTTCGTCAGCGCGGCGCTCCACCGCGCCTTCGTCGAGGTGAACGAGGAGGGCACCGAGGCCGCGGCCGCGACGGCGATCTCCGCCAACGTGATGGGGCTGGCCGAGCGCCCCGCGCTGATCGCCGATCACCCATTCCTCTTCTTCATCCGCGACGTCGAGTCCGGCCTCGTCCTCTTCCTCGGCCACGTCGTCGATCCCCGCGCGAGCGCGAGCTGAGCGAAGATCCCGCGTCCTAGCGCGCTCCCCACGGCGCTCTGCGACGACGTCGACGACACGTCGCCGAGCGAGCGTCGAGGCGAGCGGTTCCACCCACCACCGTGATCCACCAGCCATGACGATGCGAGACAGGAACACGCGAGACATGCACACACGCCGTCCAACCCACCTCATCGGCACGCTCCTCCTCGCGACGAGCCTCGGCTGCGGCGGAGGAGCGTCCAACGAGACCCCCTCGGCGCCTTCGACCGTGTCCGATCCACGAGCCGAGCCGCGGGCCGAGCCGCAGGCTGAGCCGACGACGAGGCCGACGGCCGGGGAGGCGGGCGATCGGCCTGCACCCACGGCGGGCGAGGTTCGCGAGGCCCGGCAGGCGCAGGTCGAGGCCGACAACCGCTTCAGCGTCGAGCTCTATCGCGCGGTTGCCGACGCCCACACGAACCAGATCGCCTCGCCCTACTCGGTCGCCACCGCGCTCGCGATGCTGCGCGAGGGTGCCCGCGGCGAGAGCCGGGATGAGCTCTCGCGCGCGCTCCACCTCGAGGGCGACGTCGCCTCCGGCCAGGGCGCGCTCGCCTCACGGATCGACGCGATCGGCCAGTCCGGCGTCACGCTGCGGGTCGCCAACCGCATCTTCGTCGACGAGAGCCTCCACGTCCTCGACGCCTTCCGCGACGCCCTCGCCGAGCGCTACCACGCGCCCCTCGAGGCGCTCGACTTCAGGGGCGCGCCCGAGCCCGCGCGCCAGCACATCAACGCCTGGATCGCGGAGCAGACGAACGATCGCATCCGAGACCTCCTGGCCCCGAGGACGATCGGGCCGGACACGCGGCTCGTGCTCACGAACGCCGTCTACTTCCACGGTCAGTGGGCGACCCCGTTCGATCCCGCGCGGACCACGCCGCTCCCGTTCCATGTCGATGGCCGGACGGAAGTCGCGGTCCCGACGATGCGGGGCACGCGGCGCCTCGCGATCGCGCAAGAGGACGGCGTGACCGTCGCCGAGCTCCCCTACGTTGGGGACGCGCTCGCGATGGTCGTCGTCGTCCCCGACGCGCAGGACGGCCTCCCCGCGCTGCTCGCATCTCTCGACGAGGGCGCCCTCACCCGATGGACCTCCTCGCTCCACGAGCGCGGCGACGTCCAGGTCGCGCTCCCACGCTTTCGCGTCGCGCCGACCGAGAGCCTCGATCTCGGTCGGCCGCTGCACCGGCTCGGCGTGACCCGGATCTTCGAGCCGGGACAGGCCGATCTCACCGGGATCACCGCCGAGCAGCCGCGGCCCTTCGTCGGCGCGGTGATCCACCGTGCCTTCGTCGAGGTGAACGAGGAGGGCACCGAGGCCGCCGCGGCGACGGCGATCATCATGAGGGAGGGCGCCGCGCGGCGCCCCGAGCTCATCGTCGATCGACCCTTCCTCTTCTTCATCCGCGACGTCGAGTCCGGCCTCGTCCTCTTCCTCGGCCACGTCGTCGATCCCCGCGCGGACGCGAGCTGAACGCGGGCGCCTCGACCCTCCCCTGACGTCGCCTCGGAGGCGGCGCTAGGCTCGCCCCACATGCTCGAGGACCTCATGCTGCCCATCCGTCCCAACGCCCTCGCGATCACCCTCCTCGCCTCGACGAGCCTCGGCTGCGGCGGGGGCACCCCGCGCGGCGCGGAGGAGCCGATCACGATCGACCACGCCGCGCGCACGCCGCTCGCGGAGGTGGTCACGGCGAGCAACCGGTTCACGGCCGAGTTCTACCGGACGATCGCGACGCCCCACGCGAACCAGGCGGCCTCGCCCCACTCCGTCGCGACCGCGTTCGCGATGCTCCGCGAGGGCGCGCGCGGCGAGACACGCGCGGAGCTCGATCGGGCGCTCCACCTCCAGGGCGACGTCGCCCCCGCCGAGGGCGAGCTCGCCGCGCGGATCGAGGCGATCGCGGAGAGCGGCGTCGAGCTCCGGACGGCCAACCGCGTCTTCGTCGAGGACGCCTTCCCGATCGAGGACGGCTTTCGGAGCGCGCTCGCGGTCGGCTTCCGCGCGCCCTTCGAGGCGGTCTCGTTCTCGACCGATCCCGAGGGGGCGCGCGTGCGCGTCAACGGCTGGGTCGCCGAGCGCACGAACGATCGCATCCGCGAGCTCATGCCCCCGGGGTCGGTCGGGGCGGACACGCGGCTCGTGCTCACGAACGCCGTCTACTTCCACGGCCCGTGGGCCGCGCCCTTCGATCGCGCGCGGACGACCGACCAGCCCTTCTACGTCGACGGCCGGGACGAGGCGCGCGTGCCGACGATGCGGGACACCCGCTGCGTGCCCTTCGCTCACGTCGAGGGCGCGAGCGTCGGCGAGCTCCCCTACGCGGGCGACGCTGTCTCGATGGTCGTCGTCGTCCCCGACGAGCGGGACGGCCTCGAGGGCCTGCTCGGCTCGCTCGATCCCGATCGGCTCGAGCGCCTCACGCGTGAGCTCTCGCGCCGCTGCGATGTCGAGATCGCCATCCCGCGCTTCCGCATCGAGCCGGCCGAGAGCCTCGATCTCCGCTCGGCGATGAACGCGCTCGGCGTGCGGCGCGCGTTCGATTGGGAGCAGGCGGACCTCTCGGGCATCACCGAGGCTCACCACCTCGTCGTCGGCGCCGCGTTCCACCGCGCCTTCGTCGAGGTGAACGAGGAGGGCACCGAGGCCGCGGGCGCGACGGGCGTGGGCGTCATGCTCACCTCGGCCACCTACCCCGAGCCCCCACCGGCGCGCATCGTCGCCGATCACCCCTTCCTCTTCTTCCTGCGCGATCGGGAGAGCGGGCTCGTCCTCTTCGTGGGCCACGTCGTCGATCCGCGCTGATCCGAGGCCGCGCCGCGCCGACGAGCCGCTAGACTCGGCGCGTGTCCCCCCGCCCCCGCGAACGTCCGCGCCTCGCCCAGCTCGCCCTCGTGATGGTCGGCCTGCCCGCGCGCGGCAAGACCCACATCGCGCGTCGCCTCGCGCGCTACCTCTCGTGGCTCGGCTACGAGACGCGCGTCTTCAACGTCGGGAACTACCGCCGCAAACACCTCGGGAGCCAGAAGGATCAGAGCTTCTTCGATCCCGAGAACCGCCTCGCGGCCGCGGCCCGCGCCGAGGTCGCGCGCCTCGCGCTCGACGACATGCTCGCGTGGTTCGCCGAGGGCGGCGAGGTCGGCATCTACGACGCCACCAACACCACGCGGCAGCGCCGCCACTACGTCGCCGAGCGCTGCCGCGCGCAGGGGCGCGAGGTCGTCTTCGTCGAGTCGATCTGCGAGGACGAGGAGGTCATCGAGTCGAACATCCGGCAGACGAAATTGCACATGCCGGACTACGCGGGCTTCGATCCCGATCGCGCCGTCCTGGACTTCCGCCAGCGGATCGCCAACTACGAGAAGGCCTACGAGAGCGTCGAGCCGACGGAGGGCAGCTACGTCAAGGTGATCGACGTCGGCAAGCGCGTCGAGGCCTATCGCATCCAGGGCTACCTCCCCTCGCGGCTCGTCTACTTCTTGATGAACCTCCACCCGATCCCGCGCCCGATCTACCTCACGCGGCACGGGGAGAGCCTCTTCAACGTCGAGGGCCGGATCGGCGGCGACTCCCTGCTCTCCGCGCGAGGTGAGCTCTTCGCCCAGAACCTGGCTCACTTCATCGCGAAGGAGCGAGGCCACGACGAGCTCGTCGTCTTCACGAGCACGCTCCGGCGCACGATCGAGACGGCGCGCCCGCTCTTTCGGCACACGACGGAGTGGCGCGCGCTCGACGAGATCGACGCGGGCGACTGCGACGGAATGACCTATCGGGAGATCGAGCAGGCCTTCCCCGAGGAGTACGCCGCGCGCGAGCGCGACAAGTTCAACTACCGCTACCCGCGCGGCGAGTCCTACCGCGACGTGATCCGCCGGCTCGAGCCCGTGATCATCGAGCTCGAGCGCGAGCGAAGCCCCGTCCTCGTCGTCGCGCACCAGGCCGTCGTGCGCGCGCTCTACGCCTACCTCATGGACCGGCCGCCCCATGAGTGCCCTCACATCGACATCCCGCTCCACACCGTGCTCGAGCTGACGCCGATCACCTACGCGTGCTCCGAGGAGCGGTTCGCGCTCGGCCCGGAGGCGAGCAGCCCGAACGCGTGAGGGCGCCCTAGGCCTCGGGACAGACGGTCAGTCGCCCGCGGACGCCTGCTCCCCGAGCCGCCGCGCGAGCGCGCGGACCTCGCCCTCACGCGTGAGGCCGTCGAGGAAGCGCTCGGGGATCCCAGCCACGCCGACCATCGCGCCGACGAGCGCGCCGGTGAGCATCGCGCGCGCCATGTTCTGGCCGCCGCCGTTGACGGCGTGGAGGACGGCGGACTCGAAATCACCGGGGAAGCGCGCGGCGAGGTGATAGACGGCGGGGAATTGGTGGTAGACGGCGCAGGGGAGGCCGTAGACGAGCGAGACCTTCCACGCGGGCTCGATCTGGACGCCGCGGCGCTGAACGCCCTCGGCGATGGACGAGACGGTGAGGAGCGCGTCGGGCGAGGAGAACTGGCCGGCGCGGAGCGGGGCCTCGGGATCCGTGGGCGGCTTCATGCCGTCGCTCACGACGGTGTGGAAGGGGAGCTCACCCTGCTTCACGAGCGCCATCAGCTTGCCCGAGAGCGCGCCGTCGAGCGGCTCGCCCGCTACGAGCTGGCCGAGCACCGCGCCGTAGGCGAGCGTCATCGCGCCCACCGTCGGATCGCGCTGCGTGAGCGCCACGTTCGAGCTGACGTGCTCGGCGAGGAGCCTCGGGCTCTTCGCGTAGCGCGCGGCGATCGCGAGGATCCGCTCGGCCGCCTCGGTGTTGTCGGCGAGGCCCGCGACCGAGCCCCAGGGCTTACCGGCCTCGCGGAGCTTCCACGCGTCGCGCATCGACTGGCTCGTGTAGCCGCCGGGCCCCGCCATCGGCGTTCCGTCGATCTTCGAGAAGAGGTCCTCGTCGAGGCGGCGAGCGAAGTCCGCCTCGTCGTAGCCGCCCCGCTCGACCAGCGAGCGCAGCGTGAGCTCGAGGATGAAGCCCGACTGCGACGCGTCGCCGGCGCGGAGGCCCGCGTGGTAGCGGCCCGGCCTCGGCTCGGTGTAGTCGCTGATCCACTCGCCGAACTCGCGGCGGAGCTCGTCGAGGTCGTAGTACCAGTGCGGACCGAGCGCGAGCGCGTCGCCGACGAACGCGCCGAGGACGGCGCCCTCGACCCGCTCCGCGACCCCGAGCTCGCTCTTCTTCGTCTTCATCTCTTCGTCTCCTCCGATCAGCGCACGCGGCGCCAGATCGTCACCTCCGAGAGCGTGTGCTGGTGCTTGCGCTTCGTCTCTCGGATGACGAACGGCACCTCGGCGGGCTCGCCCACGGGCTCGAAGTACGCCTCGAGCGCGCGCCGGAGGCCGTCCCGCGTGCGGAAGGGCTTGCCGTCCTCCTCGAAGCCGCCGAGCCACGCCTCGCGCGGCGTGTGCTCCTCGAGCCAGGTGCAGGGCGTCGCCACGAAGAGGAGGCCCCCCACGTGCAGGCGCTCGTGGATCGACGAGAGAAATTTTCTCGGATCGTAGAGCCGATCGACGAGGTTCGCCGCGAAGACAAGGTCGTAGTCCGTGAGGATCGGCTTGAGGTTGCAGGCGTCGCCCTGGTTGAACGCGACCTTGCCCGCGACGTCCGCGAGGGCGAGATCGGTGAGGCGCACCTCGCGCGGCTCGGTGAGCTCGCCCTCCTCGACGACGACGTAGCGGAGCGGCTCGCCGCTCGCGAGGACGACGCCCTGGCGGATGAAGCGCGCGGAGAAGTCGACGCCGTCGACGTGATCGAAGTGGCGAGCGAGCTCGAAGCTCGCGCGGCCCGACGCGCAGCCGAGATCGAGCGCGCGGCGGTGGGGGCGATCGCCCATCGCGCGGATCGCGAGCTCGGCGAGCGCCTTCGGGAAGTTCGGGACGCCGAAGTACGAGGCGCCGTAGTGGAACTCGGCGTACTCGGAGAGGAGCTTGTCCGTCTCGTACTGGGACGGCGGCGGCGGGGCCGCGTCGGCGACGACGTAGCGGAAGCCCGAGTGCTGGAAGAAGTGCCGCCGGAAGGCGTAGCGCGAGTCCGGGTCGGCCTCGTTGCCCGTCGAGATCCACGAGCCGCCCTTCATGATCGCGTGGCGATCGTCGAAGGTCGGCGTCGTGAAGTCGTCGTAGTACGGGTGCACCTCGAAGCCGTCGAAGGGGTAGATCGGCGTCTCGGTCCACTGCCACACGTTGCCGACGAGGCTCCGGAAGGGGCCGTGCTCGAAGCGATCGACGGGGCACGAGGACGCGCCGTGCTCGAGGTAGAGGTTCGCGTCCGTCCCGTAGCGATAGCCGCTCACGGCGAGCATCCGGTGCCACTCGTCCTCGCTCGGGAGGCGCACGTTCTTGCCGAGCTTCTTCGACCTCCACGCGCAGAAGGCGCGCGCCTCGTGGGCGTTGACCTCGACGGGCCAGTCCCACGGCATCTCGCGCTCCTCGGTCATCGTGCGGAAGAGGTAGCCGCCGCCCGCCTTCGGGACCCAGAAGGTCGGGTGCTTCGCGCCGCTATAGCGGAGCCACCCGCGCCCCTCCTCGTCCCAGAGCGACTCGTCCGCGTAGCCGCCCTCCTCGACGAAGGGGAGGTACTCGCGGTGGCTGACGAGGAGGCGCGCGGCCTCGAAGGCGGGGACGTCCGCCTCGTGGTGGCCGAACTCGTTGTCCCAGCCGTAGCGGGCGCCCTTGCGCTCCCGGCCGAGGACGACGCGGCCCGCGGGGACGGGCACGAGCGTGTTCTCGGGCGGCTCGCCCGCTTGCGTCGAGGGCGCCCACGCGGGGCGCGAGACGACGTGCTTCATCGCGTGCTGACGGATGAGCACCGAGGACGTCTCGACGTGGATGCGCTCGTGCTCGACGCCCATCACGATGGACCACCACGGGTGCTCCCAGCTCACGGGGAGCGTGAGCTCGGCCTCGTCGATGATCTTCGTGACGATGGCGCGCACGCGATCGCGGTACGCCTTCACGGTGGCGACGCTCGGCCAGTCGTAGTGCTTCTCGTCGAGGTCGTCCCAGCTCATCTCGTCGACGCCGACCGCGAAGATGGCCTCGAGGTGCGGATCGACGCGCTCCTCGACGAGCCGCGCGAGCGTGAGCTTGTTGATGAAGAAGGTCGCCGTGTGGCCGTAGTAGAAGATGAGCGGGTGGCGGAGCGGGATCGGCCGCTCGTAGAACGCGGCGTCCGAGGCGAGCGTCTCGAAGAGCGACTCGTACGTGTCGAACGTCTTCACGAAGTCGTCGCGGAGCGCCGCGCGGAACGCCTTCGGATCCGTCGCGTCGAGCGGGAGCCAGTGCGGGAGCGGCGCGCGCTCGGGGAGCTTCTGGCGGTCGGGACGGGCAGAGCGTTCTTCGGTCAAGGGGGGCCTCCGTCGTGAGGGAGCGACGGGGCGCACCGCGGCGAGCCGAGCGGCCCGCGGGCGAGGCGCGTCTCGCCGGCGAAGGGGCGCCGAGGCGGCACACGACGCGCGCCTCAAGCGAACTCTTCTTACCAGAGCCGAGCGGTGCGCGGACGCAATCGAGCGTCGCGCGCGAGCGCCTCCTCACACGGCGGATCGGCGGCGCGGAGGATCAGGAGCCGCCGCCGTCCTCGGTCTCGAGGTAGAGCGTCGTCGAGATCTGGGTGTAGCTCCCATAGGTGATCCCAACCACGGCGCCGAGCACTCTCGCCATGAAGCGTTCCTCCACGACGAGATCGTCACGCAGCTTGGGCGTGAGCGCCGCCGACGACTCGTCGACCGCCACGAAGAAGCGATCGCTCGAGTACCAGGTGGACGTATCCAGGTCGTAGACCGCAGGCGCGACGTGACCGTGTAGGACGCTCTTCTCTCGAAGGATGAAGACCTCGACGCGGTGGCCAGCGGGGATGGCGACGTGGCCCCTGCAGTACACGGTGCGACGCATGAGGCGAAGTGTGCACTCTCCGCCTCGACGATTGAAGAGGGGCGCTCGCGTCGACGCTCACGACCTCGCTCTCACGGCAGGCATCCGTCGCGCGGGCTCATGCCGTCCCTCGACTCGGAGGCGCTGCCTCGAGCCCGACGAGTCAGCGCGTCGACGCTCGCCGGATCACGTCGAGCGAGGCGCGCCGTCAGACCTCGACGTAGATCGTCGTGTGCGACGTTCCCGCGTCCGCGGCTTCGTTGGAGCCGACCACGCTCCCGACCACCGTCCCGCTGAACCGCTCGGTGATCTGGAGGTCCTTCTTGAGCTCGGGCAGGCGGGCTCCCGCGTAGGGGCCCTCGCCTCGCTCGAAGTGATCCAGGAGCCCGAACCAGACCGCCGCGTCGTGGTCGTAGACGGCAAAGGCGTCAGGGGTCTTGATCCCGAGCACCGTCTGCCCGATCACGAGGACCTCGACGCGATGGCCCGCTGGGACCACGACCTGGCTAGGGAGCACCACGGCTCGACGCATCGCTGGTCTCTACGGGGTCGGCTTCGAGGGCGCAAGGATCACGGCTGAGCGACGTCCCCGCGTCATCCGGCGCGAGCGGGTCGAGCGACCTCGCGGATCAGCGCGCGGAGGCCTCTCCCCGCACGCGCCCGCTCCGACGACGCACTCCGAGCGCGAGCCCGAGGAGCGTGAGCACCGCGAGCGGTGGCGCCCCGCGTCCCGCTCCGCCGACGACGCGACACGAGCAATCGCTCGAGAGCGGCGCTCCCACGCGCGCGCCCGCGTCGATCGCTCCCGCATCGTCGAGGCCGAGCGCGCCCGCGTCCGGGGCGCTCGCGGGGCCCGCGTCGTCGCTCGTTGCCCAAGCGTCCGGCTCGCTCACGCCCGCGTCCTCGGGCTCGAGGTCGCACACGCCGCCCTCGTCGATCGCGCCGTCGAAGTCGTCGTCGAGGCCGTTACACACCTCGGTCTCCTCGACGGGCGTCGTGATCCCTCCGAGCCGGTAGAAGGGGGTCTCCTCGCGCGAGGCCGAGAGCGTCAGCTCCGCGTGGATGTGATCGATGTGAGGGTTCGGCCCCGTGTAGCGGCGCACGCGGTTCGTCGTGCGCGAGCCGCTCCACTGCGTCCGATCCCAGATGAGATACTGGACGCCGATCTCGCTCGAATTCGCGATGAGCCAATTCGCGATCCGGTCCCCGACGTCGTTGTCCGCGGCGCCGGAGTCCATCGGGATCATGATGTCGAGCGCTCGCCCCGAGCCGTGCACGCTCATCTTCGCCGTGTTGGCGGTGTTGGGTCGGCACGCGTAGCCGCCGATCGACGAGATGCCCGGAAAATTCGCGCGCAGGTAGGTCGAGAGGCTGCGCCCGCCCGGCGTGATGCCGCCCGCGCAGTGCGCGCCGTCGTCCCAGTCCTCCACGTCGTCGTAGGCGACGATCGCGGCGCCGTTCTCGAGCGCCACGGGATCCGGCTCGTAGTCGCCGGGCCGCGAGAGCGCCTCCCACGCGACGCCGCACGAGGGATCGTCCGGGCCGCGGCAGTCGTCGTCCTCCGCGCCCTGCTCGCAGCCGACGAGGGCGAGCGCGAGGCCGAGGAGGGTGAGGAGGAGCCGGTCGCGCGTCATGCGCCCTCAGTGTGCCCGAGCGAGGCGCGAGAAGAAATCCTGCTCACGGCGTGAGCCGCGCTGCGCTTCGCTCGGCGTGATCGATCGAGCCAAGGCGTTCCGTCAGCGCCGAGGCCGCACACGCCGCCGCGCGAGGAGGAGCGCGAGGAGGGCGAGCCCCAGACCGAAGGAGCTCGCGCGCCCGCGCTCGCGCGCGCCGACCCGACAGCCACAGCTCCCCTGGACGCCCCGGCTCGGAGCGCGCCCGGCGTCGATCCGCGGAGGCACGCCCCCGCCCGCGTCGAGGCCGGGGCGAACGCCCGCGTCGTCCCCCTCTGTGACGCTCGCGTCCGGATCCCCGAAGGGCGGCACGCTCGCGTCCGGATCGGGCGGGGGATCGCAGACGCCGCCCTCGTCGACCTCGCCGTCGCAGTCGTCGTCTCGGCCGTTGCACACCTCGTCGCTCGGCGTGCAGCACACGCCGCCCTCGTCGACCTCACCGTCGCAGTCGTCGTCTCGGCCGTTGCACACCTCGGCGCTCGGCGCGCACTCGCACGCCGTCCCCGGGATCGAGCCGTACGCGCCCTGTTCCGTCCACACGGAGATCGGGCCGCCGCAGGCGCCGCTGAACGGGCAGTCGGCGGTCCAGCCTCCGTGCGGGTAGTAGCCGAAGTGGACGTGCGGCCCCGTGCTGCAGCCGCTCGTCGCCGAGAGGCCGATCTGCTGGCCACAGGCGACCGTGTCGCCGACGCTCACCGTCATGCCGCCGCTCCGCATGTGGCAGTAGAGCGACTCGCTCCCGTCGGCGTGGCGGATGCGGACGTGGTTGCCGCACTGGCTCCCGCAGGGGCTGCAGTTGTAGCCGATGTCCGGGCAGCCCGTGGTGACGGTGACGACGGTCCCGGCGGCGCCCGCGACGATGGGCGTGTCCATCGGGACGCCGAAGTCGGTGCCGGTGTGGTTGTCGTAGCAGTTGTCGCGACAGGCGTAGTCGGCGCAGCCGGCCGCGGCGCCGTTCGTGTCGTAGCCGGCCGTGATGCCCGCGCTCGAGTCGTAGGGGCGGCGAAAGCGCGTCTGAGCCTCCGCCCCCGCGGTGAGCGAGAGCGCCGCGATTGAGGCGAGCGCCGCGAGGCGCGAGCGACGGCGGCTCATCGCTGACCCCCCAGCGTTCGCACGACGCGGCCGCGCTCGAGATCCGCGAAGACGGTCCCCTGCGTGTCCTCGAACACGAAGAGCCCGCCCTCGAAGCGTGGAGCGCGGACCGAGTCCGGGAAGCGGCCGAGCGGTGGGAGGGGGCTCGGCGTCGCGCCCTCGCGGACCCGATAGAGGCGCGGAGCTCCGCTCGAGGCGGACACGAAGACGACCGCGCGAGCCTCCTCGTCGAGCGCGGGGGACCACGCGGGCGCCATCCCCCGCGTGAGCGCGGCGACGCGCCCGGTGGTGGCGTTCGCCCGCGCCACCTCGAGCGCGGCGAAGGGCCCGCGCGCGTACGCGACGTCGTCGCCGACGACGGAGAGCGGCGGATAGACGCCCTCGTCGAGCGTGCTCGAGCCCCCCTCGCGGTGGACCGCGAGCGTGTGATCCGCGGAGAGGACGAGCACGCCGCTCGTCACGAAGCGCGCGTCGAGCACGCGAGCCGCCTCGAGCGCCTGCGTGAGGCGCGGGGTGAGCCCGCTCGGCGAGAGGCGCAGCACCCGCTCGGGATCACCGTCGGGTCGAAGCGGCAGCACCCGAGCGGTGAGGCGCGCGCCGTCGGCCCGCGTGTCGAGGACGACGTCCTCGCTCGCGCGCGAAGGGGTCGCCAGGCTCGTCCCGAGCGCGTCGCCGGGCTCGCTCGGCGCGCTCATCTCGAGCGCGGCGCTCGCGGACGTCGGGCTGGGATCCCCCGACGCGGCGCATCCGAGCGTCAGGGCCAGGATCGCGGCCAGCACGACGCCCGCGCGCGGGGGCGTCCTCGAGCGGGTCTCCGTCGCGGCGGCGCTTCGCATGAGGTCGACGATACACGCGTCGTGCCGCGCGCTGGAGCCCAGGACGGCCCCCTCGTGCGAGGCTCGGGCCGCGCCGAGCCCACGGCGCAGGCCATCCCGCGCCACGATGACGCGGCCCCCGTTCAACCTCCGCGCGGTCGTGGGTTCGTCGCCCTCGCGCGCGCGTGCCAAAGCTCCGCCCCGTGAGCGTCTCGGTCTACGTCCACTTCCCCTACTGCCTCAAGAAGTGTCCCTACTGCGACTTCAACTCGTACGGGACCGCGCGTGAGGACGTCCCGCAGCGCGCCTACACCGACGCCGTCCTGCGCGAGCTCGAGCTGCGGCTGCCTCCGCTCTCGGGGCGCTCGCTCCGCTCGATCTTCTTCGGCGGGGGCACCCCCTCGCTCTGGGAGCCGAGCGAGATCGGGCGGGTCGTCCGGGCCATCTCGAGCGCCTTCGCTCGGAGGGACGGCGAGCCGCTCGAGGTGACGGTCGAGTGCAACCCCACCTCCATCGACGCGCGAACCGCGGCCGCGCTCCGTGAGGCCGGCGTGAGCCGCGCCTCGATCGGCGTGCAGTCGCTCGACGACGAGAGGCTCCGGTGGCTCGGGCGGCTCCACGACGCGCGAGGCGCGCTCGAGGCGCTCCGCGAGGTCCAGCGGGAGCTGCCGCGCGTGAGCGCCGATCTCATGTTCGGCCTGCCGGGGCAGCGCCAGGAGGCGTTCCTCGCGGACCTCGAGCGCGTGCTCGAGACGGGCGTGCGGCACGTCTCCGCCTACGCGCTGACGATCGAGCCGAACACGCAATTCGGGCTCCTCCACGCGAAGGGGCGCCTCCCGATCGCGACCGACGACGCCTACGCCGACACCTTCCTCGCCATCGAGGCGCGCCTCGGCGAGGCGGGGCTCGATCACTACGAGGTCTCGAACTACGCCGCTCCGGGCGAGGAGTCGACGCACAACCTCCACTACTGGCGCGGCGGCGCGTACGTGGGCGTCGGGGCGGGCGCGGTCGGCTGCGTCGAGGCGGGCGAGCCGCGCCACGTGCGGCGGTGGCGGAGCGAGCCGCTCCCCGAGCGCTACATCGAGACGAGCGGCACCGCCGCCGTGGAGAGCTGGTCCGAGACGCTCGATCCGGCGACGCGCGTCCGCGAGGCGCTGATGCTCGGCCTCCGGACGCGCGAGGGCGTCTCGCGCTCCCGCGTGCGCGAGGCGACCGGCCTCGACGTCTCCGCGGGGCGCGAGGCCGCGATCGAGCGCCGCCTCGCGCGCGGCGAGCTCACCCTCGAGGGCGACGTCCTCTCGGTGCCGCGGGCGCGCTGGCTCCAGCTCGACGCGATCGTCGCCGCGCTCTTTTGAAGCGCGATCGCGCGCGAACGCCGCGCGCTCGCCTCCTCGCGTCGAGCCGAGCGCGCGATCAGCCCGGGAGCGCCACGCGCACGCCGCTCACGCGGATCCGCAGGCGATGCGCCTCGGCGTCCAGGTAGAGGCCGCCGACGAGGAGCGTGACGCTGCGGAGATCGCTCTCGGTGCGGAGGATGCCGACCGGGTACGCGGCGAGATCGATCAGCGTGTAGGGCCGCCCCTCGATCGTGACGACGCGCTCGTCGAGCGGGGGGAGCGAGCGACCGTCGTCGTAGCCCGGCACGACGCTGAGATCGCGCTCGAGGGCCGTGAGGGCGATCCCCGCGGCGTCGGCCGTCACGAGGGCGTACCCGTTCATGAGCGGAGCGGCGGCGAGGAGGCTCGCCTCGGTCCCGCTCGGGGTCGCGAGATCGATCGAGCGCGTGCTCGCGCAGGCCCCCGCGCGCGGGCAGTCGAGCTCGAAGAGCCGAAGGCTCGCGCCGCGAGGCTCGGCGACGAGGAGCGTCGCGCGGATGAGCGGGTTGGGGGCGACGACCGGTCGCCCCGCGCCCGCGCCGAGGAACCCGAGGGGATCGTAGCTCGTCGCGATCGTCGTCGGGCCGCTCGCGCGAAGGCGCACCATCGTCGCGCGGCGCGTGCTCGGATCCCAGACCATCGCGAGGTCGTGGAGCCCCGTGACGAAGAGCGGGCTCGACGTGAAGATCGCGTCGGTGCGATCGCTCGCGATCTCGCGCCCCGAGGCGTCGAGCACCGAGAGGTAGGGCGGCCCGAGCGTCCAGCGCCCGGGGTAGGGCTCGGGCTCGAACGCGGTGGCGTGCTCGCGCAGCAGGTACCGGAGGTCCTGGTTCGGGCCGATCGCGCGGGCCCCTCCCGTCACCACCGCCTCGCCGAATTCGATCGCCTCCTGGCCGCCCTCGGGGCCGACCCGGCGCCCGAACCCGGCGGGTGGTCCGCCCTCGGTCCAGCGATAGCCGACGTCCGAGGGGAAGGACGGCTCGCGATGGTCGCGGATGAGGAGGCCTCGAACGACGCCTCCGTCCTCGGCGAGCGCGAGCGCGACGAGGTCGCTCGCGGAGGCGAACACCGACGAGACGTCGGTCGCCTCGCTCGGTGCGGCCGCGGGGAAGCGAAAGACGCGCGCCTTGCCCTCGCCGTCGGCGACGCCCGCGTACGCGACGCCGCGCTCGTCCGGATCCGAGCGCCCCGCGAGCGCGAGCCGCAGCGGCGCGAGCTCGCCCCGCGCGGCGAGATCGGGCGCGACGATCGCGGGTGACGTCCAGCTCGAGACGAGCTCGACCGTCTGCGAGGGGAGCGGGTTCGCGGTGAACGCCGTCGCGAGCCGCGTCTGGCTGCCTCGAGGCCCCGTGTCGATCAGGTGGATGTAGGCGTCGGGGACCTCGATCCGCCCGCCATCGATCCGCGCGAGGCTCCCCGCGTCGAGGCGCCCCCTGCCCTCGGGCTCGTCGCAGCTCGAGGCGCGACATCGCCCGGATGGGCCGCAGTCCGCGTCGGTCTCGCACGGGGTGCGGCACTCCCCCTCGGCGCAGACGAGGCCCGACGTACACGCGTCCGTGGACGTGCACCGGTTCTCGTCCGGGAGCGAGCAGCCGGGGGACGGCGTCCCCGCGAGGCATCGGCTCCCCCGCGGACATCCGAGCTCGCACGCGGGGCGGCAGCGGCCGATCGAGCACGTCGAGCCGACGCGGCACCCCTCGTCCGAGGTGCAGGCGGATCCATCGGGCATGGCGCTCGAGACCGGCTCCACGCAGGTGCCGCTCGAGCACTCGCCCCGCACGCAGTCGGCGCTCGCCTCGCACGAGGTGCGGCACTCGCCGCGCGCGCAGGAGAGCGCGCCGCCGCAGTCCTCCGCGCCGCGGCACGACGCCTCGCTCGGGAGCGAGCAGACGGCGCCGTCGCCCTCGCCCGCGAGACACCTCTGCCCCTGGTCGCAGTCGCGCGCCTCCACGCACGCGGTCCGACATCGGCCATGCGCGCAGAGGAGCCCCGGCCGACACCCCGCTGCGGCGCCGCGGCCGGGGCGCTCGCAGGGGTCACCGAGGGCCCGGAGCGGCTCGGGAGCGCACCCGGCGAGGAGCGCGAGCACGAGCGAGCCCTGGAGCGCGAGGAGCCAGCGCCCCGAGCGCCCGCGGGGCCATCGCGCGCCTCGCGCGATCGTCGAGCCTCCATCGATCATCCGCGCCGATCTCCGAAGCAACATCCCCCGAGGATGCCGCGTGCCGCGCGCGAAAGCGACGACCCGGGGGCGGCCGCTCCTTTGCTCGATCGGGCGAGCCCGAACGCGCTACCATCCTCGGCTCGAATGGCCCTCGCCTCCACCCGCGCCGATGCTCGAAGAGCTCCGAGGATGCGTCGACTCCTCGCCCTCGCCGCCTCCGCCCTCGCCCTCTGGCTCCTCGGGAGCTCCGCCGCGCGCGCCCAGCGCCGCGAGCCGCCGGCCGAGGCGATGCAGTTCTTCGACGAGGCGCGCGTCGCCTACGCCGAGGGCCGCTACGAGGACGCCGCCGTCGACCTCGAGCGCGCGCTCGTGCTCGACCTCAACGCGCCGACGCTGCTCTTCAACCTCGGCCGCGTCTACGAGCTGCTCGGTCGCTACGACGACGCCATCCGGGTCATGCTCCAGCTCCGCGCCGTCACGCCCCTCGACGCGACGGAAGAGCTCGCGCGCACGGAGCAGACCCTCGAGCGCCTGCGCGGCGCGCGGGAGCACGCGGCGCCTCCTCCCACGGTGGAGGTCGTCGGGACGCTCGAGCAAGGGCCGACGTACGTCCGCGAGCACGGCGTGGCGGACGACGCGTTCTGGGGGACGCTCGTCGCGGGCGGCGCGCTCGTCGTGAGCGGCGCGATCCTCGGCGGGCTCGCGCTCGCGGCCCGCGGCACGCTCGGGACGCGCGTGCTCGGCTCGAGCTACAGCTTCGAGGACTATCGAGCCGAGCACGATCGCGTGCGGCTCATCGCCGGTCTCTCGGACGGCGCGCTCGCCGTGGGGGGAGCGACGCTGATCGCCGCCGTCGTCCTCTTCGCCGCGAGAGAGCGGACCTACGAGCAGTGGCCCGATCACGCCGGCCTCTCGCTCGAGCTCGGCCTCGGCGGCGCGGCGCTCCGAGGGGTGTTCTGATGGCGAGCGCTCACCCGCCTCCGCGAGCGCGCGGCGCGCGCGCGTGCCTCGTGATCGGGCTCCTCGCGCTGGCCGCCGGGTGCAGCGCGATCGTCGACGCCGCGCCGACGCCGCTCTACTGCGAGGAGGGCGCCAGCAACCCGTGCCCCCCTGGGCAGTCGTGCCTCTGCCCGACGGGCGACGGCCCGTGCACCTGCGCGACGTGCGTCGCGCGCCCCGAGCAGTGCAACGGGATCGACGACGACTGCGATGGGGTCATCGACAACGGCCTCGACGAGGATCGCGACGGCGACGGCGTCCCCGCCTGCCAGGAGGGCCGGATCCTCGACTGCAACGACACGAACCCGCTCGTCGCGCCCGGCAAGCCCGAGGTCTGCAACGGCTACGACGACGACTGCGACCTCGAGACGGTCGAGACGAACAGCTGCGGCGGCGGCGGCATCTGCGGAGCCTCCGTGACCTCCGGCGAGGTGCGCTGCCTCGATCGTCGCAGCTGCCTCGACATGGGCTGCGGTCCGGGCGAGGTGTGTCGCGACGGGGACTGTACGAGCGAGTCCAACTGCAACACGACCCCCTCGCTCTGCACGGCCCCCGAGCGCTGCGACCCGACGACGGGGCGCTGCGTCGCGCCCGCTCCGAACGGCACCGCTTGCACGCTCGACACCGAGTGCGCGAGCGGGCACTGCTACCCGATCGAGGCGTTCGGCGGCACTTCGTCGAGTGGGGTGTGCAGCCACGCCTGCTGCACCGACGCCAACTGCGCCGCGGAGGAGTACTGCGCGGCGCCGGGCACGGGCGCGCGTGGCTGCCTCCTGCGTCAGCAGTCGCCGCTCGTCGCTTGCGCGAGGCCGAGCGACTGCCATGGCACGGAGTGCCGCCACTCGGACGAGCTGCTGACCTTCCTCTGCGCCGTGGACGCGGGCGGGGGCAACGGCGGAGCGCCCTGCGGATGGCACTCGGCGTGCGCGAGCAACCTCTGCGACAGCTACTGCCTCGACCCCTGCGGCGCCGCGGACGATTGTCCCGCGCGCCCTCGGTGGGCGGACCGAGGGCCCGCGTGTCGGTACGTCGGGTATCGCCACTCTGGCGAAGACGCTCGGTGGGTCGCGGTCTGTCGCTACAACGTCGCCTTCACGACCCCGACCTTCGGCGACCGGGTGCAGGGCGAGGCCTGCGCGAGCGACTCCGACTGCCGCGACGGCTTCTGCTCGCCGCGCTCGCTGCAATGCGCGGACACCTGCTGCACGGACGAGCAATGCCCATCGGGCGGGAGCTGCGGGCCGGTCTTCCACCTCGGCCACTGGGAGATGCGCTGCCTCCCGCGCGATTGAGCCGAGCGCGAGCGCCGGCGCGCGTCGAGAGGCTGTAGCTCCGCCCGCTCCATCGGGTAACATCGGCCGCCGCGAGGCGCCCCGCCGCGCGTTCCCTCCGCCATGCGTTACTGCCCGACCTGCGCCACCGCGTACCCGAACAAGACGTCGGGCACGTGCCCCAAGGACGGCTCCGTCCTGGTGACGCCGGAGCAATTCGAGGCCCAGCAGCACGATCCGCTGATGGGGACCCTGATGGGAGGTCGCTACCTCATCGTGGGTCGCGTCGGCACGGGCGGGATGGGCACCGTCTACCGGGCCGAGCAGCGGGGGCTCGGGCGCCCCGTCGCGCTCAAGGTGCTCAAGTCGGAGCTGGTCTCCGATCGCGAGACGGTCGCGCGCTTCGAGCGCGAGGCGAAGGCGATGAGCCTCCTCGTCCACCCGAACACGGTCCGCGTCTTCGACTTCGGCGAGGACCCCGGCGGACACCTCTACCTCGCGATGGAGCTGCTCGAGGGCGAGCTCCTCACGACGAAGCTCGCGCGCGAGGGGGCGCTCGACGTCAAGGAGGCCGTCGCCATCGCGCAGCAGATCCTGCGCTCGCTGCACGAGGCCCACACGAAGGGGCTCGTCCACCGCGATCTCAAGCCCGACAACATCTACCTCACCCACGTCGAGGGGAGCCCCGAGCCCGTGGTGAAGGTGCTCGACTTCGGCATCGCGAAGATCTTCCGCGACGACGCGAAGCCCATCGATCAGCTCGAGACGCAGGCGGGGACGGTCTTCGGGACGCCGCGCTACATGTCGCCCGAGCAGGCGCAGGGCAAGGCGCTCGATCCCCGATCGGATCTCTACTCCGTCGGCATCCTCCTCTTCCAGCTCCTCACGGGCGACGCGCCCTTCACCGACGAAGACGCCGTCGTCGTGATGGCCAAGCACATCCGCGAGGACGTCCCGCTCGCCTCCGACGCCGCGCCCGATCGGCCGATCCCGGCCTCGCTCGCCTTCCACATCCAGAAGGCGCTCGAGAAGGACCCGGCGCGTCGCTTCGCGTCGGCCGAGCAATTCGAGCAAGCGCTCACCGCGATCTACCCCGACATCGATCGGGAGCGCGCGCTCCGGCGCGCCGGTCGACGCTCGCGGAGCGGCCTCATGCAGGACCGCCGCTACGTCCCCCACGCGATCGCTGGCGCGCTGGGCGTCCTCGCGCTCGTCGCGCTCGCGCTCTTCGCGACGCTCCCGAGCCCCTCGACGACGAGCTTGCCGATCACGCCGCCCGATCCGCCCGCGCCCATCGTCGTCGCGACCCGCCGGGTCCTCGTCGACAGCACGCCGAGCGGCGCGGAGCTCTGGCGCGGCGAGCAGCGGGTCGGCGTCACCCCGATGACGTTCGACTGGGCCGCCGGCCAGCCCTCCACGCTCGAGCTGCGGATGGCGGGCTACGCGTCGAGCGTCCTCGATCTCGCCTCCGCGCGCTCCGAGGAGAACGTGTCCCTCGCCGCGCTGCCCGGCGCGCCGGCGTCCGACGCCGCCCTCGCCACGCCCGAGACGATCCGTCCGCGACCGCCGAGGGTCGGCCCCCACCCGGACAACGGCGGCGGCGCCTCGATGCTCGCGACCGACACGCGCCCGACGATCGGGCGGCCGGACGATGGCTACCAGCGCTTCGAGTGAGCGAGGGCGCGCGCGGATCGTCGCGACGCTCCTCTTCGCCCTCGCGCTCGCGCTCGCGTGCCTCGCGCTCCCGCTCCGCGCGCAGCGCGCGCCCGTCGTCGTCGCGGCGGGAGGAGACGTCCTCGCGCACATCCGCGTCGTCGAGGCCGCGCGCGCCCACGGCTTCGATCACGTCCTCTCCGGCCTCTCGCCGCTCATCCGCGCGAGCGACGCGGCGTTCGCCAACCTCGAGACGCCGCTCTCCGAGGAGCGCCCCGTGGTGTCCGGCTCCCCCCCGATCCTCGGCGCTCCGCCCACGCTCGCGCGCGCGCTCGCCGACGCGGGCATCGACGTGCTCTCCGTCGCCAACAACCACGCGTGGGATCAGTGGGCGCGCGGCACGGCGCGCACGCTCGCCGCGGTGCGCGAGGCCGGCATGGGCGCGATCGGCGCGGGGCCGAGCCTCGACGACGCCTTCGCCCCCTTCGTGCTCGAGCGAGGCGGGACCCGCATCGCGTTCGTCGCCGTCACCGAGCGGGTCAATTCGGGGCCGGGGCGGAGCCCCCCCGAGGCCCTCGTCGCGCGCTGGACCGACGACGCGCTCGTCGCCGCCGCGCTCGAGCGCGCGCGACGCGCGGCCGACGTCGTCGTCGTGTCGATCCACTGGAGCCACGACTTCGTCACGCGGCCCAACGGGGCGCAGCGGCGGCGCGCCGCGTTCCTCGTCGAGCACGGGGCCGACGTGATCCTCGGCCACGGCCCGCACGTGCTGCACGAGGTCGCGCGCCTCCCCTCACCTCGCGGAGACGCGATCTGCGCCTACTCGCTCGGCAACCTGCTCTCGAACCAGGGCCTGCGCCATCGCGTGGGGCGAGGCCCCATCCCCGGCGCGCACCCCGCGACGTGGCTCCCGACCACGCGCGACGGCGCCTGGCTCCGGATCGAGCTCCAGGCGGCGGACGGCCGCGTCACGCTCGGGCGGGTCGAGGCCGTACCGCTCTTCACGGCGAACAATTTCTGGGACACCGTGGCCGACCGACGCCTCGCGCCCGACATCGCCGTCCAGCCCCTCGCGCTCGCGCCCGATCCGGCGCTTCAGGCCGAGCGAAGGCCCATCATCGCGGCCACGCTCGGCCCCGTCGTCTCGCTCGTCGATCGCTGACGGCGCGCCTCGCTCCCCCCGCGCCGCGCGATCGAGGATCCTTCAGCGACCGCCACCCTGGCCCAGATCGCCGTCGTCGTCGTCGAGCGGCTTCGCGCGATCGCGGTACGGGAGGACTCCGCTCGCGCGCGCGGGGGGCCGGACGCTCTCTCCCGTC
This sequence comes from Sandaracinaceae bacterium, assembly GCA_039809495.1. GTDB lineage: Bacteria > Myxococcota_A > Polyangia > Polyangiales > Sandaracinaceae > JAFLCL01. The sequence continues at coordinate 43,976 of JBDHVC010000033.1, forward strand.
GGGCGCTCCTGCTCCGCCTCGGGTGCTCCGACGAGCGCGCGCCGAGGCAGGCCCACCCCGCTCTCGCGAGGGGGCGGCGCCGACGACCCTCGCCGCGCGATGGGCACGGCCACCTCCGACGCTCGCCGCGGGAAGAGCTGCGAGTGTCCTTGCCCTCGCCGTACGCGCGCTCGAAGGTGACGAGCGAGTGGCTCGCGTGGTTCATCCACCAGAAGTTCGCGCTGCTCTCGCCGCTCGATCGGGTTCGACGAGACCTCGCCGAGCGCGGCATCCCGCTCGCGATGGGCACCCTCGTGAGCTTCGTCGAGCGCGCGGCGGACCTGCTCGCGCCGATCGACGGGCTGCACTGGAGAGAGCTCTTGTCGAGCTCGTGGATGGTTTCCGTCACGTGCGTAAAAGGCCGAAATCATGCGAGTTTAGGCCGCCGCATTCGATCCACACCCAAACGATTTACTTCACGAGTTGAGAGCGCGCCGGGTCTACGCGCCTGATTTTCCTCCGCGAAGCGAGAGCGCCCGCCGAGGGCCACGCCAGGTAGCAGCCCACTGCGCACCGCCGGGCTGGTGAACGGCCCCGAGAGTCGGCCGGGCCGGGTCGAGCCAGATCCCAAGAAACCTCCTCAGGTGCGTCAAAGGCCCCCCGCGAGCGCGTCATGGCCGGGCTCGGGTGCGACCGCGGGCCGCCACGCGGGCGCCCACGTTGGCGCGTGGCGCGCCGGAAACGCCGGGGCGGACGTTGACCGCAGACTCGGGCAAAGGGCGCCCGTTCGCGCCGTCCGCGAAGCTGGGGCGCGAGGGTGAAGTTGGCGGCGTTCATGGTCAGGCTGCCTTGGCCGGCGGGGCGCCTTCGGCGAGGGCGTAGCCCCGGAGCAGGCCGTGCGCGTACTCGCGGCGCTGGAGCTTGCGCCTCCGCACCTCCGCGAGGTCGATGACCTCGGCGAGCGGCGCGTCCTTCGAGCGCTCCTCCGGCGTGCGCCCTTCGATGCCTTGGTGCGGGCGCTCGGTGTTCGCGTAGCGCCGGTACTCGTCGAGGTAGAACTGGAGCTCGGCGGCGTCGGCTATGCGGATGTGCCGGAGCAGCTCGCGGCGGATGGAGCCGATGGCGCGCTCGGCGTAGCAGTTCATCGAGGGCAGCCCCGGCGGCGTGAGCTCGTTGTCGATCCCCAGCACGCGCATCTGCCGCTCGAACTGCCCGAGAAAATGCGTGCCGTGGTCGTGGACTACCGCCTTCGGCGTGCGCTTCTCGCGGGCGCAGGCCTCGTTGAACGCGCGGATGGTCCACACCGAGTCGACGTCCCAGCCGTCATGAACGCGGAGGTCGATCAGCTCGCGCGTGTGGACGTCGATGATGAGCAGCGCCTGAAGCCAGACGCCCTTGGCCGTCTGCACCGCGAAGAAGTCGAGTGCCCAGAGCGCGTCCTTCGCCGTCGAGGTCACGCGCTCGAAGTCGATCTTCCTCCCCGGGTGCGGGGAGAACCCGTTCTCCTTCAGGATGCGCGCGATGGTCGGCTGGCTCACCCGGACACCCATGCGGCGAAGCTCCTCCTGGATGCGGCGCTGCCCCCACATCGGGTTCTCGCGCTTGAGCGTGATGATGAGCTCAACGACCTTCGCCTCGAGCGGCGGTCGCCCGCCCTCGCTACGTCGGCGGCGCAGCCGAAAGGCCGTCGCCCAGCGCTTGATGGTGCGCACCGACGCCGAGAGGAAGTAGCGCTGGAACGGTTCGTCGCCGCGCGTGAGGAAGTACGCGAAGACCTGCGCGGCGCGCGTGGCTATCGGCACCGGCGCGGGCTCGGTGCGGAGCTTCAGCTCGGCTTCGAGCGCGTCGAGTTGGGCCTTCAGCGCGATGTTCTCGCGGTACAGGCGCATGGCCTCGGGCATCGTCGTGTTGCGCGGTAGCCTCGAGACGCGGTCCACCGTGGACAAGAGCACGTGGTAGTAGCCGAACTCGACGGCGCGGAGCGTGAGGACGGTGGCCTGCTTGATGCGGTCGAGGATGCCCGGCTTGCGAGGCTTCGAACGCGGCGGCGGTCGGGAAGGCTCCGCAGCGTCGGCGTGGGGTGAAGATACGTCGGCCATGTCGTCGGCTACCCTTGCACGATCTGATCGAGTCGGAACCCGTCGATGTCGGTCCGCACCTGCATCCAGAGCGGGAGGTGGTCCGACATCTGGTACGTGAAGGCATTGCGCGTCATCGCCCCGTCGAAGAGCTCCTTGATGTGTGGGTGCAGATCCGAGCCTGACGACATTTTTCGTGGAATTCCGGGGGCGTGCGGCGTGTTGACGGTGGATGACGAGC
>JBDHVC010000034.1:0-46189 GCA_039809495.1 Sandaracinaceae bacterium
ACCGCCGCCACCACCGTAGCCGCCGCCGCCACCACCGTAGCCGCCGCCACCGGAGCCGCCGCCGCCATAACCGCCGCCCGCGGAGTACGTGCGGCCGCCACCCGAGTAGCCGCCGCCCCCGCCACCGCCACCGCCGCCCCCACCGTAGCCACCGCCACCGGGGCGGGGTCCACGCTCACGCTCGCGCGCTTCGTTGACGTTGATCGTTCGCGAGTCCAGCGTCGAGCCATCCATCTCTTGGACGGCCGCGTCCGCATGGGCGTCGTTGCCGAACGTCACGAAGCCGAAGCCTCGGGACCGTCCGGTCTCTCGGTCCGTGATGACCTTCGCGTCCGTCACCTCTCCGAACCGCTCGAACGCCGATCGAAGACCCTCGTCCGTCGTCCCCCAGCTCAATCCGCCCACGAAAAGCTTCTTCGCCATCGATCCCTTCTCTCTCTTCTCTCTTGCTTCCGATCCAGCCGCGTTCGAACCGTTCTCGGCGCTCGCTCCGAGGCCACGCACCGCGCGTGCGCCTCGCAAACGAACTTCACGGGCCCCGATGTTAGCATCGGCTCGCGGGGCGCTCCAAGCCCCTCTTTCACCCCCCGCCTCGGCTCAGGGAGCGGCGCGGCGGGGTCGGCCTGCGGGGCGGCCTCCCCGGTGGCGCGCCGAGCTGCGCGGCGAGCAGGAACGGGACCGCGAGCAGGATGAGATCCACCCCGGGATCGAGCTGTTTTCCGAGCCCCTCGGCGACGAGCAGGGCGACGTGGACGACGGTGAAGACGGGGTCCACCTGGACGCGGTGGCGCCGAAGGACGTTCATCATCCCGCTCACGACCGCGCCGACCTCGAGCTCCGAGAGCGTCGAGGCCCCGTACACGCGATCGAGGTACTCGGTGACGTCGCGCTCGTAGGCGTCGTAGTCCTCGACGTGCGCGCTCGGCGCGTAGCCGTAGAAGAGCTCCGCCGCTCGCGGCCCGTCCCGCTCCGCGAGCGCGCTGAAGGTGTCGACCCACGGTCGCATGAGATCGGGCTCGATCGACGCGACCATCCCGAGATCGAGGAAGACCATCGTTCCATCCGCGGTGAACAGGATGTTCCCGGGGTGCAGGTCGGCGTGGACGAAGCCGTCCTCGAAGACCATCTTCAGGATCGCGCGGCCACCTCGAGCCGCGAGCGCCGCCCTCGCGGCCTTGCGCGCCTCGGGATCGAGCTCGAGGCCGACGGCCTCGGGATCCGTCGCCTTCACCCCCACCACGAGCTCCATGACGAGCACGCGATCGCTCGAGAGCGCGAGGTGGAGCGAGGGCACGCGCACCTTGCGCTCGCTCCGAAAATTGCGCGCGAAGCGCGCGTTGTTCGCGGCCTCCTTGCGGAAGTCGAGCTGATCGTGGAGCGCCTCGCCGAAGCGCTCGATCGCGCCCGGCAGCGAGAAGAGATGGACCGATGGGATGCGATCGGCGAGGCGCGCGAGGAGGCGCATGAGGACGAGATCCTGCTCGATCTGCGCGCGCGCTTCGGGCCGCTCGACCTTGATCGCCACGGCCTCGCCCGAGGGCAGGCGGCCTCGATGGACCTGCGCGACGGACGCCGCCGCGATCGGCGTCTCGTCGACCTCGATCGTCGCTCGCGACTCACCCCAGCACTCGCGCAGGACGCGATCGACGACCGCGAACGGGAGCGGCTCGACGTCGTCTTGGAGGCGCGCCATCGCGGCCAGGATCTCGGGCGCCAGGAGGTCCGGCCGGCTCCCGAGGATCTGCCCGAGCTTCACGTAGGTCGCGCCGAGCGACTCGAGCGCGCCCGCGAGGAGCTCCCCCCACCACCGGCGACGCTCCTCGGCCGTCGGCGGCGTCGTCGCGGTGAGCTCGCGACCGAGCATCCGGAGCGGGATCGTCGCGAGGACGAAGAGGACGCGGACCGAACGGAGGGCGAGCCAGAGCGACGACACGTTCGCGCCTCTAGCATGGCTCAGGGAGCATCGAGCGCGCGGTCGAGCCGATCGAGGATGGCGTCGATCGCGTCCGCGCCCGCGGGCTGCCCGAAGCGCGAGCGGACGTACGCGTCGGAGTTCGAGAGGACGATCAAGAGGCGACGGCTCTCGGGGCGGTAGCGCATCTGCGCCGAGCTCCCGAAGCTCGAGCCGGAGTGACCGTAGAAGCGCGCGCCGCGCGTCGACTGCGTGGACCAGACGAGCGCCTGGCGGGGATCGAGCTCGGGGAACTGGATCCTGCGCGTCTCCGCGATGCTCGCCGCCTCGAAGAACCGCTCGCCGTCGAGCACGCCGTCGTCGAGGTGCAGGCGCAAGAAGCGCTCGACGCCGACGAGCGAGACCATCATCGACGTCGCGGGGTAGAAGGCGTAGCCCCGCTGCGGCAGCTCCGCGTAGCCGCGTCCGCTCTTCGCGTAGGGCGCCGCGAGGCGCGCGGGATCGACGTCGGCGAAGAAGAAGCTCGCCCCGTCGAGGTCGAGCGGGCCGAGCACCTCGGCCGCGACGTCGGCGAAGCGCCGCCCCGAGGCGCGCTCGACGACGAGGCCGAGCAGACCGAAGCAGGCGTTGCAGTACTCGCGCGAGGTGCCGGGCTCGGGCCCGAAGTGACCCTCGTCCGCGAGGTAGGCGCGCGCGAACGCCTCGAGGCTCACGCTCGGATCCTCGGCGCCGAGGCTCGTGTAGTCCCCGAGGACGAGGAAGTCGTCGAGGATGCCGGACGTGTGCGTGAGGAGCATCCGCGTCGTGATCGCCCGCGCCGGAAAGCGCGGGTGTACGACCGGGACGTCCGGCATCACCTCCGAGAGCGGCGCGTCGAGATCGAGGAGACCCTCCTCCGCGAGCGCGAGGATCATCGCGCCGGTGAACGTCTTCGAGAGCGACGCGACGTTGAAGAGCGTGTGCGCATCGACGCTCGCGGTCGCGCTCGCCATCCCGACGGTCACGACGAGGCGATGCTCGTCGTCGGCGGCGAGCGCGGCGACCCCGGCGAGCGAGCCGACGGACGCCCAGTACGCGATCGCGCCCGCGAGGTCGTCGGGGGGTCCGGCGTCCGGCGCACGCGACGCGTCCAGCGCGGCGTCGAGCACCGCGTCGAGCGGCGCCCCGACGTCGCTCGCGACGGCCGCGTCCGCGAAGCTCGCGCCGCCATCGCCCGTCGGCTCCGGCGTGACGCACCCGACCAGGGCCGAACCTTCGACGAGCGCGATGGCGATCGCGAGCCAGGCTCGGAGCGCGATCAGGGCGGGAGACGACATCGCGCGCGAGCCTATCGCGAGGCTCACCCACCGCGACAGGCCCGCGCCGCCCCCCTCGCCCCCTGCTACCGTGAGCGCGCCCATGGGCGAGATGACCCCGACGACGATGCTCGTGGAGCTGGCCGAGAAGATGGGCCTGCTCGCCGCGGCCGCGCTGCTCGCGGTGCTCTACCCGCCGCTCCGCAAGCGGGTGCTCGGCGAGGGTGATCGCAAGGACAAGCTCGCCGCGGCGCTCTTCGGCCTCGTGCTCTCGATCTGGGGCGCGCTCCTCGGCTTCGAGGTCTCGGGCGAGCACTTCAACGTCCGCGCGATCGGCGTGCTCGTCGCCGGCCTCCTCGGCGGACCGAAGGCCGGCCTCATCGCGGGGCTCGGAGGGGGCCTCTTCTACGCGGCGCGGGTGGACGCGGCCACGGCCCCGTGGGTGCTCGTCGCGTCGCTCGTCGACGGCGGCCTCGCTGGCCTCGCGGCGAAGCGTCGCCCCGCGATGGTGCGAACGGCGCCGCGCGTCTTCGTCGCCGCCCTCGCGATCCAAGCGATCCACATCGTGCTCGTGGGGCTGGCGCTGCTCGCGCTCGGCGAGGCCGGGCGCTACGTACCGGCGTGGCCAGCGCACCTCGTGAAGCTCCTCGTGAACGCGGCGGGCGTCGCGCTCTTCGTCGCCGTCGCGCGCGTCGTCGTCGCCCGCGAGGAGCAGGCCGCCGCGCTCTCCGAGGCGCGCGCCCAAGCCGAGCACGCGGCCCTCGAGGCGCTCCGCCAGCGCCTCGAGCCCCACTTCCTCTTCAACGCGCTCACGGCGGTGCGCGCCACGATCCGCAAGGATCCGGAGCGCGCGCGTGAGCTCGTCGCGGATCTCGCCGATCTCTATCGCTATCTCCTCTCCCACCCCGATCGCGCGTCGCTCGCGAACGAGGTCGATCACGCCTCGAGCTACCTCGCGATCGAGCGCGCGCGGCTCGGGAGCGAGCGGCTCCGCGTCGTGCGGGACGTCCCCGAGGCCCTCGGGCGGCTCACCGTGCCCGCGCTCTTGCTCCAGCCCCTCGTCGAGAACGCCGTCAAGCACGGGATCGCGCGGCGCGAGGGGCCCGGCGCCATCACGATCCGCGCGCGGCGCGAAGACGATCTCCTCGTCATCGAGGTCGAGAACGCGAGCGAGGGAGAGGCGCTCGAGGCCTTCGCCGAGCCGAGCGGGACGGGGATCGCGCTCTCGACGCTCCGCGAGCGGCTGCGCCGGGGCGAGGGCGCGCGGGCGAGCCTGTCGCTCGAGGTGCGAGAGGGGTGGGCGAGGACGCGCGTGACCCTCCCCACAGATCCGAGCGAAGATGCTCGAGCGGTCGATCGGTCGGCGCTCGATGCGGATCAGGCGACCGAGCCGAGAGGGGACGCAGGCGCATGACGAACACGACGACGAGAGCTGCCGGGCCCCACCCGCTTCGGGCGATGGTCGTCGACGACGAGCCGCTCGCGCGGGACGAGCTCGTCTTCTCGCTCCAGGAGCTCGGGGTCGAGATCGTCGCCGAGGCCTCGACGTCGAGCGCGGCGCTCGCGCGGTTCGGCGAGGCGAGGCCGGACGTCGTCTTCGTCGATCTTCGCATGCCCGGACCGGACGGGCTCACGCTCGCCGAGGCGCTCCGCGCGCGCGCGCCCTCGCTCCCGATCGTCGTCGTCTCCGCCCACGACGACGGGGCGCTCCGCGGCTTCGAGGTGGGCGTCACCGACTACGTCCTCAAGCCCGCCAGGCTCGAGCGGCTCCGGCGCACGCTCGAGCGCGTCGAGGCGATGGAGCGAGGCGCTCACGAGGAGCCACCCCGCGAGTCCGAGGCGCCGCTCACGCGCCTCGCCGTCCGCCGGCGCAACGCGTACGTCGTCGTCGACGTCGAGGACGTCGTCTACTTCGAGATGAAGGACGAGCTCGCGTGGGCGGTGACGAAGGACGATCGGTTCGCGCTCGACCTCACGCTCTCCGCCATCGAGGGGCGCCTCCCCGACGCGTTCTTCCGCTCCCACCGCGGCTACTTGGTCCGCGTCGACCGGATCGTCGCCATCGAGCCGAGCGGCGTCGGCACGTTCGATCTCGTGCTCGATCACCCGGCCCACCCCAGGATCCCGCTCGCGCGTGAGCGCGCGCGGCTGCTCCGAGAGCGCATCCCGATCGCGGGCTGACGGCGCGCCTCGCGCGAGGTGATCCGCCCCGCGCGGGTGCGTTGGCTCGGCGGGAGGGGGGCTCGCGCCGATTCACGCGGCGTGAGCGAGGGGCTCTGGCCACCCCTCCGACGAGGAAAGAACGGCACGACTCAGGGCGACCAATTCGTGCCGTGAGCGAGCCGCGCGAGCGCGGCCCACCACGAACGAAGAGGGCGACCCCGCGTGCGGAGCCGCCCTCCTCTCGAGGACCGAGGGGCTCACCCGGAGCGTGTCACCCCGGGCAGCGCGCCGTCAGTGCCGACCCGCGCAGGGGTGGCCCGCGCCGTAGTCCGCGTCGGTGCGGAGCGCCGGGACGACGGCGACGGTGACGGTGTTCGCCTCCACGACGACCTCCTCGCAGCCGAGGAGCACCGGCTCCGTCCCCGCCTCGATCGAGCCCCAGGCCTCGATCCGGATGGGCGCGCCGGGCGAGACGAGGCCCGCGAAGCGGCCCCCGAAGCCGGTCAGCCCATCGCGCGTCGGCGCGGGGATCGCGCCGGCCGAGAGCCCCGTGATCCGCGGCGAGGTGACGCCACCGTCGGGCTCGCTGATGATCTCCGCGTCGCCACGGTAGAAGTGGATCTCGGCGTTCGCGACCTCCTCGCCGTTGCAGTCGCGGACCGAGCCCGAGACCGCGGACGTCGCCGACGAGAGCTCGCGCTCGATCTGCTCCGTGAGGACCGACGCGACGGTCTCGCTGATCGCGGTGACCGTCACGTTCCCGCCGGCCGTGCTCGGCCAGGCGTAGAAGTGGCCGAGCACGGCGACCGTGGGCTTCGCTCCACCCGTCGCCGCGAGGCGGTAGCCGAACCAGCCACCGCCCGGCATCGTCGCCTCGAGCTGCCCCAGCGCGTTCGTCGTGCCCGCGACGCAGTCGCCGTCGCAGCTCGCGCGGACGGTGGCGCCGGGGAAGAGCTGAGCCGAGCCCCCCACGACGGGGTAGGACGAGAGCGCGAGCGCCGAGAAGGTGACCGTCCCGCTCACGGGCGCGCCGGCCGTCGGGGCCGTGTTTTCACCGCGGCACCCGTAGCTCGGCGGGTGGCTCGTGGCCATGTCCTCGCCGATCAGGAGGGCAGGCAGGGTCCGTGGGCCCGCGTCCGTCCCAGGCGTCGGCCCGGCGTCCGTCCCAGGCGTCGGCCCCGTGTCCGTCCCGGGCGTTGGGCCAGCGTCGCTCGCCGTGGGCTCCGGCGACGGACAGCCCGCCAACGCGACGCCCGACAGCGCGACCATCGAAGCAAGAAACCAGTGGGTGGAACGCATCGAGTCTCTCCCTCTCTTCTGGCCCAGTCTCACGGGCCGGCTCCTCGCCGCGGTCGCGTCGAGCCTCTGGACGAGACGCGCGCCTCCGCCGCCACGGAGCGTGCGCGTTATAGACCCGACCTCGGGGCTTGTCACATCGAAGATGCCGGGGCGGGCGGCCCGGCTTGACCCCCTCCGCCGAGCCCCCCATACTCGCGCTCCGCTTTGGGCGGTACCCCGGTTTTCTCGGGGTTTTCGTGCGATGCACGGAGCTCTGCCCGTCGTCCAGGGAGGTCCGCCCCCCTGGAGGTCCACCGACGACCCGAAGGTCGGATCCCGCTTCCAGCGAGAACCCCAGATGCCCCTTCTCCCCACACGCAAGACCGAGATCGTCGAGAAATTCCGTCAGCACGAGGGCGACACCGGCTCTCCCGAGGTGCAGATCGCGATCCTCACCGAGCGGATCACGTACCTCACCGAGCACTTCAAGACGCACGCGAAGGATCACCACTCGCGCCGCGGGCTGCTCCAGCTCGTGAGCCAGCGCCGCGGCCTGCTCGACTACCTCCGGAAGAAGAGCCTCGATCGCTACCGCAAGATCATCGGCGAGCTCGGTATCCGCAAGTGATTCTCCCGAAGGGCGCGAGCACATCGCGCCCTTCTTCGCTTGTTCGCTAGCGCTCTCGCGCTCCCCTTCGCTCAGCTTCGCTCCGCACGCTTCGCTTACGTCCCCCGTTCCCCTCTCGCGTCGACTGGAGTCGCGGACTTCGATTCGAGCGCTCGAGCGCGCCTCCCGCTCGAGCCCTGGAACCGAGGACCGATCTCCGGAAGGCGCGGCGAGGCCGACTTCCCAACGTTCCTCTGTTCCAGCGCTCCCCGCGGCGCCCACGCCCTCGTCGCCGAGGACGAGCCGATCGGGGCGCACCTCCAAAGGAGACCCATGTCCAAGTTCGTACGTGAGACCGTGAAGATCGGCGACAAGCTGGTCACGCTCGAGACCGGCCGCATCGCCAAGCAGGCGCACGGCGCGGTGCTCGTCACCTCTGGCGAGACGATGGTCCTCGTCACCGTGTGCGGCACGAGCGAGCCGCGACCCGGCATCGACTTCCTCCCGCTCAGCGTCGAGTACATCGAGAAGACCTTCGCGGCCGGCAAGATCCCCGGCGGCTTCTTCAAGCGCGAGGGCAAGCTCCGCGACGGCGAGATCCTCGTCTCGAGGCTCATCGATCGCCCCTGCCGCCCGCTCTTCCCCGACGGCTACCGCAACGACATCCAGGTCATCGCGACCGTGCTCTCGTTCGATCAGGAGCACCCCGCCGACACCCTCGCGCTGCTCGGGGCCTCGGCCGCCATCCACCTCTCGCCGATCCCGTGGGCGGGCCCGCTCGGCGGCGTGCGCGTCACGCGGGTCGACGGCAAGTGGATCGCGAACCCGACCTACCAGGAGCTCGAGCGGGGCGACTCGGAGCTCGTCATCGCCGCGAGCAAGGACGCCATCGTCATGGTCGAGGGCGAGGCGGACGAGATGAGCGAGGAGGATCTCGTCGAGGCGCTCTGGTTCGGCAAGGAGGCGCTCCGGCCCGCCATCGAGCTCATCGAGGACATGCGCGCCGCCGTCGGTGCCCCGAAGTGGGCGGTCGCCGAGAAGGTCGCGACGCCCGGCCTCGGGGAGAAGGTCGCGGCCATCGCGGGCGCGGCCACCAAGGCCGCGTGCAACATCCCCGTGAAGCACGAGCGCTACGACGCCTTCAAGAAGGTGAAGAAGGAGCTCGTCCAGAAGATCGCGGAGGGCGTCACCGACGAGAAGCAGAAGGCGGCGCTCGAGAAGGAAGCGAAGGAGCTCTACGAGGATCTCAAGTACCACACGATGCGAGAGCAGGTCCTCACGGACAAGCGCCGCGTCGATGGCCGCGACTTCACGACGGTGCGCCCGATCTCGATCGAGCTCGGGCTGCTCCCGCGCGTGCACGGCTCGGCGCTCTTCACCCGCGGCGAGACGCAGGGCATCGTGACGACGACGCTCGGGACCTCGAGCGACGAGCAGCGGATCGACGCGCTCACCGGCGACACCACCAAGCGCTTCCTCCTCCACTACAATTTCCCGCCCTACTCCGTCGGTGAAGTGAAGCCCGTGCGAGGCCCCGGCCGCCGCGAGATCGGCCACGGCAACCTCGCCGAGCGCTCCCTCGCGAAGATGGTGCCGAGCAAGGAGCAGTTCCCCTACACGATCCGCATCGTCAGCGAGATCACCGAGTCGAACGGCTCGAGCTCGATGGCGACGGTGTGCGGCGGCGCGCTCTCGATGATGGACGCGGGCATCCCGATCGCCGCGCCGGTCGCCGGGGTCGCGATGGGCCTCATCGCGGAGGGCGATCGCTGGGCGGTGCTGACCGACATCCTGGGCGACGAGGACCACCTCGGCGACATGGACTTCAAGGTCTGCGGCACCAAGAAGGGCATCACCGGCATCCAGATGGACATCAAGATCGCGGGCCTCTCCCGCGAGATCATGACGAAGGCGCTCGCGCAGGCGAAGGACGGGCGCATGCACATCCTCGGCAAGATGCTCGAGGCGCTCCCCGCGCCGCGCGAGGAGCTCTCGAGGTGGGCGCCCCGCATCACGACGATCAAGGTCAAGCCCGATCAGATCCGCGTCGTCATCGGCCCGGGCGGCAAGACGATCAAGGGGATCGTCGAGCAGACGGGCGCGCAGGTCGACATCGACGACGACGGCACCGTCCACATCGCCTCGAACGATCCGACGAAGGCGCAGAAGGCGATCGACATCATCCGCGGCCTCACGACCGAGCCCGAGGTCGGCAAGACCTACAAGGGCATCGTCAAGCGCGTGGAGGCCTACGGCGCGTTCCTCGAGATCATGCCGAACACCGACGGCCTCTGTCACATCTCGGACTTCGCGTGGGAGCGCGTCGAGCGCGTCGAGGACGTGATGAACCTCGGCGACGAGGTCGAGGTCATGGTCACCAACATCGACGGCGACGGCCGCGTGCGCCTCTCGCGCAAGGCGACGCTGCCCAAGCCCGAGGGCTACATCGAGCCGCCGCCGCGCGAGCGCGGGGACCGCGATCGCGGCGATCGCGGCGGCTCGCGTGGCCGCGATCGCGATCGCCGCGGCCCAGACCGCGATCGCCGCGACCGTCCTCGCCGCGAGGATCGCGGTCCGCGTGAGGGCGGCGGGGGCGAGGGCGGCGGGGAGAGCTGAGCCCTGCCGACGGATGCGCTCCTCGTCCGCGGGAGCGCGCCTCGACGATCGCACGATGGGCTCGCGCTCGTCGTGCGATCATCGTCTCGAGGACCTCGATCGCGGGATCGCCCCGAGGAGCTGCCATGGAGCCGATGCGAGTGATGAAGCTGCGAGAGGGCGCGCGGCTCCCCGAGCGCGCCAGCGAGGGGGCGGCGGGCATGGATCTCCACGCCTGCCTCGAGGCTCCCATCGTGCTCGAGCCCGGCCGGCGCGCGCTCGTCCCGACGGGCGTCGCCATCGCCCTCCCCCGAGGCTACGAGGCGCAGGTCCGTCCGCGCTCCGGGCTCGCGGCGAAGCACGGGGTCACGGTGCTCAACGCGCCGGGCACGATCGACGAGGACTACCGCGGCGAGGTCCAGGTGCTGCTCGTCCACCTCGGCGAGGCGCCGCTCACGATCGCGCATGGCGAGCGCATCGCGCAGCTCGTCGTCGCGAAGGTCGAGCGCCTCGAGTGTGCGTGGGCGCCCGCCCTCGACGCCACCCTGCGCGGCGAGGGCGGCTTCGGATCGACGGGCCGCTGACAGCCCCTCCGACGAGGAAGGAGCAGCACGAATCAGGGCAACCGGTTCGTGGCGTGAGCGCCCCGGCTCGCGCCCGGCCGGCGGGCGATCAGGGGAGCGGGCGACCGTGCGCGCGATCGGCGAGCCGCCCGTAGAGGACGCCGAGGTACGTCCGGATCGTGCCGTAGTCGGAGCCGATCGAGTTGAGGTGGTACTCGTACTCGACGACCGTGATCGACGGATCGCCCTCGAACGGATAGAGGAGCACCGAGCCCTCCATCACCTTGAGGATGCTCGTCCCCCAGACCTTCTGCCACCGCGCCGCGACGAGCGTGGGCGCGTCGTCCGTCCCCTCGATCACGCCCATGCGCCAGCAGAGCCGGAAATCGACGCTGAACGGAGAGCCCGCGTTGATCTGCGACTGGTAGAGGCCATCACACTCTTCGGGGTTCGGCGGGTCGATCACGGAGAAGCTGTTCACCGTCGTCTGGTCGCGGCCGACGAGCGGGTCCTGGAGCGCCTCCCACACGACGCTCGCGGGCTGGTGGATGCACGCGCGCGCGTGGACCGAGTTCGACTCGTAGCTCGCGCCCGCCGCGTTCGTCCCGTGGAAGGTGTCCTCCGGCCCGAACGCGATCGTCTCGGGACACGGATCGCCGCCCTCCGCCGTCGGCATCGGCGCGTCGTTGTCCGACCAGGGCCCGAGGCCGTTGGGGAACGCCGAGGATTCGTTGTCGTAGCAGCCCGCGAGCGCGACGAGCGCGAGGCTCGAGGCAAGCCCGATCGAGGCTCGGATGCGCTTGTTCGACTTCATGAGGCGACTCCCGCGAGCCCCGTTCGAGCTCGATCGACGTGCGAAGAGTCTGTCGACGAGGGCGACCTCTCGTCAACCTGGCGTCGGCCGTTTTCTCAATGACTTCGAACTGTTATCGAATACAACCCCTGTCTTCTACAACCATTGTTCGAGCATAGATTCGCGGCGACGGGCCCCGCGTCGGGCGACGCTCCTCACATCCCCAAGAGCGGCTCTTGCTCGATCCCGAGCAGCCGCGCGCGCGCCTCGGCGAGCAGGAAGATCGAGCCGCAGACGACGACGAGCCCCGCGGCGCCTGCGCGGCGTGACGCGTCCTCGAGCCCGTCGGCCACGCTCGAGGCCGCGTGGCCGCCCACGTGACGCGCGAGCACCTCGGCGCGCTCCGCCCGCGCGAGCGCAGGCGCCACGGTGACGATCGCGTCGACGAGCGGCGCGAGGATCGCGAGCTCCTCTCGCCAGTCCTTGTCCGCCATCGCGCCGAACACGAGCACGCGCGGGCGCTCTCGCGCGCGTCCCGCGAGATCGGCGGCGAGCGCGCGCGCGCCGTCGGGGTTGTGCGCGGCGTCGAGGAGGTAGTGGACGCCGTCGCGGGTGATCGACTCGAGGCGCCCGGGCCAAGCGACGTCGCGCACGCCCGCACGGACGGCCTCGTCGGTGATGGCGAGGCCCGTCCGCCTCGCGCCCCGCTCGGCGAAGCTCAGCACCGCGCCGACGGCGAGCGCGGCGTTTCGCGCCTGGTGCGGCCCTCGGAGCCCGAGCGTGAGCCCCGCGACGCGACGCGCGCCGAGCGTGACGGCCCAGCGCTCGCCGTCGCGCTCGAGCGCGAGCTCACGCCCGAGCGCGATCGAGGGAGCCGAGAGCGCTCGCGCGCGCGCGTCGATGAGCGCGTCCACCGAGACCTCGCGACGCTCGAGGGGCGCGTCTCCCGCGTGCACGACCGGCACCCCGGCGCGCACGATGCCCACCTTCTCCGCGGCGATCGCCGAGAGGGTCGAGCCGAGGTAGGCCTGGTGATCGAGGTCGACGTGCGTGATCACGCTGACCTCCGGGCGCTCGATCACGTTCGTCGCGTCGAAGCGACCGCCGAGCCCGACCTCGAGCACGACGAGGTCGAGCGCGCGGTCGGCGAACGCGCCGAACGCGAGGAGGGTCGTCAGCTCGAAGAAGGTGAGCGGCGGCGCCGAGGGGCCCGCGAGGAGCGCGCGGAGCGATCGCGCGCGCTCGGCGATCTCGGCCGCCTCGATCGGCGCGCCGTCGACGCGCACGCGCTCGCGAAACGAGTGGAGATGCGGCGACGTGTAGAGCCCCGTCCTGAGGCCCGAGGCGCGCGCGATCCGCTCGATCATCGCGCTCGTCGAGCCCTTGCCGTTCGTGCCCGCGACGTGGATCACGGCGAGCGAGCGCTGCGGATCCCGGGCGAGCGCGCACGCGGCGCGCATCCGATCGAGCTCGAGCCGGATCCCGCGCGGCGCGAGGCCATAGAGCCAAGCGAGCGTCTCTTCGTACGTCATCGGCGCCGGAGCCCGCCGGCTCAGTCGCAGAGGTGCGAGAGGACGCGGCCGATCGTCGCGCGCATCTCGCGGCGCTGCGCGATGAGGTCGACCATCCCGTGCTCGAGGAGGAACTCGGCGCGCTGGAAGCCCTCCGGGAGCTTCTGCCGGATGGTGTTCTCGATCACGCGGGGCCCCGCGAAGCCGATGAGCGCCCGCGGCTCCGCGATGTTGACGTCGCCGAGCAGGGCGAAGCTGGCGGCGACGCCGCCCGTCGTCGGGTGGAGCAGGACGCTGACGAAGGGCACGCCGCGCGCGCGCAGCCGCCCGAGCGCCGAGACGGTCTTCGCCATCTGCATGAGCGAGAGCGCCCCCTCCTGCATGCGCGCGCCGCCCGAGCTCGAGAGGAGCACGGCCGGCTGACGCTCGTCGGCGGCGCGCTCGAAGAGGCGCGTGATCTTCTCTCCGACGACCGAGCCCATCGAGCCGCCCATGAAGCGAAAGAGGAACGCGCCGAACTGCAGCTTGCGGCCGCCGAGCGCGCCGCGCCCGACGAGCATCGCGTCCTCGACGCCCGTCTTCTTGCGCGCGGCCTTCGCCCGCTCCGGGTACGGCCGCGCGTCGTTGAAGCCGAGCGGATCGCCCGCCAAGAGGCCGACGTCGAGCTCCTCGAAGCTCCCCGGATCGAGGACGAGCTCGGTCCACGACTCCGCCGAGAGCGCGTAGTGGTGGTTGCACGAGGGGCAGACCTCGTGGTTCTCCGTGAATTCCTCGGCGCGAAGCGTCGCGCCGCACTGATCACAGCGGCGAAACACGCCCTGCCCGATCGTCTTCTTCTCCGAAGCGTCGATCGAGACGCGGTTCTTCGAGAACCAGGCCATACGAGGCCGCTCCCATATCACAGCGCGAGCCTCGCGGCATCGGCGCGCGCCCCGCCGCGCGGCCCGCGGTGAGCGAGCGCGCCGTCAGTCCTTGCTGCCCTGCCCGACGAACCAGTCCTCGCGCTCGCGAAAGAGCACGTTGAAGGTCGTGAGCGAGCCGTAGCACCCGGTGATGTACTGCTGGAGCTGGACCTTCTCCTCGGCGGAGAGGCTCGGCGCGGCGTTCACCTTCTGCTCGAGGACCCGCAGCTTGTCGCGGATCATCACGATCTTCTGGAAGAACTGCTCGAGCGGGACGCGCTTCTCCTGCGTGCCCTCCTTGCCCGGCTTCAGGATCAGCTCGCCACCGCCCCAGCGCTCGCCGAGCGGAGGGTCGGAGAGCCCGAGCTCGTCTCGAAGCACCTCCCGCAGCACGCCCCGGAATTCGTCGATGTCCATGTCGATGTCGATCTCCTTCGGGAGCAGGCGCTCCCTCTCTCGCTCGAGCTGCTCGTCGTCCTCGCGCGAGGCGCGCGGCATGCCGGCCACGCGCTTATGAGCGAGCGCGCGCCGAAACGACGCGCCACGGGGCTTGTGGTGGGGGCAGGTGGCCGTGTCGGCGAGGGGCGGAGGCCAGCACTTGAGCATGCACTCGCCCTCGCGCGGCGCGTCGTCATCGAGCTCGAGCGCGAGCGAGCGACCATCCGCGTAGCGCAGCGGGACGAAGAAGGAGCAGGTCCCGCAGCGCCCTTCGAGATCTCGCGACAAGGCTCAGCTCCCTCCGCCCTCTGCGCGATCTGCGCTCGCCTCGCCCCTCGCGCTCGACGTGGACACGTCGCTCGAGGCCGCCGCGCCCGCCTCTGTCGACCGCGACGGCGGCGAGGCCTCGAGCGCGCGGCGCGGCTCGCTCGCCTCCGATCGCTCGGCCGCGCCCGCCTCGCGCCGCTGCGCCTCGAGGTACGCGACCTTGCCGATCGCGACGAGGCTCACGCCGACGCTCGCGGCCCAGACGAAGTCGCGCGATCCGGAGAAGGTCGCCACGCCGAGCAGGAGCACCACGAGCGCCTCGATCGCGACGAAGCTCGGTGACTCGAGCGGGCCGCCGCGCGTGCCGATCCCCATCACCGCGATGATGCAGACGAAGGGGATCCAGAGATCCGGATCGACCCACCCCGCCGCGTTCGCGAGCATCACGATCGCGATCACCGCGAGCATCGCGGTTCGGATCCAGCCGTTGCGACGCGCGTTCGCCTCGCCCGAGCGCACGCTGACGGGCTCGCCCCCGGCCGCTTGGGTCGCGGCGCGTGGGCGGCCGGGCGGCTCGGGTGAGTCAGCCGCGTCCGCACGCGGCGCGGGATCCGGCTCGTCGGCCACGGGCATCGCGTCACGCTAGCACGGGCGGCGGCGTCGGGGATCGGCCTCTCGCGCGCGCGCCGAGCCAGCGCGCGAGCACCGCGAGGACGAGAGCCCAGCACGCGGGCGTCGTCCAGTCCCCGAAGCGCACCCACGCCGTCTGCTCGTCCGAGAGGTGCACCTCCACCCGGAGCGTCCGCCGCTCGAAGGTCGGCGTCCACGCGAGGGTCTCACCGCTCGAGGCGACGAGCCCGCTCACGCCGGTGTTGACGGTGCGCACGAGGTCGCGGCGGGTCTCGATCGCGCGCGCGCGAGCGAGGAAGTGATGCAGCCAAGGAGCGCGCGTGCGGCCGAACCACGCGTCGTTCGTGTGGTTCGAAAGCAAGCTCGGTCGGTGCGTCATCAGGGCGCGCACGTAGTCGGGCATCAGATCCTCGTAGCAGTTGAGGACGCCGACGCGCGCGCCCGCGACCACGATGACGCCGCCGTCGGCGGGGCCAGGCTCGAGCCCGGGGCGCACGAGCCCGTGCAGGAAAGGGAGCGCGTCGTAGAAGGGGATCCGCTCGGAGAAGGGCATGAGCCGGTGCTTGTCGACCACCCCGAGCACCCGCGCGTCGTCGATCGCGAGCACCGAATTGTAGGCGCGCCCCGCGCCGTCCCGCGTGATCGCGCCGAGGACGACGGGGACGCGCACGGCGCGCTCGCGCGTGAACGGCGCGATCATCCCGAGCTCGGCCGGATACGCGTCGGGCGCCGCCGGATCGAGCCCGAGCACGCCGCGGTCGAGCCCCCACGGGTACGACGACTCGGGCCAGAGCAGGAGCCCGACGCCGCGCGCGTCGAGCTCGCGGCTGAGCTCCCAGGAGATCGCGAGCTGCTCCTCCCACCGCTCCGGGAGCGCGCGATCGGGGACGTCGAAGTCGTGCTGCACGACGCCGACGACGAGCGACGGACGAGCGGCCCGCTCGCGCCGCACCTCCGCGAGCCGGTGAGCGCCCCAGAGGCTCGGCCAGAGCACGACGAGGCACGCGAGGCTCGCCGCGCCGAGGCGCGCGCGGCCACGGCGACGCCACGCCAACAGCAAGAAGACGCTGCCGCTCGCGAGCACGAGATCGAGGAGCGGGAGGCCGCCGAGCTCCGCGATCTGCGCGAGCGAGAGGAACCCCGTCTGGGAATTGCCGATCCGCCAGGGGAAGATCATCGGCGCGGCCGAGCCCGCGATGACGAGGCTCGGGACGAGGGCGAGCTCGACGCTCGGCGATCGCGCGCCGAGCCGCTCGACGAGCATCGCGTGGAGCAGCCACGCGAGCGCCGTCGCGAGCACGAACGGGAGGCCCTGCGCGACGAAGAGCAGGAGGGAGAGCAGCCACGCGATGGGCAGCGGCATCGCGCCGTAGCGCTCGAAGAGCTCGGCGGCCCACGCGCAGCTCGCCGCGTTGGCCGACACGCCCGCGGCGAGCCCGAGCAGCGAGGCCCGCCCGAGTCCGCGCCGGATCGGCTCGTCCCGCGCCGCGTCGGCGAGCCAGCGGAGCGCGAGCGCCAACCCGGCGGGGCCGAGCCAGGCGAGGAGGTAGGCCTCGTACGGCGCGCCGCCCAGGCTGATCGCGAAGCCCGCGAGCGCCGCGACGGCGAGCGCGTGGAGGGCGACGCGACGCGTGGGCGGTGCCGCCGTCATCCGCGCAGAGGGAGCGCCCGCTCGAGGTTCTCGAAGCGCGCCGGGAGCTTGCCGGGGGCCTCGCCGTCCACGTCGAGCAAGACGTCCGCGCCGGGATCGACGGGGGACGCGACGACGACGCGCCCTCGGTGGTGCTCGACGCCCTCGCGCCCGAGGTGCGTCCCGCGGTAGAGGTGCGGCGCGAGCCGGAGCGCGCGCAGGGTCCCCTGCGCGCGCATCGTGACGATCTCGAAGAGCCCGTCGTCGAGCGAGGCCGTGGGCGCGACGTGCATCCCGCCGCCGAAGTAGCGCCCGTTCGCGACGGCGACGTTCGTGATGCGCGCCTCGAAGGGCGCCGCGTCGTCGACGCTCACGCGGACCTCGGCGGGCCGATAGCGCGCGAGGGCGCGCAGCGTGCCGACGAAGAACGCCACGCCTCCCCCCATCCACTTCGGCGCGTCGTTCACGATGCGGTCGACGAGCCCGCCCACGCCGAAGCTCGCGATGTTGAGGAAGACCCGCGCCCGCTTGCCGCCGTCGTTCCCGACGTACTCGAGGTGCCCCACGTCGATCGTGCGGATCGGCGCGAGCCAGAGCCTCGAGACGATCTCGTCGATCGACACGCCCCGCGCGCCGACGTCGAGCGCGCCGAGCGACCTGCGGAAATCGCCCCCCGTGCCCGCCGAGATCGGCGCGAGCCACGCGCCCGGCCGGATGGGCTCGCGCCCCTCGAAGAACCCGTTGGTGACCTCGCTGAGCGTCCCGTCGCCGCCGACGACGACGACCCCCTCGCTCCCGCGGGAGAGCGCCTCGCGCGCGAGCGGCGTCCCCTCTCCGGGCGCGCGGGTCCGGAGGACGTCCACCGTCGCGCCTCGCTCGCGGAGCGCGCGCGCCACCGGCTCGACGAGCTGCCCTCCGCGCCCAGCGCCCGCGCTCGGGTTGACGATCAACGCGATCGCGGCGCGCGTCATCCGGCGAACCCCGGGATGAACGCCGTCGTCGTGACGAATTCCGGATCGTCCTCCGAGGGGATCGTCTGGAAGGGCACCCAGAGATCGAGCGCGGCGGCGTCGCCGACCCGGACGATGAAGCGGATCGCGCTCGACGACGGCACGCCGAGGCTCGAGAGCTCGAGGACCGTCTCGCACGCCCACGTCGAGCAGGCCGAGCGCGCGTGGGTCACGACGGCGTGCTCTCCGAACGGAGAGAGGGTGCGCCAGCCGAGCGCGTCGGGGTCGCTCGTCGGCGCGCGCCCGCCGATCACCGCGCCGAACCCGAGCTGTGGCCGAAACGAGGACTCGACGGCCATGAGGCCGTTCGAGAGGACGGCGTCCACCGCGCCCGTGCGATCGGCGAGCCCGGTGAGCTGGAGGAGCACGCCGTCGCCGAGCGCCCCCTCGACGTCCGCGTAGAGCACCAGCGTCGTGGTCGCGATCGGGAAGGATCCCTCGACGCCGAGCGCGAGCTCGTCCGCGTCGCGCAGGACGACGAGGCGCTCGATCCGCGTGCCCGCGTAGCGCCCCACCGTGACCTCGGGCGTCTCGCTCGAGCTCGCGCGCGCCCAGGCGCGATCGTCGAGGACGCCGTCGACGACCACGCCGAGGCTCCCCCCCGACCACGCGTCCTCGGCGCGAGCGGCGTCGCCTCGCGCGCCGACGTCCCGCGAGCCGACGTCGAGGCCCCAGCCATCGGGGAGCGGCGCGTCGAATGGAGCGGCGTCGGGACGCCACGCGTCGATCGGCCCGACGTCACGCGGGATCCGGTGCGCGTCGGGGAGCGCCTCGTAGCGGGGCCCCTCGCACGCGATCGCGACGAGCCCGAGGGCGATCGCCCCGGCGGATCTCGCGCGTCTTCGCAACCGCGGCTCGGAGCGATCAGTCGGCATAGGGCAACACCTCGAAGGGCCGCGGGTGACCGTACCACCGCTTGAGCTGCACCCGGGGGCGTCCATCCGCGATCGGGTCGCCGTCCTCGCCGTGGCCATACTCGATCGTGCAGTAGGTCAGGCCGGAGTCCTGGCCGAGGTGCGAGACGTCGAGGTTGATCATCTTCATCCAGGTGCCCGTGTTCACGAGCAGCTTTCCGTCGGCGAGCCGCAGGTAGCGAGGCCCGTGGCTGTGGCCGAGGATCAACGTCCGCACGCCCCGCAGCCGGCGCGCCTCGCGGATCGCGGCGGCGTCGAAGCCGCCGAGCGCGACGATGTCTTCGCGGACCATCTCGGGGAGCTGGGGCAGGCGCGCGAAGCGATCGCGCCAGGCCGAGAGCGCGAAGACGCGCCGCCGAAGAAAGTAGGACGCGGAGTGGAGGAAGAAGCGGAGCACGAAGCGGGTGTCGAAGAGGATCGCGCCGAGGAGGAAGCGCGCGAGCGGCTGGATCCGATCGACGAAGCTCCGGAGCTCCTTCGCGGGGTTCATCACCTCGAGGATCCAGAGCGTCCCCCACGGCAGATCGAGGATCTCCACGCCGTGCCGGTTCTTGCGCGTCATCCGGCGGTAGTCCACGCGATGGATGCGCTCGAGCTGGTGCCCGTGGCGGATCTGGATGCCGTCGGGCAGGTAGTACGTGTCGCCCTCGGTGATGAAGTGGACCCGCTCGGGTGAGACCTGGGGCGCGACGCGGCGACGAAAGAGCTCTTGCGGCCCCGGCATCCACATCTCGAGATCGTGGTTGCCCGGGACGTAGACGATGCGCCGCCGGGGCGCCTCGAAGAAGCGCGCGAGCGCGTCGACGAAGCGGGGATGGCCGTCGAGGCACTGCTTGAGCTTCTCGCACGCGATCGCGTCGGTGATCTCCGTGGGCCACGCCCCGTCGATGCGGACCTTGAGCAGATCGAAGATGTCGCCGTTCAGGACGAGCTCGAGCTCGCCGTCCCCGACGACCTCCTCGTAGTGCGCGAGGAGCGCGACGAATTCGTCGTCGTGGCGGAAGTCCTCGAACGCGTTGGGCTCGCCCGGCCTCACCCCGACGCCGAGGTGGAGATCCGAGACGACGAGCCGGAGCAGCTTCATCACCTCGGACGATATCATCCGCGCCCTCGCGCTCCCGAGCGCGTGGCCCCGAGCGCCCCCCTGCCTTGACCCTGGCGCGACGGACCTCGATACTTCCGGGTGATTCGCCGCGCGCGCGTGGCTCTCGCGCGCCCATCGCTTCGACGCTCGCTCGGCCGACAGGGGCCGCGCCGAGCGTCTCGTGAGGTCCCAGATGACGACGCGCCCTCGCCTCCCTCGCCGCTTGTGTCTGCTCGTGCTCGCGCAGGCGATCATCGGCCTCTTCGCGCTCGGCTGCGACGATCCCCATGGAGGCGTCGCGATCCCCGACGCGGGCCCGGCCGACGCGCGCGAGACGCACGACGCGAACACCAGCTTCGGCGACAGCTCCTTCTCGATCGGCACGCTCTCGATCGGGCGCGTCGTACCGGACCACGGCCCCTTCACGGGCGGGACCGTCGCCGTGCTGCGGGGGACCGGGTTCTCGGGCGAGCCGCAGGTCACCTTCGGCGCGCACGCCGTCCAGCCCGCCGATCACCGCGTCGTCGACAGCAGGCGCCTCCAGGTCGTCACGCCCGCGGGTGACGTCGGCACCGTCGACGTCACCGTCCAGATCGGCGACGACACCTTCACGCTCGAGGGCGCCTTCACCTACGACGCGATCGCGGTCGACCCCGCGTCGGGCTCGGTGAGCGGCGGGACCTTCGTCGACATCGTCGGCAGCGGGACGAGCTTCGGCGCGGGTGACCGCGTCCTCTTCGGCCGCACGCCCTGCGCCGACGTCGACGTCGTCTCCGAGACGCGCATCACCTGCCGCACGCCGCCGATGGCCGCGGGCACCGTCGACGTCACCGTCGTTCGCGCTCGCGACGGCAGCGAGACCGTCGCGGTCGGCGCGTACACCTACTTCGACAGCTCGGATCCGAATTCGGGCGGCCTCGGCGGCGGCCCCATCCGCGGCAGCATCAACCTCACCGCGATCGACGCGATGACCGGCATCCCCGTCGCGGACGCCTTCGCGATCGTCGGCGAGGACCTCGCGACCGAGCATCAAGGTCTCACGAACGTGTCGGGGCAGATCACGTTCTCGGGGCCCGACCTCGCGGGCGAGCAGACGATCCACGTCGCCAAGCACTGCTACCAGCGCACCTCCGTCGTCGCGTTCGACGCCTCCGACGTGACCGTGTTCCTCACGCCGTGGATGGATCCGGCGTGCGGCATGGGCTCGGGTGGCGGTGGCGGCCGAGGACGCAACGGCGCCTTCATCTCCGGCGAGCTCGTCTGGCGAGGACCGAACGAGTACGGGCCGAACCCCTGGTCGAACATCCCCGAGCCCCGCGAGGGCTGGAACCGCGTCGCCTACGTCTTCACGACGCAGGCCGAGCCGAGCGCTCCGAACCCCGATCCGGCGGCCGGCGGTGGCACCAACCGCGTGCTCGAGCGGCTCGTCGAGACGGCCAACCTCGGCTACCCGTACCGCATCTTCGCGCGGCCCGCGGGCCTCGCCGTCTACGCGCTCGCCGGCCTCGAGAACCCGGCCGAGGAGAAATTCATCCCCTACGTCATGGGCGTCGCGCGCAACGTCCTCGCCGGGCCTGGAGAGTCGATCGCCGACGTCGAGGTGGTGATGGACATCCCGCTCGACCACTACGTCGAGATCGAGCTCGGGGCCAGGCCGCGCGCGCTCGACGAGGGCCCCGATCGCTACCGCCTCCAGGCGCTCCTCGACCTCGGCGGCGAGGGCGTGATCGTGCGGAGCTTCGGCAACTTCGACTTCGACCTCGTCCGACGTCGCGATCTCTCCCGCGCCCTCCGCTTCGTCGCCGAGCCGGCCCTCCAAGGGACGCTGAGGGACGGCCGCTATCGCATCTCGGCGGGCTGGTTCACGAGCCAGTGGGATCAGTACCCCTACACGGTGACGACGACAAACGGCGTCACGGCCGTCGACGACGTCGTCACGATGCCGGACTTCCTCGGCATCCCGGACGCGACGTCGCCTCGGAACGGGGAGCCGATCCCCGCCGATCGCATGCTCCGGTGGGAGCCGACGGCCGGCGGCGCGACGCCCGATTTCCAGGTGATCATGATGATCGGCGGCGACGGCAACCCTGCCTGGCAGATGTTCGTCCCGGGCGACGTCCACGAGGCCCCGATCCCCGACCTCTCGACGATCCCGGGCCTCGAGGACATCTCGAGCGGCACGATCTTCTGGGCCATCTTCGCGATCAAGGTGCCGGGCTTCACGTTCGACGAGTTCCGCTACACCTACCTGAACGATCGCTACTGGTCGCACTCGGCGCTGAACCAGTTCTTCGCGACGCTCTGACGGCGCGACGCACCCGCTCAGCGCGACGCTCTGACGGCGCGACGCACCCGCTCAGCGCGACGCCGCGCGGAGGAGCTCCGCCGCCACCTCGCGCGTCTTCTTCGTCACCGCGAGCCCGCCGACCATCCGCGCGATCTCCTCGACCCGCTCCGCGTCGCCGAGCGGGACGATCTCGCTGCGGGTCCGACCGGCCGCCGTGCTCTTCTGCACGCGGAAGTGGTGGTCGGCGTACACGGCGATGGGGCCGAGGTGCGTGATCGCGAGGACCTGGTTGCCTCGCGCGACCTCACGGAGCTTCTGGCCGATCGTCTCGGCGATCGCCCCTCCGACGCCCGCGTCGACCTCATCGAAGATGGAGAGGCTCGCGCGCCCCTCGACCCGCCCCGACGCGCTCGCGCCGCCGGGGAGCGACGCGCACTTGAGCGCGAGCAGCACGCGCGAGAGCTCGCCGCCGCTCGCGATCCGAGCGAGCGGGCGCGCCTCCTCGCCGACGTTCGGGACGAGCATCATCTCGACGAGATCGATGCCGCTGCGCGAGAGCCGCACGCCGTCGATCGACGACTCGCTCGCGCCGCGCGAGGGCTCGAGCGCGCGGACGCTCACCTCGAAGGAGGCGCCCGCCATCCCGAGCGTGCGGAGCTCCTCCGTGACGCGACGCGAGAGCGCTCGCGCGGCCTCGGCCCGTCCGGCGGAGAGCGCCCGGGCGGCCGCCAGCGCGGCGTCGCGAGCCTCACCCCGCGCGCGCTCGAGCGTCGCGACCGTGTCCTCCGCCAGATCGAGCGACGCCAGCTCCTCCGCGATCCGCGCGCGTCGATCGAGGAGCGCGGCCTCGGGGGCCTCGGCGTCGTCGGCGTACTTGCGGACGAGGCGCCCGAGCGCGTGGAGGCGCTCGTCGAGCTCCGCGAGCCGCTCGGGATCCAGCGCCACCTTGCGCGCGTAGCGCTCGAGCGCGCGCGCGGTCTCGACGAGCTCGACGCTCGCGCTCTCGAGGTCGCTGACGATCGGCTCGAGCGCGGGATCGAGCGCCATCGCCTCGCGCAGCCGCGCGCCGATCGCGCCGAGCTCCTCGCTGATCGAGCCGTCGCGGCCGTAGAGCGCCTGCTCGGCGCCACCCGCGGCGCGGAGCAGCCGATCGGCGTGGCGCAGGCGCTCACGCTCGACGCGCAGCTCGGCGAGCTCACCCGGTCGCGGCCCCACCGCGTCGATCTCGTGGAGCTGGAACGAGAGCAGATCCAGCCGCTCCGTCTTGCCGGCGAGGAGCGCCCGCGCGTCCGCGAGCGCCACGCTCGCGCGCTGGAGCGCATCGTAGCTCGCGCCGACGCGCGCGACGTCGTCGAGGAGCCCCCCGAACGCGTCGAGCTGGCCGAGGTGGCTCTTCGCGTCGAGCAGCGAGTGGTGCTCGTGCTGCGACGAGACGCTCGCGAGCCCTCGCGCGATCCGCTCGAGCTGCGCCAGCGTCACGAGGCGGCCGTTCACGTACGCGCGCGAGCGACCCTCGCGGCTGATCACGCGCCGCACGACGAGCTCGGCGCTCGCCGCGGGCTCGTCCTCGTCGCCGAGCCCGCCGCGCTCGAGGTGCCGCGTCACCGACGCGGGATCTTCGAGCTCGAAGAGCGCCTCGATCTCCGCCTGGCTCTCGCCGGTTCGGACGAGATCCGCGTGGGCCTTGTCGCCGAGGACGAGCCCGAGCGCGCCGATCAGGATCGACTTGCCCGCTCCCGTCTCGCCCGTGACGACGTTCAGCCCAGGCCCGAACGAGATCTCGAGCGAGTCGATGATCGCCAGGTTGCGAATGCGAAGGCAGCTGAGCATGCAACCCCTCCGACGCTCGGCGCGCGATCGGACTGACGCTTCGCGTCGGCCTCCGTCGCCTCAGCGACCGCCCGACTTCGTCGAGCTCGCGGCGCCGCTGCCGCCGCCGCCGCCGCCGCTGCCTCGGCTCGACGAGCCGCGGCTCCCCGCGGCGCCGGACGAGCTCCCCGACCCGCTCGAGCCGCCCGAGCCGCCCGAGCCGCTCGCGCTGCTCGACTCGCTCGCCTCGCCGCTGCCGGCCTCACGGCCCTCGCCGGAGTTGTAGCGCTGGATGACGACGTCCGTGAGGTCGAGGTTGCTCGGCACCCACACGACGCCGCCCTGGTTGCGCTCGACGATCAGCGTGTAGCCGTCCGATTGCCCGATCCGGCGGAGGATCTGCTCCATCCTGCCGATGATCTGCGAGGTCAGTTCGGCCTCCTTCTCGGCGAGCTCACGCTGGTACTGGACGTAGAGCTGCTGGAGCTCGAGCGCCTTCTTCTGGAGCCCCTCGACGCGCTCCTGGCGCGCGTCGGCGGAGAGGACCTTCGACTGCGCCTCGAGCTCCTGGCTGAGCTGCTTGAGCTCGTTCTGCCGTCGGTCGAGGTCGTCCTGGCGCTGCTTGAAGAGGCGCTTGAGGCGCGCCTTCGCGCGACGACCGTCCTCCGTCTCTTGGAGCGCGCGCTGGAGATCGACGACCGCGATCCGGACCTGACCAAACGCCTTGGGCGTGAAGGAGGCCAGCAAGAGGGCTGCCACGAGGCTGATCGCGTGCCGCTGGATCCACGACGGACCCTTCGACGGCTTCTTGGCGGGCAGGGTGTCCGTGGCGGGAACGATGGCGTTCGACAAGGGGGGCTCCTCTACGGCGAAAACGAACGGGGATGCGTACCCGGCAGCCTCGGACGGGTCAAGGCCGCGCGCGCTTCATTCGCTCGCGCGCTCGTCCACCGCTCGCGCGCGATCGTCGCTCGCGTCGCGGGGCGCGGCCCGTCAGAAGAACTGCCCGATCGTGAACTGGAAATCGACGTCCTGCGGCTGGAGGACGGGCCGACGGATGAACGGGATGCCCCACTCGAAGCGGAGCGGGCCGAGCGGCGAGTTCCAGCGGACCCCGAAGCCCCAGGACGTGTAGAGATCGAAGACGTCGAAGCGACACGGATCCGCCATCGGGTCCTGGATCGGCGCGGCCGGCGCCTCGCAGAGGTAGCGATCGAGGTTCCAGGCGTTGCCGCCGTCGGTGAAGATCACGCCGCGGATGCCGACCTGCGGGACGATCGGGAATTCGAGCTCCGCGTTGTAGTAGAGCTGCATGTTCCCGCCAACCGACGTGCCGGAGTCGTAGGGCGAGAGGTTCGGATCGTACGTCGACGGCACGCCGACGCGCGGGCCGAGCGAGTTGAGGGGAAAGCCGCGCACGCTGAAGATGCCACCGAGGAAGAAGCGCTCGAAGACGGGCGGCCCCTGCCCCTGACGCGACGTGACGAGCCCCCACTCCGTGTTGAAGCGGAGCACGATCGCCTCGTTCGGGTTCGAGCCCCAGAGCCGGAGGTACTCCCGCGTGAAGAGCCGATAGCGGAGGTAGGAGTTGGCGGAGCCGATGATCTCGTCCGCCGCCTCGACCGCGCCCTGCGCGTACACGCCGTCGGTCGGCGTGATGCGGTTGTCACGCGAGTCCCAGGTGATCGAGAGCCGGAGCGAGCTGGTGAGGCCCTCGCGGTAGAGGTTCGCGATCGGGAGGAGCGGGAGCTGGAAGAGGCCCTCTCCCGTCCCCTGGCCGAAGATGCCGCCCGTGCGCGGGCCGATGTCCACGTAGTCGGCGCGGTACTGCGCGAAGAGCGTGAAGCGGCGATCGCCGAGCCAGTGCCCGAAGGAGAGCGAGCCGCCGGTGCTCTCTCGGTTGAAGGACTGGAATTGCCGGACGATGCGGAAGAGCTCGAAGGCCGCCGTCCAGTCCGAGCCCGCGAAGTAGGGCTCGATGAGCTGGAGCTGGATGTGCTGTCGGAGCCCGGAGAGCTGGAGCTGGAGCGAGAGCGACTGCCCGTTGCCGAAGAGGTTCTGCTGCTGGACCTGCGCCGTGAGGATGAAGCTCTCGATCGAGCTGAAGCCCGCGCCGACCTGGAAGGTGCCCGTCGCGCGCTCGGCGACCTCGACGGTGACGACGATGAGGTCCGGCGACGACCCCTCCGACTCGCTCAGCTCGACGCGCTCGAAGTAGCCGAGCGCGTTCACCGCGACCCGCGACGCCTCGAGCTGGGTCTGGCTGTAGAGCTCGCCCTCGGCGATCCGGAATTCGCGTCGGATGACCGAGTCGCGCGTCTTCGTGTTGCCGCGGATGTCGATCCGCTCGATGTGGGTGAGCGGGCCCCGCTCGATCGCGATCGTCAGGTCGACCGTGCGCGCCTCGGCGTCGAGGTCCGTCTCTGGCTGCACGTCGACGTGGGCGTAGCCCGCGTCGCGGTAGTGCCGCGTCACCGCGAGGAGCCCCTGCGCGAGCGAGGTGCGGTTGAACCAGTCGCCCGGGTTCGCGGCGATCATCTCGCGGAGCTGGCGGCGACCGCCGAGCGGATCGACCTCCTCGCCATCCTCGTCGCGCTCGAGCACGCGCAGGCGGCCGATGCGATAGCGCGGGCCCTCGGCGATCGGGATGGTGATGTCGATGTGGCGCCGATCGGGCGTGAGCTCGATGCGCGGCGTGCCCACGCGCATCTGGAGATAGCCGCGATCGTAGTAGATCGCCTGGAGGCGGTTGACGTCGTCGTCGAACTTGCCGCGCTGGAAATTGTCGTTGTTCGAGAGGAACGAGAAGATCCCCGTCTCACCCGTCTGCATGATGCTGCGCAGCTCGTCCGAGCCGAGCGCGCGGTTGCCGACGAAGCGGATCCGCCGGACGAGCACCTTGTCGCCCTCGACGATGGTGAAGACGACGTCGACCTCGTTGTTCTCCGTGCGCACGAGGCGAGGCGTGATCCGCGCGAGGAAGTAGCCCTTCTCGGCGTAGAGATCGCGGATCCGCGTCACCTGACGCTGCACGGCCGGGCGCGAGAGGATCGAGCCCTCGCGCAGGTCGACGACCTCCTGGATGTCGCTCGTCGAGATGTTGCCGTTGCCCTCGTAGCGCACGGCGCCGATCGCCGGCCGCTCGCGCAAGCGGATGACGAGATCGACGCGCTCCGAGGTGGCCTGCGCCTCGACCGTGATGTCGTCGAAGAAGCCGAGATCCCAGAGCGCGCGGGCGTCCTCGGCGACGGCCGCGTCGCGGCAGATCCGCCCCGCGCGCTGGCGGACCGACGCGAGGACGTCCTCGTCCGTCACGCGGCGGTTGCCGAGCACGCGGATCCGCCCGATTCGCCGCCCGTCACAGGCGGTCCGCGGGAGGTGGATCCCCTCGTCGGGGTCGTCGACGCCCTCGTACGAGGCGCCCTCGTCGCCCTCGTCGTCCGAGGACGGCGACGCCTCGTCGCCCGACGTCGCGTCGCGCGAGGCGTCGTCGATCGACGCCTCGCCGCTCGCGTCCTGCGCTCGAACGACCCGAGCCGGCAGAGCCGCGTAGGCGCCGAGGACGAGCACGGCGAGGGCGAGGGATCTCTTGGGCATCGCGAGGGAGGCGGCGGTTTATCGTCGCGTGTGAGAGGGGTCAAGCGTATCGGCGCGCAGCCAGCGCCACGCCGGACGACGCGACGATCACCTCGAACGAGGCGCGGGCCGAGCTCCGACGAAGCCCGGCCCGCGTCCGCGTTCAGCCCGGCTCAGCCGAGGATCGCGCCCGAGCCCGCCGGCACGACGATGAAGACCTGCCGCGTGTCGAGCACGGCCGTCCCGCCGCCGCGCACGTCGATGAACGCGATGAACAGCTTCGTGCGGAAGTCGGGGTTCTGGTAGAAGTTGTTCTGGAAGGTGATCCGGAACGTGACGCGCGTGCCCGGGACGACGCCGTAGAACGTCGAGAGATCGAACGTCGCGATCGCGTCCTCGTGCGTCACGTCGGTGGGCTCGACCCAGCAGTCGTCCGTCGGCGTGCCCCCCGCCGCCGTGGGGTTGCACGCGGGCGTCCGGCGCTGGATGAACCGGCGCGCGTCGACGTGCTCGCCATCGCTCGGATCGTCGCGGAGCGCCGTGTCGACGTCGAGCGCGACGCGCGTCGCGACCGTCTCGATCGCCTCGACGATGCGATCGGCGAACTCGGTCGAGCTCGCGCTGTTCGGGAGATCGTAGACGAGCGGGTTTCCGTCGAGATCGACCGTCCCCGTCTCGTTCGCGGTGCGGCGCATGAACCAGCAGGGCGTGTAGCCGTCGGGCGCGGTCGTCGTCGCGCAGGTGCTCCCCGACGCGTTGACGCCGATGTAGCGCGCGCCGCGGCGGTTCAGCTCCGCCATCGTCGCGGTCCACGTCGCGGGGTCCGGGGTGATGCCCGTGTAGTTGTCACAGCTCGGGTCCTCGTCGGGCGGCCCGTTGTGCGAGCAGATGTCCGTGAAGTGGATGATGATCGGGAGCGCGCCGTCGCGGAAGCACGGCGCACCCCAGCCGGTGTCGAGGCAGCGATCGCGGTAGGCGGGGATGGTGTAGGTGCTCGTGCCGCTCCAGTCCGAGCCCGTCCAGGTGTTGCCCTCGCCGGTGATGATCTGCCAGAGCGCCTGCGTGCTCGACTCCGGCCCGTCGGAGCCGCCGTGGAGCCCGATCGCGTTGAACGCGCGCTGCACGTCGGCCGCGCGCTCGGGCGGCGTCATCCCGATCGCGAGGATGAACGGCTCGTCGGGCGGGCTCCCATAGCCCCCGAAGGGCATGTCGTCGTGCTGACCGCCCCCGACCCAGGCGTCGGGGATCGTGTCGGCGATGCGCTCGATGATGCCGCCCGCGCCGGCGACCGTGCGCTTCACGTTGTCGACGGTGCCGCCCATCGAGCCCGTCGTGTCCGTGACGAAGAAGATGTCGGCGACGCGGATCGTCGTGCCGAAGTCGAGGTCGCGCTGGAGCGGCGGGTCGCCGTACGGCAGGACGATGTAGAAGTGGCGCGCGGGGATGCCGCACGAGGCGCTCGTCGCGCAGCCGCAGTCCGTCCCGGTGTGGTGATCGGGGCAGTTGTACTGCTCGTACGCCCCCTCCGCGAGATCGCTCTGGCCGTCGCCGTCCGAGTCGACGTTGCAGGGGTCCGTGCCGATGGCGCGCTCTTCGCCGTCGCCGAGGCCATCGTTGTCGCTGTCGAAGTCGAGGAAGTCGGGGAGCTCGTCGGGGCCCACCTCACACTCCGTGCCCGCCGCGTTGCAGGTGGTCGGATCCACCTCGTTCGGGCAAGCGGCCGGCGGGGTGTCCAGGTTGCCGTCACCCGCCTCGACCGCGTCCTCGATCCCATCCCCATCCGAGTCGAGATCGCGGAAGTTCGGGATGCCGTCCCGATCGATGTCCCCCGCGCCCTCGTGACGATCGAGGATCGTGTCGTTGTCCGAGTCGAGGTCACGGTAGTCGGGCGTGCCATCGCCGTCGGTGTCGACCGGCGAGCCGGGGACGTCCCCGATCTCGATGATGTTCGAGATGCCGTCGCCGTCCATGTCCGGATCGATCGCGTCCGGGATTCCGTCGCCGTCGAGGTCAGTCGTCGCCTGCTCGCTGTCGGGGATCCCATCCCCGTTCGAGTCCAGGTCGAGGAAGTCCGGGATCCCGTCGCGATCGGTGTCGACCGGCGGCGTCGTGCAGTCGGCGTCGCCCGCCTCGACCGAGTCGGGGATTCCGTCGCCGTCGGAGTCGGGATCGCGGTAGTTGGGGATCCCGTCGCCGTCGGCGTCGCCCTCACCCTCGTCCTCGTTGCTGATCGAGTCGCGATCGGGATCGTCGAGGGCGCTACAGCGAACGACGATGACCGACCCGTCGCGCCCAGCGTCGCTGGCGCCGCTCGGCGGGGACTCGGGGCAGCCGGTCAGGGTGGCTCCGCCGAGGGCGGAGAGTGCGAGGGCGGCGACCCATCGCCTGGCAAACGAACGTGAACAAGTCATGGCGCTCCTCTCGAGGCGAACCCAAGGAATCTCGGAAGCCGGTAGTGTGCCTCGGATCGCGCGACTTCGCGAGCAGACTCGGCGCGCGCGGCCGGACCCCCGCCTCACGGCTCGACGCGGGGGGGCTCGCTCGCCCCGCCCCGAGGAGCGACCGCCTCGTCGGAGTCGATGCGCCCATCGCGCATCGTGACGACGCGCCGCATCCGCCCCGCGAGCTCGCTCGAGTGGGTGACGACGAGGAAGGTCGTCCCGAGCCGCTCGTTCAGCGAGAAGAAGAGGTCCTGGATCGCCGCGCTGTTCTTGCTGTCGAGGTTACCGGTGGGCTCGTCGGCGAGCACGAGCTTCGGGCTCATGACGAGCGCGCGCGCGAGCGCGACGCGCTGCTGCTCCCCCCCCGACATCTCGCCAGGCCGGTGGCCGAGGCGGCCCTCGAGCCCGACCTCCTCGAGCAATTCCTTCGCGCGGCGCGTCAGGGGCGCGCGCGCCGCGCCGCGGATGAGCCCCGGCATCATGACGTTCTCGAGCGCGGTGAATTCGGGGAGCAGGTGGTGGAATTGGAAGACGAAGCCGAGCTTCTCGTTCCGAAACGCCGAGAGGCGCGCGCTCGAGTAGCGCGTCACGTCCTCGCCGTCGTACGCGATCGTGCCGGACGTGGGCAGATCGAGGGTGCCGAGGAGATAGAGGAGCGTGCTCTTGCCGGCCCCGGAGGCCCCGACGACGGCGAGCATCTCGCCCGGGTACACGTCGAGGTCGATCCCCCGAAGGATCTCGACCTCGCGCCCCTCGTGGAGGAAGCGCTTGGTCACGCGGCTCGCGCGCACGAGCGGCGAGCCCTCGGCGCGGCGCGCGCCCTCGGGCAGGGCGATCGGCTCGGCCACGCCTCCGGCGCTCGCGCCGGGATCGTTCGGGGTCTCGCTCGGTTCTCGCATGGGTCAGCTCTGGCGCAGGGCCTCGACGGGGCGCAGGCGGCTCCCGAGGACGGCGGGATAGATCGTGGCGAGGACGCAGACCACGACGGCGGCGACACCGACCCACGCGAATTCGCTCGCGTCGACGCTCACCGGGAGATGGTCGATGTAATAGACCTCGGGGTTCACGCGGATGAACTTGAAGTGCTCCGCGGCGAAGCAGACGAGGTAGCCGAGCCCGAGCCCCGTCGAGGCGCCGAGCACGCCGATGAGGAGCCCCTGGGAGAGGAAGATGCGCACGATCGCGCCGTCCTCGGCGCCCATCGCCTTGAGGATGCCGATCTCGCGGCCCTTCTCCTGCACCATCAAGACGAGCGCGGCGAAGATGCAGAAGCTCGCGACGAGGATCGCGATCCCGAGCGTGATGAACATCGCGAGCTTCTCGAGCTCGAGCGCGCCGAAGAGGTTGCGGTTGACCTCGCGCCAGCTCCGCACGCGGAGATCGTCGCGTCGGATGGCCCGGCGGAGCGCGTCCGCGACGCGATCCGCCTCACGCCAGTCGTGGAGCCGCGCCTCGATCCCGGTGATCTCGTCGCCCGTCCGCAGAAAGCCCTGCGCCGTGGTCAGCTCCGCGTACGCCATCCGCATGTCGTACTCGAACATGCCCGTGTAGAAGATGCCCGCGATCCGGAACGCCCTCGTCCGCGGGATCGGGCCCGTCGGGCCGAGCTCTCCGTTCGGCGAGACGACCGTCACCTCGTCCCCGACGTGGAGGCGGAGCGAGCGCGCGAGCTCCTGCCCGATGACGAGCCCGGGGAGCACGTCGCGCTCGGCCTCACGCGCGCCGTTCGAGCGAGCCGGTCGCGCCGTCCCGTCCCGATCGAGGCCGTCGAGCAGCCGGTCGATCTCGTCGAGGATCGAGTCGCGGCCCGAGACCGCGTCGTCGCGGAGCGGGCGATCGGCGAGCTCGAGCGCGCTCGGCCGGACCTCGCCGCCGTCGGCCGCGTCGCCGCGCGCCCCCGCGTCGCGCTCGACGTCCTCCTCGACGTCGAGCGAGGACGAGGGCCCGAGCAGGCTCCCCGTCCTCACGCCGATCGGGAGATCGAGGATGCGCTCGGGGTGCCTGAGCAGATCGAGGCTCCCGAAGCGCATGTTCCTCGGGAGATCGGTCGCGTCCCCGAGCGTGTCGGGATCGATCCCGCGCAGCTCCGCCCCGCCGGGGGACTCGAGCGCGCTCGTCAGCATCACCTCGCCCGAGACGTAGGGCGAAGCGCCGCTCACCGCGCGGTCGTCGCGGACCCGCTCGAGGGTCCGCTGCCAGTCGCCGAACGTCCCGTGGGTGCGATCGATGACCACGTGCGCGTGGTTGCCGAGGATCTTCTGCTGGAGGTCCGCGCGAAAGCCCCCCATCACGCTCAGCGTGGTCGCGAGCGTACACGAGGAGAAGCTGACGGCGAGGATCGACAGGCCCCCGATCGCGGTGAGAAACCCGCTCTTCTTCGCGCGAAGCATCCGCGCCGCCGCCATCACCTCGAAGCGGGACGTCTCGAGCGCGTCGAGCAGGCGCGGGATCGCGCGAAAGAGCACGCGCACGACGAAGAGCGTCGTGATCGCGAGCGCGATCGCGGGCAGCGTGACGTCGCGCGCGTCCTCCTCGGGCACGAACGGGAGCGTCCAGAGCGCCCCCACGAAGAGGAGCGTCGCGATCGCGTCGACGACGAGCCAGAAGCCGCGCCGGATCCGCTCCGGGATGAGCCAGAACGCGGCGACGATCGTGAAGAGCTGAGCGGCGAGCCCGAGCCCGGCGAGCGCGGCGGCGACGTAGAGCGGCGCCGAGAGCCCGGCGGCGGCGGCGAGCGAGTCGACCGACTGGAGCACGCGCTGGATCGGGCTCTCGTCGGGCATCGCGAAGGTGAATTCGAGATCCCCCACGCTCGGGGCGTGATCGGCGTAGCTCACCACGGCGGCCGCGATCCACTCCCCGCTCACGAGGGTGAGCGCCGCGAGCGCGCCCACCGTCGTGCGCACGAGCCCGCGCGCCTCCGCGGCGGCCTGGGACGCGCGCTCGAGGGCCGCCGCGGCGACGAGCGAGAGGGCGAGCGCGCTCGGTCCGTGGAGGAGCCAGAGCGAGGCCGGGTCGGGCGCAGCCTGCTGGCCGACCCACGCGACGAGGAGCCCGCCCGTCGCGACGTGGGCGAGGGCGACGATGGGGAGCACCCACGCCGGCCAGCCGAGGTGGAGCCACCGCTCGCGCTCCGACTCGCCGCGCCACGCGCCGATCCCGAGCCCGAGGTGGAGGCTCCCCCAGAGGGCGATCAGCACGCCCACGCTCGCCCACCGCGCGGCCAAAGATCCGAGCAGCGCCCGATGCGTGACGACGCCCGCGCAGACGAGCACGACGCCGGCGGCGGCGTGGACGAGCGACCGATCGCGGACCCCTCGGCGCTCGCTCGGCTCCACGCGTCAGGCCCCCTTCACCGCGTCGTCTCCCTCGCGCAGCGTCGCGGCCTCGCGACGCAGCGCCGGAAAGAGCAGCACGTCGCGGATCGACGCCTGGCCACAGAGCATCATCACGAGGCGATCGACGCCGAGGCCGAAGCCGCCCGCGGGCGGCATCCCGTGGGCGAGCGCGCGCACGTAGTCCGCGTCGAAGTCCATCGCCTCGTCGTCGCCCCGCTCTCGCTTCTCGAGCTGCGCGCGGAAGCGGCCGGCCTGGTCGTCCGGGTCGTTCAGCTCGGAGAACGCGTTCGAGACCTCGCGGCCCTCGACGAAGAGCTCGAAGCGATCGGTCACCGTCGGCTCGTCATCCGAGCGCCGCGCGAGCGGCGAGACCTCGAGCGGGTGCTTCGTCACGAAGACGGGGAGCGAGCGCGAGCCGTCCTTCGTCCGATAGAGCGTCACGAGGTCCGGCTCGACGAGCGTCTCGTAGAGCGCGAAGACGCGATCGCCGTGGCTCGCGCACTTCGCGAGGTGCTTGCGCGCGTCGAACCAGCGCGCGCGCAGCTCCGCGCTCGCGCCGCGGAACGCCTCCTTGAGGCGCCCCGGCTCGAACGCCGCCTCGACGGCCCCGGCGAGCGCCGCGGGATCGTCCAGCGTCGCGCGCGAGAGCCCGGAGAGGGGCGTGGGCGCGAGCGGCCCGCCCTCGCCACCGAGGCTCGCCCTTTGGACGATCGCGTCGCGCATGTCGACCCGCACGAAGGGCTCCTCGAGCGTGAAGGAGCGCTCCTCCCACCACGCGTTCGGCGCCCACTCCTCGCGCGTCTTGCCCGCGCGAAGGAACCGCGCGCGCAGCGTCGCGTCCACCGCGCGCAGCATCGCCTCGGTGAGGTCCATGAGGTCCTCGAACGTGGCGTAGGCCATGTAGAATTCGAGGATCGTGAACTCGGGGTTGTGGCGCGTGGAGACGCCCTCGTTGCGGAACGCGCGGCCGATCTCGTAGACGCGATCGAAGCCGCCGACGACGAGCCGCTTGAGGTAGAGTTCCGGCGCGACGCGCAGGTAGAGCTTCATCCCGAGCGCGTTGTGGTGGGTCTCGAAGGGCCTCGCGGTCGCGCCACCCCTGAGCGGGTGGAGCAGCGGCGTCTCGACCTCGAGGAAGCCGTGATCGTCGAGGAAGGCGCGGAGCGCGCGCACGATCGCGCTCCGCGCGCGGAAGACCTGGGCGACGTCGGGGTTCGCGAAGAGGTCCACATAGCGCTCGCGGTAGCGCTTCTCGACGTCGGTGACGCCGTGCCACTTCTCCGGCGGCGGCCGGAGCGCCTTGCCGACGTGCTCGTAGTGGTTGGCGCGCACGGCGAGATCGCCCGTCCGCGTGCGGACGAGCGGGCCGCGCACGGCGACGTGGTCCGCCAGATCGAGGGCCGCGAGCGCCTGCGCGTCGCGCTCGGGCAGCGCCGGGAAGGGCGGCTGCGGCCGGCTCCGGACGAGCGCCTGCGCGTCGCCGAGCGGCGTCCGGATCACGATGAAGGGGCCGCGGCGCCCGACCACGCGCCCGAAGAGCCAGTGCTCCTCCTCGCTCCCCGCGAGGCTCGCCTCGTCGGGCGGCGAGGCCGCCTCATCCCCCGATCG
The DNA here is from genome assembly GCA_039809495.1 of Sandaracinaceae bacterium. Taxonomy (GTDB): domain Bacteria; phylum Myxococcota_A; class Polyangia; order Polyangiales; family Sandaracinaceae; genus JAFLCL01. The sequence goes on from JBDHVC010000034.1 coordinate 34,652, forward strand.
CGCGGCCTCGATGCGCGCGAAGAGCCGCGCGCGCGAGCGCTCGCGATCGCCGCCCTCGGCGTCGGCGCCAGCGGGGAGCGACGCGCGGAAGTCGTTCGGGAAAGCGCGCGTCCCGAGCTGCTCGAGCAAAACGACGTGAGCGCGACGCGAGGCGATCAGCTCGTCTTCGGTGGCCATGAGGGAGCGAGGCGTAGCACACGCCCGCGCCGCGTCCGACGCCGGCGCGGCGAGCGCGACGCCCCGGCGGGGCGGTCAGAGGCCGTCGATCGCGTAGACGAAGCTCGCCTGCGGGAAGCCCCGATAGCGATCGACGATCGTCTGATGCGGCACGCGATCGCCGTCGACGTAGCGAGCGGCGAGCGCCTCGGCGGCGGCGCGATCGCCGGTCGCCTTGATGCGCATCACCTCGGCCATGAGCGCGCGCGCGGCCGCCGGGAAGCGCTCGAAGTCGATCGAGAAGGCGCCCGCGTGCACGCCGTCCGCCGCAGGCGCGGCGGGATCCCAGCGCAGGCCCCCCTCGTCGAGGAGCACCCCGAGCTGGATCGCGGCGAGCTGGCTGTAGGCCTTGCGCTGCCCGCTCGGCGTGTACATGCCGCGCGAGACGTGGCCGAAGGCCCACGCGACGGAGTCGGCGTAGACCCGGCGCGCCTCCTCGTCCGACAGGATGCCGCGCTCGCGCAGGAGCGCGACGAAGAAGAGCGCGGAGCTCTGCGCCTTGAGCTCCTCGAGCATCGAGGCGAGCGAGCCGCCGAACGCCTCGTCGTCCGTCTGCCCGTTCACGCGGTAGTCGTGCGAGGGGCCGAGGTTGTGCCCGGCCTCGTGGAGGATCGTCGAGAGCAGGCCCGCCGTGGGCTCGTCCGAGTAGGCCTCGATCGTGGCGGCGTCGTAGAGCGAGCTCACCTGCGCGCGCCGGCGCGCCCGGCTGTCCGGATCCGTGTAGAGGTTGCTCATCGCCACGGTGCGCCCTCGCCCCTCGTCGGAGACCGGCCCCCAGTTCGGCAGGCTCTGGCCGATCGTCGCGCCGAACGCGTCGCGATCGTCGCCGGCGTTCACGACGATGCCGATGAAGTCCGGCAGCGTGAACGCGACGTCGCGCGCCCGATAGGCGTCCGGCACGAGCGCCGCGAGGGCGCCCTCCATCTCCGCGCGGAGCGGCGTCAGCCGATCCTGCCAGACGAGCGAGCCCTGATCGATCCGCGCGAAGGTCAGGTGGAAGCCCGCGTGCAGGCTGCACGGCTCCCAGTACGTCTCGTCGGGCGCGACGCGCACGTACCACCGCGAGTTGCGCGCGCTCATGCGCGACCACGCCTCGTCGGCCGGCGTCCAGTCGTTCGTCTCGAACGCCGTCGCCGCCGCGCGCAGGTAGGCGACGAGCGCGGCCTCGTCGGGATCCGTCATCGCGTCCGCCGCGGCGCGGAGCTCCGCGGCGATGGGCCGCATCAGCTCCGCGTAGGCCTCGTGGTAAGGCGCCGCGACGAGCGCGCCGCCCTCCCCCTCGCGGACCACGCTGAAGTGCCCGAGCAGCGCGCTCGCGTCGGGGCGCGCCTCGAGGCTCGCGCAGAACGAATTGTCCTCGCCCTGGATCGACGCGGGGTAGACGTCGACCGGCTGGCGCGGGGCGCCCTCGATCGCGCTGCACGCCGCCTCGTGCTCGGTCGTCGCGCCGAGGCAGCTCGGGCCCCAATTCCGCCGAAAGAGGCTCGCGCTCGCCGGATCCGAGGCGTCGAGGCGTGAGCGCGTCGCCTCCATCCCGGTCTGTCGCGCGTAGAGGCGGTCGACGAGCCCCGCGACGCGCACCATGTGGCGCGCGAATTCGCGGTGGGCCTCGGGCAGCTCGCGGAGATCCGTCTCGACGAGCGTCGGCGCGACGTTGTCGAGCTCCCGAAGGACGAGCGCGCGGCGCGGATCGCTCGGGGCGGGGCGACGCGCCTCCGCCTCGATCCGCGCGAGCAGCGCCGTGAACGCGGCGTCGAACGCGCCGCCCTCGGTCCAGCGGGGCGCGCTCGCGTCGCCCAGCTCCCCGTAGAAGAGCAGGCCGCGCACCTCGTCGGGATCGGGCTCGCCGTCACCGTCTGTGTCCTCGGCCCAGAACACGGGCTCATCGAGGCGGAGCGCGAGCTGGTTGAACCGCATGCGATCGACGCCGAGGGCGCGCATCGAGGCTGGGGTCGTTCCGGAGGCGGGGCTCGCGCCTCCGCAGGACGCGAGGACGAGGGCGAGCGGCGCGCTGACGACGAGGGGGCTCTTCTTCATGGCGCCCGCGTCCTAGCACGCGCGCGAGCGCCTCGCGCCCGAGGGCGCGCGATCAGGAGGCGCTCTTCGTGGCCTTCCCCCTGCGACGCTCGGCGTGCTGCATGAGGTAGGCCTCGATGAACGCGTCGAGATCGCCGTCGAGCACCGCGTTGATGTTCGACTCCTTCAGGTCGGTGCGCTCGTCCTTCACGAGCTGATAGGGCTGCATCGTGTAGGTGCGCACCTGCGAGCCGAAGGCGTTCTCCATCTTGTCGACGCCGTACGCCTCCTCGAACGCGGCCTCGCGCCGCTGCCGCTCGAGCTCGTAGAGCTTGCCGCGCAGCATCTTCATCGCCATCGCGCGGTTCTTGTGCTGGCTGCGCTCCTGCTGGCACGCGACGATGATGCCGCTCGGGACGTGCGTGATGCGGATCGCCGACTCCGTCTTGTTGACGTGCTGGCCGCCCTTGCCGCCGGATCGGAAGGTGTCGACCTCGAGGTCCTCGGGCTTGATCTCGATGTCGCCGACGTCGTCGTCGAGATCGGGGACGACCTCGACCGCGGCGAACGCGGTCTGTCGGCGCGCGTTCGCGTCGAAGGGCGAGATGCGGATCAGCCGATGGACGCCGTTCTCCGCGCGCAGAAAGCCGTACGCGTAGGGCCCGCGCACCGCGACCGTCGCGCTCTTGACGCCCCCGTCGCCCTCGATCACGTCGAGCAGCTCGACCTTGAACCCCCTCTTCTCCGCCCAGCGCAGGTACATGCGCTGGAGCAGCCCCGCCCAGTCCTCGGCGTCGAGGCCGCCGGCGCCGGAGTTGATCGAGACGATCGCGTCGCTCCCGTCCTCGGGGCCGGCGAGCATCCGGCGGACCTCCATCTGGCGGACCGCGCGCTCGAGCTCCGGGATCTGCGAGAAGACGTCGTCGAGCACGCTCTGATCGCCGTCGGCGAGGTCGATCAGCTCGAGCAGGCCCTCGCTCTCGCGGCGCGCCCTCTCGTAGGCGGCGATCGTCGCCTCGAGGCCCGCCTTCTCCTGCGAGAGCCGCTGCGCGCGCTCGCCGTCGTCCCAGAAGCCGGGCTGGAGGCTCTGATCGGTCAGCCGATCGACCTGGAGGCGGAGGCCGTCGACGTCAAAGAGACCTCCCCAGCGCCTCGAGGCGCTGAGCGAGATCGGACAGGCGGGTCCTCGCCTCGCTGGTGGGCATCGTCATCGGGACATCCTCGTTCGAGCGTGCCGGGGCACACGGGAGCGCTGACGTACGTGCTCGAGGCCGCGCTGTCAATTCCGCCCCGACGTCGCGCGGCGCGCCGCGCGGGCTGCGGGCGATCCGCCAACCGGGTTGGCGCTCGACGCGCTCGCGGCGCACCGGATCGCCCAGATCGCCGCGCTGGAACGGCGGCTGCTGAAGGGAGCCTCGCCTCCCGAGGGAGGCACGCGAGAGCCCGCGCACGCGCTCGAGGCGGCAGCCGCCTCGACGCGCTCTCGGTCGCCCCACGGCGGCCCGAGCACCTCACCGACGTCGTCTGCCCGGAGGTGTCGCCATCGCTCGAATCCATCCGCGCCCCTCAAAGCCGTTGATCCCCCCCCCGCTGTCCCTGTAACCTGTCGCCGCGCGCGCACGTTCTTCGGCGCGTCGCGAGCTTCGGAGCCTGCTCCGAGGAGGATTCATGGATTCTCGTCCCGCTCCTTCGTCTTCCCCCCGCCGTTCCTCCCGCTTCCGGCTCGGAGTCGGTCTCGGCGCGCTGGCCCTCGGGCTCGCGGGCGCGTCCGCTTCGGGGTGCCTCGAACGAGGCCTGAAGCCCGTCAACCCCTGCACGCGCTCGAGCGTCGGCCAGCGCATCCAGGTCACGAACGTCGACAACGTCGATCTGCTCTTCATGATCGACAACTCGAATTCGATGGCCGAGGAGCAGGTGAAGCTCGCGAGCGAGCTGCCTCGCCTCGTGCGCGTCTTGGCGTCCGGCGATCGCGACGGAGACGGCTCGCAGGACTTCAACCCCGTGAAGTCGCTCCACGTCGGCATCGTGACGAGCGACATGGGCGGTGGCCCGCACTCCGGCATCCCGACCTGCCCGATGGGGCTCGGCGACGATGGCCTGCTCCGCGATCGGAGCCGCCTCCCCGCGCCCTGCATGACCACGTACCCCTCGGGCGTCTTCGACTTCCAGCGCGAGCGCGACGACGCCAACGCCTTCGCGGCGACCGTCGGCTGCGTCGCGAACATCGGCACGGGCGGCTGCGGCTTCGAGCAGCAGCTCGAGTCGCCCCTCAAGGCGCTCACGCCGATCAACCCGCAGGCGTGGACGGCGCCCGGCTACACGCCGCCGCGCTTCGTCGACTCGAGCGGCATCCCGAACAACGCGGTCGGGAACGGCGAGAACCCGCGAAACGCGGGGTTCCTCCGGGAGAACTCGGCGCTCGCGATCGTGCTCGTGACGGACGAGGAGGACTGCTCCGTGCAGGACTACAGCCTCTTCGTGCAGGCCGATCCGCGCTTCAGCGGCGTCCCGCTCAACCTCCGCTGCAACACCTTCGGTGATCCGGGGATGGGCTACGTCTACCCGGTCGAGCGCTACGTCGCTGGCTTCCTCGGCCTGCGTCGCGATCCGGGCCTCCTCATCTTCTCGGGCATCGTCGGGATCCCGCCGGAGACGGAAGCGGCGGCTCAGGCGGGTGACTTCACCGCGATCCTCTCGAACCCGAACATGATCCCGCGGGTCGACGCGGCGGGCACGAACCTCGAGCCCTCCTGCTCGGCCGGCGCCGACGGCGCGGCGTATCCGCCGATCCGCATCGTCCAGACCGCGGCCGGGCTCGCGAGCCAAGGCGCCGCCGTCTCGCTCTCGTCGATCTGCTCGTCGAGCTTCCAGCCCGCGATCGACGGGATCATCGCGAAGATCGCCGACGCCCTCCGCGGCGCCTGCTTGCCGCGCGCGCTCAACGCGGGCCCCGACGGCAGGGTCGGCTGCGACGTCTACGAGCTGCTCCCGGCGGCGGGCCCGGGCGTGACCTCCTCGTGCGCCGATCTGGCGGGTCAGGGTCGCACCTTCGAGCGCGTCGAGATGGACACGGCCGGCCGCCCGCGCGAGCTCTGCAAGGTCGCGCAGGTCGCGCGCGCCGACGTCGACTCGCGGCCGGGCTGGTACTACGACGACTTCACGAGCGAGGTCGCGAGCACCTGCACCGCCACGCCGCAGCGCATCGCGTTCACGACGCTCTCGCCGCCCGCGACGGGCTCCGAGGTCCGCCTCGAGTGCCTGCAGACCATCACGCCGGGCAGCACCAGCGCCGATCTCCACTGCGACGGCAGCGAGGGCGCGGAGGGCTGCCGCATCGGGCAGTTCTGCTCGCTCGCGAGCCCCGAGCGGAACTGCACGACGGGCCACAGCCGGCCGGGCGGCCAGGGCGCTCAGCTCGCCTGCGATCCCGTCGAGCGCCTCTGCAGCGTGCCCTGTGTGAACGACGCGTCCTGCACCGACGCGGGCCTGCTCGGCTATATCTGCGACACGCGCCCCAACCGCGACGCGGCGGGTGGCGTGATCGACGACATCGACCCGGCCATCGTCGACCTGCCGCGCAACATCTGCGTGAACCCGACCTGCAACTGAGCGCTCGCCGCCCGCGCCGCGGCGCGCGAGCCGAGCACGCCTCGCGTCGAGAGCCTCGCCCTCCCCTGGGCGGGGCTCTCCGCGTTTCTGGACGCCGCGGGGCGCGGCGCTCCCCTGGGCGGGCCGGCGTCGCCGAAGTGTCGCGAGGAGGGGCCGCGACGCGCTATCGTCGCCCCATGCAACGCTTCGCCGCCTCGACCCTGGCTCTGCTCGTCGCTCTGGCCCTCGCCCCGCTCGGCGCCGGGTGCCCGGGAGATCCCCCGCCGACGCGGGTGGACGCGGGGGCGAGGCTCGACGCGGCGGCCCCCGTCGACGCGGTCGTCACCCACGCCGATGGCGCTCGACCCGACGCGCGGACGACGGAGCCTTGTGGAGACGTGGGGCAGGCGTGCTGCGGCGCGACCGGCGTCTGCTCGGCGGGGCGACGCTGCGAGAGCGAGCTCTGCTGCGCGGTGCCGGGTGGAGGCGTCGCGTGCGACGAGCCGAGCGACTGCTGCGGAGACGCCGACTGCGTCGGCGGGGCGTGCTGCTCGCTCCAAGGCGCGGCGTGCCGCTCGAGCGCCGAGTGCTGTAGCGATCTCCTCTGCCAGGGCGGCGTCTGCAGCCGGCCAGCGGACGACTGCGGACGAGACGGTGGAGCCTGCTGCCCCGGAGACGAGTGTCGCTCCGGCTCGGTCTGCTCGGGTGGGCGCTGCGAGACCTGCGGGGGCGATGGAGAGCTCTGCTGCGCCCCGCCCCGCGAGTGCGCGGCCGGCCTGAGCTGCCAGGGCGGCCGCTGCCGCACGCCCGATCCTGCGTGCGGCGCCGAGGGTCAGCCGTGCTGCGCTGGCGAGCGCTGCGAGGGCGACCTCTCCTGCACGGGCGGGACCTGCGCGACGCCCACGACCGAGTGCGACTACGCCGACTGCGGCGAGTGCACGGCCCACTACCCGTGCGGCTTCTGCGGCGAGACGGGCCGCTGCTCGGTCGGCACCTCGGGCGGCCCCTCCACGGGGAGCTGCGGGAGCTGGGCGTGGCTGAGGAGCCAGTGCACCGGCTCGAGCGATCCGTGCGCGAGCGCGACGACGTGCGCCGACTGCACCGCCCGCGCGGGCTGCGGCTTCTGTGATGGCCAGTGCCGCGGCGGCACGGCGAGCGGCGCGAGCGGCTACACCTGCACCGGGAGCTGGTCATGGCTGAGCTCGCAGTGCGGGGGATCGACCGACACCTGCGCCTCGTACACCGACTGCGAGTCGTGCACGGCCCACTACCCGTGCGGCTTCTGCGACGGCGCGTGCCGCTCGGGGACCTCGAGCGGCCCCTCGACCGGGAGCTGCGGGAGCTGGGCGTGGCTCTCGAGCAGCTGCCCGAGCGTCGACACCTGCTCGGACGCGACCACGTGCGGCGCGTGCACCGGCCGGGCCGCGTGCGGCTACTGCGCCTCGAGCGCGACCTGCATGACGGGCGGCCCCTCGGGCCCCGACCGAGGGAGCTGCGCCAACTGGGACTACGTCGCGTCCGACTGCGCGTGCTCGCCCGTCGCCGGCGCGTGCGCGAGCAACGCCGAGTGCTGCGACGCGCTCAGCTGCCGACGCGGCGCGACGTACGGCGTGCGCTGCTGCGTCGAGGCCTCGGGGACCTGCCGGAGCGGCACCGACTGCTGCGGCTACATGGACTGCGTATCGGGGCGCTGCACCTGCCGCGCGGCGGGCCGAGGCTGCCTCGAGAACGCGGACTGCTGCTCGGGGAGCTGCGCCGCGGGGCGCTGCACCTGACGGCGTGCGCCCGCTCGACGGACCGCGTCGAGCATGGCGCGCGGTCAGATGCCGAAGAGCTTCTGGAGGAGGCTGCGGGTGTCGTCCTTGCCCGGCTCCTCTCTACAGTGACAGCGCTGTTCCTTCGGCACGCCCCCGAGCACCTGCTCGACGTGACGACCGCAGCCGGCGTAGGTCGGCTTGCCACAAGAAGCACACTGCACGCGTACACACATGGTGAAAGTCCTCCTCGGAGCGGCCGCTCGGCGCGGCGGCGGGGGCCGTCGGACCGAGCGATGAGGCACGGGATACCACGCGCGTCGGCGAGGGTGTCCTGGCCGTGCGTGGAGGACGGCGCGCGTCGCTGGGGCGCGGAGCCTCTGCCCGATCGCGCCCTCAGCCGGCGATCGGGGCCGCCCCGAGGATCTTGCTCATCGGCACGCTCTCGTCCGCGAGCAGCGCGTCGACGACGGGGATCGCCGCGCTGACGAGCTTCTTCGCGGCGGCGATCTCCTTGAGCCGGTTCACGCCGACGACGCCGGTCACGCGATCGCCCTTGAGCAAGAACGCGGCGAACGCGAGCGCGTCGAGGGAGCCGCGGTAGACGACCCGCTCGTAGTCGTCCGTCGCGCCGACGATCTGCAGCTTCAGCTCGTACTGATCCGACCAGAACCAGCCCACGGGGCCGTGGACGTCGTCGCGGCCGAGCATGTTGGCGGCCGCGGTCCCCGCCTGCATCTGCGCGTTCTCGACCGACTCGACCATGACGCGTCGATCGAGCCGCGGGTGATGGAACTGCGCGACGTCGCCGGCGGCGTAGATGCCGGGCACGTTCGTCCGCGCGCGGTCGTCGACGAGGACCCCGCGATCGAGCTCGAGGCCGGAGCCTTCGAGCCACGCGATGTTCGGGACGACGCCGATCCCGACGACGACGAAGTCCGCGGGTATGACGTCGCCCGTCGTCGTCACCACCGCCTCGACCCGCCCGCTGCCTCGGAGCTCGGCGACGCCGACGCCCGCGCGCACGTCGACCCCGCGCTCGCGGTGGATCCGCCCATAGAGCGCGCCGACGTCCCGACCGAAGGCGCGCAGGAGCGGCACGTCGGCCGCCTCGATGACCGTGACCTCGAGCCCCTCCTCGCGACACGACGCCGCGACCTCCATCCCGACCACGCCGCCGCCGACGACGACGAGGCGCCTCTTGGGCCCGAGCTCCGCGCGGATCGCGCGCGCGTCGTCGAGCGTCCGCAGGTAGTGGATCCCCTCGAGCTCGGCGCCCTCGCACGCGAGGCGTCGGGGCTCGGCGCCCGTCGCGACGAGGAGCTTGTCGAAGCGGAGGCGCTCGCCGCTCGAGAGCCAGAGCTCGTGGCCCTGGGCGTCGAGCCGCTCGGCGCGCGTGCCGAGCCGGAGCTCGACCCGGTTCTTCTCGTAGTAGTCCTCCGGGCGAAAGAAGAGCTTCTCCTCGGGGATCTGCCCACGCATCGCCTTCTTCGAGAGCGGCGGGCGATCGTAGGGGCGATGCGGCTCCGCGCCGACGAGGACGAGGCGGCCCTCGTAGCCCAGCTTGCGCAGCGACTCGACGGCGCGCTGGCCGGCGATGCTCGCGCCCACGATGACGATGGTCTCGGACACGCGCGAGGATCTACCAGAGAACGGCGCCCCGTCCGAGGGATCGTGGACGAGCGTCGGCGAGCCGCGCCTTCAGCCGAGCACGCGATCGTCGAGCTCGACGCTGATCGGGCAGTGATCGGAGCCGAGCACCTCCGCGTGGAGCTCGGCGCCTCGGAGCCACGCCGCCGCCGCGGGTGAGAGCATCGCGAGATCGATGCGCCAGCCGACGTTGCGCGCGCGGACGCCGAAGCGCTGGCTCCACCACGAGTAGGCGTCGCGGCGCGTCGGATGGATCGCGCGAAACGCGTCGACCCAGCCGGCCTTCCTCCACCGCGCGAGCTCGGCGCGCTCGCTCGGGAGAAAGCCGCTCGTCGCCTCGTTCTCCTTGGGTCGAGCGAGATCGATCGCCTCGGGCGCGGTGTTGAAGTCGCCGATGACGACGATCGGCTCGCCCGCCCTCGCCGCGGGCTCGAGCTGACGGAACAGGCGGCGGTAGAAGCGGAGCTTGAACGGCACGCGCGCGTTGTCGCGCTCGCGCCCCGAGCCGTTCGGGAAGTAGACGTTGGCGAGCGTGAGGGCGCCGAGGCGCACGATCTGGAGGCGCCCCTCGTCGTCCATCGACTTGATCCCGAGGCGCGTCCCGACGAGCTCGAAGGGCCGCCGCGAAAAGAGCCCGACGCCGCTGTAGCCGGGGCGCTCGGCCGCGACGAAGTGCGTGCGAAAGCCCGGAGGCGAGCGGAGCCCGTCGGGGATCTGCGCCTCGCTCGCTCGCGTCTCCTGGAGCCCGATCACGTCCGCGGGCTCAGCCTCGAGCCAGCGCTCGAACCCCTTCGTCGCGGCCGACCGGATCCCGTTCACGTTCCAGCTCACGATCCGGATCGTCATCGCACGCGCTCCATCACTCCGGGTCGCGCTCGCGGTAGCGGGGCGGCTCCCAATTCGCGAGACCGACGCTCGCGTGAAAGCGCACGAGCAGCCCGCCGAGCAGCGACCACTCGTCGACGCCGTTGCCCGGGCCCCAGGCGTCCCGCGGCCCCGCGCTCGTGTAGCGGGCGGCGAGGCGGAGCGCGACGGCGCCGGTGATCGCCTCGGGGACGTAGAGCGGGAGCTCGAGCCCGAGCCCGAGCAGCCACGCCACGCCGACGCGGCCGTCGGGCGCGAGCACGCTCATCCCGAGCTCGACGCCGATCGAGTCGAAGAGCAGATCCCAGTAGCGATCGCGCGTCGTCCCGCCGAAGAGGAACCGCGTGAGGAAGACGGGGCGGACGTCGAGCGCGATCCCGAAGCGCGACGCGCCCTCGGGGCGCCACTCGGGCGCGAGGACGATCCCGGCCGAGTCCACGATGCGGACGCGGAATTCGAGGTCGAGCGCGAAGGTCGGCTCGGGGGCCGCGCTGCGCTCTCGGGCGAGCGGATCGCCGAGCGCCACGCCCGCGCTCGCGCCGAGGCTCGCGACGACGTCCGAGCCGAAGCGCCCCCAGACGCCGTCGTCGCTCGGCCGCGCGGCGCGCACCTGGGCGTGCGCCGTCGAGGCGACGCCGACGAGCGAGACGACGGCGGCGAGCCATGGGGTGAGCCGCATCGGCCGCGAAGGTAGCAGCCCGCGACGCGAAGCAAAGAGCCCACGATAGCGCGCCTCGGCTATGCTCCCGTCCCCAAGCATCACGAGCCGCCGAGCGTCGAGACCCGGTGGAGGCCGAGGCATCCATGATCTTCTGTCAGAGCTGCGGCGCGAAGAACCCCGACGACGCGAGGTTCTGCAACATGTGCGGGACCTCCATCGCCGAGGCGGGCGCGCCGGGCGGCCCGATCGCGGAGAGTCACCCGGCGCGCGGAGCCAGCACCCTCCGCGAGGGGGCCGCGAGCGCGAGCGGCGGCGCGTCGACGTCGAGCCTCGCGCGCGCGCCCAGCCCCTACGCCGACACCTCCTCGATCACCCTGACGGGGATCGGCGTCCCCTCACGCGCCAAGACGTGGAGCATCCTCATCGGCGGCGCGCTGCTCTTTCTCTCGCTCGGCGTCGGCGGCGCCTGGCTGGCGATGCGTGGAGGGGGCGCGAGCGCGGAGAGCGCCGCGGCCGGAGCCGACACGCCCCCCCCCCCGCCCGCGCCGGAGCCGCCGAGCGGGCTCGTCACCTCGGAGCCCGAGGCGACGACGAGCGCGCCGGACGAGGCGCCTCGAGCCTCGACCCCGAGCCCCCGTGGCTCGACCTCTCGCCCGGCGGGAGCGCAGGCGAGCCGCGACGAGCGGCCGAGCGCCGCCAGCACGCCGAGCGCCTCCGGCGCGGGCTCCGCTCAGGGTGGCTCGGCTGGGAGGGGCTCGTCGGGCGCGAGCGCGAGCGGCGGGGGCGGGA
>JBDHVC010000035.1:0-45247 GCA_039809495.1 Sandaracinaceae bacterium
CCCCCGCGCCGCGCGCGAGGCCGGAGGACGGCGGGATCGTCGCGCGCCCTCACGCTCGCGACGCCGCGCTCGTCGTCGACGCCGCCGCGGCGCCGCTCGACGCCGGCCCGCTCGGGGGCGACGGGGGCGACGCGCTGGACGCGGGGCTCGCGCTCGACCTCGAGGCCGGAGCCGCCCTCGACGCCGGGGACGCAGCGCTCTTCGACGGTGGGCTCGTCCCCGCGGACGACGAGGGGGGCGGCTCGAGCGCGCCGGGCCTGCTCGACGACGTGATCCCGGACGTCATCACGGAGAGCGTGTCCGCCGTCGTCTCGTCGGAGACGACGTCGGGCGTCGTGAGGACGCTCCTCGGGCTCGTCGGGCTGCTCGCGCTCGCGTGGGCGGCCGGGCACGAGCGGGTGCGCCGGCTCGAGGAGCGCCTCGGCCTCGGGCCCATGATGGTGAGCGGGCTCCCCTTCGTCGCGCTCGGCCTCTTCGCTCGGCTGCCGGGGATCGACGTGCTCTCGGAGGACGTCGTCGTGCGGCTCACTCCGCTCCTCCAGTTCGGGCTCGGCTGGATCGGCTTCCACACGGGCTTTCAGCTCGACTCGCGCTCCGCGAGCCAGTTCCCGAGGGGGAGCGGGAGCGCGGTGATCCTGCTCACCGTGCTGCCCTTCGCGCTCATCACGACGGCGTCCGCGGCGACGCTCTACCTGCTCGGGCTCGACCAAGAGCCCCAGCACCTCGTCCAGGACGCGGTGCTCCTCGGCCTCGCGGGGGCGCTCTCGGCGCCAGCGCTCGGGCGGCTCCGGGTGGCCTCTCAGGCCTCCGCGGACCTGCTGCGGGCGATCGGGGTGCTCGACGACATCCTCTGCGTCGTGGGCTTCGCGCTCGTCGCCGCGTGGCTTCGCCCGGCGAGCGAGGGAGACGAGTGGATCCTGCCCGGCGTCGGCTGGGCGTTCGTCACGTTCGGGATGGCCGCCGTCCTCGGGCTCATCACCTACTTCGTCCTGCGGGGGACGGAATCGCGGGCCGAGAAGATCTCGCTCCTGCTCGGCGCGGTGAGCCTCACGACGGGCATCGCGGCGGTCTTCTCGCTGCCGCCGCTCGTCGTCTGCTTCTTGGCGGGCGTCCTGCTCCGCAACCTCCCGGGCGAAGACAAGGAGCAGCTCGAGGCCTCCTTCTCCCAGCTCGAGCGCCCGATCTACTACCTCTTCCTCCTCATCGTCGGCGCGCTCTGGCAGCCCGAATTCTACGTCGACTGGCTCCTCGTCCCGGTCTTTCTCCTCGCTCGAACGCTGGGGCGCTGGGGCGGCGCCAAGCTCACGCGCCGGATCCCCGAGATCGATCGCCCCGCCGCGCTCGCGGAGACGCCCGACACCGACCTCGCCATCCCCCCGATGGGCCAGCTCGCGATCGCCTTCATCATCACCGCTCAAGCGCTCTACGCGTCGGAGGCCGTCCGCGCGATGGTGAACGCGGTCGTGGTGAGCGCCGTGGTGTTCGAGATCGCGAGCCAGCTCACCCTGCGCCAAGCCTCGAACGGCAAGAACGGCGCGAGCCGCCTGAGCACGCCGCCGCGCGCCGGAGAGGCTCGACCGTGAACACCCTCAAGCGCGTGTTCATCATCGTCGCCCTCGCGGCCGTCCTCCAGGTGGTGCAGTCGCTCCACGTCGGCGAGCAGGTGACCTCGCGCGCCGGCCTGCTGGTCGTCGGGATCGGGTTCGTGCTCGTCGCGTCGCTCTTCGTCGGCCGCATCGCGGCCAGCGTCGGCCTCCCGAAGCTGACCGGCTACCTCGCGACCGGCATCATCACCGGCCCCGCGCTCCTCTCGTACCTCGACGCGGACACCGTCTCCGACATGAAGCTCGTCAACGGGATGGCCATCTCGCTCATCGCGCTCACGGCGGGCAGCGAGATGGACTTCCGGGCCATGAAGCCGCTGATGCGCTCGATCGCCTGGATCACGGCTTTCGGCGTGGTCGGCACCGCGCTCGTCCTCGCGGTCGTCGTCTTCCTCATGAGCGGCGAGATCACGTTCCTCGCCCACATGACCCACGCCGAGGCCGCGGCGGCGTCGCTCGTCGTGGGCGTCGTCGTGGTCGCGCAGTCCCCCGCCGTCGTCGTCGCGCTCCGCTCGGAGACGGGCGCCGACGGGCCCGTCGCCCGCACCGTCCTCGGCGTCGTCATCGTCGCGGATCTCGTCGTCATCCTCCTCTTCGCGATCGCGTCGACGATCGCGAACGCCACGTTCGCGGGGTCGTTCGACGTCCGCGAGACGCTCCACCACTTCGCCTGGGAGATCGGCGGATCGCTCGTCATCGGCGCCGTCGTGGGCGGGATCATCGCGGCGTGGCAGCGCTTCGTCGGCAAGAGCGGGCTCGACCTCTTCGTCCTCGCCGCCTGCTTCGTCAGCGCCGAGGTCGGCCAGCGGCTCGAGCTCGATCCCTTGCTCATCATGCTCGCGGCGGGGCTCGTCGTGGAGAACATCGCGCGCAAGGGCGAGGAGCTCCGCCACGCGTTCGCGGACGCCTCGATGCCCGTCTACATCCTCTTCTTCACCGTCGCCGGGGCGTCGATCCACCTCGAGGCGCTCCCGAGCGTCGTCGTCCCGGCGGTCGCGCTCGTCCTCACGCGCGGCCTCGGCCTCTACGGCGGCACCTGGCTCGGCGCGCACGTCGCGAAGGCCCCCTCGCCGGTGAAGCGCTTCGCCGGCTTCGGCCTCTTGCCGCAGGCGGGCCTCGCGATCGCGCTCTCGCTCCTCTTCGCGCGCACGTTCCCGCAATTTGGTGAAGACGCCGCGGCGCTCACGCTGAGCATCGTGGCGCTCAACGAGATCATCGCCCCCGCGATCTTCCGCGTCGCGCTGGTGCGCTCCGGCGAGGCGCGCGCGTCGAGCGCGGGGTCCATCCCGCCCGCGGCCCCCGTCGCTCCCCCTCCGGCCGACGCGGACGAGGCGACACCTCCTCCCGCTGGCTCCGCGCCCGAGGCGAGCGCGACGACCCGCGCGTGATCGTCCCCGCGCCGGAGCGCCTCAAGGCGTCGTCGCGCCGTCGATCGCGTAGCGCGCGCCGCACGGGAGGGCCGCGAAGCGCCCACCGCCGCCCGCCGACTCGAGGGCGAGCGTGCAGTCGAAGCCCGGCGCCACGCCGATCGTGATCGTGTTCGTCCCCGTGAACGAGAGGGCGCGCGCCGCCCCCGCGTCCGCCCCGCGCAGGGCGCCCGCGTCCGGGCTCTGCCCAGCGTCGGCGTCGTCCACCTCGAGCGTGCCGTCGATCGTCTCGCTCTGCGTGAAGCGGCAGGCGGGGATCCCGTTCACCGGATCGGCCGGCCACCCCTCGACGACAGCGTCGACCCGAAACCGAAAGCGGCCGCGCGCGTCGATGGTGCCCGGGACGCGCGCGCGCTCGTCGTTCATCCGCCAGTAAGCGACGTCGCCATCGCGCCGAAGCTCCGCGCGGAAGCGGAGCGAAGGGGGCGGGGTGAAGCCGGCGCCGCACGAGCTCTCGGTGAGCTCACCGAGCACCTGGAACGTGCCGACCGCGCCGCCCGGCGAGGACGGCTCCTTGCACCCGAGCGAGGAGAGCACGACCGCGGGCGTCGCCGCCGCGAGGAGCAGCCCGGTCCAGCTCACGAAGCGCGTCATCCCCGCCGCATACGGCGATCGCCGAGACCGCGTCCAGTTTTCGAGCGACGCCGAGAAGTGGATCCCGACCGCTCGCCCTCCCTACGATCGGCTCATGCTCGGCGCGCGAACGAAACGGCGGCTCGTCTCGGTGCTCGTCGCGCTCGCCTCCATCGCGAGCGGCGCCGCGACCGCGGAGCTCACCCGAGCGGCGTCGCGCGAGGCGCCTTCGAGCGACGCGAGCGCCGAAGGGATCGAGCCGCTCGAGGGCCTCCGCGACGCCTTCGCGACGCCCGAGGCGCAGACGCCTCCCTCCGACGAAGCGCCCGCGCCGCCCCGCGTGAGCGGCCACGCGCACACGGACGACGCGCCGACGATCCCGCGCCTTGCGAGCGCGGACGCCGCGTCCTCGAACCTCCGCGGGGGTCGGGTGATCACCGGCGAGACCTCGCACCGCCTCATCCTCTTCACCTTCGACGACGGCCCCGACGCCCGCTACACGCGCGCCCTCCTCGACGAGCTCGACGAGGCCGACGTGCGCGCGGTGTTCTTCCTGACGACCCGACGCTTCGCCGGCTCGACCCCGTACGAGCGAAACCTCGCGAGCATCGCCCGCGAGATCGCCGCGCGCGGCCACCACGTCGGCACCCACACGATGGATCACATCCAGCTCCCGCTCGTCTCGACGCCCGAGCTCGGGCTCCAGGTCGACGCGAGCGCGGACCTCGTCCTGCGCGAGCTCGGGAGCCGGCCCGCGCTGCTCCGCCCGCCGGGCGGGAGCCGCTCGCCACGGATCAATGGCTACCTCGCCGCGCGAGGCTACACGCAGGTCCTCTGGAACCTCGGGACGGGCGACGTCCAGGTGCGGAGCGCCGACGCGGTGCTCGCGACGTTCCGCCGCGTGCTCGAGGCGCGCGAGCGCGAGCGCGGGGATCGAGGCGGCATCGTCCTGCTCCACGACATCCACGCGTGGAGCGTCGAGGCCTTCCCGCGCATCGTCGCGTTCCTCGATCGTCGCAACTGCGACCTCCTCGCCGCGGGCGAGGAGCTCTACGACTTCGTCGACGACCCCGCGCTCTTCTTCGACGCGAGGGTCGAGGGTGATCCGAACGACGCCGTCGCGCGGATCGAGCCGCCCGCCGAGCTCCTCGCCATCCGCCAGCTGCGAGCGCGCGCTCGCGCCGAGGCGCGCTGCGGCGAGCCGGAGCGGCTCGACGCCATCGCCGCGGGGCGAGCCTCGAACCGACGAGCCGAGCCGCGCTGACCTGACGCCGATCGCGCCGACCCTCATCGGATCACGACGCGCGAGGCGCGTCGTCAGGAGGCGTGCGCGGGGACGAGGTAGCCCGCCTTGAGGAGCTTCACGAGGATCGTGCTCGTGTCGACGTCCGACGCGAGGCTCTTGTTGAGGACCGTCTCCACGCTCCCGTAGTTGTGCGCGAGCTGGAGCACGTCCAGCTCCTCCGGCTGGAGCTCGCGGAGCGGCGGGACGAGCGGCACCGAGACCTGGAGCGAGGCCCGCAGCGGCGGCATGTCGTCGCCGAGCCGGCGGATCTCGTCGATCTGCCGCATCGCCTCCATGAGGATCCCCTCGGTCGACATCTCGATCCGCTCGGGGAAGTCCATCGCCTCGTCCATCGAGTCCATGTCGAACGAGCCGCTCTGCCAGCTCAGGATCCGCATGAGGCTCTTCATCGGGGCGACGTCGTAGTGCTCGTTGACGACGGAGAAGATCACCTTGCCCGCGTCGATGAAGAGCTTCCCGACGTCGTCGTCGTCCGTGCGGATCACGAGCACGCCGCTCTTCTTCGAGGCGCTGAAGAGCTGGAGCAGATCGGGGAGCGGGATCTCCGCGATCGATCCGCTCATCGTGCGCACCTGGGACGTGCGTCGCCCCTGGCTGATGTCCTCGAGGAGGGCCTTCGCCTCGGCCTGGTTGCTCGAGTCGTTCGCGGCGACGACCTTGATGATCGAGGTCCCGATGAGGATGCGATCCCCCTCCGACAGCGCCGAGCGCTTGATCTTCTCGCCGTTGACGAACGTGCCGTTCGTCGAGCCGAGGTCTTGGATGAACATCTGATCGCCGGTGACGGTGATCTTCGCGTGGCGACGCGAGACCATGTCCTCGACGAGCACCATGTCGAGCTCGCTCGAGCGACCGATCACCACCTCCTTGTTGGGAGGCAGCGGGAATTCACCGCCCTGATACTTCCCCGAGATGAACCTCAACGCGTACAGCCTCGGCGCGGGCTGGCGCATGCTCGGAGGAGGCGGCGGGACTTTCGGAACCGGAGGCTCCATCACTCCGAAAAGCCTAGAGAGAACGGGCCGCTCGGGTCAAGGTTCCTCACCATCCCACGACCCTTTTCGTTGCGTTCGCGTACGATGGCCGGGGTGGCACCGGACGAACCGTGACGAGAGCGCACCCGTTCAGCCTGCTCTGCGCGTGGATCGCGGGGTTCCTCGCTCTCGCCTCGCCCTCGCCCCTCCGAGCGCAGGCGCCCGACCCCTCGCTCGCGTGGCGGACGATCGAGACGCCCCACTTCCGGGTCCACTACCACGCCCCGCTCGCGCTGCTCGCGCGCCGGACGGCGGCGGTCGCCGAGCGCGCGCACGATCGGCTCGCGGAGCTCTTCGGGGCCGCGCCGCGCGGGCGCGTCGAGCTCGTGCTCTCCGACGAGTCCGACGCGGCGAACGGCTCCGCGACCGCGCTCCCCTTCGACACGATCCGGCTCTACGCGGAGGCTCCCGACGACCTCTCTCCGCTCGCGGACTACGACGACTGGGCGACCCTGCTCGTGACGCACGAGCAGGCTCACATCCACCACCTCGATCAGGCGTACGGGCTCGCCGCGTTCATCAACGCGCTCCTCGGCCGCAGCTACATGCCCAACCACGTCAGCCCGCGCTGGCTCCTCGAGGGCGTCGCGGTGTGGCAGGAGAGCGATCTCTCCTCGGCCGGGCGCCTGCGCTCGACCCAGTGGGACATGTACCTCCGCGCCGACGTGCTCGAGGATCGCTTCCTCACGATCGCGCAGATGTCGAACGACGTCGAGCGGTGGCCGCACGGCAACGCCGCGTACCTCTACGGCAGCGAATTCGTCTCGTTCGTCGCGCGCCACCATGGGAGCGAGGCCATCGCGGCGATCGTGCGCGACTACGCGGGCTCGGTGCTCCCCTACGGGATCAACCGCGTCTTCGAGCGCGCGACGGGCGCGAGCGTCGAGGCGCTCTGGGAGCGCTTCGAGGCGGAGACGCGCGAGCGCGTGAGCGCGTTCGAGCGACGCGTCGAGGCGGAGGGACGCGTCGAGGGTCGCGCCCTCACGCGCCA
The DNA here is from genome assembly GCA_039809495.1 of Sandaracinaceae bacterium. Lineage (GTDB taxonomy): Bacteria > Myxococcota_A > Polyangia > Polyangiales > Sandaracinaceae > JAFLCL01. The sequence goes on from JBDHVC010000035.1 coordinate 6,936, forward strand.
CGGCGAGCTCGCTCGATCCCCGCGCTTCCTCGCGGACGGCGCCCTCGTCTACGCCCGCTCGGACGGCCAGAGCCGACCGCGCCTCGTCGTCGTCGACGAGCGCGGCGAGCCCGCGCGTGAGCTCGTGCGCCTGCGCGGCGACGGCGACGGCCTCGTCCTCGCCGACGGTCGGACGCTCATCTACACGCGCGTCGAGCCCGAGCGCGACCTCTACGAGTACCCGGAGCTCTTCGAGCGCGACCTCGAGACGGGCGACGAGCGCCAGCTCACCCGCGGCCTGCGCGCGCGCGATCCCGACGTCTCGCGCGACGGGCGGTGGATCACGTTCATCACGTCGAGCGCGGGCTCGTCCCACCTCTGGATCGCGGAGCGCGCGGAGCTCGAGGCGACCCGCCGGAGGCTCGCCGCTGGGCCGCGCTACGCGCAATTCTACACCCCGCGCTTCTCGCCGGACGGGCGCACGATCGCCTGCTCGCGCTGGATGCCGGGCGGCTACCGCGACGTGGTCCTCGTCGACGTCAGGACGGGCCGCGTCCGCCCCGTCACCCGCGATCGCGCGCTCGACACCGGGCCCTCGTGGTCGAACGACGGTCGCACCCTCTACTTCTCCTCCGACCGCACTGGCGCGGCGAACATCTACGCGTACCACCTGCCGACGGGGAGCCTCCGACAGATCACGAACGTGCTCACGGGCGCCTACCAGCCCGCCGTGTCGAACGACGGCTCGCGCCTCGTCTACGTCGGGTACACGAGCCGCGGCTTCGATCTCTTCGAGCTCGACCTCGAGCGCGTCGCCTCGCGGCCCGCGCCGAGCTACGCGGACGTTCGCCCCGATCCCGTCGAGACCGAGGCGCTCTACCACGCCGAGAGCCACGCCTACGATCCGCTCCCGACGCTCTACCCGCGCTCCTACCTCGTCGATCTCGGCGCCGACTCGTGGGGCCCCGAGCTCGGGATCTCCTTCGCGGGCGAGGACGTCCTACGCTTCCATCGCTGGAGCGCGCGGCTCGGCGTCGGCCTGACGCGCGGGAGCTGGCGCGTCGACGCCGACTACGGCTACGGCCGCTCCCCGCTCGACGTCTCTGCGCGGATCTTCCGCCGCGAGGCCCTGCGGCGCGGGCTCGAGGTGCGCGGCGAGGCGCGCGACTGGATCGAGGAGGCGGTCGGCGTGAGCGTCGGGCTCCAGTACCGCTTCCCCGCCGCGTTCCGCTCGACCTCGATCGGGCTCTCGTACGACGCGACCCACACGAGGCCGAGCGCGCCCCTCGCGCGCGCCGAAGAGCTCGATCCGAACGCCCCGCCGCCGCGCCTCCCCGAGACGGGCCTCTTCTCGACGCTGCGCTTCGCGTTCGTCTACTCGGACGTCGAGCGCCGCACGTACGACATCAGCCCCTCGGACGGCCGAACGATCGTCGTCGCGGCCTCGCTCTCCGATCCCTTGATCGGGAGCCACTTCCGGCTCGTCACGCTCGACTGGTCGATCACCCAATTCGTCCCGCTCGCCGAGCGCCACGTCCTCGCGCTCCGCTACGCGGGCGGCACGAGCGGAGGCGACGTCGAGCGTCGCTCCCTCTACGCCGTCGGCGGGTTCCCCGACGCGAGCCCCTTCGACTCGCTCCTCGCCCCCGTGGTCCTCGGCGGCGCGGCGCTGCGCGGCTACCCCGTCAACGCGCGCGTGGGGACCCAGTACCACCTCGCGCAGCTCGAGTATCGCTTCCCGCTCCTGCGCCTCGACGTCGGCTACGCGACCCTGCCCTTCTACCTGAACCGCATCCACGGGACCCTCTTCTGCGACGTCGGAGACGCGTTCCGCGGCGACCTCGATCCCGCGGCGCTCCGCGTCGGCGCCGGCGCCGAGCTGCTCCTCGAATTCACGGTCTTCTACCTGCTCGGCTTCACCCTCCGCGTCGGCTACGCGCACGGCTTCATGGAGGGCGGGCTCGATCAGGTCTACGGACACCTCGGCGTGCCCTTCTGACCCGCGACGTGCGCGGTGAAGCTCAGAGCCCGGGGACGATCTGCCCCTCGGGCACGAGGACGCGCACGCGCGGCGCCGAACCGTCCGCTGGGCTCGTGCGGATCCCGACCTCGACGTCGAGCCGGCCGCTCGCGTCGACCGTGAACCGCGCGCCGTCGAGCACGTCGACGAGCGCGGTCCCCGGCGCGTAGCTCGTCTGCATCGTCTCGCCGTCCGCGGCGGAGCGGCTCGCGTGCCGCCCCTGCGTGTTGATCACGACGAGCACGTCGGCGTCGCCCCCGAGCCGACGCTCGAACGCGATGACGCCGGCGTCGCTCTCGTCCGCGACGTGATCCGTCGCCCACGCGACGTGGAAGTCGCCGTGCGTGAGCGCGAGGTAGGCGCGGCGGATCCGCGTGAGGCGCGCGATCCAACGGAACGTCGCGCCGTCCGTCGCGTAGTTCGACCACCAGAGCGGCTCGCGGTTCGCGGGATCGTTCCCGCCCGCGTAGTCCTGCTCCGTGCCGTAGTAGAGGCAGGGGATTCCGTCCTCGGTGAGCAGGTACGCGAGCGCCGCGCGGAGGGCCTCCGGGCCGCCCTCGTCGGCCCGCGCATAGAGGAAGCGCGGCACGTCGTGGTTGTCGATGAAGTTCACGAGCACGTCGCGCGGGGGCGCGCCGATCCCGCCCGCCTGCGGCACCTGCCCGTAATTCGTATCGCGCTGCGCGTAGAGGCGGCTCACCTGCGTCGTCGGCCCCTCGTTCTGGAAGACGTCCTGGAAGACCCAGAATTTCTGCGAGAAGTAGAAGACCGAGTCGAGCATCCCTTCGCGCGTGTAGCTCCCGATGAGCGCGTCGTCGCCGTCGAAGGCCTCGCCGAACATGAAGAAGTTGCTCTTGCCCGCGGCCGCGAGGTTCTGGCGGATGCGCGGCGCGAAGTCGCGCCAGAAGTCGTCCTCGACGTGCTTGATCGTGTCGATGCGGAACCCGTCGATGTCCGTCGTCAGGATCCAATTCGTGTAGATGCGCACGAGCTCGTCGCGCACGCGCGGATCCTCGGTCGCGAGATCCTTCAGCCCGCCCGGGAAGTCGCCGTAGAGGACCTGCTCGCGGATCCCGTAGTCGGTCACGCGCCCGCGGCGGTGGTAGACGCTCGGATCCTGAAAGAGCGCCGGCTCGGGCGGCACGCGGAAGATCTCCGGCATGTCGAAGAAGCGGACGCGCGCCGGGCCCGACTCACCGAGCGAGGTGAAGCCCTGGATCCCGCGCGGATCGTAGTCCGGGTCGTACTCGCTCACGCGCGCGAGCGGGCTGTGGACGCCGTCGCCCATGAGCGAGTCGTCCGGCTGCCCGTTGTCGTTGATGTCGTAGTAGAAGACCTGCCCGAGGTGGTTCGTGACGATGTCGAGGATGACGCTCATGCCCCGCGCGTGCGCCTCGCGGACGAACGCGCGCAGCGTCGCGAGGTCACCGAAGTGCGGGTTGAGCCGCTCGAGATCGACGGCCCAGTAGCCGTGGTACGCGTCGAACCCCGCGTCGTGATCGACGTTGAGCACGATCGGGCTGATCCAGATCGAGGTGACCCCCAGCTCCTCGAGGTACGCGAGGTGATCGAGGATCCCTTGCCAGTCGCCGCCCTGGTAGCGCGCGAGCGCGTTCGGCCGCACGCGGAAGTCCGTCGAGGCGTCGCCGTTCGCGAAGCGATCGGTGAGCAGCTGATAGATGATCTGGTTGCGCCAGTCGGGGACGTGCTGCTCGACGCGCACCGTCCCGAGCGCGCCGAGGCCGTCTTGCGCGCAGCCCACGAGGACGAGCGCGAGGACGAGCGGCGCGATCGCGCCGAGCCGCGCGCGTGCCGCGCGATCGCGCCGAGCTTCTCCGTGCATCGTGGGTCCCATCGGCACGCTCCCTTCACGGCGCGTAGGAGGTCGAGCTGAACCACCACTCGACGCTCAGGCCGAAGAAGTGCTCGAGCTCGCGATCCGCGCGCGGATCTTCGGGGTTGAGGAGGGCTCGCGCGCCCGGGTCGCGCGCGCTCAGCACGTAGAGGAGCCGGATCTGCGGCCGCGTGTACGTCCCGCGGCCCCACGGCGAGACGTAGGGCATGACGCCGAGCTTGTAGACCGCCCCACCCTCCGCGGCGCCCGTCCGCTCGTCGAGCGCGAGCGAGGCCGTCGCCTGATACGAGAGGTCGAGCGCGACGCCGGCGACGTCCCCGAGGAAGAGGTGCGGCCGGAGCGCGATCGCGCCCTCGCTCAGCGCGCCCCGGTTGAAGACCGCGGGGTCCGCGTCGCGCTGGAGCTGGTAGTAGCCGCCGACCTGGAGGCCGAAGCCGACGTCGGGGCTCTCGGTCCACTCCCAGTTCCCCGAGATCGCGAGCCGGATCTGCTCCGCGCGCCCCGTCGAGATCACGCTCCCCGTCCGAAAGGGGACGCCGAGCGGATCGTAGACGCCGAGCCCGCGCGCGTAGCGGACGAACACGTTGACGAAGGCGCGGCTCTCCGCGAGGTAGCCGCCGAGCTGGGCGCCGAGCACGTAGCCCGAGTCCTCGGGCAGGTGCTCGGTGCGCCCGTCCTCCGCGCGTCGATCGCCCGAAGGCAAGAGGTGCTGCTCGCCGTAGAGGATCCCCTTCACGCCGTCGCGCGCGAAGCGGCCGAGGGGCCAAGCCGTGAGGCGCGCGGAGAGCACCGTGCGCGGCCGGTCGAGGAACACGACCTCCTCCGGCAGAAAGCCCGCGCGCGCCGGGACGAGGGCCGTCTGCCGCTGGAACGGATCGCTCGGCTCCGACATCCCCGCCTGGAGGCTCAGCTCGAGCAGATCGTCGATCCCGTACCCCACGCCCCCGCCGACGAGGTTCAGGTTGTCGAGCGGCCAAAAGTTCATGAGGTAGACGTCGTCGCCGCGCGCCATCCGCGAGCCGCCCCAGATCGTGAGCCGCGGCGTGAGCAGATCGCGCGCCTCGACGAAGAGGTTGCGGATCGCGATCCGCTCGGAGAACTCGCCGTCATAGTGAAAGAGCGGCCCGCCGTACGCGATCGTCGCGACGACCCGCGTGTGCGCGCCGAAGAGATCGTCCTCGCGACGGAGCTCGAGCTCGGCGTAGGTGTCGTCCTCGTCGACACGCGGCGCGAAGCCGACGACGCGGGTCGAGCGCCCGCTCATGCCCCGCAGGTCGGTCGCCGCGATGATCCGCCCGTACGAGCCGAAGCGGAACCCGTCGAGGAAGTCGCGGACCGGGTCGCGCTCGCGCGAGGCGTCGTCGCTCGCGCCCTCCGCGGGCGCCGCCTCGTCGTCGGCCGTGGGCTCGGCGTCCCGATCCCCCTGCGTTTGAGCCGCGTCGGCTGGCCCGCTCGGCGTCGCGCCGTCGTCCGCGACGGGCGCCCCCTCCTCGAGGGTCACAGGCGCCTCGACGCCCACTCCCGCGTCGTCGCTCGACTGCGCCCGCGCAGAGCTCGGGGCGACGAGGAGGATCGCGCCCAACGCCGCGATCGAGGTCGTTGCCCTACACGCTGTCGCCACGCGCGGACCATAGCCTCGAACGCCCTCGCGACGAAAGCCATCACGACGCGCGCGTCCTTGCGCTAGCGTTCGCGCGTGACGAGGCTCCTCGGGCTCCTGCCGCGCCATCACGCCGCGCTCGGCTTCGCGGCGTCGCTCGCGCTCGCGGGCGCGATGGCCGCCCTCCTCGTCGCCGCGATGACCGGGAAGCTCCTCCACGCGGCCGTGCGAGGCGAGGTCCTCGCCGACGCGCTCCTCGCGCTCGTCGTGCTCGGGGTCGCGCGGATCGCGCTCGGCTGGCTCCAGGGGCGCGTCTCGCTCCGCATCGCCGGCGGCCTCGCGACCGAGCTGCGCACGGAGCTCCTCGAGCACGCGACGCGCCTCGACATGGACGAGGCCCCGACGAGCGAGATCTCGACCCGCCTCACCTACGACGTGAGCCTGCTCCAGGGCTTCGTCGGGACGCGGCTCCCGAGCGCGCTCGCGGACGTCCTCGCCGCGCTCGCCCTCGGCGGCTACGCGCTCTACCTCGATCCGCGCACGCTCCTCCTCGCCGCGATCCCGCTCCTCGTCGTCGCGCCGATCGTCCTCCTCACGGCGCGCCGCTCGTCGCGGCGCATGGACGCCGCGCGCGCGAGGTACGCCGACCTCGTCGGCGCCACCCTCGAGGCCCTCGACGCGCGCATGGTGCTGCGACACCACGGCGCCCGCTCGAGCCAGGCCGAGAAGGCGCGCGTCCCCTTCCTCGCGTACGAGGAGGCCACGATCATCGCGCGCGACGCGAGCGCCGTCACGCGCGTCCTCGTCCAGCTCGCGGCGCTCCTCGCCGTCCTCTTCGCCGCCCTCGCCCTCGCCGAGGCCGTCGCGCGCGGCGCGATGGACGACGGCCGCGCCCTCACGCTCCTCGCGACGCTCATGCTCGCGATGCGCCCGATCGGCCGCCTCGTCGGCGTCGTGAACGAGAGCGCCCAACTCCTCCCGGCGACGCGGAAGGTGAGCGATCTGCTCGCGCGCGCCGCGCTCCCCGACGACCTCGACGCGAGCGTGCGCGCGGGCGGCTTCCGCGAGATCGTCGTCGAGGATCTCGTCGTCCGCCGCGGCGATCGCGTCGTCATCGATCACCTCTCGCTGACGATCCACCCCGGCGATCGGCTCGTCATCCAGGGCGAGAACGGCGCGGGGAAGACGACGCTCCTCCTCGCCCTCCTCGGCCTCATCCCCCACGAGGGCCGCATCCTCGTCGACGGCGAGCCCGGCACCCTGGCCCCGCTCGCCGCGTGGGTCCCCCAGGACCCCGCCCTCCTCGGCGGCACGATCCTCGACAACGTCGCGCTCGGCGATCCGAAGCCCGACCGCGATCGCGCCCGCGAAGCGCTCGCCTCCCTCGGAGCCGCCTCCTGGCTCGAGACCCACGGCGGCCTCGACGCGACGATCGCCCCGAGCGGCAAGAACCTCTCACGCGGCGAGCGCCAGCGCATCAGCATCGCGCGAGCGATCTACCGGAACGCGCCGATCCTCGTGATGGACGAGCCCACGGCGAGCTTGGATGGCACATCCATCACCGCTTTGCTCATGGGACCGCTCAGCCCGCACCGCGACCACACGACCATGGTCGTTCGCCATGACCTCTCGCTAGAAGCGCGACGAACCGCGCTAGCAGAAGCTCGCCCGATATCTCCACGAACAATCATGTGCCGGTTGCAGTAGACGCCCTGTGTCAGGGCACCGGTTCCTCGCAACCGGGATCTCCCGGCTCACACGGCGTCTCGTTCGAGCCCAGCACGGAAGCGGCCAGCCTCCGGTCGCCCGTGATCCGCGGCGCCTCGTAGAGCCTCCTCCGAGAACCTGCCTGCCCAACCGAAAACTCGGAATCGTCGGCGACCGCTCCGTCAAGTTCGTCGTTCGTCATGGCAGTCATCTCAGTGGGATTCAGGGACCAATCCGTTCATTGTTGGCACTCAACCTGGCCACGAGCTTACCGTCCGGGAGTCGAAACGCAACAGCTCGAGCAGTTTGGAAAAACCGGGTCGAGGGTTGCCTGCGTCGGCCGGCGATGCGAGAGTTCCCCGAAACTTGCGGTAGGAGGGCAGGATGCCGAGAGTCACGAGCTGGGTACTAGGTTGCGGAGGGTTACTCGCCGTCGCGGCAGTCGGCTGTGGGAGCGCGCCGCAAGAGCCTCGAGCCTCTGCCGACTTCGATGCGACCCAGCTCACGGTGCTGGGCACGCTCCATGTGGAAACCTCCGACGAAGGGACGTTCTCTTGGTACGAGCCGACAGCCGAAGGGCTTGAGGCAGCGCGGCGCGGAGGGGTTCGGATCGAGGAACTCTCCGGATTGGTCCGCTCATCGGGTGGGGTTCGAGGACAGCCGGCAACGCCAAACCAAATCGAGATGCGCACCTGTACGGCCACCGCACCAACCTGCGACACGCCCTACGGCGCTGGTAGCTGGATTCTTACGACGAACCTCGACGACAGCGACCCGGGATGCGGCGTTCTGCCCGAAGGACGAATTTCCTGCCTTGTTGCGTCAGTCGAACTCCGTTCGTTCCTTGGAAGGGACGTGACGAACCTTTACCTCCGGCTGTTCGACTTCAAGATGGGGAACTCCACCCCGACTCCTGGTGCCCCGATCGACATGGTGATCTACAACGGCGCGCAGCCAACCCTGGGCGTTGCGCCCGACACGATAGCGGGAGAATTCTATCGCTACGGTACCCTCGAACCGGGGCCGGCAACTCAGAATTTGCTCGATCCGCCGCACCAGGCCTCAGTCCGACAGTGGGCGATTGCGTACCCCGTCGGCCAGAACCACAGCGCCATCACGTACTCAATCCAGTTCCTCGGCACCATCGCATCGGTCGGCAGCCCGGGTCCCTACCAGCCGAGCGTCACCTCGGTCGGAAACGGCACCACCGAAGACGTGACCGCCGGTTGCACCTCGAGCAACAGCCACTACACCGTCCTCGCCTCGGCTGACCCGCTCCTCCCGGGCCACCCCGCGGGCACGACGCAGATCTATCGCGTCCGTCGCCTCACCGGAGCGGTCGATCTCGTCAGCCGGACGCCGAGCGGCGGCTTCTCGAACGGCCACGCGCTGAACCCCTGCATCACGCCCGACGGCGAACACGTCGTCTTCGAGTCGGAGGCAGCGGATCTCACGGCGGCCGCCGACACGAACGGCGTGAGCGACGTCTTCGTCCGCGACATGACGGCGAGCGGCGCGACCGAGCGGGTCTCCGTGCGAGGCGCGGTCCAGGCGAGCGGCTGCGGCCGCGGCGGCGGCTCGAGCCACGCGGCGATCTCCGACGACGGCCGCTATGTCGCGTTCTCGTCCACCTGCGCGAGCCTCTGCGGCGGGAACGATCAGGCGACCGGCTGCTTCATCGGTCGCCGCCAGGTCTATCGCTTCGATCGCACGACCGACACCCTCATCGGCGTCAGCGTCCGCAGCGGCACGAGCGGCACCATCGACGGCAGCACCCGCTGGGGCGGCGCTGGCGCGGCGTTCAGCGCGGGCACCCACAACTCGCACTTCGGCTGGATGAGCGCGGACGGCAGCCGGATCGTGTTCTCGTCGACCGCGTCCGCGGTCGGCTACCTCGCGCCGAGCGACGCCGACACGGCGATCCGCGACGTCTTCGTGCGGATCGTCGACGCGAGCACGACGACGCGGCTCTCGGACAACGGCGGCGGCGCCATCGGCAGCCGCAACCCGCACATCTCCGCGGACGGCAACTTCGTCGTGTTCGAGACGGCCTCCACCGGGATCGTCGCCGGCGTGACCGACGACAACGGCGCGACGGACATCGTCCGCTGCTCCACGGCCGGCGGGAGCTGCGTCCTCGTCAGCGGGACCAGCGCCACCCAGGTGGCCAACGGCGCGAGCCGGCGGCCGTGGCTCTCCGCGGACGGGGCGCGGGTCGCGTTCGAGTCGGACGCCACGAACCTCGTGAGCGGCGACGCCAACGGCACGACCGACGTCTTCGTCTGGGCCGCCGGCTCGGGAGCGCTCGCGCTCCGTAGCCGAAACGCGCAGGGCGGGCTCGGCGACGGTCCGTCCACGCGCCCGCGGTTCGACTCGACGGGCACCTACCTCCTCTACCAGTCGGAGGCGAACAACATCGAGGCGGACACGGCGGGCAACTTCGACGACGACGGGGGCGCGAGCGACGTCTTCGTCATCCGCCTTCCCTGAGCAGCGCCTCGACCCTCGAGCGCAAGCGGCCCGGCTCCGACAGCACGTCGGGACCGGGCCGCAGCGTCAGGAGCGGCACGGACTCGACGAGGCGGCGGAGCGCATCGAGGCTCTCGGAGGCTCGCGTCGGATCGAGGAAGATGGAGCCGCTCTCGGTCAAGAGGTGAGGGAGCGCGTCGACGACGCTCGCGCGCTCGAGCCGCGTCGACTCGCCCGGCCTGCTGAGGAGCAGGATCGCGCCCGGACGAATCGGCGCCGACGAGGGAGGCGCGACGCGCACGTCGAACTTCCCGGCTGCGCTCGCCGCGCTCGAGAGCCTCTTCTCTTCCCAGCGGGTGAACGACGAGAGCGCCAGCGGCGAGAGATGAAAGGGGCGTCCGACCGGCACGATCGAGAGAGACGCCGAGTCGACCAGGAGGACGTCGTCCGCGCGCGGCATGCACCCGGCTTCGGCGAGCGCGAGGGTCGTCGTCGACTTCCCCGCGCCGCTCGGACCGACGAGGAGCCAGCCGCCGCCACCGACCTCGACGACGCCCGCGTGCAGCGGCACGAGCCCGAGCGAGCGCGCTCCGAGGAGCACCGCGCGGAACACCAGGTTGATCCCGAGCGCGTAAGAAGGCGCGCGCGTCGTGACGACCTCGATCCTCGTCCCATCGATGATGGCCCACGCGTCGCCACGGTCGAGGAGCAACGCGCTGGAGGGTAGCCGCCCGAACCGCAGATCCGTGGTGAGCCCCTCGACCTCCAAGGGCTCGGCGTCGGGACGGATCGCGTGAGCGTCGAGCCCGATCCGGACGTCGAGGCCGATCGCCATCTCCGTGGGTTCGAGGGGCGGGAAAGCGCTCGAGATCGCCCTGAAACACGGCTCCCAGTCGATCGCCGCCCCGCTCATGCCTCGAACGCGGAGCGCGTGGCCTCCGATCGAGAAGGCTCTCTCGACGAGGGCGCTCATACGTCGTCGTCCGGCTGACCAGGCCCCTTGCGTCGAGGCTTCGCCATGTTGGGCACGAAGCTCGCGAGGTGCCGGCTCCACATACGTCGAAACCACTGGAGCTGGCGGCCCGCGGCGCTCTCGGCGAGGTCGGGACCGAAGATCGCCTCGAGGTAAGTCTCCGATGGAAAGAGCGACCGCATCAGCACGCCATCGTCTGTGAAGCGAGACGCCTTTCGAGCGAGGAAGCGCACCTCCTGCAGCTTCGAATGCGGGGCGAAACGGATCGCCGCGACCCTCGTCGCGAGCCCTCGGTTTCCGAGCGCCACCATCCAGCCGAGCGAACGGCGTGCGTCGCGCGATCGATCGGCCGCGCGGAGCAGCGACGCCTCTTCTCCGGCATCGAGCAAGGTTCGCAGGTCCGCGAAGTGCCGGAGGTAGAGCCGCTTGGAGGGAGCGCTGTAGCGGAGCACGTGATCGGAGAGGCCGATCGCGAGCTCCTCGGGCGTCACGGTCGCGCCGTCTCGCCCCGCGCGAGGGAGCGTGCGGCGCGTGAAGTGGAGCTCGACGAGGGCGCCGTGAGCCGTCTCCACGTTCACACACGAGCCGCCCCGCTCCGCGTCCGGGACTCGGCCGTCGTACGAGGGATGCTCGCGCCGCGTGACGTCGAGGCGATCGAGCGCCGCGACGACGCGCGCTCGCGCGCTCGCCGCGAAGAGCAGATCCGCGTCGACCATCGGCCGATCGCCTGGGTGCGCGAGGTGGGGGAAGAGCGCGACGCCCTTGACGATCCGGTGCTCGATGCCGAGGTCGAGCAGGCGCCTCGAGAGCGCGTTCGCCTCGTGGACGAGGAGCAGGTTCATGGCCGCCGCCTCGTCGCGCGTGGGCTCGAGCAGCGCGCGCAAAGGAGGCGACGCGGCCTCGAGCTGCTCCAGGCGGCGGAGCAGCGGACCCTCGAGCCGAAAGCGCCTCGCCTGCCCCGCGAGCTCGAGCGCCTCGCGCTCCGAGAGACGGCGCGCCGCGCCCGCGAGGAGCCTCGCGAGCTCGAGCTCAAGCGGGGTGAACCAGGCCCTCACGGATCAGCTCTGCGAGGAGCGCCTCGACGTCGCGCTCGGCCTGCTCCTCAGTACACTCGAACGCCTCGGCCAGGCTCGCGCCGATCGATCCCGCGCTCTGAGGACCCGCCTGGAGCGCCTTCCAGACGTGCGCGCCCGTCTCGTTGAGGGTGAAATACATCTTCGTGCCGAGGTGCAGGAGCGCCGCGCCGCCGGCGGAGAGCTCCGTGAAGGCGACGCGCGTCTCGGCCCGGTACCGCTTCGGCTCGGTCATCGGATCGCCCCGCCTTGCCGCGTGTGACGCATCGAGACGACATACGACGAGATCGCCTCGCGGGGAACCGGAGCGCCGTCGATCTCGATCCAGGCGTGGCCGAGCGCGTCCTCGCTCGGGCGCGACGCGGCGTCGGGGCGCAGGCCGATGACGAAGGAGGGGGCGAGCCCGAGCTCCATCGCGAGCGCGTACCTCGCGAGCGCGCGATAGAGGCAGGTGTCGCCGAGCCGAGCGATGGGAGGAGCGCGTCGCGCGAGCGCGTCGCCGACGCGGACGACGTCGGTCAGCGTGCCCGCCGACGCGGCAGGGGCCGAGCCCACCCGCCGGTCGAGGGCCGCGAGGAGTTCGTCGAGCCCGCCCCGCTCGAGGGCTCGCGGTAGCGCCACGCGATGCGCGAGGTAGCGCGCGAGCAGCCGCGATGCCGCGAACGGCGTCCGCCGAAACGCGCGCGGGACGCGGAGGCGCGGCGAGCGACGCATGACGTGAAGATGCGCGCCCGCTCCCGCCCGTTCAAGCCGCGGACGGCCTCGCCGTAGGGCGATCGCGCGAGCGCCTTGCTCGAACGCACGAACGTCTCGCACCATCGTCGCCACGAACGAGCCCCAGCCCCTCCGGCTGCTGGCCTCATCCCATGCCGCCCTCTCGCTCTCGCATCGCCCGGCGCCCCAGCGCGAAGCTCGCGCTCTTCGCCCTCGGGGCCGCGACGGCGCTCGCGCCGATGCTCATCGGGGGATCGCCGGGCTGGAGCGTCCCCATCATCGCGGCGCTCGGCATAGTCGCCGCGGCCCTCGCCATCTTCGCGGCGTGGAGAGGACACGAGGCGATGCCGATCGGGCTCGGCCTCGCGGTGCTCACCTTCGGGACGCTCTTCACGATCCTCCAGGCGGCGCCCCTCCCCTGCGATCTGGCCGAGCGGCTCGCGCCCGACGCCGTCAGCGACGCGCGCCGCGCCGCGGCGCTCGTCGGCGCCGCCGCGCGCTGCACGATCACCCAGGATCCGGGCCGAACGCGCGAAGAGATCCTGAAGGGCCTCACCCTCCTCTCCTTCTTCGTCGCCGCCACGCTCACGCTGCGCGTCACGCGGCGCGAGGACGTGCTCCGCGTCGTCGCCCTCAGCGCGGCGCTCGTCGGCCTCGTCATGCTGGGGCACGTCATCTTCGACGCCGAGGCCATCTGGGGCGTCTATCGACCGCTCTACGGCCGCGCCCTCTACGGGCCCTTCGTGAACCCCAACCACGCGGGCGGGATCTTCGCGCTCGGCGCGCCCGTCGCGCTCGGCATCGGGCTCTCGCGCGAGGCGCGCCCGCGGCGCGGGCCGTGGCTCGTCCTCGCGGCCTTCCTCGTCGCCTGCGCGGCGATCACGCTCTCGCGCGGCGCGATCTTGGCCGTCGTCGGAGGGATGGGCCTCTTCGCGCTCCTCTACGCGCGGCGCGAGGCCTCGCGCGTCCGGCGCTCCGAGCGCTCCACGCTCCAGTCGCTCCTCCTGCGCTCCCACGCCGCGGGCGTGATGGCGGCGCTCGTCGCGGCGGCGCTCGTCGTGTTCGCCGCGGGCATCGAGCGTCTCCAGGGCGAATTCGAGGGCGGCGACCTCTCCAAGATCGAGCTCGGGTGGCGCGGACTCGAGCTCGCCCTCACGGGCCCTTGGCTCGGCGTCGGGCGAGGCGCGTTCGCCGTCGCCTTCGTCGAGCGCACGCCGGAGGCGGGGGTCCGCTACGAGTACGCGGAGAACGCGATCACGCAGTGGGCGGTCGACTGGGGCCTCGTCGTGGGGCTCTTGGTGGCGGCGCTGCTCGCGCTCGCGATCGTCCGCGCGGCGCGGAGCACGGAGCGCCTCGCCAACATCGGCGCCGTCGCCGGCATCGTCGCGTACGCCTCGCAGAACCTCGTCGACTTCGGGCTCGAGATGATCGGGAGCGCGGCCGTCGCCGTCGTCCTGCTCGCCGCGGTCGTCGCGCCCGGGCACGGCCCGAGCGAGCGCGCCTCAACCACGAGCCGGGACGGCGCGGGCGCCTCGCCCTCCCTACGCCTGCGCGCCAGCGCGTGGCTCAAGGGTGGACGCTCGAGCCTCGCGGCCGCCGCGTCGATCGTGGTCATCTCCGCGATCGCCCTCGCCATGCTGGGCGGAGAGATCGAGGCGCAGCGGGTGGAGAGCGCCCGCGCGACGCTCGAGGAGCGCTTCACCGTGCACGACCGCGACGGCTTCCGGGTCGCGCTCGGCCGCGCCGTCGTCGCGCACCCGCGCGAGCCGATCTTCGCGCTCCTCGCTGGCGCGGAGGCGGCGCGCGCGGACGATCCCCAGGCGATCGCGTTCCTCTCGCGCGCCATGCTGCTCGCGCCGAGCTGGACGGGGCCTCACCTCACGGCGGCTCGGCTCTTGATGCGGCTCGGCCGCGTCGATCAGGCGTGGGTCGAGCTGCGACAGGCGCTCGCCGTCAGCCCCCCTCTGGCCCTCGGGCCCGCCTGCGAGCTCCTGCGTCTGCGCCCGAGCGCGCACGCGCTCTTCCGGATGCTCCCCGAGCGCGATCCCGAGCGCACGGCGGCCCTCCGCTCGCTCGCGACCTGCGTCCCCACGGCCGACCCGCGCGCGGACGAGATCGATCGCGCGCTCGTCGAGGCGAGCCCGAGCCTCGATCTCCCTCGCATCCGCCTCGCGCGCCGCGCGCTCGAGCGCCACCACCCCGAGGACGCGCGGCGTTGGCTCACGCTCGACGAGCGACACGCGACGCCCGAGCTCGAGCTCGCGAGGGCGGAGCTCGAGCTCGCGGGTGGCGAGCCCGAGGAGGCGCTCGAGCAAGCCGAGCGCGCCGAGCGTCGTGGCGCCGATCGCTGGCAAGCCACCGTGCTCCGCGCCCGTGCCCTCGCGACGCTCCAGCGCTGGGACGCGATGCGCGACGCGGTCGGGGAGCTCCGGGGCCTCGCGGGCTCGAGCCCCGCGCGCCTGGGCGACGTCGAGGTCTTCCTCGGCGGCCTCGAGCGCGGCGCGGGACATCGAGGCCGCGCGCTCGCGGCCTTCGAGAGCGCCTGGCGCAGCTTCGAGCGCCTCGACGCGCTCGTGGCGGTCGCGCAGCTGTCCGCGGAGCTCGGCGACGACGAGCGCGCGCGAGGAGCGCGACGTTCGCTCTGCGAGCGCGATCGCACCGACTACTGCGACGCGCCGCTCGAGCCGCCTCGGCCCTGATCCGCGCCACGCGGTCGCGCGCGCGAGCGCGGCCTCGACGAACGCTTCGCGGCTCGCGTGCTACAAAGCCGGGTAGGCACCCACGACACGTCGATCGGCGCGCGATCGGCGCGCTCCCGCTCGCCCCCCCGGAGAGAACGACCGCCTTGAAAGCCTCGCTCGCAGCCCTCGTCATCGCGATCCTCGTCGCCGCGGCGTGCACGCCGATGGTGCGCGCGATGGCGCGACGCGCGGGCGTCGTCGATCGTCCGGGGGGTCGCCGCGTGAACACGCGCGCCATCCCGCGCCTCGGCGGCATCGCGGTCGTGCTCGCGTTCTTCGCCCCGCTCGCCGCGCTCGCGTTCACCGAGAGCCAGGTCGCCGCGATGTTCTGGGACACGCCCAAGCGCGCCATCGGCCTCGCCGTGGGCGGCCTGCTCGTGGCGGGCCTCGGCGCCTACGACGACATCCGCGGCGTGCGCCCGTCGATCAAGCTCGCGGTCCAGCTCGGCGCCGCGCTCGTCGCGTGGAGCATGGGCTTTCGGATGGAGCACCTCACGCTCCCCTTCGTCGGCACGCTCGATCTCGGGGTCTTCGGCCTCCCCTTCACGCTCCTCTGGATCGCGGCCGTCATCAACGCGATGAACCTCATCGACGGCCTCGACGGCCTCGCCGCGGGCATCGCGTTCTTCGCCTGCCTCACGAACTTCGTGGTCGCGGCGCTCAACGTCAACCCGCTCGTCATGCTCCTCTCCGCCGCGCTCGGCGGCGCGATCCTCGGCTTCCTCCTCTACAATTTCAACCCGGCCACCATCTTCATGGGGGACTCGGGGAGCATGTTCCTCGGCTTCATCCTCGCGACGATGTCGATGATGGGCTCGTCGAACTCCATCCAGGGCTCGACGACGGTCGCGATCCTCGTCCCGATCCTCTCGCTCGGCGTGCCGATCATGGACACGCTCTTCGCGATGCTGCGCCGCATCCTCGAGCGCAGACCGATCTTCTCGCCGGATCGAGGCCACATCCACCACAGGCTCCTCGATCTCGGCATCACCCACCGCCGCGCCGTCCTCATCCTCTACGGCGTCTCCGTCCTCTTCACCGGCGGCGCGATCACGATCGCGCTCGGGCAAAATTGGGCCGTCGGCGTCGCGCTCCTCGTGCTGACCGTGGCGATGCTCGGGCTCGTGCGCTTCGTCGGCTACTTCGAGTACCTCCAGCTCCGTCGGCGGCAGAAGGAGCGCGTCCGCTCTCGCGCGACCGAGCGGCTGCGCAGAGCGATCCCGCTGCTCCTGCGCGAGCTCGAGGACGCAGACGACGAGGCGATCGGGCCGCTCCTCGAGGGCTTCGCGGAGCGGTCCGAGCTCCTGGGCCTCGAGCTCGCCCCGCTCGACGAGGAGGCGCCTTCCCTCCGAGGGGTCGAGCCGCTCGACTGGCGCGCCGAGACCGACGCGTACGCCGAGGGTGGGCGCGAGGCCGTCCGCGCCTCCTTCGAGCTTCCGGCGGCCCGCGGCAAGCTCAAGGCGAGCTGGCTCAGCGACGACGGCGAGGTCTCTCCCCAGCAGGACATCCTCCTCCAGCTCGTCGCCGACGCGATCGACCACCGGGTCGAGGCGCGCTTCCCTGCGCTCGCGCGGGAGCGGATCGACGCCTCGGAGCCCGCGCGCGCACGGGACGCCGAGGTGATCCGCGACTCGCACCCTGCGTGAGCGATCACGCCCTCGCGCCGGCTCGCGCACGGTCTGCGCCGTCGCTCGGAGCGACGCGCGATCCTCACGCCACTCGATGAGCGGCGAGATCGCGTGTTGCGTGAGGGAGCGATGTCGAGTTCGCGCCACGACGAAGGGCCCGACCACGGACGGTCGAGCCCTCGTCGATCGCAGGATTCGTGCGCGATCAGCGCCCGGCGTCGCGCCGACCACACGCGGTGGTCGCGCCGCAGCTCACCACCGAGCAGCAGTCGAAGTCGTCGCAGTCCGCGAAGTGATCGCCGTCGTTGTCACACCCGTCCGAGCACGCCGCCGTCGTGTTCTCCGGCCCCGTCGTCGAGCACGCCGGCACGTACGCGTCCGCGCGCGGGCCCGCGTCCGAGCGCCGGCCGCAGGCCGTGTCCGAGCCGCAGGTCACGAGCGAGCAGCAGTCGTAGTCGTTGCAGTCCGCGAAGCGATCGCCGTCGTTGTCGCAGCCATCCGAGCACGCGGCCACCGTGTTCTCCGGGCCGGTCGTCGCGCACGCGAGGACCGCCGCGTCGACGGGCGGGCCCGCGTCCGAGCGCCGGCCGCAGGACGTGTCCGAGCCGCAGCTCACCACCGAGCAGCAGTCGAAGTCGTCGCAGTCCGCGAAGCGATCGCCGTCGTTGTCACACCCGTCCGAGCACGCCGCCGTCGTGTTCTCCGGCCCCGTCGTCGAGCACGCCGGCACGTACGCGTCCGCGCGCGGGCCCGCGTCCGAGCGCCGGCCGCAGGCCGTGTCCGAGCCGCAGGTCACGAGCGAGCAGCAGTCGTAGTCGTTGCAGTCCGCGAAGCGATCGCCGTCGTTGTCGCAGCCATCCGAGCACGCGGCCACCGTGTTCTCCGGGCCGGTCGTCGCGCACGCGAGGACCGCCGCGTCGACGGGCGGCCCCGCGTCGGAGCGGCGCCCGCACGCCGTGTCCCCACCGCAGGTCACGAGCGAGCAGCAGTCGTAGTCGTCACAGTCCGCGAAGCGATCGCCGTCGTTGTCGCAGCCATCCGAGCACGCGGCCACCGTGTTCTCCGGGCCGGTCGTCGTGCAGGCCGCGACGTACGCGTCGGTCGGCGGCAGGTTGGCGTCGATGCCGACCGGGCCGGCGTCTCGCGGTCGGTTCTCGGGACCACAAGCCATCAACGCGAGCGCGAACGAGCCCGCGAGCAAGAAGAGCGAACGCTTCGTCATCCAGAGTCTCCTCGATCGAGATCCGAGCCGTTTAGCGCGCGTCGCATGGGGGGAGCAAGGCGCGGGGTCCGCCGTCGATCGAGACGAGGGGGCGGATGGAGGCGAGGACGCTCGGACCGATCCCCGGCACGTCGTCGAGCTCGTCGACGGAGTGAAACGCTCCGATCGTCTCACGGTGCGCGATGATCCGCCGCGCCAGCGCGGGGCCGATCCGCGGGAGCCGCTCGAGCTCGTCGGCGCACGCGCGGTTGAGATCGAGCGGCCCGCTCGGCGCCTCGATGCGCGGCGTCGAGCGCGGCGCGAGGGGCTCCGCGCGCTCGCTCGATCGGACGGCGGCGAGGGTCGAGATCCCGAGCATCGCGATCAGCGCTCCGAGCGCGGCGATCGGGGAGGAGCGCACGTCCGTTCGCACGGACCGCGCATCGACCGCGCCCGTCGGCCGTTGCGCCCGTCGGTCGGCGGGCGCGCTTCACCGCGTCAGTCGCTCGCCGAGGCGGCACGAGGCTCGGAGGGGGCGAAGCGCTCGCTCTCGGTGCCGATGGCGGCGCTCTCGAGGGAGTACGACGCGATCCCGCCGACGACGAGGGTGAGGGTGACCCCGAGCATCGCGTCCGAGATCGCGCTCCAGGTCCGCGCGTCGGCGTAGGGATCGAGCCCGGGCGCGACCCCCTGGGGTGCACGGCTCGACGCCTCGACGCCGAGGCCCACGGTGGCTCCGAGCGACGCCACGGCGGCGCCCCAGAGGATCCACGCGACGACGGGCTGGCCGCGGACGGATCGGTGGGTGAGGCTCGGCGTGAGCTCGATCCGCGTGCGGACGGTGAGCCCCGTCTCGATGCCGACCTCCGCGCGAAACGGGAGGAAGCCGTCGCGGGTCGCCTCGACGTGGTGCGCCCCCGGCGCGAGCGGGAGGTCGCGCTCGAGCGGGGTCGTCCCCACCTCTTCGCCATCGACGCTCACGCGAGCGCCATCGAAGCCGCTCTCGAGCCGCAGGGTCCCCTCCGCGTCGCGCCGCGCGCGCGCAACGCGGACGCTCTCGAGCTGCTCGGTCAGCTCGCCGATCGTCGCCTCGACGCTCACCCGATCGGGCGGATCGACGCGGTCTCGGAGGTAGCGCTGGAAGTGCGCGATCGCCTGCTCGTAGTCGCTCGGGCTGCCTCGCTCTTGGGCGAGGCGCTGGTAGGCGCTCGCGATGTTGAACCAGAGATCGGCCGACGGGATGAGCGACGCGGCCACCTGAAACCCATGGATGGCGTCGACGTAGCGCCCCTCCCCGAAGTCCCGCATCGCGCCGTCGAAGGCCTCCCGCGCGCGACGGGCGGTCTCGACGCTCTGCTCCCCGACGGTCTCGCTCTCGCTCGGGCCCGACGGCGGCGCCGCCGGAGGCGCATCTTGGGCCCGAGCGAGCGAGGCCACACCGACGACGCCGAGCATCAGGATGGAGCCGACCAGCAGCCGACGATCGCGCACGGCTCGAGCGTATCACGGCGTCGATCGAGCGCAGCCAGCACCTTTCTGGGTGGCCCCGCGCTCCGATCGTATGCTGAGCGGGCCGCGATGGTTCGCTCGCTCTCGATCGTGACCGATGACGCGGACCTCGCGGTCGAGCTCGCGCAGGTCGCCGAACAGCTCGGCCTCGCCCTCGCGCCCCGCGTCAGCGCGGCCCCCTTCGACGAGGCGGGGGATCCGGACGCCGTGCTCGTCGTCGAGGCGCCCACGCCCGAGCGGATCGTCGCCCTCGCGCGGCGCCCGCGCCCCCCGATCCTCGGTTTCGTCGGCGCGACCCGAGACGATCTCGTCGGGCTCGGCGAAGACGTCGGTCTCCCCGTCTTTCGAGAGACGCGACCGCTCGTCTCCGCCGCCGTGATGCGCTCCCTCGAGGCGCCGGCGTGGGGCGCCCAGACGCGCTCACTCCCGCGCGCCGTCCGCGTGCGCCTCGATCGACGGGGGTGGTCGCTCGATCGCCACGGCGGCAAGCTCGTCATGCTCGATGGCGGCCTCGTCGGTTGGCGCGCCGACGACGGCCCACCCGTGGCACTCGGGTTCGCGCCGGACGTCGCCGAGGCGGGCGGCACGATCCAGAAGAGCCTCTCGGGTGCCGTCCCCGGCCACGCGAGCGTCGAGGGCGTCGATCGAGCCGCGGTCCGTGACGTGCTGTTCGGGCCCGCGCGCGCCCTCTCCGATCCCGCGAGCAAGTCGGCGCTCGAGCCCTATGGGGTGCCGCTCCCGATCGAGGAGCTCTGCTCGAGCCCGTCACGCGCCGCCGCCGAAGCCGCTCGCCTCGGCTTCCCGGTGAAGCTCTCCCTCGCCTCGCCGGATCTCCGCGTGTGGGATCACCCCGACCTGCAGCTCCTCGGCGCGAGCTCCTCGACGGCCGTCCGCGACGGGTTTCGGCTCATCACGACCATGGCGGCCGAGCGCGAGCCCTCGGCGCGGCTCCTCGGCGTCTACGTGACGTCCGAGTCCGCCGCGTGGCTCCGGCTGCGGCTGGAGCTTCGTGCGGTCCCGACGGGCTGGGCGCTCGCGCAGATCGGTCGCTCCGACGATCCCTCTCGGACGACGCTCGCGGCGCTCCCGACCTCGAGCGATCGCGCGCGACGAACGCTCGAGCGGATCGGCATCAGCGCGCCGCGGGCGCGGGCCGACGTCGAGGGCATCATCGACGCGCTCAACCGGCTCGCGGTCTTCGTCGTGGACCAATCCGACGCGATCACCGACGTCCGCATCGATCCCTTCGCGGCGCTGGTCGGAGGCGGCGCGGAGGTGCGGGAGGTCTGCGTGAACGTCGGCGACGTCTTCGAGAAGACCCTCGAGCTCGAGTGAGGCGCCTCACGGCACGAACCAGTTGCCCTGATTCGTGCTGTTCCTTCCTTGGTAGAGGGTCTGCCCCCAGACCCTCCCTCACGCCGAGTGAATCGGCGTGAGCCTCCCTCCCGCCGAGGCCAGCGCGCCTCGACTCGACGGATCACGTCGAGTAAGGCGCGCTGTCAGGCCGCCCGCGCGGCCCAGCGCTTCTGCTCGGAGCCGAGCGCGTCGAGCGAGAGCGTCCGGACGGCGAGGTTCGGCGCGAGCGAGCGCACGACCTCGAGGAACGCCTCGGTCGCGAGCGCACCGCGCTCCGAGTCGGCGACCATGCACACCTCCGGCCGCCTCGAGCTCGACGCGACGTGGCGAAACAGCGCGAGCCGTGACGTGAGCGTCGCGGCCGAGAGGTCCGCCCCACAGAGCAGGACGATCTGGTCCGGGCCCTCCCCCTTCCACGGCGCGTCGTGGAGAAACGCCTCGTCGTTCGGCGCCTGAACCACGGTCGTGAACGGACGCGAGGCGAGCGAGAGGCCGCGGAGCGCTCGAAACCAATCGGTCCCGCGCTCGGCGATGAGCATCCGGTCGGGGCTGGGGTCGCGTGTCGTCGTCATGGTGATGGCCCTCGTCGCTGGGGTCCGCCGAGAGCAACGCAAGAGCGATGCCATTGCTTCCATCGGCGCGGTGGGAGCCACGCCTGCGGCGCGCCGTCGGCGCTGGCGGCCGATCTCCTTCGAGGAGAAGCGATCTTCAGGCACCCTGACGCGACGCGTCAAGGGAAAAAGCCAGCGCGTCGGTGGGGCGCGAGCGTCAAACTTTCACACCCACGCGGCGTGGCCGTCAGAACGACCGCGGCCTGGCACCGTCTCCGCCGCTGCGCCCCCTTCGCGACAACGCGCCCGCGGCGCGAAGCGAGGCGCGGGCGTCCACCTTTCAAGCCTGGGGCTCGCTCTCCCGTTTCCGAAACCGAATTCGCCTCACCCGCCGCCGACGCACGTCCTCGACGGTCCCGATCCAGTTCTCGATCTCGATACGATCCCCGAGGACGGGCAGCCGCCCCAAGCGCGTCACGACGTAACCGGCGACCGTGTCGGCGTCCTCGTCGTCGGAGAGCTTCACCCCGTCGAGCTCGAGATCGTCGAGCGGGAGCGCGCCGTCGACGACGAGCGAGCCGTCGGCGTCGATGAGCACGTGCGGCTGGCTGGCGCCCTTCAGCTCGTCGTTGACGTCGCCGACGATCTCGGCGACCGCGTCCTCCATCGTCACGAGACCGCTCGTCCCGCCGTACTCGTCGACGACCAGCGCGATGGGGATCTTCGAGCGCTGGAATTCCGCCAGGATCTCACCCACCGTACGCGACTCGGGCACGATGAGGATGTCTCGCTTGATCGCCTCGAGCGTCGGCCGCTCTTTCGGCTCTCGGAGCAAGAGATCCTTCACGTAGACGTAGCCGGTGACCCGATCGGGATCGTCGCCGATGCAGACGGGATAGCGTGAGAACCCGTGGCGCCGGATCCGCTCGAGCGCCGCCTCGAGCGTGGCGTCGAGGGGCAGGATCTGCATGTCGACCCGCGGGATCATGATGGCTCGCACGGGTCGGTCCGTAGCGCGAAGCACCCGCTCGATGATGAGGCGCTGGCCCTCGGCGTCGTCGCCAGTCAGAGACGCCGCGATGAGGAGGCGGAGCTCGTCGAGCGAGAGCTTGCCTTCGAGGTGATCGGCGGTCGGGAGCCGGAGCATCCGGAGGACGAGGTTCGATGCCCGGTTGAGGAGCCAGAGGGCGGGATAGATCGCGACGTAGAACGCGTGGAGCGGGCGCGACGATCGACGCGCGATCTGCTCCGCGCGGGTGATCCCGAGCGACTTCGGGACGAGCTCCCCGATGACGATGTGGAGCGTCGAGATGACGCCGAAGCCGACCGCGAACGCGATCCCGTGCGCGATCGCGCCGTCGACGCCGAGCATCGCGAAGAGCGGCGCGAGCAGCGAGGCGACGGCGGGCTCTCCCAACCACCCGAGCCCGAGCGACGCGATCGTGATCCCGAGCTGGGTCGCCGCGAGGTACTCGTCGAGCCGCGCGAGCAGCGCGAGCGTGCGCGCGGCCTCCGCGTCGCCCGACTGGGCGGCGGCCTCGAGCGAGGTCGGCCGGACCTTCGCGAGCGCGAACTCGGCGGCGACGAAGAAGGCGTTCGCGAGGACGCAGGCGAGAGCAGCGGCGAGTGCGAGCAAGGTGGGTCGACCCTATGCGGCGTGAGGCGCGTGTGCCAACCCGCGGCCGCGCGAGCCCCTGCGCCTCATCAGCCCCCTACGCTTCATCGGCGTTGGATCGGGATCGGGGAGCGCAAGAGCCCTGGGCTCGTCGGCGCGCCCGGGGTCTCGCTCTCCCCGTCGAGGACGGCGATCGCCGCGAGGACGCGATCCATCCCGGCGGCGACGGCGGCGGGCGGCTTGAAGGCCTCGACCGCGCGAACCAGGCGCAGGCTGGTCGTCTTGCCGAGCTCGACCTCGCGCTCGAGGAACGCCTCGAACGACCCGTACCCCTTCACCTCGAAGAGGCGACGATCCCGGATCTCCATCAAGATCTCGCCGGCCTCCATGAAGCTGCGGCCGAGCGTCCGCTTGAGCCCCCGCAGGCGCGTCGCCGCGGTCGCGAGCGCGTTGATCCGCGCCTTGAGATCTTCGGCGCCGATGGGCGTGCGCGCGGTGAGCGTCGGCGGCGCCTTGCCTCGTCGCTCCTCTCCTCGCGCCGCCGCCGCGCTCGCGGACGCGGGGCTCGTGGCCGTCGCGGCCCTGGGGCTCGACGGCGAGGCCGCCTCCGCCTTGGCCCGCGAAGCCGGCCCTGCGCTCACGGCGCGCTTGGAGCGAGGCGGCGGGCCGTTCACCGGCGGCTTGCCCTTCGGCGCGGCCTTGCCCTTCGGCGCGGCCTTGCCCTTCGGCGCGGCCTTGCCCTTCGGCGCGGCCTTGTCAGCGGACGCGGGCTTGCCAGAGGACGCGGGCTTCGTCGTCTTCGAGGCCTTCGTCTTCGATGCTGTCGCGGCGGGATGCGGGCGGCCCTTCGGAGCGGGCTTTGTCTTCGGTATCTTGTTCACTGAGGCCCCTCCGTCAGGAGCGCCCGTGTAACATCGAAGCCTCCCCCCTGTAAAGTCCGAACGTCGAGCCCGAACGTCGAGCCCCTACCCCTTCGGGCCTTCGAGTGCCATCATCGCCGCGCGGCCGACCGATGATCGAACTCTCCTACGGACTCCTCGCGCTCTCCGTGTTCGCGCTCGGCTTCTTCGCCGTCGGCGCGCGGGCGGCGCTCCGACACGTGCGAGAGCGGAGCGCTCTCCTCGATGCGACGGAGCTCCCGCCGGTATCGATCTTGAAGCCACTCAAGGGGGTCGAGGAGTCGCTCGAGGCGAACCTCCGCTCGTTCTTCCAGCAGGATCATCCCTGCTTCGAGATCGTCTTCGCGACGAGCAGCGAGGACGATCCCGCGCTCCCGATCGCGCGCGCGCTCGCGGCCGAGCACCCCGAGATCCCCACCCGGTTCGTCCGCTCCGATCCGTCGTTCGGCCTCAACCCGAAGGTCGCGAACCTCCGCGGCGCGCTCGCCGCGTCTCGCTACGAGCTCGTCCTCCAGAGCGACGCGAACGTTCGAGCGGCGCCGGACTATCTGCGCCGCATCACGAGTGAGATCGTCGAGAGAGACGGCGCGATCCTCTCGAGCCTCGTCGTGGGCGTCGGCGAGCGCTCCCTCGGCGCGGCGATGGAGAACCTCCAGCTCTCGGCGATGATCGCGCCCGCCTGCGCGTTCGCGCTCCACTACTTCGACGTCCCCTGCGTCATCGGGAAGTCGATGCTCTTCTACAAGCGCGATCTGGCGCGGGTGGGCGGCCTCGAGTCGGTCAAGGACGTGCTCGCCGAGGACTACCTCCTCGGGCGCGCGCTCCAAGCCGCCGGACGCCCGGTCATCCTCTCGGCCACGACCGCCGAGAACGTCAACGAAGCGATCCCCATCGAGCGCTTCGTCGCGCGTCACGCGCGCTGGCTGAAGATGCGCGCCGTCATCCACCCGCCCGCGTTCATCGCCGATCTCTTCGCAAACCCCGTCGGGCTCGTCGTCTTGGCGATCCTCGCGTCCGGCTTCGAGCCTCGCGTCGCCTCGATCGGCCTCCTCGTCGTGCTCGCGAAGCTGCTCCTCGATCGCCACGTCGTCGCCCAGATCCGCGGCGCGAAGATGGCGCTCCGCCACGCGCTCGCCGCGCCGCTCAAGGATCTGCTCTTGCTCGCGATCTTCCCCTACGCGGCGGTCTCACGCTCGATCGTGTGGCGGGGGGTGCGCCTGCGGATCGGCTGGGGGACGAGGCTCCACGCCGAGCCGGCCGCGGCCTCGAGCCGCCCTCGAGGCTCGCGCGAGATCGCCCAGACCGCGCGCTGAACGCCGACCGCGATCGCCGGCGCGCCCTCGAGCATCGGCGAATGCCTCATGGCTCGAGATCCGTATCACGTCGGCTACGCGTCCGCTCAGACGTCCGCGAGCCAGCCCGCGAGCAGCGGCGTCACCAGCTCCGGACGCTCCCACGCGGAGAGGTGCCCCGCGCCCGGGATCTGCTCGAGGCGCGCGCCGGGGATGGCGCGTCGGATGTCCTCGGAGCGCGCGATCGGCGTCGCGGCGTCGTCGCTCCCGCAGACGACGAGCGTCGGGCATCGGATGCGCGAGAGCTGGCTCCGGATGTCCTTGCGGCGGAGCTCGACCGCGTCGAACGCGTGACCGAGCGAGGTCGGATCCATCGCCGCGAGCCGCTCGCGAAAGTCCCTCACGATCGCGGGGCGCTCGACGCGGGTCCGCGGCGAGAAGAAGATCGGCTCCACGCGGTCGAGGAGCGGGGGGAGCGCGCCGAACCGTCGAGCGACGAAGGCGAGCACGCGGTAGGCGCGGAGCTTCTCGGGGCTCTCGCCGTCCGCGTTGGAGTCGAGGAGGGCGAGGCGCTCGATCCGCTGGGGCGCGCGGAGCGCGGCGCGCATCCCGACCATCCCGCCCCACGAGAGCCCCACGAGGCTCGCGCGATCGAGGCGGAGCGCGTCCATCACCTCGAAGAGCGCGTCCACGCAGTCCTCGAGCGAGTAAGGCCGCGTCGTCTTGCCCGAGCGGCCGTGGCCCGGCGCGTCGATGTTCACGACGCGGTGACGCCGAGCGAGCGTCGCCACCTGCCCATCCCACATCCCGCCATCGCAGAAGAGCGAATGCCAGAGGACGACCGGCGAGCCCTCGCCTCGCACCTCCACGAAGAGCCGCCCACACGTCGTCTCGACGAGCATGAGAGACGTCTATCACGATCCAGGGCGCCGACGCCGCGAGGCGCCGAGCACGGCTGGCCGTCAGTGAGCGGCGCCCCAGCTCGGCCCGACGCCGTCGTCGACCCGGAGCGGGACGCGGAGCGTCACCACGTCCTCCATCGTGCGGCGCACGAGCGGGCGCACCTGCTCGAGCTCACCCTTCGGGACCTCGAGGACGAGCTCGTCGTGCACCGTGAGGATCATCCGCGAGCGCAGCGACGCCTCGCGCAGCCTCCGATCGACCCGGATCATCGCGAGCTTGAGGATGTCCGCCGCCGTCCCTTGGATCGGCGTGTTCTTCGCGACGCGCTCGGCGGCGAAGCGGAGCGACCAATTGCGCGCGAGGATGTCGCGAACCTCCCGCCGCCGTCCCATCATCGTGCGGACCGCGCCGGTCCGTCGGGCCTCCTCGACGAGCCCCTCGAGGTAGCGCGCGACGCCCGCGTAGCGCGAGAAGAACGCCTCGATGTAGCCCCTCGCCTCGGCGACGTCGATCTCGAGGCCGCGCGCGAGCGACTTCTCCGCTTGCCCGTAGATCACCGCGAAATTGACGACCTTCGCGCGCGCTCGCTGCTCACGCGTGACGGCCGCGGCCGGGACCCCGAAGATCGCGCTCGCCGTCTTGACGTGGACGTCGATGCCCTCGACGAAGGCGCTCGACAGCTCGGGATCCTCGGAGAGATGCGCGAGCACGCGGAGCTCGATCTGCGAGTAGTCGGCCGAGAGGATGACGCTCCCCTCGGGAGCGACGAACGCGTCGCGGATCTCGCGACCCTCGTCCGTCCGCACGGGGATGTTCTGGAGGTTCGGCTCGCTCGAGCTGAGGCGCCCGGTCGCCGCGACCGCCTGGTTGAAGCGCGTGTGGACTCGCCCATCGACCGGGTCGACCTGGCGCGGCAGCGCGTCGACGTAGGTGCTCTTCAGCTTCTGCGCCGCGCGAAGCTCGAGGATCGCGGTCGGGAGCGGGTGCAGGTCCGCGAGCTCCTCGAGGACGTCCGCGTCGGTGGAGCGCGCCGTCTTCGTCCGCTTCTTCACGGGGAGCCGCAGCTCGTCGAAGAGGACGCCCTCGAGCGCGCGCGGCGATCCGACCGCGAAGGGGTGCCCGGCGAGCTCGTGGCAGCGCCGCTCGAGCCGCGCGATCCGCTCCTCGAGGACGCTCGCCATCCGCCCGAGCCGCTCGACGTCGATCGAGACGCCGGCTCGCTCGAGCCGCACGAGCACGCCCACGAGCGGCAGCTCGATCTCGCGCAGCACGCCGCCGAGCACCTCCGCGTCGAGCCGAGCGCGGAGCGGCGCGACCAGCTCCGCGATCGCCGCCGCCTCGTAGCAGACGACGGGCGCGACCTCCTCGATCGTCCGCTCCGAGGCGCGCACGACCTCACCGCGCTTCGTCGGCGGGGCGAGGGCGGGCAGCTCGAGGGCGAACACGCGCTGGGTGAGCGCCGCGAGCGCGTGGGAGTGGGACTCCGCGTCGAGGAGATAGCTCGCGAGCATCGTGTCGAGATCGTCGGCCGTGGGCTCCAGGCCGTCCGGATCCCGCTCGATCGCGAGGAGCGTTCGCTTGACGTCGTGCGACGCGAGGCGCACGCCGCGCCCACGCAGCGAGGGGATCCGCTCGATCAGCACCTCGAGCGCCTCGCGGCTCGTGAGCGTCTTGGGCCGACCGAGGTAGACGTGCCCGAGCGGCACGTACGCGGCGGGAGCGGCCACGTCTCCTCTCGCCTTCTGAGGAGCCCAGGCGAGCCCGAGGCCCACCAGCGCGGTCCGATGGAGTTCGAGCTCGTCGAGCGCCGGCGTGATCGCGAGCACGGATCGATCGGCGACCTCGTCGAGGAAGGCGCTGAGCGCGGACGCGTCGAGGATCACGCGGCTCGACGGTGGCAGAAAGCGCGCGGTCGGCTCGCTCGCCGCCTGAGCGAGGCGCGCCTCTGGGCGTGCTCGCTCGAGCTCTGCGCGCGCGCGGTGGAGCTCGAGCTCCTGAAAGAGCGCGACGAGCCGCGGCAGGTCGGGCTCGCGGATCTGGAAGGCTCGCAGGGGATCCGCCTCGTCGTCGAGCGTGGGGAGCGGGACGTCGTCGCGCAGCGTGACGAGCCGCCGAGAGAGGTAGGCGTCGTCGCGGTGGGCCTCGAGCTTCGCGCGGAGGTTCTTCTTCGTGATGGTCTCGAGCGCGCCGTAGACGCCGTCGAGCGTCCCGTGCTCGGCGAGGAGCTGGCTCGCCGTCTTCGGTCCGACCGAGGGGACGCCGGGCACGTTGTCCGACGTGTCGCCGACGAGCGCGAGGTAGTCCCGCACCTGCCCCGGCGGGACCCCGAGCTTCTCGGTCGTCTCTTCGATGCCGAAGACCTTGTCGCGCATCGAGTCGTACATGACGACGCTGGGCTCCTCGACGAGCTGGAGGAGATCCTTGTCGGCGCTCGCGATAACGACCCGCAGGCCGAGGGAGCGCGCGCGGCGTACGACGGAGGCGATGATGTCGTCCGCCTCGAAGCCGTCCGCCTCGAGCACCCGGAGCCCATACGCGTCGGCGATCTCGACGACCCGCATGGCCTGCGGGACGAGATCCGCGGGGGTCTCCTTGCGCGTCGCCTTGTACGCCGGGTAGAGCGCCGTGCGAAACAGCGAGTCGCGACGCGGATCGGTCGCGACCGCGAAGTACGCCGGCCGCCGCTCCGCGAGGATCTTCTGGATCATCGCGACGACGCCGTGGACCGCGTGCGTCGGCTCGCCGGTCTTCGTCGAGAGCGGCGGGAGCGCGTAGTACGCGCGAAAGACGAACCCCGAGAGATCGAGGACGTAGAGGGCGCTCGGATCACCGGGCTCGGGGAGGCTTGCGGTCATCGCTCTCCAAGGGGAAGGACCGCGCCACTCTAGCAGGCCAGCGCGCTCCGCCTCGCGGAGCCGAGCGCGTCAGTGGTTCCCGAACACGAGGGCGAGCGCCTCGAAGACGGCGAAGGAGAGGATCGCGGCGGCCGGCAGCGTGACGATCCACGCGATGAGGATGTTCGTCGCCACCCCCCAGCGCACCGCGCTGATCCGGTTCGAGGCGCCGACGCCCATGATGCAGGCGTTGATGCAGTGCGTGGTCGAGACCGGCACGCCGACGTGGCTCGCGACCGTGATCGTCACGGCGCCCGCCGTCTCCGCCGCGAACCCTTGGAGCGGCGTGATGCGGATGATCTTCGTGCCCATCGTCTTGATGATGCGCTCACCGCCCGACAGCGTGCCGAGCGAGATCGCGAGCGCGCACGACGCGATGACCCAGAGCGGGATCTCGGTGCCCACCGGCAGGAGGTGCGCGAAGAGGCCGCTCGGGACGAGGCCGCGTTCACGCAGGCTCGTCGCGTACGTGATCAGGGCGAGCGTGATGATGCCCATCGACTTCTGGGCGTCGTTCGAGCCGTGCGAGAACGCCATCATGCAGGCCGAGACGAGCTGCGCCCGGCGAGAGAGGCGATGGACGCGCTCGGCGGGTTGGTGCCGCAGGAGCCACGTCAACGCGACCATGAAGAGGAACGCGAAGCCGAAGCCGACCGTGGGCGAGACGACGAGCGGGACGATCACCTTGCCGCCGAGCGCGGTCCACCGGAACGCGCCCGCGCCCGCGTGGGCGACGACGCTCCCGCAGAGCCCGCCGATGAGCGCGTGGGAGCTCGAGCTCGGGATCCCCCAGTACCAGGTGAGCACGTTCCAGAGGCTCGCCCCGGCGAGGGACGCGAGCACGACGGTCTGCGTCACCTCCGACGGATCCGCGAAGCCCGTCGCGATCGTGACGGCCACCGCCGTGCCCGCGATGGCGCCGACGAAGTTGAAGATCGCGGCCACCGTCGTCGCGACCCGCATCGGGAGCACGCCCGTCGAGACCACCGTGGCGATCGCGTTCGCGGCGTCGTGAAAGCCGTTGATGTAGTCGAAGACGAGCGCGGCGACGATGACGAGGACGAGGACGCTATCCATGCTTCACCGCGAGGTTGGCGAGGGTATTCGCCACGCGCTCGCATCGATCGACCGCATGCTCGAGGTGCTCGAGGACCGTCATCTCGCGCAAGACGTCCTTCGCGTTCTTGGCCTCGTCCTGGAAGAGCGCCGAGATCGCCTGCCGGTAGACGACGTCCGCCCGCTTCTCCTCCTGGCGGAGCGTGCGGCTGGCGTTCATCACCTTCCCGTACTCGTACTTCCGAAGGAGCGGGAGCGTCTCCTCGAGGAGGCTCGTGCACCCGACGAGGATCCCGATGAGCTCTCGCATCGGAGGCGTCGGCGAGGTCACGCCGAAGAGCGCGCACGTTCGCGCGGCGCTGTTGATGAGATCGAGGATGTCGTCGAGCTCCGAGGAGAGGCGCTGCAGATCCTCGCGCTCGATCGGCGTGACGAAGGTCTTCTGGAGCGCCTCTTCGATCTCGTGGACGACCTTGTCCCCGGCGTGCTCGTGCTCCTGCACCTCGGCGCTCACGTCCTCGATGCTGGCCCCGGGCTCGAACTTCGCGAGCGCCCGCGCGCCGAGGTGGGCCTCGTGGGCCTGACGCTCGAGGAAGGCGAAGAAGTGGTCCTCGCGAGGCAGGAACCAGCGAACCAGGTCTTGAAGCCCCATGTGCGTGCCTCCTTGACGAATCCTCGCTCGCGCGGCGATGACCTCGAGGGCCTGCCGGTCGCTCGCGCGGCGCCACCTAGCACACGAGGAGCGCCCTCGGAACCCGAAGCCGCTCGAACGCGGCGCGGCGCTCGTCAGCGCCGATCAGCGCGCAGCCGAAGGCTCGAGAGGGTCGCGCCAGCGCGAGCGCACAGCGAGTGCTCATCGCGAGGCGCGCCCGCGGAGCAGGAGACGGCGAAGCGGCGCGCGAGCGCGACGCTCAGGAGGAGCAGCGCGGCACGGCGCACGCCGACGCGGTGCACGCGCCGCTGTAGCAGCCGCTGTCGCTCGAGCACGACGCCCCGAGGCGGCCGCGCTCTCGGCACGTCCCCGACGCGTCCTCGCTCGGAGCGTCGCACCAGAGCCCATTCCGACATCGGTTCCCACGGCCGCACGCGTCACCCACGCCGGGCGGCGTGACACACGTCCCGCTGTCGCCGCTGTAGCGACACGTCTGCCCCGACGGGCAGGGATCCGGGAAGCCGAGCGCGCAGGCGCCGTCCCGCTCCGAGGGGCCGACGCAGACGGTTCCGCCCGCCATGTACGTGCAGGACAGCCCCTCGCGACAGAAGGCCCCGGCTCCACAGGACTCCCCGAGGTCGGGACGCCTCGGCGCGCGGCAGGTGCCCTCCGTGGTCGGGGTGCTCCCCTCGCAGGTCAGGCCGCCGGCGCACGACACCCCGCGATCGCCACCGCACGCCTCCCCCTCTCTCGAGAGTCGCTCGCATCTGCCGCTGACGCACTCGAGCCCGACGTCACAGCGCGCGTCGCTGCAGTCGCCGCCCTCGGCGACGAAGGCTCGGCACGTCCCCGGGCACGCGGAGGAGGCCTCGCAGTAGCCTCCGTCGCACTCCTCGCTCCAAACGCAAGCGCCCCCGACGCTCACCGTCCCCTCGAACATGTCTTGGCAGCCCGCGGGCTGTTGGCTCAGGGCGGTGCAGTCGGCGCCCTGGAGGGCGTCGAAGCAGGCTCGCACCCGATCCCCGTGATAAATGATCGTGCCGCGCTCGATCCCATCACGCACCCGAGCGACGATGCTGTCTTCGACGAGGAGCGGGACGACCTCGCTGCACGGCCCCCCGAGCCCCGCCTCGAGCGCCGCGGCTCCGCCCGCGCAGCGGGTGAGGAAGTCGCAGTAAGGAGACGTCATCGCGTTCGGGAGCTGGTCGAGGCTGACGTCGCCTCCGCTCGAGGGCGGACATGCCGCGAGCGACGTCGCGAGCCCGATGAGACCGACCACTCTCGAAATTCGCGTACCGTTCATGAGCGACCTCCCGCGCGGAGTCTGCACGCGCTCCCATCCTTGCGCAACGGCGCGGATCTCGGAGCCTTCGAGCGAGATCACGAGCGTGCGCGGCGCGACGTCAGGGCTCGTAGGTGCCCTCGACGATCCCACGCGCGCGCTCCGAGAGGAGCGCCGTCGCCTCCTCGCCGCCCACGAGCGCGACGAGCCGCTCGAGCCCGCGCCCGAGCAGCTCGAGATCCTCCGGGCGGTGCGCGTCGCTGCAGGCCGCGTCGTAGACACCTTCGTCGAGCATGCGCTCCGCGGCGCGCTGCGCGTGGCGCCCGTACTTCCCCACGAGCGACATGGTGTCGAGCAGCGTCATCACGCCCGCGTCGAGCAGCGGATCGAGCGCGGCCGTGTCGTGGAAGAGCCCCCGATAGCGCTCGGGGTGCGCGAGCAAGGGTCGGAGCCCCTTCACCTGGAGCGTGAAGAATTGCTCCTCGATGCGCCGGGGCCACGCGTCGTAGTGGAACTCGACCAGGATCGCGCGGCCGCCTCGATACGCGAGCGTCTCGCCTCTCCGAAAGAGGTCGAAGAAGACGTCGTCGCAGAAGTGCTCGGCCGCGAGCGAGAGGCGCGGAAGCTGAGCGGGCTCGAGGCTCGAGACGAGGGATCGGAAACGCTCCTCGAGCCGAGGCCCTCGGTTCTCGAACATCGCGGTGCGGATGTGGGGCGTCGCGACGACCTCCGAGAAGCCGAGCGCGGCGAGCCCCTCGAGCAGGCTCCGCGCGTCCTCGAGCGTGCGCACGCCGTCGTCCACGCCAGGCAGGTAGTGACAGTGCAGATCGACGTAACCGCTCACGTCGCCACCTCCTCGGCGATCGCGCGCGCGCGCTCGGCGAGCGAGCCGGGATCGTTACGGCTCGGATCCTCGAGCACCTCCTCGAGCAGGCGCTCGAGGACGAGCCCGACGTAGCGCCCGGGCCCTCGCCCCGAGAGGCGCATCACGTCGGCCCCCGTGATCGCGAGCGCCTTCAGGTCGATGGGATCACGCGCGCGCACCACGGCCTCGGCGAGCCCCCTCAGCCGCTCCACGCGTTCGCGCTGATCGGCTCCCTCGGCGGCGGCCTCGAGCGTCTCGAGCACCCACGCGAGCGACTCGGCGCCGACGCCTCGCACGAAGCGCCGAGCGGACGGCGCCTCCCACGCGCGCGTCACGGCGTCGCGGTGAGCGAGCACGAGGAGCGTCTCCGCGCGCTCTCGGTTCGAGAAGCGGAGCGCACGGAGCCAGGCGTCGATCGCGCCCTCGCTCGCGCGCACCTCCCAGAGCAGCGCCGCGAGGCGCGCGGGCGCGACCGCTCGCGGTGCGCGATCGACGCGAGCGAGCGCGCGCGTGATCGCTACGCCGTCGAGCGACGCGAGCAGCGGCGCCGACACCTCCAACATCCCCGTGCGCGCCATGATGCGGAACGCGCGCGAGGGCTCGCGCGACGCGAACGTCTTGAGCCACTCGTCGTGGACACGCTCGGACGAGACGCGGGCGTAGGTCGCGAGGTTCGGCCGGATGGCCGCCTCCGTCGTCGGATCGAGCTCGAATTCGAGCGACGCGACGAAGCGCGCGGCGCGCAGGACGCGCAGGCCGTCTTCGGCGAACCGCTCCATGGGATCGCGGACGGCGCGCACCGTGCGCGCGGCGAGATCGTCGAGGCCGCGCCACGGATCGACGAGCGCGCCGGTGCGCGGGTGGAACGCGATCGCGTTGACCGTGAAGTCGCGTCGACCGAGATCCTCCTCGATCGTCGCGCCGAACGTGACGGCGTCGGGGTGGCGCCCGTCCGCGTAGCCAGCCTCGCCGCGGAGCGTCGTCACCTCGTACCGACGCGCGCCGAGCATGACGCTCACCGTCCCGTGGGCGATCCCCGTGGGGATCGTGCGACGAAACGTGCGCCGCACCTCCTCGGGCGGGGCCGTGGTCGCGACGTCCCAGTCGCTCGGCGCGCGCCCCATCAGCGCGTCGCGCACCGATCCGCCGACGACCCAGGCGTCGTGACCGCGGGCGGCGAGCGCGTCGCAGAGGTCGCGGACCTCCGCGGGGAGCGCGCGTTCCAGGATCGCCGAGCGAGCGGGGATCATGCCTCGCGTGGTAGCACGACGCGGTGCGCGGGCCGCAGCCGCCCGACCGCGCCGCGCGGCGCTCGGTTTTCTCGCCGGGCTCCGGTATCCTCGGCCGAACCGAAGCCGGGGGCGACCGAGAGGCCAGCATGTCGCACGTTCGAACCGCTCGAGGAATTCTCACCTCTGTCTCGCTGATCGCGATCGGCGCCCTCGCGGGCTGTCGCACGGATCCTGGCAATCGACCGGACGCCGGGCGCTTCGCGGACGTGGGGGGCCCCGTCGCCTGCGATCCGAGCCGCGACACGGACGGTGATGGCCTCGCGGACGACTACGAGACCACGCGCGACACCGACGGCGACGGCATCCCGAATTTCCAGGATCTCGACTCGGACGACGACTCGATGCCCGACATCGAGGAGAGCGGCGGCCTCGGCCCCTGCGTCGCGCGCGACACCGACGGCGACGGCATCCCCGACTACCTCGACAACGACAGCGACAACGACGGCTTGAGCGATCGCGAGGAGCGCGAGCGCTACTTCACGAACCCGTACGCCGCCGACACCGACGGCGATGGCTTCGACGATCTCGCGGAGGCCGTGAACGAGGAGGCCAACCCGCTCGATCCCGCGGTCGGGATCGATCCCGAGAATTTCTACGTCGTGCTCCCCTACCTCGACCCCGCGGTCGATCGCGAGCTGCGCTTCGGCTCGCGCGTTCGCCAAGCGGACGTCTTCTTCATGATGGACCGGACGGGCTCGATGTCGGACGAGGTCCGCACGCTGAAGAGCAGCTTGAGCACCGTCGTCACCGGCATCACGGAGGCGATCCCCGACATCGGCGTCGGCTTCGGGGGGTTCGCCGG
Source organism: Sandaracinaceae bacterium (assembly GCA_039809495.1). Lineage (GTDB taxonomy): Bacteria > Myxococcota_A > Polyangia > Polyangiales > Sandaracinaceae > JAFLCL01. The sequence goes on from JBDHVC010000035.1 coordinate 41,864, forward strand.
GTTCGGCGGCCCCGCGGGCGGACGCTGCACGTCGGTCCTCGGCATCGAGACGTGCCCCGATGGGCCGAGCGGCGACACGCCCTTCCACCTCTACTCGACCATCACCACCGACCGCACGCAGATGCTGAGCGACGTCGACCGGCTCGCCGCGGATCAGGGCGGCGCGAATTGGGCGTCGTGGAACGAGGCGCTCTACCAGGCCGCGAGCGGCGTGGGCGTGGCGCCGTGGCTCCCAGCGCAGTCGTGCCCGAGCATCCCCGACGAGATCAGCCGGCGCTACGGCTACCCCTGCTTCCGCCCTGGATCGCTCCCGATCATGGTCGTGATGACCGACACCTCGACGCGCAACGGGCCGCTCACGGAGGGGATCTCCGGCGGCACCTACGACCCGGCGAGCTTCACGATGGGCCCGCCACCGCGCACGTACGCGCAGACGCTCGCGGAGCTCGGTCGCATCGGCGCGCGCGTCATCGGCGTGATGTCGATCGACACGTGCGGACCGGAGATCTCGAACCCCACGTGCGTGCAGCAATTCGACCGGGTGGCCCGCGACACGGGGACCGTCGACGCCGCGGGTGATCCGATCGCGTTCCGCATCGGGTGCAACGGCGCCGGCATGGGCGATGGGCTCGTCGACGCCATCCGCACGCTCGCGACCGAGACGCCGCAGAACATCCACGGCAGCGTGCGCGACGGCGACGACTTCCCCCCCGAGGTCGGACCGATCGACGCGGGCCAGTTCGTCAAGGCGATCACGCCGACTCGCCTGATCGACGGCGGCGTCGTGACCGAGTGTCCCCTCGCCGGTCGCTGTGACGATCGCGACTTCCTCGGCGTGCGGCCGGGGCAGTACGTCGAGTTCAACGTGCGGTTCTTGAACGACTTCGTCCCGCCGCGGCGCTCGGCCCAGGTCTTCCGCGCGACGATCTTCGTCCTCGGCAACGAGGTGGCCGAGCTCGACGCGCGCAGCGTGACGATCGTGGTCCCGGCGGGCTCGGAGGTTCCGCTCATCTGACGGCACGAACCAGGGCAACCGATTCGTGCTCTGAGCCGAGGCGAGCGAGGGCGCTTCGACGCGACGCGCTCGGCTTGCTAGGCCAGCTCGGTTGGAGAGACGATCACGACCTCGATCGATCGCGCGCGCGCGTCGTCGCGCGGGGAACACCCTCGTCTACTTCGCGATCGGGTTCTTCGTCGTCGGCAGCCTGCTCGCGGTCGCGGTGCCCACGTTCCTGCGCGAGCTTCGGCTGAGCAAGACCGCCGAGGCCGCGGCGATGCTCGAGCGCATGCACCTCGGCGCGTCCGCCTACTTCGCGACGGCTCACGCGATCGACGGCGTCGAGCGAAGGCGGTGCCTCCCGAGCGCCGCGGGCCCGACCCCGCTTCGCCCGCGGCCGAGCGCCCACCGCGTGGACTTCTTCGACGCGGAGGAGCGAGGCGCCGACACCTGGCGAGCCCTCGAATTCGAGAGCGATCGGCCGCTGCGCTTCAGCTATCGCTTCGAGCCCGTGGCCGCGACCTGTGATCTGCGTAGCCCCGATCGGACGTACCTCGTGACCTACCGCGCCGAGGGCGACCTCGACGGGGACGGCGTCCACTCGATCTTCGAGCGCCGCGACGCGGCCGCGAACGACGAGGATCGCCTCGTCCCCATCGGCATCCTCTACGTCCGCGACCGACAGGAGTGACGGCCTCGCCGCGCGACGTGGCCACGCCGAGGCGCGCCGTCAGCCGCCGCCGGGGATCTGAAGGCGCACGACGCGCGTCGTCGTCTCGCCGGCCGTGATCTGCACCGTGAGCGTCTCGCGGATGTTGAACTGCGGGTTGACGAGCTCGACGCGATGCGAGCCCGCGGGGAGCGGGATGCTCATCTGCGGCGTGTTGCCGATCACGCGCCCATCGACGATCACCTGCGACCAGGGCTGCGAGTTGATGCGGAGCGTGCCCGTTCCACCGCCACCGCTCGGGCCGCTGCTCGCGCCGCCGCCAGCCGTCACGCGCGTGGGTGGGCTGCCGCCGCTCGGCGAGGGCGTGATCCCGCTCGCGACGCCGGGCGAGGGCGTGCGCCCGACGGCGTGCGTTGGCCGACCCGATCCTCCCCCGCCGCGGCGCTCGACCAAGGTCGCCGCGTGGCTGGCGCGCGACGATCCCTCGGGGATGATGAGCGGCGCCTCGTAGTCGTCGAAGCCCGCCCGCGTCATCGTGACCGTCCAGGCGCCTCCGGCGAGATCGACGTTCGCGCTCACGGGCGTGCGCCCGATCGCCCGACGCTCGGCGCCTCGCGAGAGGAAGACCTCGGCGCCGTCCGGCGTCGAGGTGAACTCGACGACGGCCGTGCGGAGCGTGAGCCGAGCCGTCTCGAGCTGGAGGATCTGCCCAGCGGCCACGGTGATCTGCGTGACCCACGGGGCGTAGCTCTCGCCGTGCTCGACGCGAACGCCATACGTCCCCGGGGCGAGATCGGTGATCCGGATCGGCGTCCGCTGCTCGAGCTCACGATCGTTCAGAAAGACGTTGGCGCCGGTGGGGATCGTGTCGAGCGCGAAGCCGGCGGTGCCCGGAGCGGCCGCGGCGCCGTTCGCGCTCGGCCCTGGCTGGACCGCGCTCGCGACGCCCGCTTGGGCGGTCAGGGAGACGAGCGGGAGGTTGAGCAATTCGCCCGAGGCGAGATCGATCCGGGTCGCCCACGACTCATAGCCGCTGCGGCGGACCTCGACGATGTGGGATCCGGGCGGGACGTTCGCGATCACGAAGGGGCTCGCGGTCGACGTCGAGGCGGGGTTGTTGTCGAGGAACACGATCGCGTCGGTGGGCTGCGTCGCGATCTGGATCGTCCCGGGCTTCGAGCGGAAGAACACGAAGTAGCTGCCCACGGCGAGCAGGGCGACGACGAGCACCGCCGCGATCGCGATCACCGCGCCGTTCCCGCTGCGGTTCTTGTCCGCGACGTTGCGCGTGACGGCCGTCGGCTCGCGCCCGATGGGCGGGGTGGCCGAGCTCTCGAAGGGCGACGGCGCTCCCATCGCGCGCGGCGCCGACATCACCGGCACCGAAGGCGCCATCGCCTCGACGGGAGCGGTCCCCGCGCCGAGCGAGGGGCGAGCCGGCGCGACGCCTTGGCCGCCGAGCGGAGAGGGGAACGCCGGCGCGACGACGGGCGCCGCGAAGGGTGACGGCGCCCCGGCGGCGGGAGCGACGTCCGGGAGGTTGGGGATCCCCGCCTCGGCGTAGTCCGGCTTGTCGTAGATCTGGGTCGAGAGTTCCTCCTCGTCCCAGTCCATGTCGATGCCGCTCGAGGCCTGCGCCGCCATCGCGACCTGCGGCGATGGTGGCGCCGCCGGCGGCGGGGGCGCGGGCGGGGCCGCGCGCGGCGCGGGCGGAGGC
>JBDHVC010000036.1:0-44987 GCA_039809495.1 Sandaracinaceae bacterium
GCCGCTCGGGACCGCGGGGCCGGGGGGTGCCACGCGCGCGGGGCGCGGCGCGCTCCAGTCGATCGCGAGCAGCCCGCGTCGCACCTCCGCCGCGCTCTCGGGCCTTTGCCCGGGCGCCTTCGCGAGCATCGCGTCGACGAGCGCCTCGAGCGCCGGCGGCGCGGCGGCGTCGGGGCGCGCCTCCGTGAGGCGCGGCGGCGGCTCGCGCAGGTGCTGACCCATGAGGAGGACAGGCTCCTTCTCGAGGAAGACGGGGCGCCCCGTCAGCATCTCGAAGAGGATCGCGCCGAGCGCGTAGAGATCGGCGCTCGGCCCGACCGGGAGGCGAGCGACCGCCTCGGGGCTCATGTAGCGCGGGGTGCCGAGCATCTGCTGCGCGTCAGTGAGCTGCGCGCGGTCGCCCGCCGCGCTCGCCCGCTCGTCCTCGAGGATCCGCGCGATCCCGAAGTCGAGGACCTTCACGCCGCCACCATCGAGCAGCATCACGTTGTCGGGCTTGAGGTCGCGGTGCACGACCCCCGCGGCGTGCGCAGCCTCGAGCGCGCTCGCGATCTCGCAGGCGATGGCGACGGCCTCCTCGGGCGCCATCACGGCGCTCGCGCGCGCGAGCTCGCGAATGCGGGTCAAGAGCGAAGCCCCGTGCAGGAGCTCCATCGCGAGGAACAGCGTGCCGTCGTCGCCACGGCCGAACTCGTGGACGACGACGACGCTCGGATGATCGACGCTGGCGGCGGCTCGCGCCTCCCGCTGGAAGCGCGCCTCGACGAGCGGATCGTCCGCGACGTCGGGGCGGAGCACCTTGAGCGCGACGCGCCGGCCGATCGCGAGCTGGATCGCCTCGTAGACGGAGCCCATGCCGCCCGCGCCGAGCAGCCGCACGACCTCGTAGCGGCCGGCGATCGTCGTGCCTGGCGGCAGGCTCGTGGCGATCACGTCGCGCTTCGTCATGCGAGGGCGCGTCGACGAGGCGGGATCGCGCCCGCTGCTCGAGAGGTCGGGCGAGCGCGGCGGGGGAGGCGGCGGGCCTGGGCGCGCCGTGATGCGCTCCTTCTTCGACTCCGCGCTCATCGTAGGAGCGAAAACCGTATCACGGCGCGGGCTCGCGAGGACGGCCCTTCCCGCCCGTCGTCGGGTTGGCCCGCGACGCGGCCTCTGGCTACGCTTCGCGCGTGTCCGACGATCAAGCGGCGCGCCCGGCGCCTCTCCGCGGAGCGTCGCCGCCCGTGCTCGTCGTGCACGGCATCTTCGACTCGTCGCGCCGGCTCCGGCGCGTGACGCGGGGCCTCGAGCGGGCGGGCAGGACGGTGGAGGCCATCGATCTCCTCCCGAACGACGGTCGCGCGCCGATCCGCGCGCTCGCCGCGGACGTGGCGTCGTACGCGGCCGGGATGTGCGATCGCCACGGCGTCGATCGCGTCGATCTCGTCGGCTTCTCGATGGGAGCGCTCGTCGCGCGCACCTTCATCCAGCGCGCGGGCGGTCGCGAGCGCGTGCGGCGCTTCGTGAGCGTCTCGGGGCCGCACCAGGGCACGCTCGACGCGCGCCTCCTCTCGTTCGCCAAGCGTTACGAGGGGATCGCGGACATGGCGCCGGGGAGCGCGCTGCTCCGGGATCTCGCCTCCGATCCCGATCCCTGGGGTGAGGTCGAGGTCCACGTCCTCTACACCCCGTTCGATCTGATGATCGTGCCGGCCCGCTCGAGCGAGCTGCCCGGGGCGCGATCGAGCACGGCGATCGCGATGCCGCTTCATCGCTTGATGGTCGTCCACCCGCGCGCCATCGACGCGATCGTCGCGCGGCTCGAGGGGGCCCCGTGAGCCCCGACGAGCGCGCTCGCGCGCGGCTCGCGCTCGAGGCGTGGTTCGCCGAGCACGCCCGCGATCTCCCGTGGCGGCGCGCGCGCGACCCCTACGCCGTCTGGGTGTCCGAGGTGATGCTGCAGCAGACGCGCGTCGAGACGGTCGCTCGCTATTTCGAGCCGTTCCTCGCGCGGTTCCCCACGGCGGAGGCGCTCGCCGGGGCGAGCGAGGACGAGGTGCTCGCGGCGTGGAGCGGGCTCGGCTACTACCGCCGCGCCCGCGCGCTCCACGAGGGGGCACGCGCGGTCGTCGAGCGCCACGGAGGGCTCGTCCCGAGGGACCGAGCGGCGCGGCTCGCGTTGCCGGGGATCGGCCGCTACACGGCGGGCGCGATCGGCAGCCTCGCGTTCGATCTCCCCGAGCCGATCGTCGACGGCAACGTGCGTCGCGTCCTCTCCCGTGTGCATCGCGTCGACGACGCGCGGGGGGCGCGCGCGGCCGAGGAGCGGCTCTGGGCCGAGGCGAGCGCGTGGGCGAAGGCCGAGGCGCCGGGGCGCGTGAACGAGGCGCTGATGGAGCTCGGGGCGACGCACTGCGCGAGATCCTCTCCTCGGTGCGGCGCGTGCCCGCTCGCGCCTTGGTGTGGAGCGCATCGACGCGGTGACGTCGACGCGTTCCCCTCGCCTCGAGCGCGCTCGTCGCCGCGCGAGCTCCACGTGGTCGCGCTCGACGCCCGCGACGAGGAGGGGCGGTGCCTCCTCGTGAAGACGGACGCGGACGCCTCGATCGAGGGCGCGCTCTTCCGAGGGCTCTGGGCGCTCCCGATGCGCGAGGGCCGAGGGCGCGCCGCGGCGCGCGCTCTCGCGGAGCGCTGGGGGCTGACCTTGCTCGCGGGGCGAGCCCGATCCCTCGAGCACGTCCTCACGCATCGCCGCCTCCTCGTCCGCGTCTATCGCGCCCGCACCGCGGGGGCGAAGGCGGGCGCGAAGCTCGTCGCGCTCGGCGCGCTCCACGCGCTCGGGGTCGCGACCCTCACGAAGAAGCTCCTCGCCCTCTCGGAGCGAGGCTCCGCGCCGGCTCGACCCTGACCGCGCGCGGCGTCACGCGCTCGCCCGCTCCGCTCGCCCAGGTCCGTGGGCTCGGCTCGACAGCGGGCCCTTGTCCGACCATGTACGCGCCGACGGGCGCGACCGCGTTGTCGCGCCCGTGCGCGTGGTCGCGAGCGGGTGAGCCATGACGGATGAGAGCGAGAAGGAGATCAGCGCGCTCGCCACGCCCTTCGTGGTGCGCGCGGCGGCGGCGCTCCAGGCGGTCTCCGGGCTCTACCTGGCCATCTCCGCGATCCAGCTCCTCGTCTCTCTGCGCTTCGTCGGCGAGCTCGCGCCCATCCAGTACCTGAACTGGGCCTTCATCCCGCTCGGGGTGCTCCAGATCCTCGCCGCGGCGAGGCTCCTGCGGATGCGCGCGGGCTGGGGCTGGGTCGCGCTCGCGCTCGCGCTCGTGGTGGCGCTCGGCGCGACGAGCTGGGTCGCGCTGAACGTCTTCTTCGGCATCTTCTCGTGCATGCAGCTCGGCACCGTCTCGTTCGCGTGGATCGCCCTCGTCCTCACCCCGTTCACGATCGGCCCGCTCGCTCGAGCCTCGCGTGCCCGGCGCGCGCTCGAGCGGGACGGCATGAGCCTCGGGCTCTGACGGCGCGCCGCGGCGCGCGCGCGGGCGCTTCGGCTCGGCGGGCGGGGCTGGGGCAGCCCGCGGCGCGAGAACGAAGCGCGTGCGCCCGATCCACGGGCTCACGTCGTGAGCCCGCTCGGCGGTCCGGGGCGTCAGGGGCTGGCGTCGACCTCGGCTCGGCAGACCCCGCGGACGCACACGAGCGCGTCCGAGCACTCGCTCGAGCGCGTGCAGGGCTCGCCGACGCCCTTTCGCCCGCTCCCACCGCTGCAGCCGCCCGTGCCGCCCATCAGGAGCGGCGTCGCCAAGACGAGCGTCGCGATCCCCACACGAACGAGCGCCGCGCGCAACGTCGTCTCGGGCGCTGGGCGCGGCGTCGTCGGCATGAAGAGAGTGTTATACGGGCGCCTTCGTTCCGCAATTCGCGCAGAACTTGGCGCCGGGCGCGAGCATCTGGCTGCACCCGGTGCAGGGCGTCGGCTGCGGCGGCGCCATCGACGCGCCGCACTCCGCGCAGAAGCGACCGGGCGGCACGCGCTTGCCACACTGGGTGCAGACGAGCAGCCCATCTCCAGCTCCGGGCGCCGCGGCGGGCTGGGGGGCCTGCTGCGGCGGATAAGGAGCCGCGCCCGGCTGGCCATATCCGGGCTGCTGGCCATATCCGGGCTGGCCGTATCCGGGAGGCGCCATCGCGCCCTGCGGCCCATAGCCTTGCTGCACCTGCTGCCCGTACATGTTGGCCATCGCCATGCCCATGCCGAAGCCCATCCCGCCCTGCATCATGCCGCCGCCCTCGCCGCCGCCCTTGGCCATGCCCTGGCCAGCGCCGAGCATCGCCTCGGCGGCCGCGTACTGCATGTAGTTGCCGGCGCCGAGCTCGTCCTTCGCGCGCTTCTTCACCTTGAGATCCGCGTAGCGCGCCTGGGCCTCCTCGATCCGCTTCTTGTCCTCCTGGGAGAAGCTGACGAGGAAGTCGACGATGTTGATGAGCTGGACGCCGATGCTCGAGAGATCGTCGCAGCTCTGGACGAAGTATTGTCCGAGCTCCTTGCGATGCGCGCTCAGCGACTGGATGTCGATCTTGCGCAGCGTCACGAACTCCGGGATGGCCGACTTCGCGCCGTACTTGAACTTGTCGACGACGTACTCCTCGACCTTCTCGTTCGACGTCGGGTTGCCGAGGCCGAGGTAGTTCACGATGAACTTCTCGGGCTCGAGGATCTGCCACTCGAATTTGCCGTACACCATCGGCGTGACGGTGATCTCGAGCTCCGGATCCTTGAGCGCCTCGAGCTTGTCGCCGAACTTGGTGTTTCGGATGGGCTTCGTCGTGACGAAGAAGAGGTCGGTCACGAAGATGTTGCCGCCCGTCACGGAGTCGACGAGGTTCGACAGGAACGGGATGTTCCCCGCGTCGAGCGTGTGGCGCTGGCCGACGCCCGCGGTGCGCAGGACGCCGACGAGCGCGCCGTCACGGAAGAAGACGGCGGCCTCGTCGGCGCCGACGGTGAGCTGGGACCACTTCGGGATCGTGCGCTCGGGATGCTTGTAGACGATGAAGTCCTTCGCGGCGTCGGGCCGCGCGATGACCATCTCCTGCACGCCGCTCTTGACGAAGTCCATGATCCCCATGTCGCGATCTCCTCTTGCGTCGCTCGAGCCGCGGGAGACGGCTCTCCTCGCGACCGAGGCGTGAATCATACTGGCAGCGTGGCTCGTCGGGTAGTGTCGATGTCGATGGAGCGCTCCTTCGCGCCCGAGCCCGACGCGTCGGGTCGGCGGGAACCTCCCGGTCGGACCGGGGTCTCTTCGTCGATGGATGTGCTCCGCCGCTCCGTGCACGCGCTCCTCTTCGCCGCCGCGCTCGCGGCGAGCCCGAGCGCTTCGGCGCAGCGCGCGGACGGCGGGATCGCGCCCGCCGCGTCGTCGTCGGACGCGTTTCGCGCGCTCGTCGACTCGGATCCGTTCGCCGCCGCCGCCCCCCTCTCCGAGCACGAGGAGGTCGATCCGCTCTCGTCGCGCGGGACCGACGACCTGGCGAGCGCGCCCCTGCCGAGCGAGGACGAACTGGTGCCGGACGCGCTCCCGATCGTCCGAGGCGCGACGCTCGCCGCGGCGTCCGGCGTGAGGGAGGTCGCGTGTCGGACGCGGATCGAGCTCGTCTCGGGGCTCGCCCTCGTCCGGACGGAGATCGAGTTCGAGTCGGTGGCGCGCAACGCCGCCGAGCTCGTCGAGTCCCTCCCCGTCCCGCCGGGGGCCGTGCCCTTCGCGCTTCGCGTCTGCTCCGACGCGGGCTGCCGCGCAGGCGTGATCGACGCGAGCGCCGCTCGCCTGACCGCGTACGACGCGCTCCTCGTCGCGCGGGGCCCCGGCGGCTCGGGCGTGCTCCCGATCGCGCAGCTCGAGCGCGACGGCGACGCGCGCCTCGTCCTTCGCGCGGCACCCATCGCGCCGGCAGCGCTCGACGCGAGCGGCCTCCAGGCGCCGGGGCGGCTCCGCGTCGAGCTTGGGTACGCGTTCGCCGTCCCGGTCCACGGCGGCGTGGCCCGCGTCGAGCTGCCCGCGCGCGGGGAGGACGCTCGCCTCGCGCGCGAGGCGGTCACGGTCCTCGCGCGGGACCTCGTCGTGCCCGAGGCGCGCGGCGTCGAGCTCTCGCCGGCCGACGTCGTCGATCGCGCGCCCGGCGAGCCGCTCGTCCTCACGGCGCGGGTGCCTCTCACGTGGAGCACCCGGGTCGAGGCGTGGTCGAGCGCGTGCGAGGGCGAGGCGTGCACCTGGGTGCGCGGCTCGAGCGCGCGGCCGAGGGCGCGCGCCGAGGACGTCGTCATCGCGATCGACGCGAGCCCCTCGACGATGGCGGGGGCGCGCGGTCTCCTGCCGGAGGTGGCCCTCGCCGCCGTCCGCGCGCTCCCGGATGGATCCCGCGTCCGGGTCGCCGCGTTCGCGGCGCGGGCGCGCTACGTCGTCGCGGACTGGACGCAGGCGCCCTCCATCACGGCCGACGTGCTCGCGCAGGCGGCGTCGCTCGAGCTCGGCTCCTCCACCCGACCCGAGGCCCTCATGGGGCTCGTCCTGCCCACGCTCCGGCGCGGGGCGACGCTCCTCTGGGTGGGCGATGGGGGCATCACCGGATCGTCCGCCGGACGGCGAGCCTTCGAGGCCGCGCGCGAGCGCGGGATCGAGCTCCGCGTGGTGTCGGCCGGCGGGCGCCCGATCGCGGCCGCGCTCGCCGAGGAGGCGCTCCGCTTCGGCGCGCCCTCGCTCGAGGTGAGCGCCGAGGCGCTCGCGGCGACGCGTGGGCAGGCGAGCGCGCTCGACGAGCGGGTCCAGAGCCTCTTCGCGGCCGAGCGACCGCGTCGGCTCGTGGTGCGCGGGCTCGGCGAGGCGCGCGAGCGTTGGCTCGAGCCGGGAGGCGCCTTCGCGTTCGCGGCTCGGGGCCGCCTCCGCCCGCGCATCGACGCGTCGGGCTCCTCGGTCCGCGTCGAGCGCGCCGAGGGCGATCTGGCCCTCGCGATCGCGGCCGTCGGGCGCGAGGCGACGCGGCTCGTCGCCGCCACGGCGCCGCTAGCGCTCCTCGCGTGCTCCGAGGGTGAGCGCGTCCTCCACGGGTCCGCTTCGCTCGAGCGCGTCACGCGCCTCCCCAACCGCTTCGCGATCGTGGAGCGTCGCACCTGCCACGCGCCGAGCGTGGCGAGCGCGTCGGGCGCGGCGCGTCAGCTCGCGACCTTGTCGGCGACGTCGCTCCACCGCGAGCTCACGCAGCGCGTCATGCCCCGCGTCCGAGAGTGCTTTCGAGACGATCGTCGCGGGCGAGCCTCCTACTCGACGCGCCTGCGCGTCACGCTGACGCTCGCCGATCGCGAGATCGCCGACGTGCGCGTGGATGGCCCGATCCCCGAGGCGCTCGCGGCGTGCGTCGCCGCGGCGGTCGATGGGCTCGACGTGCCGCCCTTCGACGGCGCGATCGTCGCGAGCTGGCCGCTCTACTCGCGGCCCGACGTCGATCCGCCGACGCTCGAGCTCCACCCCGACGTCGCGTCGAGCATCGATCAGACCTTCCCCCGCGAAGCGCCGTAGCTCACGACACGAAGCCGTTGCCCTGAATTCGTGCTGTTCCTTCCTCGTCGGAGGGTCTGACCAGAGCCCCTCCCTCCTGCCGAGCCGGCGTGCCCGCGCGGAGCGGATCGCGTCGAGCGAGGCGCGCCGTCCGCGTCACGCGCGGGGCTCGAGGGCTCGGACGCAGGCGTCCGCCGCGTGCGCGCGGGCGAGGTGCGCGTGGCCCTCGCGCGCGAGCGCCGCGCGTCGCTCGGGCCGCTCGAGGAGCGCGACGATCGCGTCCTCCATCGCGCGAGGCTCGTCCTCGACCGCCACGAGGGCGCGCCCGAAGTCGAGGCCGCCGGTCGCGGCGCGGACGGCGATCGTCGGGAGCCCGTGCGCGAGCGCCTCGAGGATCTTCACGGACAGGCCAGCCTCGAGCCGCCGCGGGACGATCGCGAGATCCGCGGCGGCGTGCGCGGCGCGGCGCTCGGGATCGCTCGCGAGCCGCGCGAGCCGGAGCCGCGCGGCGATCCCGGCGCGCTCCGCCGCGAGCCGGAGCTGTGCCGGATCCGAGTCGGTGGCGACGAGCCAGAGAGCGTCGGGGCGGCGCGTCCCGACGGCGCGGAGCGCCTCGATCGCGGTCTCGATCCCTTGGTAGCGATCGAGGTTCCCGGCGTAGAGGATGACCTCGTCGCGCGGCGAGAGCGCGAGCCGATCGCGCGCGCTCTCTCGCTCCGCGGCCGAGACGGGATCGTGGGGTGACCACGGGATCGGCACCACGCTCGCCTCGACGTCGAAGCGCCGCTCGATGCGGCGAGCGAGCCACGGGCTCACGGCGAGGACGCGCAGCGCGCGGCGCGCGACGAGCCGATCGAGCCCCTCGCCGGCGCCCGCGGCGATCGCGCGAAGCCCGGACGATCGCGCGCTCCCCTCGAGATAGAGCGGCAATTCCGGGCCGAGCGCCGTGTGGGCGATCCACACGAAGGGTCGCGCGGCGAGCGCGCAGGCCACGCCTGCCTCGACGTGATGCGCGAAGAGGGTGCGCTCCTTCGCGCGGCGCACGGCCAAGGTGATCGCGGCGTCCTCCGCCAGCTTCGCGAGCGAGGGCCCGGATCGGAGCGAGCGGTTGGCGACGAGCGCGCGCGTGCGTCGATGCTCGACGTTCGGAGGGAGCAGCGCGCGGCCATCGCCGGCCTCGTAGGTGAGCAGCGCGACCCGCTCTCCCCGCGCGCGTGCGTCTCGCGCCGCCGCGCGGAGGATCGCGAGGAGCGCGGCCTGCGTCCCCTGCGGCGAAGGGAAGGGGAGCGCGGCGACGTGCAGAGCGCGAGCGAGCAACGCGCCTCGTCAGAGATCCGGGCAGGCGTCGAGCACGCCGCGGATCGTCGCGCCCGGCCGGTTGGCGCGGTCACAGGCGTCGCCGTGGAGCTCGAATTCCCCACGCGCGCGATCGCTCCAGGTCCACCCGTCGAGAGGGCCGCGCTCGAGGCGCTCGCCGTCGACCTCGACGAAGTAGTGGGCGTCGTCGCCGAGGATGGGGATGCCGACGAAGGAGCAGCGGCCGATCGCGTCCGTGATCTGCTCGAACGCCTCGCGGAGCTCCACCGGTGAGCGCGCCGAGTAGAACGCGCGCTCGCCGGGGACCGCTCGCGCTCGGCCCCCCGCGATCGCCATGCGATCGAGGTAGTCCGTGAGGTCGGGGCGGCTCTCGTCGGGGATGCCGAGGACGAAGACGGGGATGCCGAAGGCGCGGTTCGTCTCGTCGAGGACCTCCGTCGTCCGGGGATCGTCGACGCACGAGTAGATCCCCTCGTCGGGGGCGAGGCAGGTCTCGCGCGCGCTCGTGCAGACGCAGGTCGCCGGGTCGGCGGGGACGCTTGGGTTGCAGTTCGGGCCGCCGTCGGTCGCGACGATGATGAAGCGCCGCCCCTCCGTCGAGCCGAGGAGCGCGCCGCGCGCGGCGAGGACCGCCTCGACGGTCGGCGTGCCCCCGAGCGGCGCCGTTCGATCCATCCGATCGAGGATCGCGGCGGTCGCATCGAGGCTCGGGCGGACATCGATGGAGGGCGAGGTCCTGCACGCGACGTCGGCCGTGACGATCGGCGACGTGGGCGCGATGGGATCGGGGTAGAGCTTCGCGCCGACCCGGACCCGCTCGCCGAGCGAGGGGAGCGTCTCCGCGATCGCGTCGCGCAGGAAGGTCCAGCGCCAGCGTTCGCGCGGGAGGTCCGCCGTCCCCGCGAAGTCGAGGCGCATCGAACCCGAGCGATCGAGGACGAGCATGAGGTCCGCGCGCGTCGGCTCGACGGGATAGACGCCGGGGCGGCAGAGCGGGGCGTCCGACCCGGCGTCGCTCGGGGCGTCGAATTCCTCGATCTCGAGGCCCGTCTTCGCGCCGCAGGCGACGAGCATCCCGAGCGCGGTGAGCGCCAGGAAGAGGATCGTGCGGCGATCCGTCGCGGGCGAGGCGTGCATGCTCCCCGGTGACTCTGACACGAGCCGCCTCGTGCCGCGACACCCCGCCCCGAGCGGCGCGCCGTCAGCGCTCCTCACCGAGCGCCGCGCGGTGCGCGCGGGCATAGCCCCGATAGAGCTCGGAGGCCTCGTGGACGTGCGCGAGCTCCTCCTCGGTAATCGCGCGGATGGCCTTGGCCGGGCGGCCGAAGACGAGGTGGCGGCTCGGGAGCCGCGTCCGCGCGGTGACGAGCGAGCCCGCGCCGATCATGACGTCGTCCCCGACCTCGGCGGCGTCGAGGAGGATCGAGCCCATCCCGACGAGGACGCGGTTGCCGACCGAGCAGCCGTGGAGGATCACGCCGTGGCCGATCGTCGCGTCGTCGCCGACGACGGCGTCGCGCCAGCCGCCGGTCGCGTGGATGACGGCGTTGTCCTGGATGCTCGTGCGCGCGCCGATGCGGATGGGCATCACGTCGCCGCGCAAGACGGCGCCGTACCACACGGACGACTCCTCTCCGATCTCGACGTCACCGACGATGGTGGCGCCGGGCGCGATGAACGCGCTCTTCGCGATGCGTGGGCGGATGCCTGCGTAGGGGAGGATGTACGTCATGGGTGAGCCTCGTCGGTGGGGCGCGCGCGGTCGCGGACGACGCGCGCGAGGAGTCGCGTGAGGGAGCCCGCGAGGACGCCGATCGAGTCGGCGACGAGATCGCGGACGTCGGCGGAGCGCCCGGGCACGAAGGCCTGGTGGATCTCGTCGAGCAGGCCGAAGAGGACGCCGAAGAGCAGGACGAAGAGGAGGATCCGCGCGGCCGGTCGGCGATGGAACGTGAGCAGGCCCGCGTGCATCGCGAGGAAGCCGAGCACGGCGTACTCGACGAAGTGGACGCCCTTGTCGCGGAGCGGGAAGAGCTCCACCGGGAAGCTCGGGTGGCTGAGCGAGGAGACGATCCAGATCGTCACCATGTACGCGATCACGGGCGCCCACGCGTAGCGCCGCCGCCTCATCCGTCGCGACGGGGCCTCGCCGTCGCCCGAGCCGCCTCGCGTGTTCACGCGCGCATCACGGGCAAGCGCCTACGCCCATCCGAGGGCGCGCTCGGTTCGTCCGCGAGGGCGCTCGAGGCCTCGCGGAGCGCCGCCTCGTCGAAGGCGGCGCGAGCGGCACGGCGCGGCAGGTGCGCCAGCTCGCCCTCGATCGAGCCCATGAGCGAGTGCGCGTTCGCGCGATCGACGCGCACCGTCACGAGCTGACCGCGCAGGTCGACGCTCGCGGGCGCCTCGACGTGGACGATCTCGTGACGCGCCGAGCGCCCCTTCCAGCGGACGACGCCCGGTCCGTCGTCGCGCCCGAGCTCCTCGACGAGCACGCTCGTCCGCGTCCCGACGAGGCCCTCGAGGTGCGAGCGCTGCGTCCTCTCCACGACCGCGAAGAGGCGCGCGAGGCGCTCGTCCTTCTCCTCGTCCTGGACGTCGTCGCCGAGCTTGAGGGCGGGCGTGTGCGGGCGCGGGGAGTACTTGAAGCAGAACGCCGCCGAGAAGCCGACCTCCTCGACGAGCGAGAGCGTCTCTCGGAACTCCTCCTCCGTCTCGCCGGGGAAGCCGACGATGATGTCGGTCGAGAGCGTGAAGCGCGGCCGCGCGCCCATCAGCGCGCGCGCGCGCGCGACGTAGTGCTCGCGGGTGTAGCGGCGGAGCATGCGGCGCAGCACGCGGTTCGAGCCGGACTGCACGGGCAGGTGGACGTGCGCGGGGAGCACGTCCAGCTCGGCGTGCGCGCGCACGAGGTCGTCCGTGACGTGCCGCGGGTGCGACGACGTGTAGCGGAGCCGCGCGAGGCTCGGGACCTCGCGCGCGACGTCGTAGAGGAGCTTCGCGAACTCGGACTCGCCGAGGTTCCTGCGGTTCCCGTGCTCGTCGTCGAGATCGAGGATCCGAGCGCCCGGCTCGTGCCACGAGTTGACCGTCTGTCCGAGGAGCGTGATCTCGCGGACGCCGCCCTCGACCAGCGCTCGGACCTCGTGGATCACCTCGGCGGAGCCGCGGTAGCGCTCGGGGCCGCGCGTCGTCGGCACGATGCAGTAGGTGCAGCGCTCGTCGCAGCCCTTCATGACGGTGACGAACGAGCTCACCTCGCGGTCGCGTCGCGAGAGCTCGGTCGTCGCGTCGAGGAAGCGCGGATCGTGGACGTCGAAGACGGTGCGCGCGATCGCGGTGCGCTCGTGCTCGACGTGCTCGATGAGGCTCGGGAGATCCGGGATGTTGTCGGGCCCGAAGACGATGTCGACGTGCGGCGCGCGCTCGAGCAGGCGCTTGCCCTCCTGCTGCGCGACGCAGCCCGCGACGGCGAGCTTCACGGCCGGGCGCTCGTCCTTGAGCGGCTTCATCGTCCCGAGCAAGGAGAGGAGCTTGTGCTCGGCCTTCTCGCGCACGCTGCAGGTGTTGACGACCACGAGATCGGCGAGCTGGGAGTCCTCCGTGCGCTCGTAGCCCTCGCGGGCGAGGACCTCTTCGATCCTGCGGCTGTCGTGGACGTTCATCTGGCAGCCGAACGTCTGGATGAGGTAGCGCTTCATGACGACACGAGGTGCGGACGATATCGCTCGAGGCGAGGAGCGTCGACCGCTCAGCGCCGCTCGCCGCGGACGAGGCGCTCGATCCGCGCCATGAGCTCGTCGAGGTGATCGAGCCCGACGTGGACCTCGCGGAGCAGCCCGTCGCGCCCGATCACGCAGAGGGTCGGGAGCGCCGTGACCCCGTAGCGGAGCTGCGTCGCGCCCACGTCGCGGGCGACCGTGTAGCCGACCGGGAGGTACTCGAGGAACGCGCGGATCGTGCGGGGGCCCTCGCGGCTCACGCCCACGACGCTCAGCCCCTCGTCGTGCAGGCGCGCGTGGAGCGCGTCGAGCGCCGGCATGACGCGTCGACAGGGGCCGCACCAGGTCGCCCAGAAGTCGATGACGACGACCCGGCCCGAGAGCGCGTCGAGGGTGACCTCGTCGGGCCCCGCCATCCGCTCGAGCGCGAGCGGGGGTGGCGCCTCGCCTCGTCGGAGCGCCCCCGGCTCGTCCGGCGCGGCGCGCGCCGCGCCCGAGGCCCCGAAGAGGCCGATCCCCGACGCGCCGAGCGCGCCGAGGAGCGAGAGCGCCTCGCGACGCGAGAGACGATCGGGAGCCCGAGGCATCGAGGCGTGGAGCTTATCATCGGGGCCTCGGCCGGCCACCGCCGCGCCTGGTACAAGGGGGTGGTGTCGCCCATCCTGCGAGAAGTCGGCGTCGCCTACGCGCTCGCGTTCGTCGGGACGGCGCTGCTCGGGCTCCTCGGAGACGCGCTCGCGCCGCTCGTCGGGGGCTCGCTCGGCTCGGCGCTCTCGGAGCTCGCGGGGGCCGGCACGGCGCTCCTCTTCTTCGGCCTCGCCGTGCGCGGCGCGCGCCGCGCGGGGGGGCTCGAGCGCGCCGGGATCGCGTTCGAGGGGCTGATCGACGAGGGGCCCGCCGAGGCCGCGGCGGAAGGCGGCCAGGGCGCGGTGTCCCCGCGCTCGATCGGGCTCCGCGCGCTCGGCTCGGCGCTCCGCGAGGCGGGCGTGGCGCTCCTCGTCGCGCTCGTCGTCTTTCCGCCCTTCATCGCGGGCTTCTGGCTCTACAACGCGCCGTCGCACGGCTTTCGGTGGGCCCCGCCCGACGATCTCGCGTCGTTCGCGCTCAGCCAGATCGTCGTCGTCGGGCTGCCGGAGGAGGCGTTCTTCCGCGGCTACGTGCAGGCTCGGCTCGAGGCGCTCTGGCCTCCGAGCCGGAGCCTCCTCGGTGCGAAGATCAGCCCGCCCGCCTTGCTCGCGCAGGCGGCCCTCTTCGCGCTCGTCCACCTCGCCGTGGAGCCACGCCTCGACAAGCTCGCGACCTTCTTCCCAGGGCTGCTCTTCGGGTGGCTGCGCGCGCGGCGCGGCGGCGTCGGCGCGTCGATCGCCTTGCACGCGCTCTCGAACGTCCTCGCGAGCCTCCTCGTCCGCGGCTGGCTCGCTTGACGGCGCGCCTCGCTCGCCGTGATCGCTCCGCCGCGGAGCGCTGGCTCGGCGGGCCGGAGGCTCACGCCGACCCACGCGGCGAGAGGGGGTGCTGGGCAGCCGCTCCGACGACGAAGGAGGAGCACGGATCAGGGTGAGGGGATCGTGCCGCGCCCGTGACCCCACGCGCGCGCGACCGGCGCCTTGCCGACGCCCCCTCGCGCGCCCTACAAGCATGTCATGCGTCCTCCGCCTCCTCCGCGCCTCGTCATCCAGGATCTCGTGCGCCGCGCGCTCGCCGAGGATCTCGGGCGCGGTGACGTCACGACCGAGGCCACCGTCCCGAGCGAGCTCGAGGGGAGCGCCGCGCTCGTCGCGCGCGAGCCGCTCGTCGTGAGCGGCCTCGAGGTCTTCGCGGCCGTCTTCTCGGAGGTCGATCCGCGGCTCGAGGTGGACCTCGTCGCGGGCGACGGGGATCGGCTCGCGAAGGGCGCGATCGCGGCGCGGGTGCGCGGGCGCGCCCGCTCGATCCTCGAGGGCGAGCGCGTCGCGCTCAACTTCGTCCAGCGGATGAGCGGGATTGCGACCAAGACGCGGAGCTTCGTCGACGCGCTGCCTCCGGGGAGCCGCGCTCGGATCGTCGACACGCGCAAGACGACGCCGCTCCTTCGCGCGATCGAGCGCTACTCCGTCCGCGCGGGCGGCGGGCACAACCACCGCGACGACCTCGCCTCGGCCGTGCTCATCAAGGACAACCACATCGCCGCCGCCGGCGGGGTGCGGATCGCGATCGAGCGCGCGCGTGCCCACGCGCCCCACACCTCGCGGATCGAGTGCGAGGTCGATCGCATGGATCAGCTCCGCGAGGCGATCGACGCCGGCGCCGACGTCGTGCTCCTCGACAACTTCGACGACGCGACGCTCGCGGAGGCGGTCGCCCTCGTCGCGGGGCGCGCGATCGTCGAGGTCTCCGGCAACGTCACCCTCGAGCGCATCCCCCGCATCGCCGCGGCGGGCGTCGACGTGATCAGCTCGGGTGGGCTCACGCACTCGGCGCGCGCGGTCGATCTCGGCCTCGACTGGGAAGGATGAGCGAGGGCGAGCGGTTCGAGTCGCTCGCGCGGGTGCGCTCGCTCGTCGAGGCGGGCGGGCGGCTCTACGGGCGCTCGCTCGAGCTCCTCGAGGAGACGGACTCGACGA
This sequence comes from Sandaracinaceae bacterium, assembly GCA_039809495.1. Classification (GTDB taxonomy): domain Bacteria; phylum Myxococcota_A; class Polyangia; order Polyangiales; family Sandaracinaceae; genus JAFLCL01. The sequence continues at coordinate 15,166 of JBDHVC010000036.1, forward strand.
ACGACGACGCGCGCCGCGCCGCCGAGGCGGGCGCGCCTCGCGGGCACGTCGTCGTCGCGGACGCCCAGCGCAGAGGGCGCGGGGCGCGCGGGAGCGGGTGGAGCTCGCCCAAGGGGACCGATCTCTACGTCTCGATCCTCGAGCGCCCCGAGCGCTGGCCCTCGGCGGATCCGTCGATCTTCGGCATGCTCACGCTCGCGGTCGGGCTCGGCGTCCGGGACGCGTGCGAGGGCGTGCTCGCGGCGCGCGGGATCGACGCGAGCGGGCGCCTCCGCGTGAAGTGGCCGAACGACGTCCAGCTCGACGAGCAGAAGTGCGCGGGCGTCCTCGTCGAGTCGAGCTCGATCGGGGAGCGGATCGGCCCCGTCGTCGTCGGCGTGGGCCTCGACGTGAACCGCCTCGCGTGGCCGCCCGAGCTCGAGGGGCTCGCGACCTCGCTCCGCGCGGGCTGCGTCGATCAGGCGCCCCTCGATCGCGCCCTCGTGCTCGCGGCGCTCCTCGGCTCGGTCGAGGCGCGCGTCGAGCGCCTGCTCGCGGGCGATCGCGCCTCGATCGTGCGGGAGCTGGGTCAGAGGCTCGCGTGGGTCGGCGAGCGCGTGCGGCTCGACGATCGCGAGGGGATCCTCGAGGGGCTCGACGAGGAGGGCGCGCTCCTCTTGCGCACGTCGCCCGCCCGCCTCGAGGCGCTGCGCGCGGGTAGGCTGCGGCGCGCCTGACGGACGCCGCGTCCGGCTCACAGCACGAACCCGTTGCCCTGATTCGTGCTGTTCCTTCCTCGTCGGAGGGTCTGCCCAGGCCCTCCCTCACGCCGAGTGAATCGGCGTGAGCCTCCCCCCCGCCGAGCCAGCGCGCCTCGACTCGACGGATCACGTCGAGTGAGGCGCGCTGTCAGGTGCTCAGCCCGACGCGCCGTCGAGCCCAGAGGCACGCCTCGCCGCCCACCTGGAAGTCGCGGCACGATCGCGGGCGCTCCTCGTAGAGCGAGCAGCGGTAGGGGCGCTCGGGGGAGCCGTCACCCACGAGCGGCGGACAGCGTCCCGCGTGGCGTGGGAGCTCGAAGCCGCCGTCGGGCCGCTCGACGAGGAGGTGTCGATGCCCTCGCGCGAACGCCTCGCGCGGCCTCACCTCGACGACGTCGAAGGCCTCGCGGCAGCACGCGCCGCAGCTCGCGCAGCCTGGGGGCTCCTCGAAGCGCTCGCAGGCCGGGGCGTCGGCGCTCGTCCGCCTCTGGCTCTTGCCGCAGCGGCCCGCGCGCGCGCCGCGGACGAAGAAGCCGCAGTCGCCGCAGGTGCGGTGCGCGGCGGCCGTCCCGGGGCGGGCGAGGAAGAAGCCCGCCGGGTGCCGCGGCGTCGGCGGCTCGACGCGCGTGTAGAGCGACGGGAGCGGGCCCGCCTCCGCGCTCTGGCCCTTCGCGAACGGCGCGAGGAGCGCGGCGATCGCGGCGGTCGCGTCGAGCGCCTCGAGCAGGTGAGGGCCCCACGGGCTCTGCCCGATCCGCGCGAGGGCCTGCTTGCCGAGGCGGATCGAGAACGCCGCGCCCTCCTCGTCCGCGTAGGGCGCCTCGTCGGCGTTCCGCACGAAGGGATCGGGGCCGAGCGCGTCGTAGAAGAGGCGGAAATCCGTCGTCGGCGCGAAGAACGTCCCGAGGCCGCGCGGCCGCACGAGGAAGGCCTGGAGGCGGATGCACGCGTGCTCGCGCATGAGGTCGCGATCCGTCTCGTTGTCGAGGCCCCAGTCGATCTCCTTCACGGCCTCCTCGCCCTCGACGACCCAGTGGCAGAGCTCGTGGAAGATCATCTGCGCCAGGCAGTCGTCCGGATCGAGCTCCTCGGGCGTCGCGATGAAGAGCGTGCCTCGGCCATCGCTGTGCGCGTAGGCGCCCGGGGCGCGCCGCACCTCGAGGCCGGTGCGCTCGGCGCAGGTGATCCAGAGGCGATCGAGCGGGTCTTCGTAGCGGGAGCGGATCGTGCGCATGGCGGCCATCTCGGGGGCGGAGCGGGCCGAATGTAGCCCGGCGTCGGCCGGGCGTCGTCGCGCCGTGGCGCGCGCTGTGAGCGAGCGAACGCCCTCGCCGGGGGGCGAGCTCGCGCGCCTCGCCGCGCGCTCGAGCGTGTAGGATGCGCGGTCCTCCATGAGCACGCCCTTCGACACGCCCGAGCGCTCTCCCCACGACACGGGGCGCGTCCCCCCGCACTCGCTCGAGGCCGAGCGCGCCGTCCTCGGCGGGGTCTTGCTCGAGAACACCGCGCTCAACACGGTGCTCGAGATGCTGAGCCCCGACGACTTCTACTCGCGCGGCAACGCGCTCGTCTTCGAGGCGATGGCGGAGCTCTTCCGCGTGGGCAAGCCCGTCGACACGATCACGCTCCGCTCCTGGCTCGTCGATCGCGGCGCGCTCCAGAGGGCGGGCGGTGACGATCACCTGCTCGCGCTCACGAACACGATCCCGACGGTCGCCAACATCGAAGAGCACGCGAGCATCGTGCGCGAGAAGGCGAACGTGCGGCGCATGATCGGCGCCTGCCACGAGATCGCCGCCGAGGGCTACGGTGACTACGGTGAGCCCGAGACGTACTTCGACGCCGCCGAGCGGCGCGTCTTCGAGATCGGCAAGCAGCGCGGCACCTCGCCGTACGAGCACGTCAAGCCCGTGGTCATCCGCACCTTCGCGGAGATCGAGGAGGCGGCGCGCCGCGGCGAGCGGATCATCGGGCTGCCGACGGGGCTCGACAAGCTCGACGAGATGACGGCGGGCCTCAAGGGCTCCGAGCTCATCATCGTCGCGGGCCGGCCCGGCATGGGGAAGACCGCGTTCGCGATGAACGTCGCGCTCGCGGGCGCCACGTCGCGCAAGATCACGGTCGCCGTCTTCTCGCTCGAGATGCGCAAGGAGGAGCTCACGCGCCGCCTGCTCTGCAGCGAGGCGCGCGTCGACGGCGGCCGCATGCGCAACGGCATGCTCTCCGAGGCCGACTGGAAGAAGCTGATGGGGGTCGCCGCGCCGCTGACCGATCTCTCCCTCTACATCGACGACACGCCCGCCCTCACGATCACCGCGCTGCGCGGCAAGGCGCGGAGGCTGAAGAGCGAGAGCGGCCTCGGGCTCGTCGTCATCGACTACCTCCAGCTCATGCGCTCGGGGGCCCGGCACGACAACCGCGAGCAGGAGATCAGCGAGATCAGCCGCTCGCTCAAGGCGCTCGCGAAGGAGCTGGACGTCCCCGTCGTCGCGCTCTCGCAGCTCAACCGCGGCGTCGAGACCCGGCCCGGCAAGGACAAGCGCCCGCAGCTCGCCGACCTCCGCGAGTCCGGCGCGATCGAGCAGGACGCGGACGTCATCATGTTCGTCTACCGGCCCGAGGTGTACGCGAAGGACGAGGAGGAGCGCGAGAAGGCGCGCGGGCTCGCGGAGATCATCGTGGGCAAGCAGCGGAGCGGCCCGACGGGCATCGTGCGGTGCCGCTTCTTCCACGAGTTCACCCGCTTCGAGAACCTCGCCGAGGGGGAGTTCGAGGGCTACGGGGACGGCGACGACTGACAGCGCGCCTCACTCGACGTGATCCGTCGAGTCGAGGCGCGCTGGCTCGGCGGGAGGGAGGCTCACACCGATTCACTCGGCGTGAGGGAGGGTCTGGGGCAGCCCCTCCGACGAGGAAGAAGCAGCACGAATCAGGGCAACTGATTCGTGTCGTGATCCGACGCCGCGCGAGCTCGGCTCGACGGCCAGCCCCGCGCGCGGCCTTGACGCGCCGCGTCGTTCGCTCGACGCGCTCGTTCTCGCTTCAAGTTCGGCGTGAAGCTCGCCTATCCTCGCGAGCGATGAAGCCCACCAGAGAGAAGCTCCTCCTCGCCGCCTCCCTGCTCTCGCTCTCGATGGGCGCGGAGGCCGCCCTCGCGCCCTCGCTCGTCCACGCCGGCGGCTTCGAGCTGAGCGGCACGGGGACGCGCGGGCTCGGGCGAGCGGGCGCTTACGCGGCGCGCGTCGACGACTCGCTCGCCCTCGCCTTGAACCCCGCGGCGCTGGCGGACGCGGACACGCAGCTCCTGCTCAACGCGACGCTCATGGTCTGGGACGCCTGCGTCACGCGGAGCGGCACCTACGGCGGCGGCGGCGATCCAGGCGGTCTCTACACGGGCGGCGGCACCATCTTCTCGCCTCGAGACGGGGAGGAGTCCTCGCCCTGGGCGGCGCGGGCGTTCCCTCGGGTCTGCAACGGCGGGATGCCGCAGGTCGTGCCGCAGATCATGGCCAACGTACGCGTCACGAACGAGCTCGGCGTCGGCTTCGGGATCATCGCGCCGAACGGCATCGGCACCGCGCGCTGGGGCAACGACGACGGCACGATCACCGTCGATGGTCAGCGGCTGCCGACGCCCGTTCGCTACATGGAGACCGGGCAGGATCTCCTGCTCTTCTACCCGAGCGTCGGCGTCGGCTACCGGCCCTTCGACTGGCTGAGCGTCGGCCTCACGCTCCAGTGGGGCATCGGGATCATCGACTACATGAATTACACGAACAGCGGGACGGCCGCGTCCGGCTCGCCCGCGACGATCGTCGAGGATCCGTCCGCCGACATCCGCACGCACCTCAGCGTCGTCGATCCCTTCGTGCCGGCTGGGATCCTGTCCCTGCACTTCACGCCCATCGACGCGCTCGACATCGTCGTGAGCGCGCACATCTCGGACGCCGTGGGCGGCGTCGTCCCCGCCTCGGGCTCGCTCGAGCTGACGACGGGCACCTACGGGCGCGACGACGACATCAGCTACGTCCCGACGCTCTCGCGGATCGAGAACACGACCCTCTCGGCCGGGCAGCCCTTCCAGTTCACGCTCGCGCTCCGCTACGCCGATCGGATCCGGCCTCGCGCGACGCATCGCACGGCGGGCGAGGCGCTCGCCGGCCAGGTCGACGACGCGATGGTGAACGAGAACTTCGACCTCGAGCTCGACGTCGTCTACGAGCAGCTCTCGCAGGTGACGGACTTCGTCGTCACGATGCCGGCCGGCTCGTCGGGGCAGCTCCGCCAGGGTGGCGCGGGCGGCATGACGACGTCCGTCCCGATCCCGACGCCGCTGCCGATCGCGCACGGCTGGAGCGACGTCGTCACGATGCGGCTCGGGAGCGACGTGAACGTGATCCCGGGCACGCTCGCGATCCGCGCCGGCGCGAGCTTCGAGCTCCCCGTCGACGATCGGTACCGCCGCTACCTCCAGAACGACTTCATCGGCGGCTGGCGGCTCGGCCTCCACGCGGGCGCGACCTTGCGCGTCGAGCGCTTCGATCTCTCCCTCGCGTACGGCTTCTTCCTCGGCGAGACGATCGACGTGAGCCCGAGCACGGCGAATTTCCGACAGATCAACGTGACCCGCATGGAGGGCGCGTGTCCCGGGACCGCGAGCGGCTACGACCCGAGCCGCCCGGTGCCGTCGCTCGGCTGTTATCCCTCGGGGTTCGGCGCGGTCGTGAACGCGGGGCGCTACGAGCAGATGCACCACGCGATCTCGCTCGGCATGAGCTACCACTTCTGACAGCGCGCCTCACTCGACGTGATCCGTCGAGTCGGGCGGGCTGGCTCGGCGTGAGGGAGGGCCTCTGGCAGACCCTCCGCCAAGGAAGAAACAGCACGAATCAGGGCAACGGATTCGTGCTGTGAGCGAGCCTCGACAGGGCGCGCGCGTCCTGCTTCGATGCGCGGGATGCAAGACGAAGCTCTCTCCCAAGCGGCGCGGCTCGATCGGGCGCTCGCCGCGGTCCGCGCGCGCGTCGCCAACGTGCCGCGCGTCGCGCTCGTCCTCGGCTCGGGCCTCGGCGACTTCGCCGACACGCTCGAGGGTCGTGCGACGATCCCCTACGCCGCGATCCCGACGATGCCCGTGAGCGGCGTCGTCGGGCACGCGGGCCAGCTCGTCTTCGGGCGCCTCGAGGGGCTCGAGTGCGTCGCGATGCAGGGGCGCGTCCACCTCTACGAGGGCCACCCGGCGGAGGACGTCGTCTTCGGGCTGCGGCTCATGGTCCGGCTCGGCGCGAGCGTCGTCATCCTCACGAACGCCGCGGGGAGCGCGAACCCACGCCTCGACGCGGGCGAGCTCATGCTCATCGAGGATCACCTGAACCTGACGGGGACGAACGCGCTCGTCGGCGCGAACGAGCCGGCGCTCGGCCCGCGCTTCCCGGACATGACCGTCGCGTACGACGCGAGGCTCCGCGCGATCGCGCTCGAGGCGGCGAGCCAGGCGGGCGTGCAGCTCGCGCGCGGTGTCTACGCGGGCCTGCTCGGGCCGTCCTACGAGACGCCCGCCGAGGTCCGCATGGTGGCCGCGCTCGGCGGCGACGCCGTGGGGATGAGCACGGTGCTCGAGACGATCGCCGCGCGTCACATGGGGGCGCGCGTGCTCGGCATCTCCTGCATCACGAACAAGGGCGCGGGCCTCTCGGGCGCGACCCTCGATCACGCGGAGGTGACCGAGACGGCCAACCGCGTGAAGGGGCGCTTCGTCGCGCTCTTGCGCGGGATCCTCGCGCGGATCGCGCGGGGCGAGGCGGGATGAGCGCGCCCTCGCCGATCGACTGGTCCGCGCTCGAGGCGGCGGCGCGCGCGGCGCGCGAGCAGGCGTACGCGCCCTACTCACGCTACGCCGTCGGCGCGGCGCTGCTCGCCGAGGACGGACGCGTCTTCGTCGGCGCCAACGTCGAGAACGCGAGCTACGGCCTCGCGCAGTGCGCGGAGCGGAGCGCGATCGGCGCGGCGATCACCGCGGGCGCGCGCCGGTTTCGGGCGATCGTCGTCGCGACCGCGGGCGATCCGCCCGCGACGCCGTGCGGGATGTGTCGGCAGGTCCTGCTCGAATTCCCGCCCGCCTTCGCGGTACGATGCGTCTCGAGCGAGGGCGAGGCGATCGACACGTCGAGCGACGCGCTCCTGCCGCTGGGCTTCTCGCCGGCGGTGCTCCGAGGAGGGCAGCGATGACGCGAGCGCGCGGGGCCGACTTCGATCTCCTCGTCCAGGGTGGCGAGGTCGTCACGATGGACGAGAAGCGCCGCGTCCGCGCGGCCGACGTCTTCGTCTCGAAGGGGCGCATCGTCGAGGTGCGCGAACGGCGCGCGAGGCGCGGCGAGCCAGGCGCGAGCGGGGCTCTGGCGCCTCGCGCCGCGCGGGTCGTCGACGCCGAGGGCGCGCTCGTCGTCCCGGGCTTCGTCCAGGGCCACGTCCACCTCTGCCAGGCGCTCCTGCGCGGGATGGCCGACGACCTCCCGCTCATGCGCTGGCTCCGCGAGCGGATCTGGCCGCTCGAGGCCGCGCACGACGCCTCGAGCCTCGCGGCGAGCGCGGCGCTCGGGGTCGCGGAGATGATGCTCGCGGGCACGACGTGCATCCTCGACATGGGCACCGTCCATCACCACGACGCCGTCTTCGAGGTGCTCGCCGCGAGCGGGATCCGCGCGACCTCGGGCAAGGCGATGATGGATCGAGGTGAGGGCGTCCCGCGGGGGCTGCGCGAGAGCACGCGCGCCTCGCTGTCGGCCTCCGAGCGCCTCATCGCGCGCTGGCACGGCGCCGAGGGCGGCCGGCTCCGCTACGGGCTCGCGCCGCGCTTCATCCTCTCGTGCAGCGAGGCGCTGCTCCGCGCCGTCGGCGAGCTGGCGAGGCAGACCGGCACGCTCGTCCACTCGCACGCGGCGGAGCACCCCGGCGAGCGCGAGGAGGTGCGGAGGCAGCACGGGATGGACGACGTCGACGCGCTCGCCTCCTACGGGCTCCTCGGGCCTCACGTCGTGCTCGCGCACGGCGTCCAGCTCACGCGCGCGCAGATGCGCCGCGTCGCGCGGGCGGGGACGCGCTTCGTCCACTGCCCCAGCTCGAACCTGAAGCTCGCGAGCGGCATCGCCGACGTGGTCGCCATGCAGGAGGCCGGGATCGTCGTGGGCCTCGGCGCCGACGGCGCGCCGTGCAACAACCGCCTCGACCCCTTCACCGAGCTCCGTCAGGCGGCGCTCCTCGCCAAGGTCGTCCAGCGGGACGCCGAGGCGCTCTCGGCGATGGACGCGCTCGGGCTCCTCACCATCGATGGCGCGCGCGCGCTCGGCCTCGAGCGGGAGATCGGCTCGATCGAGGTCGGCAAGCGCGCCGATCTGACGGTCGTGCGCCTCGACGGCCTCCACACCGAGCCGGCGCACACGGCGCGCTACGGCGATCCGGTCGCGCGCTTGGTCTACTCGGCGACGGCGAGCGACGTCCGCGACGTGATCATCGACGGCCGCCCCGTCGTCTGCGGCGGCGCGCTGACGACGCTCGACGTGGGCGCGGTGCGCGAGGCGGCGCGCCGCGAGGCCTCGCGCCTCTACCGCCGCGCGAGGCTCGCGAGCTGAGCGCCGCGAGGCCAGCGGCCCTCACGGTGGACCGGTCGCGCGCGGCGCGCCGTCACTCGGCGTGGATGCCGAAGCGCTCGCACGCCTCGCCCTGGATGTAGCCGAGCGCGCAGCCCTGGCGCAGCTCGGCCTCGTCGAGCTCGACGGCCTGCCCTCGGACGGCGCCCGCGACGGCCTCGGCGCTCGCGGCCGCGAGCGAGGCGCGTGCCTGCTCGAGCAGGCCCGGCTCGCGCTCGGCGAGGTCCTCCTCCTCGCGGGGATCGACGTCGACGCGGTAGAGTTCCGTCGGCGCGAGGCCGCGCGGGTTCCCCTCGTTCGCGGTGATGAGCTTGAGTTCGTCGGTCCCCCGGCGCTGGCGCACGGCGCGGAGGACGTTGCCCTCCTGGCTCTCCTCCGCGAAGAGGCGCTCGTTGCCCTGGAAGAGATCGCCGCCCTGGACGCCCTCGGGCACGCGCACGCCGCTCTCGCGGAGCAGGGTGGGCATCACGTCGATGGACTGCACCCAGTGGTGGACGCTCGTGCCGCCGCGCCGGCTCCCCGGGAGCTTGACGAAGAGCGGCACGCGGAGCTGCTCGTCGTAGAGCGTCGTCCCGTGGAAGAAGCCGCCGTGCTCGTGGAACTCCTCGCCGTGATCGGAGGTGACGACGATGGTGAGGTCGTCGTAGAGGCCGCGGCGCCGCAGCTCGTCGACGAGCGCGCCGAAGGCCTCGTCCCAGTAGGTGATCTCGCCGTCGTAGAGCGCGCGCAGGTGCTCGGCCTCGTCCTCGCTCGGGCGCGGGTGCGCCGCGCGGCTGTAGGCCGTCCCGTCGTAGGGGTGCGCGTAGTACGGGTCGTGCGGGTCCATGTAGCCGACGAACATCAGCCAGGGCCGATCGGCGGGCGCGCCGTCGATCGCGGCGAGCAATTCGCGGCTCACGACCGGCGCCGGCTGGTAGGCCACGCCCGGCGCGACGCCGAAGGTCCGATCGCGCACCGTCTCGATTCGCTGGCGCAGGAACTGGACGAGGAGGAGCTTCGCGGCGGAGTCGTCCGCGCCGAGGACGAAGTCGGGGGAGAGGTAGTGGTAGGCGTCGAAGCCCTGATCGAAGTTGTAATAGGGCCCGATGTTGTAGTTGGTGACGACGCCCTCGGTGTGGAAGCCGGCCTCGCGGTAGGCCTCGGCCAGCGTCGTGAGGTCGTCCGGGAGCGCGTCGTTCTTCGCCATCACCGCGTGGCTCGAGGCGTAGCGGCCCGTCAGGATCGAGGCGAAGCTCGGTCGCGTCCAGCTCGCGTTGGCGAAGGCCTGATCGAAGCGGATCGCGTCGCGCGCGAAGGCGTCGAGGTGGGGCGTGCGGCCGCGCGCGTAGCCGTAGGAGGGCAGGTGGTCGGCGCGCAGCGTGTCGACGACGATGACGAGGACGTTGCCGGCGCCCTCGGGGGCGCGCGCGGTGACCGCGGGGAGCGCCGCGCGCGAGGGCGCGCCGATCGCGAGCGTGGTCGGCGCGAGCACGAGGACCATCGCGGCGACGAGCGCCGGCGTCGCCCACGCGCGGAGCAGCCAGCTCCCGGCGCGGAGCCGCGTGACGAGCCGCAGCGTGTGCCAGACGGACATGAAGAGGAGGAAGCAGAGCAGGGCCGCGCCGCCGAGCACGAGGAGGCCCTCGGCGCTCTTCAGCGCGAGCTCCTCGTGGTAGACGTCGCGGCGGACGCGGAAGACGCCGATGCCGAACGCGGCGCCGGCCGCGAGCGCGCCGGCGAGCGCGCCATACGCGGAGGGCTCCGGCGAGGCCTCGAGCCTGAGCTTGCGCTTGGTCCACGCGACGAGCGCGCCAAAGACGACGCCCGCGCCGCCGAAGAAGAGCGCGTAGGCGATGACGCCGTAGGTGAGCACCCACGGGTCGGTGCGGCCGCCCAAGAGGACGAGCGTCCCCTCGGCGAGGCCGACGAGGAGGCCCGCGAAGAGGCCCGAGCCGAGGCCGAGCGTGGCCCCGCGTCGCACGCGCGGGAGCTTCCCCTCCGGCACGTCGGGGATCGCCTCCTCCGCGAGGCGCTCGCGATCCGGGTCGTCCACGCGGATGTGGGGCTCGTAGCCCGAGCGCCGCGCGAGGAAGACGGGCGCGCCGGTGATCGAGACGAGCATCTCGACGGCGAAGCCGAGGCTCGGGATGAGGACCGCGATCGCCATCGGGACGCCGATCGCGGGGCTCGTGTAGAGCGCCACGGCGGCCGCCTCGCGCAGGCCGATGCCGTTGATCGAGGTCGGGATCATGGTCGCGATGATCTGGAGCGAGCTGCCGAAGAAGACCTCGCCCGCGCCGAGCTGGATCGCGCCGAGGGCCTGGGCGACGCAGACGTAGAGGAGCATGTGGCAGGCGTGCGTCCCGATCGCGAGGACGAGCGCCTGGAAGATGAGGCCGCTCTTGCCGTCGTAGGCGCTGAGCGCGTCGATCAGCGTCTGCACGCGGACCCGCGCCTTCGCGGGGAGCCGCGCCGCGATCTTCCCGAACGCGCGCGGGCGCGCGAGGAACGCGATCCCGACGGCCATGAGGAGCGCGAAGGAGACGTTGATCGCGACGACGCCCGCCGTGCCGATGAAGCGCGCCCCGAAGAGGCTGCCGATCATCACGACCGCGCCGAACGCGAGCTGGCCGACGACCATCTCGACCGCGATCGTGGCCGTCGCGCGCGCGTACTTCCCGGTGTGTCGACCGACGTCGTAGATCCGGAAGCCGCCGTAGCCGAGGTGGCCGCCGGGCGTGACCGCCCCGAAGAAGCGGGCGATGAGGATGGAGCCGACGAGGAAGCGCGCGCTCGGGTGGATGCCTTGCCCCGCGAGCAGCCGCTGCCAGCGCCCGAGGTTGAAGGCGACCTGGAGCAGGTGCACCGCGAGGGCGAGCGCGACCCACTGCCAGCGCACGGTCGCGAGCGCCGCCCGGAGGCCTTCGCCGCCGCGCGCCACCACCATCGAGTAGATGTAGGCGACGAGCGCGACCGAGAGAGCGGCCTTCACGCCGAAGACGATCCATTGCCGACGGCTCGGGCCCGCCGCGCGCTCCGCCACGGCGCTCTCCGCGAGCGCGGGCGCGCTCGTCGAGGAACGCGCGGGGGCTGGGGGAGTCTCGGGAGAGCTCATCGGGGGGTGGGCGGCGAGGGGGCGGGTGAGCGTCGAGGGAGGCATGGGATGTCATGGGCCCATAAGGAACGCACGAGCGCGCGGTCAACAATTCGGCCGGGGTCGCGCGTGGAGCCGGCGTGAAATCCGGGCTCGCGATGGCGGGCGGGGTGTGAGTCAGAGTCACACTCGCGGCGACGTGCGCGCCCGACGGGCCCGGCCGCTCGGCTCGCTCCGCGCGAAAAGGCCGGCGGATCCGGGCGTCGGCCGGGTCTCATGAGATGGCACACATCCTGAAGGCGCGCCGCCCCGTGGCTCGCACAGCAATAATGCCAATCGGCGCGCCGCGATCTGCTAACCCTGGCCGCGCCGACGCTCTCGACCGCAACGATCGTCGCTCGGCAAGCCCCCTCGACGAGCCTCGCCCATGACCGACTCCGCCACGCTGAGCGTCGTCATCCCGTCCTACAACGCCCGCGCGCTGCTCGCGCGAGCGCTGCGGACGCTGGCGGAGGTCGCGCCCCGCGCGGAGGTCATCGTCGTCGACGGGGAGTCCGCCGACGGATCGGCCGAGATGGTCGAGCGGGAGTTCCCCGCGGTCGTGCTCGTCCGCCAGAAGAACCACGGCTTCGCTCACGCGACCAACCGCGGGATCGAGCGGGCCACGCGGCCCTTCATCCTCCTGATGAACTCGGACCTCTTCCTCACGCGAGACGCGCTCGACGCGATGTTCAGCCGGCTCGAGGGCGACCGCGCGATCGGAGCGGTGGGTCCGCGCCTCGTGAACGAGGACGGCTCGCGCCAAGCGATCTTCGGGCCGTACTACTGGCCCAATTGGGTCGACGTGAGGAAGGCGAGCCGCGTGTGGCTGCTCTCGGGCGCGTGCATCATGACGCGGAGGGACGTGCTCGAGCGCGTCGGAGCGCTCGACGAGTCGTTCTTCCTCTACAACGAGGAGTACGACTGGTGCGCCCGCTGCCAGAAGGCGGGCTACTACCTGGAGCTCTTGCCCGAGACGGTGGTCCACGTCGGCGGCGGCTCCACCGCGAAGAGCCCCGAGCTGATCCTCGAGGCGCACCGCGGCTTCTTGTACGTCACGCGCAAGCACACGCCGAGCTTCGTCGCCGAGGCGATCCGACGCGGGATGATCCTCGAGAGCCTCGTCAGCGCCGGCTTCGATCGGCGCCCGGCGCACCGCTCGATGTGGCTGAAGCTCGCCTCGCTCGCGCACCGCCGCGCGGATCTCGAGAGCCCCTTCCCGGTGTCCGGGCGGGGCTCGTCGGTGGCGCGCCCGAACGGGCTGGCCCTACCGCTGCCCACCTCGGGCCTCGCGCTCGACGTCGAGGGGAGGCGCGCGTCGCACCCCGACGAGAGCGGGACGCACGCCCTCGAGCGCGCGTCCGAGCTCGCCGCGGCCGGTCGGCTCGCTCGGCCCGCGAACGTGCTACCGCTCCGGCGCGCTCAGCATCGCAAGCCGCGCACGCGCCGCGCCGCGCTCTGACGGCGACGCGTCCGAGCGCTCGCCGCCGCGCCCACGCCCGACCCCGACGCTCGCGCCGGGTGAAGCGAGCCGCGCGCTCGCGCGCCGGGAGCTGATTCGTGCTGCGAGCCGCCGAGGTGTCCAGGGTGACTTTGGACGGGGTCGACCGTACGCTCCCTCGATGTTCGTGCGGATGGTCCTCGCCGCCTCGGTCGCGCTCATCGCCTACGGCCCAGCGAGCGCTCGAGCGCAGTCACTGAGCGATCGGGCGATCGACCGGGCCGTGCGCGCCACGGTCCGCGTGCAGGTCGACCTCCCGGCCGGCCCGGGCGATCGAGGGGGCTCCTCGACCGGCTCGGGCGCCCTCATCGACGCGCGTGGGTACGTGCTCACGAACCTCCACGTCGTCGGGAACGTCCGGCCGGGGCGGGGCGGCCTGCCGGGCACCTTCTTCGGCGACGGCGAGCACGTGCAGATCGCCACCGTCGAGAGCGCGCGCACGACCGCTCAGCCGCGGTGGCTCGCGCGCGTCGTGCGGGCGGACGTCGCGCTCGACCTCGCGCTGCTCCGCATCACGGCGAGCGTCGACGGCACGCCGCTGCCTCGGGGTACGAGCTTCCCCACGATCGAGATCGCTTCGACGGAAGGGCTCTCGCCCGGCTCACCGCTCTGGGCGTTCGGCTTCCCTCTGACCCTCCGCACGATCAACGTCACGGGCGGTCACGCGACGGGCTTCCAGATGAACGCTCGAGGCGAGGTCGCGTGGATCCGCACCGACGCCGACTTCAACCCCGGCAACTCCGGCGGGGTGCTCGTCGACGCGCGCGGGCGGCTCGTCGGGATCCCGACGGCCGTGGTCCGCGGGGAGCAGATGCTCGCCTCGATCGAGCTCGCGCGTCCGGCCGAGCGGATCCCGCGCGCGTGGCTCGACGCGCTCGCTCGCGGCCCCATCGACGACGTCGTCGTGAGCAGGATCGAGACGCTCGCGAGCGGGGTGGAGATGACGATCTCGGCGATCGGCGACGCGGGCGGCCTCGACGACGACGCCGAGATCCAGCTCTTCCGGATCCCGGCCGAGCGGGGCGCGCTCGTGCGGAGCGATCCGCCGGTCCCGCTCGCGATCGTCACCGAGCGGGGCGTGGTCTCCGAGGGTCGCGGGAGCGTCTCGTTCGGTCCCGCCGTGCCGCAGACGGCGCTGCTCGCGGTGCTCCTGCCCCCCTCGAGGGACGGGAGCTGGACCTCGACGCGGATCGTCTTCAGTCCCGCCATGGCGCTGGGCTCGCGCGCCGAGGCGGCCACCGTGGGCGGCGCGGTGCCGGCGGGCGTGGGGGGCCTCGGGATACGCGGCTCGGGCGGTGGTGGCGGTGGACGAGACGCGATCCGCGTCGTGAGCCCGGGGCGGCCTGGATCCGACACGATCGTGCGAGCGCCGGGGGCGGGTGGCGCCCCGGCTTCACGCGGCCCGCGGAGCGACGTCTTCGCGGTCGGGGGTGGCGTCGTCGCGCGAGGGAGCGTGCTCGAGGCGGGCTCCTCGCGGCCCGTGAGCGCTTGGGTCATCGTCGCGCGCCCCGGCGTCGATCCCCAGCAGGTCGCGTCGCTCGTCATGTCGGGGCGGATCACGCCCACGGAGCTCGACCAGATGGTGCTCACGCGCACCCGCGCCGACGTGGGCGGAGGCTTCGAGCTGCGCGGGCTCGTCCCGGGTGTGCTCCCCACGCTCGTGGTGGCCGACGGCTACCGACCGACGGTCGTCCAGCTCACGATCCCCGCGGGCGCTCCCGTCGTCACGCTCTCGCCGCTCCAGCTCGCCCGATGAGCGCCGGCGGCGGCTCCGTGGGCCTCGAGGCCCGTCGACGCGGCTGTCCTCGCGCGCCCGCGCTTGCTAGGTTCGACGCGTGATCGGTCGTCTCCGTGGTCAGCTCGTCGAGCGCTCGCTCGACGGAACGACCGTCCTCGAGGTGGGCGGCGTCGGCTACGAGGTGCTCGTCCCGCTCCAGAGCCTCGCGCGCTTGCCCGGCCCGCCCGCCGAGGTCGTCCTCCACGTCCACACGCACGTCCGCGAGGACGCGTTCACGCTCTTCGGGTTCGCGACGATCGAGGACCGCGCCGCGTTCCGGACGCTGATGACGGTCTCGTCGATCGGGCCCAAGCTCGCGCTCGCGATCCTCTCGCACCTCGACGCCGCGAGCCTCGCCGCCGCGCTCGCGCGCGAGGATCGCAAGACGCTCGTCGGCATCCCGGGGGTCGGCAAGAAGCTCGTCGATCGCTTGATCCTCGAGCTGAAGGACAAGCTCGGCTTCGCGCAGGTCGCGAGCGGGGCGCTCGTGACGAGCGGCGGAACGCTCGTCGCGCCGAGCGTCGCGTCGCGGGCGAGCGGACCGATGGACAGCGTGGCGGCGGCGCTCGTCGCGATGGGCTTTCGGGCGGTCGAGGCCGAGCGCGCGGTCGCGTCGATCCTCCCGGGCGCGGAGGGCAAGAGCGTCGAGGCGCTCTTGCGCGAGGCGCTCGCCGCGCTGGGGTGAGAGGCGGGGATGGCGAAAGGACGAACGAAGAAGGACGCGAGCCTCGTCGAGAACCTCCTCGAGGCGCCGAGGGGCGCCGGGGCGCTGCTCGATCCCGGCTCGAGCGAGGACGAGGCGCGCGTCGAGGCGTCGCTCCGACCCTCACGGCTCTCCGACTTCGTCGGCCAGAGGCGCGTGACCGAGAACCTCTCCGTCTACGTCGAGGCCGCCCGGGCGCGCGCTGGGGCGCTCGATCACGTCCTCTTCTTCGGGCCTCCCGGCCTCGGCAAGACGACGCTCGCGTTCATCCTCGCCGAGGAGCTCGGCGTCCAGCTCCACCTCGCGCACGGCCCGGCGATCGAGCACAAGGGACAGCTCGCGGCGCTCCTCACGAAGCTCGGCGAGCGTGACGTCCTCTTCATCGACGAGATCCACCGGCTCTCGAGCGTCGTCGAGGAGAACCTCTACACGGCGATGGAGGACTACCGGATCGACGTCGTGCACGGCGACGGCCCGATGGCGAGCACGCTCCAGATCCCGCTCGCGCCGTTCACCCTCGTCGGGGCGACGACCCGGACCGGGCTCATCACGGGGCCCCTGCTCTCGCGCTTCGGCATCGAGTGTCGGCTCGACTACTACGCACCCGAGGATCTCGCCTCGATCGTGAAGCGGAGCGCGCGCCTGCTCGACGTCGCGATCGACGAGGCCGCCGCGATGGAGCTCGCGCGTCGCGCGCGCGGGACGCCGCGCATCGCCAATCGCTTGCTCCGCCGCGCTCGCGACTTCGCGGAGGTCCTCGGCGACGGCAGGCTCGACGAGGCCGCGACGCGCGAGGCGCTCGCGCGGCTCGAGGTCGACGAGGCGGGGCTCGACGAGATGAACCGCCGCTTCTTGCGCATCATCATCGACTTCTACGGCGGCGGGCCGGTCGGCATCGAGGCGCTCGCGGCGACGCTGAGCGAGCCGAGGGACACGCTCGAGGACGTCATCGAGCCCTACCTCCTTCAGAACGGCTTCCTCGCCCGGACGTCGAAGGGGCGGGTCGCGACGGCGAAGGCCTACGCCCACCTCGGCGTCGAGCGCCCGCGCGGGCCGCAGGGCGCGCTCTTCTGACGGCGCGCCTCGCTCGACGAGCCGCGAGCGCTCGCGGCGGGCGCGCTCGTGCTAGCGTGCGTCATGGCGTCGCGTGGAGTCGTCTCGCTGCTCGTCTCGTGCGCTCTGCTCGGTTGCGCTGGCGCGCCGATGGATCGGGAGGGGACGCTGACGCGGCTGCGCGCCGCGATCGACGAGGAGGTCGCGGCCTCGACGATCCTCGAGGACCACAACCAGCTCGTCGAGGACGTGAGCCGGAGCGGCGTGCTCGAGGGGATGTTCCGCGACGACGTGCGCGCGCGCCTGGGGCGCGGGGTCGACTGCGGGATCAGCCCGCTCTGTGCGAGGCACGGGTTCAGCCCGTCGGACTGGACGTACGACGTCGGCCGAGCGGCGGGCAACCCGGAGCTCGGCGCGGGCCCGACGCTCATCATCGGCTTCGACACGACGGGGCGCGTCGATCACACCTCGTACGTGACACGCCGCGGCGCCATCGCGGCGCCTCGATGAGCGTGGGCGCGCGGCTCGTCCGCCCGGCCGCGGCGAGCCCCGTCAGTCGTTGATCGTGAAGACGAGCGTGCCGTTCTGGGGCGCCTCGTTCGAGACGACCACGCCGATGATGATCGCGCCGGCGATGAGCGCGGCGGCGCCGCCCGCGATCGCGACCCAGAAGGCCGGCTCGCTCGTGATGTCGCCCTCGGCGGCGGGGACCGCGATGCGGAGGGGGGCCGCGACGTCTCCTCGACCGGCGAGCGGCAGGCCCCCCGCGTCGAGGGCCTCGAAGTAGTACTCGACGAGCGGCGGCGAGACGGCGTCGGCGGGGATCGTCGCGACGTACTCGCCCTCCTCGTTCTGGCCGCAGTCGATGCGCTGGAAGACCGCGTTCGTGCCCTGGCGGTAGGCGAGCACGAGGCCGCGCGCGCGGTGATCGGGATCCTCGAGCGTCGCCGTGAGCGTGACCGCGTGCTCGCGCTCGGCCTGCGCGGGGGAGCGATGCACGATGCTCACCGGCGCGGGCGGCGGCAGCCCGGGGCGTCCGTCGGCCTCCCACCGCGAGCGCACCTCGGTGAAGAACTCGCGGAAGCGCGGGCTCAGGTCGGAGCCCGGGATCGTGTCGGGGGCGAGGCCGAGCAGCGAGCGGTACGCGCCCTCGGCCTCTTCGCGGCGATCGAGCGAGAGATAGGTGAGCGCGAGGTAGTGGTAGATGCGCGCGAGATCGGCGGGCGTGTTCCCGGCTCGCACGAGCGCCGCGGAGAAGGTCTGGAGGGCCTCCTGGAAGCGCAGGTCGTCGTACTCGCTCTGGCCGCGCTCGATGATCGACTGCGTGGTGTCCGCGCGCCCCCCGCGCTGCGCGCTCGCCGTCTCGACGGCGACGCTCGGGACGAGCCACGCGGAGGACAACGCGAGAGCGAGCGCGACCGGCGAGAGCTTCATGGCGCGACGGTACCAGAAAGGCGCTGGGACGGGAGAGGGCGTCTTCGCGCCCTCAGGTGGCGCGGCAATAACCGAAGGTGAAGCCCGTCAGCGTCCCGTTGCAGAGCTGGCTCGCCGGACACGTCGTGGGCGTGACGCTCGCGTCGCACGGGTGGTGGCAGGCGCTCGCGCCGTCCTCGGTGACGCAGACGAGGCCTCGCGCGCACCCGCCCGCGTCGCCGCCGCAGGGCTGGCCGTCCGCTTGCGTCCCGGCGGCTCGACAGCCCGTGTAGTGCGCGCCCGTCTCGGGGTTGGTCGCGAAGGCGCAGGTCTCGTCCGGCGCGGCGCAGTCGTTCGCGAGGGCGTCGCACTCGCGCGGGAGCGGGCGACAGACCTGGATGCAGGGATCGTAGCCCGTCACGGTGCCGATGCAGGCGTACCCCGCCCCGCACGCGCCCGTCGATCCTCGCGCGCAGAGGCGCTCGCAGTGGAGGCCGTCGCCGAAGTCGACGCACGCCGTCCCCGCGGCGCACTGATCACCGGCCGCGCACGCCTCGCCCGCCGCGATCAGGGTCGTGCCCGCGGCGACGCACGAGGTCGGGCCGCCCGAGGTGTCGGGGCGACACACCTTCCCGTCGGTGCACGACGTGGGCGAGAACGGATCGCACTCCCCCGCTGGCGTGCAGGGTCCGGTCGAGGGCGCGTCCACCGCGGGCCCCGCGTCGGAGCCGGGGCCCGGACCCGCGTCGGCGAGCGGTGCGGCGTCCGTGTCGCTGGGGGACGCGGCGTCGAGGGGGGAGAGGGTTCCCGCGTCGGTCGGCGGGCTCGCGGGATGTTCGCATCCGGCGAGGAGGGCGAGGGCGACGAGGAGCGGCGCGAAGCGAGACGTCATCATGGCGCGAGTCTAGCGCGTCGAGGCCCACTTCAATACGGCTCGCGCTTCGGCGATGATGCGCCACGACGGAGGGCGTCGGAGGAAACCTTCCCGGCGTGAGGGTGTCGGTGCAGGCCGAGGAGGATCGGGATGAGCGAAGTCACCGGTGGATACGCCGAGCGAGCTCCCGTCGAGGGCGCGCGTGGAGCGTCGCGCGCCTCGAGCGTCGCGGCGATCGTCGCCGTGATCCTCCTGAGCCTCGGCGCGGGCTCGCTCGCGCTCGCCCAGCCTCGCGCGCCCCGAGCCGCTGGCGTGCAGCTCACGCTCCACGGGCCGATGGACGTCGTGCGAGGTCGGCCGACCATCTACCGCGGGGTCGTCTATCGCGTGCGCGGGCTCGCACGGCTCGAGGCGCTCCCCCACGCTCGCCTCTCGGCCCGCCTCGACTCGCTCACCGGCTCGTCCGAGAGCGTCGATCTTCGCGCAGACGGCGAGGGGCGCTTCGAGATCCGGCTCGTCACGCCCGCGTCCCTGGGGTCCACCGCCCGGCTCGTCGTCGACGTCGAGGACGGCGCCGACACGCGCTCCTTCGAGGTCGAGGCGATCGCCGTCCGCTCGCCGTACGCGCTCCTCGCGCGGACCGATCGGCGCACGTACGCGCCCGGCGAGCCCGTCCACGCCTTCGTCCTCGTCCGCGACGCCGCCTCGCTCCGCCCGCTCGTCGGCGAGAGCGTCGTCATCACCGGGATCTCGCGGGCGTTCGGGGGCGCGACGCGCGAGATCGTGACGGGCGAGGACGGGGTGGCCTCGGCGAGCTTCACGCTCCCCTCCGAGCTCGGCTCGGGCCCGCTCGAGCTCCGCGCGAGCGTCGGCGGCGAGGAGGTCCGGCTCGCCGCCGAGGTCGGGGATCGCCGACAAGCGCCGTTCTTCGTCACGCTGAGCGTCGAGCCCGACGTGGCACCCCCCGGCGCGCCGGTGACGGGCGTCGTCGCGGTGCGGACCGCGGCGGGCGAGCCTTTGCGGGACGCGCGGGTGGCGCTCCGCGTCGGTCCCGATATGGGGGTCGAGGGGCAGACGGACGCGAGCGGCGTCGCGCGAATTCCGTTCGCGGCGCGCGGCTATCGCGGGAGCGAGGTGAGGGTCGTCCGCGTGGAGGCCACGGTGACGCACCCCGCGTTCGGAGAAGCCTCGGCAGGGACGAGCTACCGCGTCGCCTCGCCGCTCGCGCTCGACGTGGTGGCGACGGCTCGGCTCGGCCTGGGCCTCGTGCCCGAGGTCGACGACGCGTTCTTCGTCCTCGTGACCGACCCGCGCGGCGAGCCGCCGCCGGCCGGCCTCGAGCTCGAGATCGAGGGGGCCGCCGTTCGCGGTGGTCGCGCCGTCGTTCACACCGACGCGGCCGGGATCGCCGAGGTGCCCACGCGCCTGCCGCCTGGGACGTGGGCGCCCGTCTCGGATGGGGACGAGCGCGCGCCGCGCGAGACCCACGTCTCCGTGCGCATCGCGGGCCCGATCGAGCGGACCGCGTGGCTCGCGGTGAGCGTCGCGCACGCGGCGTCGGTGCGGGTCACCGTCGGCGCTCCGCTCGCCGCGCCTGGCACGCGCGTGAGCTTCGCGATCGCGCGGCGCCCGATCGCGCGTCAGCGCGTCGTCGTCGTCGAGCTCCGGCACGGGGAGACGATCCTCGACGTCCGCACCCTCCCCCCAGGCACCGACCGTGGAACCTTCGATCTCCCGCCCGATCGGATCGGCCGCTTCTCGGTCCACGCCGTCGCGGTGGAGCGCGACCAGAACGAGGAGGGGGAGGCGAGCGTCGACGCGTTCCTCGTCGTCCCGCCGCGGCCGGGCCTGCTCCGGATCGCCCCGAGCGCCCCGCGCTACTTCGTCGGCGAGGAGGCGCGCTTCTCGCTCGACGCTGGCGCACCTCCGGCCGGGGTCCACGCCTTCGCGGCGCTCCTCGTGCGCGACCTGGCCGTCCACGCTGGCGAGGCGCCGCTCGAGCTCGGCTTCCTCGAGCGTCGCTTCGACGAGGCGCTGCTCACGCCGGGCGAGAGCGGGAGCCGGCTGCTCCACGTCGCGCTCGCCGCGACCGTGAACCCCGCGATCGATCCCGCGCCGCGCGTCGCGCCGCTCGTCGACGCGCTCGGCGTCCCGCTCGATCCCGACGCGTGGGACTTCGACCGCGGCACGCCGCGCGATCAGGTCCTCTTGGACCCCTTCCCCGACGCGCTCGAGCTCGCGCGCCGAGGCGTCGCGGAGCCGATGCGGCACGTCGCCGAGCTCCTCGCGAGCGCGATCGACGAGGATCGGCTCGACGAGGTGACGGTCGGGGCGGGCGCGAGCCGTCGCTTCGCGCCGTCGATCCTCGATGACGACGGCGCGGAGACGCTCGGGGGCGTCCCGATCACGATCGAGGACCTCGAGGCGAACGATCCGAGCTTTCGCTACGAGACGGTCGCTCGGCGGATCGCGCGCGATCGCTGGGTGAGCCTGGCCGCCGCGCTGAGCGCCTACGCCGACCCTGGCGACGACGCGCCGGTCGCGGTCCGGGTCGCGTCGCGCGAGCCCTTTCAGCGCTGGCTGCCGAGGATGGTCGAGCTCGGCCTCGTCTCCGCCGAGGCCCTCCGCGACCCGTGGGGTGGCCACTTCACGCTCGTCTCGAGCGCCCGCCCCGCGCTCCCGCTCTCGGCGCGCGCGCCGAACGTCGAGCTCGTGAGCCCGGGCCCCGACGGCATCGCCGGGACGGCGGACGACGTGCGCGACCCGTTCGCGCGCGTGGTGCCGGCGGGCACGCCCTGGGCGGTCGCGTCCGGCGAGGACGAGCTCATGCGACAGATGGCGCTCCTCTCGGCCTACGAGCGCGCGACGGCGGGCTTCCTCGAGGCCTACGCGCGCATCACGGCCGAGATGAGCGAGGAGCTGATCGGCGACGCCGTCCGGGCGCAGGTGAGCGAGGGCGTACCCCTCGAGGGGATCTCGCTCGGGCGGATCGGTACGATCGGCCATGGCTCGGGCACCGGGTCCGGGTACGCCTCGGACACCGGGTACGGGCGGCTCGGGAGGCAATCGAGGGCGGCGGCTCCGGCCGCGCTCCGAGGCCTCGCGCGCGTCGTGCGCGCGCGCTTCCCCGCCACGCTGGCGTTCATTCCGTCGGTGCGGCTCGACGCGGAGGGGCGGGCGACGCTCTCCGTCCCCATCGCCGACGCGGTGACGGCCTACGAGGTCGAGGCGATCACGTGGAGGAGCGACGGCTGGTCCTCGTCGGCGTCGTGTCGCATCGAGGCCGACCGCGAGATCCTCGCCGACGCCCCCGTCCCGAGCTTCGCGCGCCTGGGCGATCGGCTCGAGCTCCCCGTGCGCATCGAGAACCACGGCGCGCGACCGCGCGCCCTCCTCGTGCGCGTGCTCGAGTCGCCGAGCCTCGGGATCACGGCGAGCGAGCCCGAGCGCGTCGAGGTCCCCGAGCACGACGTCGTCCGCGTCGTCTTCCCGCTCGCGCTCGATCGGGCGGCCGAGGGCGAGGTCCGGATCGCCGTGAGCACGCCAGAGGGAGACGCGGTGGATGCGCTCGCGCTCCCGCTCGCGGTCCTGCGCTCCGAGCGCGCCTCGCGGCGCACGCTCGAGCGCGTCACGTCGAGCCGCGACGTCCTCTCGATCCCGATCCCGCCGCTCGCGAGCGTCCGGCGCGCCGAGGTGTCGATGACGAGCGGCGAGTGGATCTTCGGAGGAGCGTCCGAGGCGTCGCGCTGGATCGGCGCGTTTCGGGGGCTCGACGGGCCGCCCCTCGCCGCCGACGACGAACGCCGTCGGGACCTCCGCGTCGCGGCGTCGCTCCTCGTCGATGGGAGCTACGAGGCGGCGGAGCTCCGTCGGCTCGTCGAGGCGACGACCCGCCGGCTCGATGAGGCCGCGCGGAGCGCGGACCGATCGCGCGCCGCGACCGAGGCGGCCAGCGTGCTGCTCGCCTTCGCGCCCGTGACCCTCCGCGCGGAGCTCTCGCTCGACCTCGCTCTTGCGCGCGTGCTCACGCGAGCGCGCCGGCTCGTCGTCGAGCGTGCGCTCGAGAGCGTCGATCCCGACGTCATGGCTCCCGCCGCCGCGGCGCTCGCCGTCTCGACGCGCGAGCCCTCGTCCGATCCGGTGCTCCTCACGCTGGTCGCGCGGCTCGAGCGGCACCTCGCGACGAGCGGCGAGGACGTCGTCTTGCTCGGAGGCCAGAGCGCGCTCCGCGACTCGGCGGGCCTCGCGATCGCGTGGGCGCGCCTTGGCCGTCGCACGGACGCCCTCTCGATCCTCGCGACGCTCGCGCGGTGGTCCGGGCGTGAGCGCGAGCTCGACTTCGACACGCGCGAGCTCGCTCAGGCGGCGACGATCCTCGCGGGGAGCGCCGCGCCGGAGGGGATCGACCGCGGGGGCGAAGGAGGGCCCGTCGGGGACGACACGCCGCGTGTCGAGCGCATGCGGCTCGGCCCGGCCGATCACGAGCTCACGCTCGTCCCCGACGATCCGACGCCGATCGATCCGGCGCTCCTCGGCTCGGGCGTCCACGCGCTCGCTCTCGAGGCAGAGCCCGAGACCCTCGTCTGGACGAGCGCGAGCGTCGAGTATGTCGAGCCCTGGCCGAGCGCGCCGCGTCGCGGGCCGCTCTCGGTCGCGATCACCGACGAGCCTCGGAGCGCGGGGGTCGCCTCGGAGATCGAGGTCGTCGTGACGAACACGAGCCCCCGCGTGCTCGAGCGCGCGACGCTCACGCTCGAGCTGCCCGCTGGTCTCCAGCTCACGCAGGAGGAGATCGCGCGCATCACGAGCGAGTCGGGCTCGGAGCCGGCGGGATCGATCCAAGACGGTGTGCTGCGGGTGAGCCTCGGTCGCCTGAGGCCCGGCGGGGCCCGCCGCCTTCAGATCCCGTTTTCCTCGCGCATCGGCGGGCGGATCTCGGGTCTCGGCGCGAGCGCCTTCGAAGAGGATCATCCCGAGCGAGCGACGATCGTCCCCCCGAGAACCCTCGAGCTCGCCTTCGCGCGAGGAGGTGCCCGATGATTGCGCTGGGTCACGACGTGAGGTGGGGGCGTGGTGCTTGCGCAGGGTTCACGCTCGCGCTCGCCCTCGCGCTCCTCTCCTCGACACGCGCGGACGCCCAGACCGCGACGCACCGTGAGGTGCCGCGCGGCGAGGTGAGCGGGCTCGAGCTGGGGATCGACGGCTCGCTCGTCGTGGCGCCCGGGAGGCCGCTCCTCTGGTGGACGACGCTCTACGAGATCGTGCGCGGGCGGGATCTGCGTCGAGCGGCGGGCTGCTCGCTCCGCGCGAGCTTCGAGGGCGCCCCGAGCGCGCCGATCGCGACGGTGACGACCGACGCGGCGGGGCGCGCTCGGCTCGTCATGCCGATGCCCGCGCGGCTCGACGCGCTCGGCCTCGAGGTCGAGGCGACCTGCCCGAGCCGTGTTCAACGGCGCTTCCACGCGACGCTCGAGCGCGAGCCCGAGGAGCGGATCGACATCGCGCTCGAGCGTCCGCGGACCACGGTCGGTGATTCCGTCACGGTCCTCGGGCGCGTCACGAGCCCCGCCACGGGGAGTGGGGTCGATGGGGTCGAGGTCCTCGTCGAGGTGTCGAGGCGTGGAGCGAGACGAGGCGAGGACGCGGTGGTCGGCACGCGCCGCGTGACCACCGACCGCGCCGGCCTCTTCGTGGCTCGCCTCGACCCGTTCACGGCTCCCGGGGCCATCGCCGTGACCGCGCGGACGGTCCACGAGGACCGCGCTCCGTCGAACCGAGCGGTGGTGGAGGGCCACGTCGATGCCGCGCCAGCGTCGGCGCCCTTCCTGGTTCGAGTCGTACCCTCGGCTCGCGTCGCGGCGCCTGGCGATGTCCTCGACCTCGGCGTCGAGGTCCGCGACCTCGACGGCGTGCCGATCGAGGGGGCGAGCGTCGTCATGGTGGATCGATCGCGTCGCTCGTCGTCGGACGACGCCGTCGAAGGCGTGCGGACGGACGCGCGGGGCCTCGTGCGGCTGCCCTGGCACATCCCGATGGTCGCGGGCGGATCCGGGTTCGGGGACACGAGCGTCGCGCTCGACGTCACCGAGGAGTCGCTCGGGCACGTCGTGGCGTCGACGGCCGTGCGGGTCGCGCGTCGCCGCGCCTTCGCCGCCCTCTCGGTCGAGGGGGGCGCGCTCACCCCCGGCGCGCCGGCGCGGCTCTTCGCGCGCGTCGTCGGCGCCGACGGGTCGCCGCGCGTCGGCGAGGTGGTCGAGCTCTCGAGCGCGATCCTCTCGTTCGCTGGCCAGGCGACGGCACGCGCCACGAGCGACGCGAGCGGCGTCGCCGTCTTCGAGGGGATCGTCGCCGCCCAGCCTCCCGCCGATCCGGCTTGCGGCGGCGCCACCGCGACCGCCATGACGCTCGTGGTCGCGGGCGCGCCCACGAGCGCGTGCGTCCCCGTCGATCCCGAGGCGCTGGTGGTCGTGCGCGCGCCGGCTGGCCGCCTCGCGCCTGGCGCGCCGCTCGTGATCGAGCTCGTCCGGTCGCCGCGCGCCGAGGGTCGTGCGGTCGTCGTGACGGCCTTGCGGCGGATGCGCCGACGGTGGGAGCCCTTCGCCGAGGCGTGGGTCGAGCCGTCCGAGGCGCGCGCGACGCTCCTCCCGTCCGACCGCTTCGAGGGCGACGTCTGGGTCCGCGCGCGCGTCGTAGAGCCGGATGGTCGGCTCGCGCGTGGTGGTGGGACGCTCGCGCGCTACGCCCCACCGCTCTCGCTCGCCGTGCGAGCCGACGGTGCGGGGGCGTCCGTGAGCGGAGTGGGCGAGGGCGACGCCGTCCTCGTGCTCGCGCGCGGAGACGAGGCGCTCGACCCGGCGCCGTGGCTCGGCGCGCTCTCCCTCGGTCGGGTCCTCGATCCGGGGGAGACGCTCGGGCTCGATGCCCGCGCGCTCGACGCGGCGCTCGCGCTGCGGGTCCCCTTCGATCTCGCGGCGAGCGTCGAGCAGCGCGATGGCGCGCTCGTGCCGCAGGCCATGCCCGAGGATCCACCCTCGCTCGGGCTCCTGCGCGATCCTTGGCGTACGCGCGAGCGCTTCGTGCGCGGCCGCCTCGGGCAGATCTTCCTCGCGATCGAGAGCTTCGTCGAGCAGGGGCTCGAGCACGGCCTCTCGGAGATCGCCTCCTTCGGGCCGCGCGGTTGGACGTGGAACCGCGAGATGCTCGGCGCGGCGCTCCAGGCCGGCAACATCGGCGAGGAGGGAGGAGCCGAGCTCGATGGGCGCAGGATCGAGCTGAGCACGCTCGAGGCGCTCGACCCGACGTTCAGCTTCGACGCCGTCGCGAGGCGGATCACGCGGCGCCGCCTGTTCCGCGTCATCCGGATGCTCCGCAGCTTCACCGAGGAGGCGGGGCTCGATCTCGCGTGGGCGCGTCGGGGCGATCCGCGGACCTGGCTCGCGAGCCTCGTCGGTCGAGACAGCGACGAGGACGGAGAGATGATCGAGAGCGCCGATCTCCTCGACGGCTGGGGGCGACCCTTCGTGCTGCGGCCGACCCGACGCCACGCCTTCCTGCCGGTGATGGAGGGCTGGGAGGTCGCGAGCCTCGGCCCCGACGGCCGCGACGGCACCGCCGACGACCTCTTCGATCCCTTCGCGCGCGTGCTCCCGAGCGGGAGCGTGTACGCGCAGGCCGTCGGCGAGGACGAGCTGGTCGCGCGGCTCGGCGCCGTCTCGCTCGGCCGCGCGTGGATCGCGGCGCTCTTGGAGGACGGGCTCTTCGAGTCGAGCGAGGTGATCGACGCCTCGAGCCTCGATCGCGGCTCGGCCGGAGCGCTCCTGATGCTCGAGCGCGCGCTGCCTCGCCCGGTCCCGCTCGCGCCCTCGCTCGCGTCGGCGCGCGGGTTCGAGGGAGACCTCGGCGGGGAGGTCGGTGCGAGCCGCGTCATCACCTGGCGCGTACACCCGACGCGCTCGGACTACGTCAGCGTCGCGCTCGCCGTGCCGCTCGAGGGCGAGGCGTCGGTCGCGAGCGCCCGCTTCACCGTCGCGCCCGAGCTCCGCGTGCGCGCCGCCCTCCCGACGCTCTTGCGCGTGGGCGACCGCGCCTCGATCCCGATCGTCGCCGTCGACCTCGCGGGGGAGCGCGCCCCGGTGATCGAGCTCTCCTCCTCGGGCCGCGCGTCGAGCGCTCGGCTCATCCCGCGCCCGAGCGCGGAGCCGGGCGTCGCGCGCGCCACGGTCGAGCTCGAGGGCCTCGAGCCCGGGCAGATCGAGCTCGTCGTCGGCGCGCGCCGCGACCGAGAGGGCGACGCGCCCGCGCGCGCCGTCCACGCCCGCGTCCGCGTCCTTCCGGGCGGCTCGCTCGTCGTCGCGCGAACGAGCGCGGTGCTCTCGGGGGGGGAGCGCCTCGCCCTCGATCCCTCGCCCGATCCGCGCGCACGCTCGCTCGACGCGCGCGCGTTCGTGCTAGCTCCGCGCGCGCTCGATCGCCTCCCGCTGATCGAGGCGCTCGCGAGCGGAGATGGTCCCACCCTCGATCCGCGGCTGGCCGTCCTCGCGTGGGCGCGCGCGCTGAACGGTCGGCTCGATCCCGCGCTGGCGGACCGGTTGAGAGGGGCCGTCATGCCGACGCGGCTCGCCGAGGCGTGCCGCGCGCTCGCCGTCGAAGAGGGCCTCGACCCCCTCCGGAGGTCGGTCGCCAGCCTGTTTCGAGACGACGACGATTTCCAGACTCGGCTCGCAACCGTCGTCGCGTTCCTCGGCGCCACGAGCCCGGCGATCGGGACGCCGTCCGTCGCCGACCCGCGGAGCTTCTCGGACCGAGACTGGATCTGGCAGGGGGTCGACCCTGCGCGAACGCCGCCGTCGGTCATGGCGCGAGCGGCGGCGACGCTCCTGCTCGCCGATCGCGCGAGCGGGCCGGGTCGCTTGCTCTATCGCCACGTCGTCGCCCGCCTCGAGCACGACGACGCCGGGGCGCCGATCGTGCCGGGCGCGCCCGGCCTCTCGACCGACGCTTGGGTCGGCGCGCTCGCGCTCCTCGTCGCGGCGCGGCAGGTCGAGGACGACGCGCTCGCGGCGGCGCTCGCGCGCGCGACGAGCCGCGAGCTCGCGCGGGTCTCCCTGCTCGACGATGAGGGGCTGCTCTGGCTGCTCGTGGCCTCGACGTTCGGCGGCTTCGGCGACGAGGGGGACCAGCGCGAGGCTCAGGTCGTCGTCGACGGCGCGCGGGAGACCGTCTCGCTCGACGCGCTCGGCGCGTTCGTACTCCCGCGCGGCGCGGCGATCGAGAGCGCGAGCGACGTCCCCCTCCTCGTCGCGCTCGAGTCGCGCGAGCTCCGCGCGCTCGAGGCGGCGGACGAGAGCCCGCTCGAGGTGCGCGTCGAGGGGCTGCTCGAGGCGGGCACCGGCCGGGCGGCGCTCGAGCTGGTCGTCCGCGCCACGCGCGCGAGCGATTCCTCGACCCTCGAGATCGAGCTCCCCTCGCTCGCCGTGTACGACGAGGCGCTCGACGCGGCGCTCCGCGCGGTGCCGAAGGTGGGCGCGATCGCGCCGCCGGACCGCGGAGGGATCCTTCGGGTCCAGCTTCAGGCGCTCGCGGCGGAGGAGGAGCTCCGGCTGCCGATGACGTGGGCGTGGCTCGGGAGCGGGCGCGTGCGCGGCCTCTCGCTCGTCGCGTACGAGGCGAGCGCGCCCACCGCGCGGACCGTTCGTCCCGCGCAGCAGCTCGAGGTGAGAGGGGGTGAGGTGCCATGAAGCGCGACGTCCGGTTGGGTCTCTTCGTCCTCGCGGCCATCGTCGCGGGTCTCGCCGTAGGCTGCGGGGCGACCGGCGGCGGGTCGGCGGCGCCGCCGAGCGTCGAGGTGACGGAGCCGTGGACGAGCGGAGACGAGCGCGCGCTCGGGATCGATCCGGACGACGCGGGCGAGGAGCCGCGCGCCGCGCCCCCCGACGGCGCGGCGTCGGCGAGCGACGCGAAGCGGGCGCGGACGAGGGAGACGCCGGGCGAGCCTCGAGCGTCGTCGGGTGGCGCGCTCGAGCATTGACGAGCGGCGGTCGATCGAGGCACGAACGCCTCCCATGAGCGAGCCCCGCTACCCGACCGTCCACGTGCAGGTTCCCCACGGACAGAGCGACGAGGTGGCCGCCGCCCTCTTCGCGCTCGGCGCGAGCGGCGTCGAGGAGCGGGACGCGACGACGCTCGACAAGAACGCGAGCGAGGGGAGCGTCACGCTCGTCGCGCACTTCGACGACGAGGACCGAGCGCGCATCGTCGTCGAGGCGCTGCCTCTCCCCGCGCGCCTCGTGCCGATCGTCGGCGACGACTGGAGGTTCCGCTGGCGCGAATTCTTCAAGCCGAGCCGCGTCGGTCGGCACTTCCTCGTCCGGCCGCCGTGGGAGAGCGTCGAGCCGAAGGAGGACGACGTCGTCCTCACCATCGATCCCGGTCAGGCGTTCGGGACCGGGACGCACGAGACGACGCGCCTCGTGCTCGCGGAGCTCGAGCGGGTCGTGCGTGGCGGTGAGCGGGTGCTCGACGTCGGCTCGGGGAGCGGCATCCTCTCGATCGGCGCGCTCGTGCTCGGCGCCGCGCGCGCGGAGGGGCTCGACATCGACGACGAGTCGATGCAGGCCGCGGGCGAGAACGCCGCTCGCAACGGGGTCGCCGCGCGCCTCGCCGTGAGCAAGCGCCCGCTCGCGAGCGTGCGCGGCGCGTTCCCGCTCGTCGTCGCGAACATCGAGAGCCGCGTGCTCGTCCCGCTCGCGGGGCCTCTCACCGCACGCGTCGCGCCCTCGGGGACCCTGATCCTCTCGGGGCTGCTCTCCCACGAGGAGGAGGAGCTCCGGTCGCGCTACGAGGCGCTCGGGCTGCGCCACGAGCGGACGGGTCGCGAGAAGGACTGGATCGCCCTCGTCTTCACGCGGCCCGCGATCGAGCGTGGGGCGAAGAAGGCCGTGACGAAGAAGGCCGTGACGAAGAAGGCCGTGACGAAGAAGGCCGTGACGAAGAAGGCCGTGACG
>JBDHVC010000037.1:0-44875 GCA_039809495.1 Sandaracinaceae bacterium
CGAGCGAGCGCTCGCGAAGCAGCCAGACGACCGCTTCGCGACCATGGAAGAGTTCGCGCGCGCGCTGGCCGAAGCCGTGCCCGAGCTGCGGACCTCGGCGACCTCGCTGCCGCCCGGCGTCCGCGCCTCGCGCGAGCCGGACGCGACGACGCCGCCCACGCCGCTCTCGGCGCCCGAGCGCCCGAGCGGCCCGCTCGATCCATCTTCGCCGAGCGCGCCTCGAGCCGAGGCCGCGACGGCGCCGCGCCCGATGCTCTGGATCGGCGCCGTGGGGCTCCTCGTCGTGCTCGGCGCGCTCGGCCTCTACGCGTCGATCGAGCTCGGCCGAGAGCCAGCGACGACGAGCGCGAGCGTCGAGCAGGCCGACCCTCGACCCTCCGCCGATCCTCCAGAGCGGCCGATCGCCGGGTCGCGCGAGGAGCCAGCGACCGCGAGCGAGACGCCGTCCAGCACGGGCTCGATCGCCCCTCACCCTCCCTCGCTCGTCGCCGTGAGCCTCGGCTCCGATCCGCTCGGGGCCGAGGTCTCGCTCCTCGAGGGGGGGCCGCTCTGCACGACGCCGTGCATCGCGGATCTCCCGGCCGAGCAGCTCGTCACGCTCGTCTTTCGTCGGGCCGGATACCACGACGCGATCGAGCGCCTCACGCCGCGGGACGACGCGACCGTCTCGCCGCGGCTGCGCGCGCGACGTGTGCGCGAGGGCCAGGGATCGAGCCCCACCATCGGCCCGCCGATCAAGACGACGCTCTGACGGCGCTCTGACGGCGCGCTGTCGCTCGAGGGGTCCATGCCGAGAGCGACGACGGACTCGCGTCGAGCGGGCGTCTCCCTTAGGATCGATCCGCTTATCATGCTGGCATCCCCCGACTGGTGCCCTCGCGCGCGGGGCGCGGCCGCGCGCCTCCCGCCCTCTCCCCTGCTCGCGCTCCAGCTCGCGCTCGCTCTCCTTCTCGCGTGGGGGCTCGGGCCGCGCGCGCGCGCGGACGACGTGAGCGACGCCTCGCGGCTCTTCCAGGAAGGCAACGAGCACTTCCAGCGCGGCAGCCGCATGCGCGGCGAGCGGCGCACGCGAGAGCTCGAGGCGGCGCTCGCCAGCTACGAGAGGAGCCTCGGCTTCGTCCGCTCGCGCAACGTCCTCTACAACACGGCGCTCGCGCTCGAGGCGCTCGATCGCCCGACGGAGGCCTTCAACCGGTGGATCGAGTACCTCGGCGTCGAGGGCCTCTCGAGCGAGGAGGCCGCGGACGCCCGCGCCCACCGTGACGCGCTCTCGGGCCGCGTCGCGGTCTTCGAGATCGTGGCGAGCGCGGAGGCGAGCGTGGCGATCGACCGCCTCGATCTCGGCGCGCGCGGCCGAACCCCGCTCGTGATCGCCCTCGAGCCCGGCGAGCACACCTTCTATCTCTCGGCGCCCCATCACCGCGACGCGCGCCGAGAGGCACGCGGCGCGATCGGGGCGAGCGCGCGCGTCGAGGTCACGCTCGATCCGCTCCCCGTCGCGGTGCAGATCCTCGCCCCCGAGGACGTGGAGATCGAGCTCGACGGCGCGCCGCGAGGAGCGGGGCGCGCGATCGACGTCACCCCGGGCGCCCACGTCGTGCGGGTGCGACGCGATGGCCAGGTGCTCGCGGAGCGGCGCTTCGAGCTGCTCGTCGGCGCGCCGCCCTTGATCCTCGACTTCTCGAGCGTCGGAGCGCGCGCGAGCGCGCCCACCGAGGGGCGCGCGCCGGTCGTCGTCGCGAGCGAGGCCCCCGCCACCATCGAGCTCGACGGCGCCTCGCTCGGCGTGGGCACCCGCGTGGCCACGGCGCTCGCGGCGGGCGAGCACGAGCTGCGCGTGAGCGCCCCCGGCCGACGCGCGTACGTCGGTCGCTTCGCCGTCGAGCGGGATCCCTTGCGCCTCGACGTCCGGCTCGCGCGAGAGCGTGACGACGGGATCCTCGCGCTCCAGCTCGTCACCGGCGCGCTCGCGATCGCCGCGACCGCCACGACCGTCGCGCTCGTCGTGATGGCGAGCGAGGCCCACGAGGACAACCTCCGAGCGCGCGATCGAGCGTCGGCCGATCGGCTGACCGAGGCGACGCTCGCCGTCGACGTCGCGTGGCCCGTCGCGCTCGTGCTCGCGAGCGTGAGCGTCGGTCTCCTCACGCTCGACGTCGGTGGCGGCGAGAGCGAGGTCAGCCTCTCGCTCGCGCCGGCCGCGGGGGGCGCCTCGTTTGCGCTGCGAGGCCCAATCGGAGGATCGTGGTGATGGGACACCGCTCGCTCGCCGCGCTCGCGGCGGTCCTCTCTGCGCTCTCGGGCGGCTGCAGCCTCATCTGGACGCCGGCCATCGACGACGTCGACGCGTCCCATGGCGACGCCGGCGTCGCCGACGCGTGGGTCGCTTCGGACACGGGGATCTCGCGCCCGGAGCTCTGCGCGAACGGCCTCGATGACGACGGCGACGACCTCGTCGACTGCCGCGATCCCGACTGCTTCGGCGCCGCGGATTGTTGTAGCGACACGGAAGGGCGCGCGCTCGTCGGCCCGTTCACCGTCAGCGGCTACGAGGCCGACTGGGATCACGCGATCGATCTCTACGTCGCGAGCGAGGCGGGCGGCGCCGTCTTGGACTTCGGCTCGCGCTACGGGTGGCTCAGGCGGAGGGCGTGCGCGCCCCTCGCGACGGGCGCGACCTTCAGCCTCGAGCTCGCTCGACGGACCGTGCCCGGCGACCTCTCGCTCGTCCTCAGCCCGGCGCGATCCCCCGGAGCGACCGGCTTTCTCGATGAATTGGCCGTCCGCTTCGATCGCGACGGGTTGTTCTCGGTCACCCGCGCGGGGACGCCGATCCCGCTCGCGACGCCGAGCGGCGCCTGCTCGAACGTCGCGCGGTCCGGGGATCCACGCCGCTACATCCTCGCCGCGCCCGAGCGCCTCGTCGTCGAGCTCCGACCGGCCACGTCGAACGGTCGCGCCATCCTGAGCGCTCGGATCCGGGTCTCCGGCTCGTTCGACGGTGGATGCACCGCGGTCGTCCCCGTCGACGGGCTCGCGCTCGACGTCCAGGACCTCGTCCGCACGCACGACGGCAACCCCGACTCGTGCAGCGAGAGCCCCGGCCTCTACGTCGCCCTCGAGGGCGAGGGCGCCGGCTTTCGCGTCGACGCCGTCACGGCGCGGACCTACGAGTGCGCCTCGCCCTCGATCTTCGGCACCGACGCGCTCCGCGTCCTCCAGCGCGAGGATCTCAACGCGGACGGCGTCGCGCCGGGGTTCGCGGTGGGCGGCGTCGGCGCCCCGAGCCTCGATTTCGGGGGGGACGTGTACCGCTGGCGCCTGCTCTTCGACGGCTCGCTCGAAGATCGAAGCGCCGAGATCTTTCGCCCGCTCACGACGCGGATCGGCTTGAGCGTCTCGCCCAACCTGTCGGCGTGGTCCATGAGCCCCGAGAGCCCCGGCGGCGGGCCCGTCGGGGGCGTCGGCGACGTGGACGTCCGAGAGCCGTCGGGGCTCTACGCCGGCAGCGACGAGATCGCCTTCGTCCGACGCGCGGACGCGGGCTTCGACCTCTACCGAGCGAGGACGCTCGGCTCCACGGGGGGGACGTTCGACAACGTGACCCAGCGCCTCGTGGCGAGCGCGAGCGGCTGCTCGTACCGCGAGCCGGCCCTGGCGCGCGCCGACGGCGCGAACCTGTGGGTCTTCTTCCGCTGCGATCACGGATCGAGCTCGACCCTCGGGCTCGCGCACGACACGGAGAACGCGAGCGAGGCCCCGCAGATCTTCAGCGAGGATCTCTTGGCCCCCTTCCCGGACATCCACGATCGCGTCCGCGCGATCGACGTCCTCACCCGCGCGAAGAACGACGTACGCTACTTCGCGGTGTGGGTGCTCGTCGATGCGCCCTCGGGCGGGCAGGCGCTCTATCTCTTCGGCGGCGAGGCGGACGACGCCGGGGTGACGCCCCCCGAGCTCCACGCCTACGCGGGCAACCCCGTGCTCACGAGCCGCGATCTCGCGCTCGACTGCGCCGAATCCGATTGCGCGATCACGAGCTTCACCGTCGGCCAGGAGCCGCGCACGGGCCCCGACCGGCTGGTCTTCTACTTCGCGCGGAGCCGCGCCTCGTCGTCCGGCGTCACCTACGAGTTCGTCCCGCGGACCCAGTTCGCGCCGCGCGCGCTCGACGACGGTCGCTGAGAGCGAGGGCTCGGCACGAGCCCTGCTTCACCTCCCGAGTTGCCCCTTGGTTGTGCCAGACTGATGCGAGAGGCGATGAGCCATGCGTGATGTCTTGCCGGTCGTGCTCGCGGTCCTCGCCCTCGTCGCGGGGAGTTCGAGCTTGGGATGCGCGGAATCCCGCGACCCCCTCCCACCGGGATCGCGGGACGCCGACACGGGGGCGATCGACGCCATCTTCGGGAGCGACGCGGGGGCAACTCCGCCGCGGAGCGCGGAGGCGTCGATGGGCGACGGCGCCGCGTGCCTCGACTTCGAGGACAACGACCTGAACGGCCTCATGGACTGCGAGGAGCAGGACTGTCGATCGTCCGCGGTGAGCGCCTCGTGCTGCGTCGGCCGCACGGACGAGGCCTGCTGCACGACGGAGCGCGTGGACGAGGTGACCGGCTCGGGCGCGGCGCCCGCGACGCTCCACCTGCGCGATCAGACGCTCACCACGATGGGAGGGACGGTCTACCCCGGAGCGATCCTCACGACGTGTGACGTCCGGGTCGATGCGGCGTTCGCGCCCATCGGGAACGACAGCCTCTCGGGCTATCTCGCCCTCCCCTCGGGCTACGCGCCCCGCTCGGGCTACCTCACGATCGAGGCGCGGATCGGGCTGGAAGAGCGGGAGGTGGGCGAGCCAGCGGCGGCAGGCTTCGGGATCTTCTCGAGCGATGGGCTCGGTCCCATCGCGCGCCCGCTCGTCGCCGTCGTGGTGAGCGGCGCCGGCCGCGAGGTCCGCGTGGTCGAGGGAGATCGGGTGGTCGCCAGCCGCGCGCTCGGCGTCGGCGCGTGCGCGAGCAGCATGCGCTATCGGCTCCGGCTCACGCCGGAGGGCTCCTACGAGGTGTACGCGGTGAGCCCCGGCGCGGAGGAGCCGAGCGCGCCGCCGATCTTCACGGGTCGAACCGATCCCCGAGCGAGCGTGCGCGTCGCGATGTTCGGGCAGCAGCGGAACCCCGACACCGCGCCGCTCGCGTGGGTATCGGACCTCCGCGTCATCGAGCGAGGCTGCGATCGGCTCGCTCCCGATCGGCGCCCCCGCGCCGTCCTCGACGAGGGCGCGCACGACGTCACGGACCTCGCGATCTTCCCGCGGTTCGAGCCGGATCCGAGCCCCGAGGCCGACCCGCCGGGCTACGAGGCGCTCGTCCTCTCCGACGGACACCTGTACTGGATGGCGATCCGGAGCAGCGACGGCGGCCTGGCCTCGGCGGTGTCGGGCGTCCCCTTCGCGAACGAGCTCCGGCTGGACTGGCCTGGCTCCGTGCGCATCACGGGCCTCGCCGTCGCCCTGAGCCATGGCGAGCATCAGGTCTTTCTCGCTGCGACGGTGGACGGATCGGGGCCGGCGATCTACCGGACGACGTACACGCCGAGCATGACCGCTGGCCAGCCAGGATCGCTCGGCGCCGCGCCGACGCGCGTCGCCGATGAGACGATGCTCGGGCGAGAGGGCGCGATCTCCATCGACGCGCCGAGCGCGCTCTTCGTCCCGATCGTCGATCGCGTCGTGCTCGTCGGGCGCGTGCGCTTCTCCGACGGACACAGCGAGCTGCGGATCCTCCCGACCCTCGCGATGGACGGCGAGATCGCCGCCACGCCCGCGGTGGGGCGCGATCCGGCGGGCGTGACGACCCAGGGCCTGCTCCGCGCCAACGCGTGGAGCACCGAGACGGCCTTCGATCGGGACGAGGTGAGCGATCCCCAGCTCTTCGAGGTGAACGGCGTGGTGCGCGTCCTCTACGCCGGGCGGCGCGGGACGCGCTGGTCGATCGGCGAGATCGTCGCCTCGCCCGACTTCACGCACTTCATCCCGGTCGACGCGGAGCCCCTGCTCGCTCCGAGCGGCGACGGCTTCGACGCCTTGGGCGTCCGAGCGCCACGCAGGGTCCGCCGCGGCGGCGTCGATTGGCTCTACTTCCTCGGGACCGACGGCACGACGCAGCGCGTCGGCCTCGCCACCCAGCCCGTCGTCTCCCCCTGACGCGCGCTCGCCCTGGCCCGCGTCGCCCGCCTCGAGCCGCGAGACCGAGCCGAGCGTCGAGGCCGAGGAGGCGCTCGATCCCACTCCAAGGCACCCCGGAAGGTTGCTACCTTGCGGCTCCCATGCGCCCCATCCACGACGTGGCCGAGGAGCTCGGCCTCAACGACGCCGACCTCATCCCGTACGGCCGCGACAAGGCGAAGATCAGCCTCGACGCGCTCACGCGAGACACGAAGCGCAAGGGGCAGCTCGTCCTCGTCTCCGCGATCACGCCGACGCCGGGCGGAGAGGGCAAGACGACGATGTCGATCAGCCTCGCGATGGGCCTGCGCGCGATCGGCCGTCGCGCCGTCCCCTCGCTGCGCGAGCCGTCGGTCGGTCCCGTGTTCGGCATCAAGGGCGGCGGCACGGGCGGCGGCAAGGCCGAGCTCGTCCCGCCGAGCGAGATCAACCTCCACCTCACCGGCGACCTCCACGCGATCACCTCCGCGAACAACCTCCTCGCCGCCATCGTCGACAACGAGCTCCACTTCGCGAAGGAGCCCGGCGGCGCGAGCCTCGACCCCCGCCGCGTGACGTGGCGGCGCGCGATCGACATGAACGACCGCGCGCTCCGCGACATCGTCGTCGGCCTCGGCGGTCGGAGCGGAGGCGTCCCGCGCGAGAGCGGCTTCGACATCACGGCCGCGAGCGAGGTGATGGCCGTGCTCTGCCTCGCGAAGTCCCGCAGCGATCTGGAGGATCGGCTCGCGCGGCTCGTCGTCGGGCGCACCTATGACCAGCGGCCGGTGACGGCGAAGGAGCTCGGCGCGCACGTCGCGATGGCGGCGCTCCTCAGGGACGCGCTCATGCCGAACCTCGTCCAGACGAAGGAGGGTGGCCCCGCGCTCGTCCACGGTGGCCCCTTCGCGAACATCGCGCACGGCTGCTCGAGCGTGCTCTCGACGCGCATGGCGATGCACTACGGCGACATCGCGATCACGGAGGGGGGCTTCGGCTTCGATCTCGGCGCGGAGAAATTCCTCGACATCAAGTGCCGACAGGCGGGGATCTGGCCCAACGCGCTCGTCCTCGTCGCCACGCTGCGCGCGCTGAAGTTCCACGGCGGCGTCGACGCGAAGAGCGTGGCGCTCCCCAACCGCGAGGCGCTCTCGCGGGGCATCGAGAACCTCGAGCGGCACCTCGAGTCGGCGCGCGGCTTCGAGCTGCCGACTGTGGTCGCGATCAACCAGTTCGACACCGACACGGACGAGGAGCTCGCCCTCGTGCGCGAGCGCGTGGAGGCGCTCGGCGCGACGATCACGACCTCGCGCGGGTTCGCGGCTGGTGGGGAGGGCTCGATCGCGTTCGCCGAGGCGGTCGCGCGGGTGCTCGACCGCGATCCGCGCTCGGGCCACCAGGGGCAGGGGCGGCCAGCGCCTCGCTACACCTACCCGCTCGAGGCGAGCTACGCCGAGAAGCTCGAGGCGATCGCGACGAAGATCTACGGCGCCGACGGCGTGGACATCGAGCCCTCGGCGCGCGCGAACCTCGAGCGCTTCGAGCAGGACGGCTACGGGGGCCTCCCGGTCTGCGTCGCGAAGACGCACCTCTCCGTCTCCGACGATCCCAAGCGCCAAGGGCGGCCGCGCGGCTTCCGCGTCACGGTGCGCGAGGCGCGACTCTCCGCGGGCGCGGGCTTCGTCGTCGCGCTCACGGGCGAGATCATGACGATGCCCGGGCTCCCGAAGGTGCCCGCGGCGCGCAACGTCCGGATCGATCCCGATGGCACGATCCGCGGGCTCATGCAGGGCGACTGACGCGCGCGCCCGCCCGCGAGCCCCGAGGCCCACCGCCGTGTCCTCCTTTCGACTCTCGGCTCATGACGCGGGCCACACGCTCGCGAGCGTGCTCCGCGCGCACAGCCCCGAGCTGAGCTGGAGCCGGGCGCGGGAGCTCTGCGCGACAGGGCGCGTCTTCGTCGATGGGATCGAGGCGCTCGACGCGCACCGGAGGATGCGCGGCGACGAGGCGATCGAGCTCCGCCCCGAGGGGCGACGACGCAAGAAGGGGGTGCTCGATCCCGATGACGTCCTCTACCTCGACGAGGACGTCATCGTCGTGAACAAGCGCGCCGACGTGATGACCGTCCCCTTCGAGGCGGGGGATCGAGACACGCTCGTCGATCGCGTGCGCGCCTACCTCCTGCGCGAGGCCAAGCGGAGCGCGCCCTCCCGCGCGATCCACGACGTCGAGCTTGGCGTCGTCCAGCGCCTCGACAAGGAGACGACGGGCGTCCTCGTCTTCGCCCGAAGGCACGCCGCCAAGCGCGCGCTCGATCAGCAGATCCGCGCCCACGACGCCGAGCGGCGCTACCTCGCGCTCGCGCTCGGGCTCGTCGAGGACGCCGATCACCGCACGTTCCTCGTCCCCGATCGCGGCGACGGCCTGCGCGGGAGCTGGGGCTCCCGCGCGCACCACCGCGGCCCACCGCCGCCCGACGCCAAGGAGAGCGTCACGCACGTCCGCGTCCTCGAGCGCTTCCCCGACGAGCGCGCGCCCGCCTCGCTCGTGGAGGCGCGCCTCGAGACGGGGCGCCAGCACCAGATCCGCATCCACCTGTCCGAGTCGGGCCACCCGCTCGTCGGAGAGCGCGTCTACGTGCGCGGCTTCGAGGGGGCGAGGATCGACGCGCCTCGCGTGATGCTCCACGCCGAGCGGCTCGGCTTCGTGCACCCACGGAGCGGTCGCGCGTTGCGGTTCACGGCCGAGCCACCCGACGACTTCGCGCGCCTGCTCGGAGCGCTCCGAGCGCGCTGACAGCGCGCCTCGCTCGACGACGACGCGCGAGCAGCGCGCCGAGGAGGCCGAGGATCGTCCACGGCGCGCGCGACGACGCGCCCGCGCCGAGGCGACAGGCGCAGCTCGTGCTGAGCGTGGCGGGGCGCGGGCCCACCTCCAGGCTCGCGTCGAAGGGCGACGCGTCCACGAGCTCCACCGCGGCGTCCACGCCGCTCGGGACGCCCGCGTCCGGCGTGCTCGCCGGGCCGGCGTCCGGCGACGATGGAGAGCCGGCGTCCGGCGTCGCGGGCGGCCCCGCGTCGGGCGTGGGCGGCGGGCCGCAGCCGTCGTCCGCGAACCCCGCGATCGGGCTCGCGCGCAGCCGCGCCTGCGTCTGAGGCCCCCAGACGTTGTCCTCGTCGATGCGATCGCCCGGGTTGTTGAGGTTCCAGAGCCGCTGGAAGTGGAGCACGGTCCGGCGCGGCGAGGGCGCGCAGTCGAAGTGCCAAGGATCGCTC
The DNA here is from genome assembly GCA_039809495.1 of Sandaracinaceae bacterium. Classification (GTDB taxonomy): domain Bacteria; phylum Myxococcota_A; class Polyangia; order Polyangiales; family Sandaracinaceae; genus JAFLCL01. The sequence goes on from JBDHVC010000037.1 coordinate 9,478, forward strand.
GCGATGTTGGGCCAGTCGCAGCCGCGCGCCTCGAGCGCCGCGCGCGCGCTCGCGTACTCTTGAATGTCGAAGGCGCTCCCCGACTCGTGGTTGCTCGATCCCGGCGTCGCCACCGCGCCGCACGCTGGGCTCGTCGCGATGTAGAGCCAGTACTGCTCGAGCAGGTTGCGAAACGCGGAGTTGACCTGGATCGCGACGCCCGTGTCGCGGGCGCCGTAGAGCGCGTCCCGCGCCTGGGGCGTCGAGAAGTGCGGGCCGCGATCGGCGAAGGTCAGCGATCCGCCCGGCCGAAGCTCGACGAGCCCCGAGGGATCCATGCAGGCCTGGGCGCGCCCGAGCTGCGCGAGCAGGCCCCAGTCCTCGATGGCCGACGTGGTGCAGCCGTGCGCCGTCGCGCGCTCTCCCACCGTCTGCGCCGACGCGGGGAGCGGGCTCACGAGCGACGTCGCGAGGCTCACCAGCGCGACCGAGAGCGCTCGAGCGTCGTGGGGCGCGGCTTCGAGCCAGCGGAGCATCGTGACCTCGAGCGCGAGGATATCGCGTCCGAGCGTCGCTTGGGCCGAATCGGTAGGTCGAGCGCGTGCCCGCGCGGAGCGCCTCGGCCATGATGGCCGCACCCATGACCGACAAGATCCCCGTCACGGTGCTCACCGGCTTCCTCGGCGCCGGCAAGACCACGCTCCTGAACCGCATCCTCTCCGAACAGCACGGCAAGCGCATCGCCGTCGTCGAGAACGAATTCGGGGAGATCGGCATCGACGAGGCCCTCGTCATCTCGTCGGACGAGGAGGTCTTCGAGATGAACAACGGGTGCATCTGCTGCACCGTGCGAGGCGACCTGATCCGCATCCTCGGGAACCTCTTGAAGCGCCGAGATCGCTTCGACCACATCCTCGTCGAGACGACGGGCCTCGCCGATCCAGGGCCCGTGGCGCAGACCTTCTTCATGGACGACGAGATGCGCGAGCAGTTCCGGCTCGACGGCATCGTCACGGTCGTCGACGCGAAGCACGTGCTCATGCACGTCGAGACCTCGAGCGAGTGCCGTGAGCAGATCGCCTTCGCCGACATGGTGATCCTCAACAAGATCGAGCTGATCGACGCGCACGAGGCCGAGCACGTCGAGGCGAAGGTGCGCTCGATCAACGCGCTCGCGAAGATCCAGCGCGCGAGCCGCTGCGACGTGCCGATCCCGGCGCTCCTGGGCCTCGGCGGCTTCGACCTGAACCGCGCCGTGGAGATGCGCCCGACCTTCCTCGTGCCGGAGTACCCGTTCGAGTGGACGGGCATCCACCAGCTCGAGGCGGGCGCGCTCGTCATCGAGCTCGGGCACGAGCACCGTTGCGAGCACCACGCCGAGGACGGCCACGACCACGACCACGACCACGACCACGACCACGACGGGCACGAGCACGGGCACGGCATGCACTCGCACCGGATGGAGCTGGTCGTGCTCCCCGTCGCGCACGCCGACGACACGACGCTCCGCGACGCCGCGGAGCAGGTCGTCCGCCTCTTCGCCGAGGACGCCGTCGAGGTGAAGACGGGCGGCGAGGTCCCGCTCGGCGCGCACGCCGTCGTCGCGCTCGACGGCGGGGAGGTCCCGACCCCCTTCATCGTCGGGATCGCGGCGCCGGGCCTCTACTCCGTCTTCCTCCAGCACGCGCCGGAGGAGCTCGGGGTGCGCTTCTTCGCCACGCCGAGCGCCGCGCAGGGCGCCCCGAGGAGGGAGAGCCGCGCGGTGCTCGAGCGCGCATGGGCCGACGGCCACGTGCACGAGGAGGAGGTCGGCTCGGTCGGCTTCAGCACCGATCGCCCCTTCGATCTCCAGCGGCTCAACGACTGGATCGTCACGCTCCAGCAGACACGCGGGCCGGATCTCTATCGCCTCAAGGGCATCTTCAGCATCGCGGGCAGGCCGAGCCGCTACATCATGCAGGGCGTCCACATGCTCCTCGACGGCATCGAGGATCGCCCTTGGTCCCCCGGTGAGGCGCGCGTCAGCCAGCTCGTGCTGATCGGCAAGAACCTCGATCGGGCCGAGCTCGAGCGCGGCTTCCTCGCCTGCGTCCTCTGATCCCGCCGCGCCCCCCGCGCGCGCCTCGCGTCCCCGAGAGAGCACGAGAACGATGAGCCCGAGCGACGTCGAGCCCTCGCGCGAGCGAGCACGCGTGCGCGACGAGCTCGCGGCGCTCTTCGCGCTCGCGAGCCCGCTCATCCTCACGAACGTCGGCAACATGGCGATCGGCCTCGTGGACGTCGCCGTCCTCGGCCGCCTGGGGGAGGTCGCCATCGCGGCCGCGGGCCTCGGGAACGCCATCTTCTTCACGACGACGCTCTTCGGCGTGGGGCTCCTGCTCGGCCTCGATCCTCTGCTCGCCCAGGCGATCGGCGCGGGAGAGTCCAAGCGCGCGGCGCGCGCCTTCGTCGCCGGGATCGCCCTCGCGCTCCTCGTCGCGATCCCGCTCGGCGCGATCCTCCTCTTCGCCGCGGCCTCGAGCGATCACTTCGGGGTCGATCCCGACACCGCGAGGAGCGCGCGCGAGTACCTCCACGCGCGGGTCTTCTCGCTCGTGCCCTTCCTCCTCTTGATGGGGACGCGCTCGTACCTCCAAGCGCGCGGCCGCACGCGCTCGCTCGTCCAGGGCGTCGTCGCGGCGAACGTCGTGAACCTGCCGATCGCCTGGGCGCTCGCGCACGGGGTCCCCTCGCTCGGGCTCGAGGGGCTCGGCGTCTTCGGCGCCGGCGTCGCGTCGGCCATCGCGACCACCGTCCAGCTCGTCGTCGCGGCGCGACCGCTCGCCTGGGACGAGGAGCTCCTCGATCGCGAGGCCCGGCGCTTCGATCGCGCCCTCTTCGCCCGCGCGATCGTGCTCGGCGCGCCGCTCGGCGTGCAGATCGTCCTCGAGGCCGGCAGCTTCGCGGTCGTCACGTTCCTCGTCGGCCACGCTGGGACCCGAGCGCTCTCGGGGCACCAGATCGCGCTCGCGGTGGTGAGCGCGACGTTCCAGGTCGTGCTCGGGCTCGCCGCGGCGACCTCGGTGCGGGTCGGCACGGCGATCGGCCGCGGCGATCGGGAGGCGGCGCGACGAGGCGGGCTCGTCGGCATCGCGTCGGGCGCCGCCTTCATGCTCGCGACGACGATCGTGATCCTCCTCGTGCCGCGCGCGCTCGCGCGGCTGCTCACGAACGACGTCGACGTCATCGAGGCGAGCCTCCCGTTCCTCTTCGTCGCCGCCTGCTTCCAGCTCGGAGACGGGATCCAGACCGTCGGGCAGGGAGCGCTCCGTGGCGCGGGCGACACGCGCTCGGCGCTCGTCGTGAACCTCTTCGGGCATTGGGTGCTCGGGCTACCGCTCGGCCTCTTCCTGCGAGCGCGGCTCGGCCCGCTCGGGCTCTGGTGGGGGCTCTCGATCGGCCTCTTCACCGTCGCGGTGCTGATGACGTCGCGCTTCGTCCTGCTCACGCGGCGGCCGATCGCGCGCGTCTGACGGCGCGCCTCGCTCGACGTGATCCGCCCCGCGGAGGCACGCTGGCTCGGCGGGAGGGGGGCTCACGCCGATTCACTCGGCGCGAGCCGCGCGAGAGGACGTCGTCGTGCGCTCGCGGCCGCGCTGGGTAGGCTCACGGAGATGGAACCCCTCCCCTTCGTCGAGGAGAGCGCGAGCGCGCTCGCCCAGAAGATCCGCTCGCGCGAGGCCACGAGCGAGGCAATCGTCGACGCGCACATCGCCGTCCTTCGCCGCGAGAACCCCCGGCTGAACGCCGTCGTCGAGCTCCGCCTCGAGGCGGCGCGCGAGGAGGCGCGGCGCGCCGACGAGCGCGTACGGCGCGAGCCAGCCGAGCGCCTCCCGCCGCTCCTCGGCGTGCCGTGCACCGTGAAGGAGATCTTCGCGTTCCGCGGGATGCTCCAGACGGCGGGGATGCGCTCGCGCAGCGCCCACCGCAGCGAGACGGACGCCGTCGTCGTCGAGCGCCTGCGCGACGCGGGCGCGATCGTGCTCGGGACGACGAACGTCTCGGAGCTCTGCATGTGGATGGAGAGCGAGAACCGCCTCTATGGCCGCACGAACAACCCCTACGACGTCACGCGCGGGGTCGGCGGGAGCTCGGGGGGAGAGGGCGCCGCCGTCGCCGCGGGGATCTCGCCCTTCGGCCTCGGCTCCGACATCGGCGGCTCGATCCGCATCCCCGCGTTCATGAACGGGGTCTTCGGGCACAAGCCGACCGGAGGGCTCGTTCCGTCCGAGGGTCAGTACCCGAGCCCCGGCCCCGAGGCGATGCGGATGCTGACGACGGGGCCGATCACACGACGCGCGGAGGATCTCTTCCCGCTCCTCCGCATCCTCGCGGGCCCCTCCTCGAGGAGCCCGGAGGCCTTCCCGATCGAGCTCGGCGATCCGCGCGCGGTCTCGCTCGAGGGGCTCCGCGTGCTCGACGTGCGCACGAACGGGCTCTCGCGCGTCGATCCCGCGCTGCTCGACGCGCAGGCTGCCCTCGCCGAGCACCTCGCCCGGCGCGGCGCGCGGGTGGTCCGCGCGGAGCTCCCGGCGCTCCGCCGATCGGTCCTCTTCTGGGCCGCGCGCCTCGCGAACACGACGGGCCCCTCCTACCGCGAGCTCCTCGGCGACGGGCGCGCCATCTCGCTCCGGCGCGAGCTCCCGCGAGCGCTCCTCGGTCGCTCGGACTTCACCCCGCCATCGCTCGTGCTCGCCTTGCTCGAGCGCGTCCCGGAGCACCTGCCCGATCGCACGCGGGCGCTCGAGGCCGAGCTGCTCGGGCTCCGACGCGAGCTCGAGGAGCGCCTCGGCGAGGGCGTCATGCTCTTCCCGAGCTACACCGTCCCCGCGCCGAAGCATCGCCACCCGTGGCTGCGCCCGATCGACTGGGCCTACACCGCGATCTTCAACGCGCTCGAGCTGCCGAGCACCCAGGTCCCGCTCGGGCTCGATCGGCGAGGGCTCCCGCTCGGCTGCCAGGTCGTCGGCCCGCGGCGCAAAGATCATCGCACGATCGCGGTCGCGCTCGAGGCCGAGCGCGCGTTCGGCGGCTGGACGCCTCCGACCCGACGACGGGCCGCGCGCGGCGCTTCGAGCTTCCCACCCGATCGCTCGACCCCGTAGTATCCGCCCCAGGATTCGTCTCCGCGATCGCTCGAGCGCCCGCTCGAGCCTCCGCTCGCTCGCGTGAGGGGCGGCGGGACGAGGCGAACACGACGGGGAGGCCGGCATGAGCGAAGGAAGCGGATCGAGCACGTGGAAATACGTCGGGATCGGGTGCGCGGTGATCGCGCTCCTCGGGCTCTGCGGGGTCGGCGCGTGCGTCGCGTGCACCATGACCGGCGTGGGCGGCGTCATCGCGGCGACCGAGGCGCCGGCGGAGAGCGTCCGCACGTTCTTCGGCGCCATCCGGCGAGGCGACCTCGCGGGGGCGTACGGCCAGACGGCGACGGGCTATCGCTCGACCTTCTCCCTCGAGCAGTTCACGGCCGCCGTGGCCGCACAGCCGCAGCTCGCGGCCTCCACGGATCAGACCATCTCGCAGCGCAACATCGACGCGGCGACGGGCGCCACGATGGGCGGCACGCTCGACACGCCCACGGGCGCCACGCCGTTCACGACGCACCTCGTCCAGGAGGATGGCGCCTGGCGCGTCGACAGCTTCTCGGTCGGCTCGTTCTGACGGCGCGCCTCGCCCGCGCGGGGGGACCGCGCATTGACCGCTCGCCCGTGAACGGCTAGAAGCTCGGCCCTTCCGTACGAAGACGAGTCAAGCCATGCGAGATCTGATCAAGCTCACCTGCGAGACCTGCGGCCGCGCGAACTACCACACGTCCAAGAACAAGCGGACGATGCCGGAGAAGTTCACGATCAAGAAGCACTGCCCCGCGTGTCGCGCGCACAAGGAGCACAAGGAAGGCAAGATCTCGAAGGGCTGATCGCTCCTCGCGAGATCACGAACGAGGCGCCCCGCACCCTGCGGCGGCGCCTCGTCGTGCTTGGGATCACGGCGTGGATCCGCCGATCGGAGTCACGCCGTTCCCTCGCTCGCTGGAGGGCCGTCCCCAGCCCCTCCCTCGCGTGGAGCTTCGCTCGGAGGCTCATCCGCCGTGGTCGAAGATCCCTTCGGAGGCCTCGATGCGACGAACGCGGCGGCGGCGCGCGCGCGGCCCCAGTACGCCGCGAAGGCCGCCTTGAAGGCCTCACGCGCCGGGATCCGGCTCAGGTTCACCGTGACCGTCCTACGCCCCTCGGTCGTGAGCACGAGCTGCGTCGAGAAGGTCCCGTCGCGAACCGCGGCGGAGCTCACCTCCGCGAGCGAGACGACCTCCCCGCCCTCGCTTACGAGCGTCGTCGCCGTGAGCGCCACGCGCCCCCCACCCTTCGTCGGGAACTCGCGCGGGGGAAAGCGCCTCTCGACGACGGCTCGCTCCGCGTCACCCTCGGGGAGGTAGCGGTACGCGAGGCTCTCCTCGTGGGCCCGCGTGAACCGCTCCTCGTACTCACCCCAGAGCCGCTCCTCGATGGCGCCGAGCGCCTCTCGCGCGTCGACCCACGTCGCGTCCGGCGGAGACGCGAGGATCGCCTGGGTGTCGCTCACGCGGAGCGCGGACCCGAGCCGCGCGAGGCGCTCTTCGAGCGGGGGGTGGGAGTCGAAGGGGTGAGGGATCGCTCGGCCCTCGACGCGCTTCAGGAACGCCGCGCTCGTCGCGTGGGTGACGAGCCCCTCCTGCATCCGCTCTTGGAGCGCGAGGGCCGAGGCGGCGTGCTGCTCGTCCTTCTCGAAGAGCGCCTGCTCGACGGCGTCGCGGTGGCTCGCGTACGCGACGATCTTGAGGAGCGCGCGGGCGAGATCGTCCGTCGACGTCGCCTCCACCGAGACGCGATCGGCCACGAATTCCCGCTCGCGCGAGGACCTCATCCGCGCCAGCTCGAAGACCGCGCGGAACATCCGCATGAGGAAGAAGGCCGGGCGCGCCACCAGATCGCCGCCGATGCGCGCGAGGTACGTGTCGTAGCGGATCAGGGCGGGGTTGAGCTTCGCGCTCTCTGCCGTGTCTCCACCGCGGAAGTGCCCGAGCTCGTGGGCGAGGACGGCGTCGGCCTCCGTCGCGGAGAGCAAGCGCAGGAGCGGCACGCTGACGTAGAGCGAGCGCCCCGACACCTCGCGATCGCGGACGGCGAGCGGGGACTCCGTGACGAAGAAATTGTCGTCGATCCCCGCGATCACCTGGGCCGGCGGGAGGGTGCCCACCACGGCCGCGAGGCGCTCGAGCCGCGCCCAGAGCGAGGAGGCGGCCTCCCGCTCGACGAGCTCGCCCTCGACCCTGGGCGTGGAGGATCCGCGCGCGAAGATCGAGCGGAGCGCGACCCAGACCCCAGCCGCGGCCAGCACCGCCGCGACGAGGATGAGCTTCACGAAGTAGACCTCGAGGAAGAGGGCGGTGATCCAGAACGAGAGCCAGACCAGCAGGATCGCCTGGAGCACGACCTCCGTCGCGCTCGTCGCGACGAGGAGGCCCCAACCGACGACGAGGGCGCGGTGCTGGAGACGCGGCGCGCGGTAGGCGAGGAGGCCGAGGGCGAAGGCCGCCGCGACGCCGAAGACCGCGAGGAGGAGCGCGACGATGGAGCCGCTCTTCGCGAGCTCGAACTGCGACAGCTCGCTCCCGAATTCGCAGACGCTCTCGCGGTAGCCCGCGAGCTCGGGATCGCTCGAGCCGCACACCGCCGAGGGCGGCGTCGCGTCGTAGAACGCGTGGATCGCTGCGCGATCGCCGGGGTCGATCGTCCCGTCGGCGTCGATCTGCTCATGGATGACCTCGAGGTAGCGCGCGTCGATCGTGCGCAGCCCGTAGACGGTGAAGCCCCAGCCGACGAGCGGCACGATGAAGAGCGTGAGGACGGGGAGCAAGAAGACGCGCAGGAAGTCTCTGCGAAGCTCGCTCGGGCTCGGCGATGGTCCCATGAGCGCCGACTCTGACACGGATCCGCGCGCGCTCGCTCGGCCGCCGTCAGCCGAGCTGCACGCCGGACGCCCTCAAGAAGTCGATCACGACCTGGTTGTGGGTCTTCAGGATGAGCTCCGGGGTCGTGCTCTCCTCGATGCGTCCCTTGTAGAGCATCGAGACGCGGTGCCCGATCTTGAACACGCTCGCCATGTCGTGCGTGATGACCACGCTCGTCACGCCGAATTGGCTCGCCGTCTCTCGGATGAGCTCGTCGACGAGCCGCGAGCTGACGGGATCGAGGCCGCTCGTCGGCTCGTCGTAGACGAGGATCTCGGGCTCGAGCACGAGCGCGCGCGCGATCGCGACGCGCTTCTGCATCCCGCCCGAGATCTGCGCGGGGAGCTTGTGCGCGGCGTGCGCGACGTTCAGATCGGAGAGGCGCTGCATGACGCGGTCCTTGACCTGGGCGCGCGACATCCTCGTGTGCTCGCGCAGCGGGAAGGCGACGTTGTCGAAGACGCTCATCGAGTCGAAGAGGGCGCCGAACTGGAAGACCATCCCGAACTTCCGGCGAAAGGGGACGAGCTTCCAGTCGTCGAGCTGCGCGATGTCCGTGCCATCCACGACGATCCGCCCCGCGTCCGGCCGCTCGAGGCGCAGGAGCTGCCGCGTGAACACGCTCTTGCCGGCGCCCGAGCCGCCGATGATGACGTTGATCTGGCCGCGGATGACGTCGAGCGTGACGCCGCGCAGGACCGGGACGCCGTCGTAGCCCTTCTCGAGATCACGGATCGCGACGTGGATCGGATCCTCCTCCGGACCCTCGCTCGCTCGGCTCGCGCGCTCGGCTTCGCTCATCGCACCCTCAGACGAAGAACGTCGTGACGACGTAGTCGAGGACGAGGATGGCGACGGCGCTGTGGACGACGGCGCGGTTCGTCGCGAGGCCGACCCCGGCCGCGCCGCCCGAGGCGTAGTAGCCCTGTCGACACGAGATGAGCGTCAGCGTCACCCCGAAGACGGCCGCCTTCGTGAACCCCTGCACGAGGTCGATCCCGTCGACGTACCAGCGCATGCGCTCGATGAAGATGCCGCTGTCGAGGCCGAAGAGCTTCACGGAGACGAACCAGGCCCCCCCGAAGCCGACGAAGTAGAAGAAGAGCGCGAGGATCGGGCACATCAAGAGCCCCGCGAGCACGCGCGGGAAGACGAGGTATTGGACCGGGCTCACGCTCATCGTCGTGAGCGCGTCGATCTGGTTCGACACCCGCATCGAGCCGATCTCCGTCGCCATCGCGCTCCCAGCGCGCGCGGAGACCATGAGCGCCGAGAAGACCGGCGCGAGCTCGCGCGCGAGGGCGAGCGAGACGACGGATCCCGTCTGGCTCTCGGCGCCGAGCCGGCGGAACCCCTCGACGAGCTGGAGGCCGAAGACGGCCCCGACGCTCGTGCCGGTCAGCCCGACGATCGTCATCGACTGGACCCCGATGAATTCGCACATCGAGACGATCAGCCAGAAGCGATAGGGCGGGCGGATGCCCCAGAGGATCGTCTCCCAGAAGAGCCGCGCGAGGATCCCCACCTCGGCGAGCGCGAGGATCGGCAGCGCGACGAGCCACCTCGTGAAGCGGGTGATGGGGCCGGGCTCGTCGGCCTCGCGCGCCGTCACCTCGGGCGAAGGCGGTCCCTCGGCGGACCCGCTCGAGGCCTCCGCCATCGTCAGCCACCGCCGACGAAGTGGACGACCTCGAGGCGGTCTCCGGCCTCGATCAAGGTCACCTCGTGCTTCGCGCGGGGCACGACCTCCTCGTTCCGCTCGACGGCGACCATCGCGTCGCCGAGCCCGAGCGAGGCGAGCAGCGTCTTCACGGTGCTCCCCGCCGGGACGCGCCTCGCCTCGCCGTTGACCTCGATGTCGAGCTCGTTGCTCACCAAGACCTCGGAGCGCGACCCTATCACGGCGCTGGCGCCCCGTAACGCGCGCGCCCGCTCGAGGCGCGGCTTCGCTTGACCGAGCGCGCGCCGAGCGTACGCCTGGCGCTCCCCTCGCTCCATGCGTCACCCCGAGCACACCCTCACCTTCCGCCCGCGGCTCGCGCTCGCCGACGAGTCGCTCCGGCCGACGCGCGCGGAGGTCGATCTCGACGCGGTCGCGCACAACCTCGGGGTCCTGCGCGAGCTCGCCGCGCCGGCGAGGCTCATCGCCGTCGTGAAGGCCGACGCCTACGGGCACGGCGTCGTCCCCGTCGCCGCGCGGCTCGAGGCCGAGGGGGTCGACGGCTTCGGCGTCGCGCTCGCGGAGGAGGGGCTCGAGCTCCGCGAGGCTGGGGTCCGCGTGCCGATCATCGTCCTGAACGGCGTCTACGGCGGCGCCCACCGGGACGTGCTCGAGGCGGGGCTCACGCCCGTCGTCTACGATCTCGCGCAGATCGAGGCCTTCGATCGCGCCTCGAGCGAGGGGCGCTACCGCGTCCACCTCAAGATCGACACGGGCATGGCGCGGCTCGGCGTCCCGATGCGCGAGCTCGACGCGTTCCTCGACCGCCTCGCGCGCCACCCGCGCTGCGTCGTCGACGGCGTGATGACGCACCTCTCGTCCGCCGACAACGACGACGACGCGACGCGCGCGCAGCTTCGGCTCTTCGAGCAGGCGATCGCGACGCTCCACGCGCGGGGGCACCGTCCGCGCCTGCGCCACGCGGCGAACACGGCCGCGACGCTCGCTCACCCCGAGAGCCGCTACGACATGGTGCGCCCGGGCGGCGCGCTCTACGGGATCTCCTTCGGGCTCTCGGCGGGTCGGCCGCTCCGCCCGGCGCTCCGCCTGCGGACGGAGATCATCGCGCTCCGCACGATCGAGGCGGGAGACACCGTCGGCTACGATCGCACCTACCGGGCGAGCCGCACGACGCGCGTCGCGACGGTGCCGATCGGCTACGGCGACGGACTCCCGCGCGAGCTCTCGAACCGCGGCGCGATGCTCGTCGCCGCCCACCGCGCGCCGATCATCGGCCGCGTCTCGATGGACCTCACCATGCTCGACGTGACGAACATCCCGAGCGCGGCGGTCGGGGACGAGGTCGTCGTGCTCGGCGCGCAGCGTGCGGGGGCGACGCGCGCCTCGATCACCGCGGACGAGCTCGGCGAGGTGGCGGGGACGCTCGCCTACGACGTCCTCACGAGCGTCTCGCGGCGCGTCCCGCGCAGCTACGAGCTGCCCGACGAGCCGTGACGCGGCGCGAGCGGGGCGATCAGTAGTTGCGGACGACGACCTCGGAGACGGCCCCGCGCCCGCGCGCGTCCGAGTTGATCGCGCGCGGCGCGCGCACGGTGTCGACGCGGAACTTCGCGTAGAGCTCGCGGATGAACGGGACGTCGCTGTTCGAGAGCATGACCTTGCTCCCACGACGATCGAGCGCGACGACCACGTCGCGCAGGCGCGTCTGGTCCGCGCGCGAGAAGCCGCTCCCGACGGTGTACGAGGTGAAGCTCGCCGTCTCGCTCACGGGCTCGTAGGGCGGATCGAGGTAGACGAAGTCGCCGGGCCGCGCGTAGTCGAGGAGATCCTCGAAGCTCGCGTGCCGCACCTCGACGCCACGCAGCGCCGCGCTCGCGGCGCGCAGGCCGAGCGGATCGAGGATGCGCGGGTTCTTGTAGCGCCCCTCGGGCACGTTGAAGTGCCCCTTGCTGTTCACGCGATGCAGGCCGTTGAAGCAGGTCTTGTTGAGGTAGATGAACATCGCGGCGCGCTCGGTGCGCGAGCTCTGGGTGGCGGCGTTGTAGCGGTCGCGCACGCCGTAGTAGCTGCCCTCCGCGTGCGCGAGCGAGAGGAGCTCGAGCTCGCCGATCACGCCCTCGACCTCGTCGCGGACCGCGGCGTAGGTCTCGACGAGCGAGGCGTTCCAGTCCGCGAGGAGCGCGCGCTCGGGCGCGCGCGCGAAGAACATCGCGGCGCCGCCGGCGAAGGGCTCGACGTGACGCATCGCGGAGACGCCCGGTGGCAAGAGCGGGATGAGCTGCGAGAGCAGGCGGCCCTTGCCCCCCACCCACTTGATGAAGGGGCCCGCGGTCGTCGTCTCGACGAGCCCCCGAGCGCCGCGCCGCGCGTGGCCCAGGCGGCCCGGGCGACGATCGAGGTCAATCCTTGCGATGGGTGCGGTAACGGGCGCCGAGGTGGTCATGTGGCGACGTTAGGGCCACATGTCTTACCTCTACAAAAAAGCGGCGAGGCGCGCTGTCAGCCGTGACGCTCGGCGTCCTGGACCATCGCCTCGAGGCGGCCGAGCGCCTCCTCGAGCACGGCCCGCTCCGGGCCGAACGAGAAGCGCGTGTGGTGCGCGAAGTGCGAGGCGCGCGGGCCACGCCGCTTGCCCGGATCGACGCCGAAGAACGCGCCGGGGACGGTGATGACGCGCCGCTCGAGCGCGGCGCGGAAGAACGCCTCTCCGTCGCGGAGCGAGGGCGGGAGGCCCGAGAGATCGCCCCAGCAGTAGAACGTGCCCTCGGGCTCGAGGTCGAAGCGCACGCCCAGGCGCCGCAGGCCGCTCAGCATGAGCTGCCGCTTGGCGGCGAACGCCTCGTGGATCGCGGCGGTCTCGAGGCGGGTCGCCTCCTCGTCGAGGAGCGCGATGGTCGCGCGCTGCATCGGGCGCGAGGGGCCGCCGTCGAGGAAGCTCCCCGCGCTCGCCATCCCCTGGACGACCTCCTTCGGCGCGAGCGTCCAGCAGATGCGGAAGCCAGGATAGCGCCAGTTCTTCGTGAGGCCGTCGAAGAGCACGACGGGATCACGGTCGACGTCGTCGACGTACGCGGCGGCGCTCGACATCCCCGGGGGGTGCTGGCTCGAGCCGTCGCTCGTCCACACGTAGTGCGAGTAGAACTCGTCCATGAGGAGCGCGCAGTCGAGCTCGCGCGCGAGCGAGACCCACGCGTCGAGCTCGCCGCCCGCGATGAGCTTGCCCGTCGGGTTGCTCGGGTTCGAGAGGAGCAGCGCCGAGAGGCCGCGCCCCATCACCTCGCGCCGCAGCGCGCGGACCGAGAAGTCGTAGCCGCTCTCGGCGTCGAGCAGGATCGGGATGGGCGAGAAGCGCCGAAAGACGTCGAGCAGCTCCTCGTACGCGGTGTAGTCGGGGAGGAAGTGGCCGACGTGGATCGCGCCGATCGCCGCGCAGGCTCGCATGATCGAGACCCGACCGCCGCCACCGACGGCGACGTTCTCGGCCGAGTACTGCGACGGGAGGCCTCGACGGTAGAGCCGGTTGTAGTGGCTCGCGATCGTCTCGCGCAGCTCCCAGAGGCCCGCGACGGGTGAGTACTCGTAGTCGCCCGGATCGACCGGGATCGACGTGATGCGAGGGGGAGCGCCGGGCAGCGATCCTGTCTCGGGCTGGCCCTGCCCGAGGTTGCACCACGCGGGATCGTCGGCGCGATAGCCGAGCTTCGTCGCCTCGGTGGTGACGTAGATGACGCCCGTCCGCGGGACGGGGCGGAAGGCGCTCGGACCGTGGGGCTCGCTCGAGGAGGGGTGCGACGGGCGTGTCGGCTCGGACATGGCGCGAGGTATGACGGACTTGATGCGCCGCGTCGATCCTTCACGATCGGGGCATGCGATCGGAAGGCGAGAGCCGCCATGGAGCGCGCGAGGCCCGTCGCGCGCCGGACGTGATCGAGCTGCGTGGGTTGCGCGTGCCCTGCATCGTCGGGGTCTATCCGAGCGAGCGCGACAGCCCGCAGCGCCTCGAGGTCGACCTCCGCATGGAGCTCGATCCGGTGCTCGAGGTGCACCGGCTCAGACAGACGCTCGACTACGCGGCCGTCGCCTCGCAGGTCGCGTTCCTGCTCCAGAGCTGTCGCTTCTTCCTCCTCGAGACGGCGGCGACGGCGCTCGCGCGCCTCTTGCTCGCGCCGCCCACGCGCGGCGAGGAGGGGAGGCCGATCCGCGCCGTCACGGTGCGCCTCACCAAGCCCGACGCCTTCGGCGGGCTCGGCGTCCCCTCGCTCGAGATCCACCGCGACGCCGAGGACATCGTGATCGGGCACGAGGAGAAGCCCTTCGGCGAGGTCGACGTCATCCACGAGACGCGCGAGTGCGGCATCTACCGGCTCCACGTCGCGCCCGGGCGATCGATCCCGCTCCACGTGCACCGCGTGATGCAGGAGAGCGAGATGGTCCTCTCGGACAACCTCGTCTTGAACGATCGCCCCGCGGCCGTCGGCGCCGTGCACCGCTGGCCCCACGACTGGCCGCACCGCTACGACAACCCGAGCGAGCGCTGGGGCTCGATCCTCTGCGTCGACGTGCCCCGCTTCATCCCCGAGGACGAGATCGAGGTGGAGGGCGCCCCAGGCGCCCTCGCCACCGAGCCGCCCTTCCTCACGCGTGAGCGCGAGCTCGGCACATGAGGACGCTCGTCACGGGCGCGAGCCGCGGGATCGGGCGCGCGACCGCGCTCCGGCTCGCGCGCGATCGCCCGGTGGTGGCGCTCGTGAGGCGCGCGGAGGATGGGCGCTCGCTCGCGGACGAGAGCGCCGGGCGGATCGTCTCCTTGCGCGCCGATCTGCTCGCTCGAGCGGAGCGGGCGCGCGTCGTCGCCGACGCCGAGCGCGCGTTCGGCCCGATCGACGCGCTCGTCCACGCGGCCGCGATCGCCGAGCATCGCCCGCTCGCCGACGTCGATCTCGCGTCGGTCGATCGCCACCTCGAGCTGAACGTGATCGCCGGGCTCGAGCTCGCCCAGGCGCTGGCCGGCTCGCTCCGAGCGCGCGGCGCGCCGGGGAGCCTCCTCTTCTTCTCGAGCACGCTCGCCGAGCGGCCCGCGCGCGCGACGAGCGTCTACGCGCTCACGAAGGGCGCCGTCGCGTCGATGACCCGCGCGCTCGCGATCGAGCTGGCCGAGGCGGGGATCCGCGTGAACGCGATCGCGCCGGGCGTGATCGACACGGACATGGTGCGCGCGCCGCGCCTCTGCCGCGGCGAGCGGATGCCGGAGGGGGACGAGCGTCGCGATCGAGAGCGCGCGCAGCTCGACGCGCTCGCGAGGCTCCACCCGCTCGGGCGCCTCGGGCGGGCCGAGGAGGTCGCCGAGGCCGCCGCGTACCTCCTCGACGCGGCCTTCGCGACGGGCACGATCCTCACGCTCGATGGCGGCCTCTCGCTCGCGTGACGGCGCGCCTCGTCGCGAGCCTACGGAGCGGAGCGGATGACGTCCGCGACCGACGGGAGCGCGAGGTCCTCCCCGCGGGGGTAGACCCAGAGCGAATTCACCCAGCCGACGCTCCCGCGCTGCATGACGAAGCGCTGCGAGGGCTCGATCGAGCCGTCGCGGTTCATCAGCCGATGATCGCGCACCATCCCCTCGAGGAGGTAGTCGGTGAGCTCGCCCGCTTGGAGCACCCCGTCGCGGGGCTTCGCGTCGGCCTCGCCGCTCACGGCGCGGCGCAGGTAGTAGGAGAGGTAGCCACCCGCCTGCCGCGGCTGCGCGGTCTCGCTGAGCACGTCGGCGTCCGACGAGAAGAGCCCGATGCGACCGGGCGCGCGCATCCAGTCGTCGGCGAACCCGCCCGAGTAGCAGGCGTCGATCGCGAGGACGACCATGGCGGCGTGGATGTTCGAGAGCTCGGCGACGACGACGTCGTCCGTGAGCGCGCCGTCGACGAAGACGATCCGCTCGTTCGTCCCGTCGAGCTCGCTCGAGCGCGACGACGACGCCCCAGCATCCGCGGCTTGGCTCGTCGCGGGCTCGACGTCGCCGTGGCCGGAGAAGAAGACCACCACCACGTCCTCGGGCCGCGCCCGCGACGCGAGCTCGCGGATCCCCGCGACGAAGCGATCGCGCGTCGCCTCGCGATCGGTGAGGACGATCTGCTCGTCGACCCGCTGGAGGTGCGCCGCGCGGAAGGCCTCGCCGAGCAGGCGCGCGTCGTCCGCGCACCCGAAGAGGGGACCCGACGGGTAGTCGGTGATGCCGCTGTAGAGCCCGAGGATGCGGCCGGCCCCATCGACGCCCGCGAGCGGACCACGCGGCGCGGTCTCTCCCGCGAGGACGACGACGGGGGGACGCGCGCGCGACGCGACGCTGAACGTGCCCCCTCGGTTGGGCCAGTAGCTCGAGACCGCGAGGACGTAGGTCCCGCTGACCGGCGCGCTCAGCTCGATCGTGCTGTCGATCGGGCGCTCGCTTCCGTCGCTCCCGACGTCGTTCGCGTCGTCGTTCTGCCAGCGCTGCCCGTTCGGCGCGAGGACGGTGGCGACCGTGTCGAAGGACTGCGAGGTGACGCGCAGGTGGATCACCGAGCCGCCCTGGGCCTCGAACGGCAAGAACGAGACGCTCGGGAAGGCGGGATCCGCGGAGGCGCCGAGCGTTCCGTCGAAGCGCTCCCCGAGCGAGAGGTGCTCCGCGCTCGCGGGCGCCGGCCCGACCTCGAGCGTGTAGGCGCCGGCCTGCGCGCGCCCCCACGAAGACACCGTCGCGACGTACTCGCCCGCGACCTGGGGCGTCAGCTCCAAGAGCGCGTCGAGCTGGTTCGGGAAGGCGTCGTCGATGGACAACGAGACGCCCCCGGGCCCCTCGAGCCGCAGCATCGGATCGAAGCCGGGGCGAGCCCGCACGAGCAGCCGAACCCGCGCGCCCGCGTCGAGGCGGAGCGTGTGTCGCGCGACGTAGCGGCCGGCGTCATCCACCTCGCCCGAGCCGCTCGGGCCCGGACCGAGCAGGCCCGGGATCGCGAGGCCGCTCGCCCCGACGTGGACCACCTCCGCGGCGGCCGCAGGCGCCCCGAGCGAGACCGAGAGGCCGCTCGCGGTGCCCTCGTGCGCCGGCGCCATCGCCGCGCCGCACGAGGCCGAGGTGAGCGCGGAGAGGAGGAGCGCCACCGCCGCGGCGAGCTCGTGAGGCCGGCGGTGGGAGGAGGCGAGGGGCGATCGAGCGATCGGGCGTCGCTTCTTGCTCACGGGACTCCCGCGTCCGCGCCGCCGCCGACGCCGCCATCGGCGCGCGCGCATTGGTCGATGACGGCGGCGCCCTCGGCGAGCCCCGCGATCCGGCTCCGCGTACCGACGAACGTCACGCCGATGCTGACCGCGTCGCAGGGGAGATCGGTGGGATCGCCAGGCCGCAGCGGATCGCGACGCACGTCCGCGATCCGGTTGATCTGGCCCTCGAGGATCCGATACTGGTCGGTCCCTCGGCAGATCCCGACGTTTCCGGCGGTGTTCAGGAGATCGACGATGCTCCAGCGCCCCGCGACCGTGACGGCGAGATCGCCGTCCTCGCCGATGATCCCCGTCGCGATCGCGTCGGTCAGCCGCACGAGCACGCCCGTCGTCTCGGCGGGAAAGAGGATGTCGACCCCCGCGGGGAGGCGCGCGACCATGACGCCGTCGCGGACGTAGGCGGTGTCGTCGCTGATGAGCGGGTGGTCGACGTCGCCGACGTACGAGTCGCTCCGCACCCAGATCCAGTCGTGGTGATCCCAGCGGGGGAGCGGGGCCGGCAGCCCATCGACGAGGACGTCCCGTGGGCCTCGGATGTCGACGGCGGGCGGATGCTGATCGTCTGCGCCCTGCGCGCTCGTCGAGAACACGGCGGTCGTGAGGACCATCCGGATCTTCGAGTCGTTCGGCGTCCCGTTCCACCCGTAGATGCGAATGACCGGCAGGCCGAAGCCCTCCTCTTGCGCGCTCCTGGCCGAGGCCTCGAGCCCCGGGACGCTGATCTCGACGAGGGGATAGAGCTTGTCGCCGAAGACGTTGTCGATCCCGTCGTTCCCGTCCGTGGGTGGGCGAGCGATGCCCGGCGTGCGGCACTCCGTCTCGTAGAGGGGAGCCTGGGTGTCGCGACGATCGAGGTCGTAGCCGATGTTGCGCCAGTCATCGCCCTGATCGAGGAGCACCTGGCGCAAGCCGAACGCGACCTCGCCGACGTCCTCCGCGGGGCGATCGGGCTCGGCGGGCCGCTCGGGGGGCTGGCGAGAGGAAGCGGGCGCGCCGGTGTCGGGTCGTCCTACGTCGGTCTGTGGGGCGTCCGCCGAGGTCGTCGGCCCCGTGTCCCTCGGCACGAGCGACGGATCGTACACGACGCAAGCGGACAGGCCGGTGGCGAGCCCGATCCCGATCCCTGCGCGACGGAGCCACCTCCCTCGCCCGAAGCTGGGGCCATCATCCATCGACGTCGTCCTTCGGGTCATCGCGCCTGCTCATCGATAGGGGCTCGGGATGAGGTCGTCTTCCGAGGGGCGAGCGGGCGCGGTCGTCGTCCGGGTGCTCGGCGAGCTCGTGGTCGTCGGGGCGACGCCGTCGTTGGTCGGCTGCCGACGCCCGCCTCTGCGGTCGGCGCCCACGCGCGGCCTCGTGGCCTCGACCTCCTCGGTCGGAGGCGTCTCGGCGCGAGCGGGCGCGCCATCGCTGCTTCGCTCGTCAGGCCTCGAGGGACGATCGTCGGCCCCACGCGCGGACGCCTCGGTTCCTTCCCCGCTCGCGCTCGGTGCCGCCTCCGCGGGCAGGGGCGGAGGAGGAGGCTCGGTGGGACGCGGCGCCACGGGCACCGCGGTGTCCTGCGGCGGAGCGGCCGCGCTCGCCTCGCTCGCCTCCTCGCGACCGACGAGCGCCCAGGCGAGGCCCGCGACCACGAGCAAGAGCCCGACGATCAGGCCGACGGCGAGGCCGAGCTTCGATCGGCTCGAGGGAGGGGGAGGCTCGGCGTCGGCGTGGGTGAGCGCGACGGGCCGCGCGCCGACGGTCATGTCTTCTGGGTTGGCGCGACGCACCTGACTCGGCTGCGAGGGCGCAGAGCGAGCGTCGGCCCCGTCGAGCGAGACGAGCCCGCTCGGCTCCGGGCGCGGGACCGCGCCGGGGCTCGACACCTGGCTCCGGCCGAGGAGGTCGATCGCCGATCGGATCCGAGCGCTCTCCGTCTCGATCTTGGCTCCGAGCAGCTCCTTCACGGTTCGGCTCACCGCGCGCTCGCTGGCCAGCCCGCCGATGCTCGAGGCGGCCGCCTCGATCGCGTCGAGGAACTCGGCCGTCGTCTGGAAGCGCTTGTCGGGATCGCGCTCGAGGGCCTTGGCGAGCACCGCGTCGATGGGCGCCGCGTCCGCCACGTACTCGGAGGGAGGAGGGATCGCCGCGTAGAACAGGCGGTTGAGCAGCTCACCGTTGTTCTCGGCCTTGAAGAGGCGCCTGCCGACGAGCGCCTCCCAGAGCACCACGCCCATGCTGAAGAGGTCGCTCCGCTGGTCCGCGAAGCCGCTCGACGCCTGCTCGGGCGCCATGTACGCGAGCTTCCCCTTGAACTGGCCGTCGCGCGTCGAGCTGAGCCGGATCTCGGCCTTCGCGACGCCGAAGTCGGTGATGCGGGCGATGCCGTCGGAGCCGACGAGGATGTTGTGGGGCGAGATGTCGCGGTGGACGATCTCGAGCCGCTCTCCGTTCGCGCCGAGCAACGTGTGGGCGGCGCCCAGGCCATCGAGCGCGTTCGAGACGATGCGCAGCGTGACCGCCACGGGGAGCGTCTTCTTCGCCTTCGCGGCCTCGCGCAAGAGCGCGCCGAAGTGATCGCCCTCGATGTACTCCATCACGAGGAAGTAGCCGTCGCCCTTGGAGTCGGAGATGTCGAGCGTCGGGACGACGTTCGGGTGACGGATCCGCGCGGCGAGGCGCGCCTCGTCGAGGAACATCGAGATGAACTCGTCGTCGTGGGCGAGGTGCGGGTGCAGGACCTTCACCGCGACGAGCCGCTCGAAGCCCGCCACCCCTTGGGCTCTCGCGACGTAGACCGTCGCCATCCCGCCCGACGCGAGCTGCGTGAGCACCTCGTAGCGGCCGAGCTTTCGGCCGGTGAGGTCATGGGCGATGGCGGCTCCCGTCGACATCAGTAGCGTCCCGATAGGGAGAGTACCGCCAAGTCGGGGCCGAAGGAGAACGAAAGCGCGGGAGCGTCGGTCGCCGGCGTCTCGCCGTCCCCGCCCGACCAGTCGGTGAGCGCGGCGAGGATCACGCTCGTCGCCGCGAGCGCGCTCGTCACGCCGATGAGGACGTTCGTCCGAAGCTCGCGCGCTTGGCCCACGGCGAGGTTCGCCTCGGTCGGGTGCGCCTCGTAGATGGGCACGCCGTCGAGGGTGTCGATGCCCGACCAGATCAAGACGCCGCCCGAGATGACCGTGAGCGCGCCGGCCACGACGAGCGGGATGGGCGAGATCCCGCGGAACCCCTCGGACGTCGAGGGCGCCGGGCCCTCGGCCGCGCCACCGTCGCTCGACGACGCGTCGTCCGGACCCGTCGTGGTCGTGGTCGTGGTCGCGGTCGTCGATGTCGACGTCGCGACCGACAAGGCCGGCGGCTCGAACGTGAGCGCCACGCGCGCCCCTCCAGCGCCGCGCGCCTCTTGCTCGCTCGCGCCGGTGTCGAAGCTCGCGCGGACGACGTGGGCCTCGTCGGGCGTGGCGAAGAACGACGTGTGCTCCTGGAGCACGCCGTCGAGCTCGAGCGTGCAGGTCCCCGCGCAGCTCACGTCGACGCGCACGGCGTGCTCCCGGACGGCGGCGAGCACGCGCTCGGCCTCGCGCTGGGCCTGACGCTCGCGCGGATAGAACGCCTGGAGGCGCAGCGCGAGGGTGCCGGCCTTCACGGCGTCGCCGGCGCGCTCGTACGAGCGCACGGCCTGGAGCAGCGCCGCCGACGACGGCGCGAGCCGGTACGCCATCTCGAAGAGCGGCGCCGCGCGCGCGTAGTCGCGGCTCAGGTACGCCGCGCTCGCGCGATCGTAGGCCTGCCCCGCCGCCTGCCGATCGGCGGCCGACGGCTCGCTCGCCGCTTGGGCGCGGGCGCGGCCCGCGAAGAGCGAGGCGCTCGTCGCGAGCACGAGCCCCACGAGCAGCGCGAAGGCGCTCACGAACCGGTTGGTGCCTGGCTTCTTCGAGATCACGGGCGTTCCTCGCTCGACCCGACGATCCGTCGATGGCCGAGCTCGCCCGTCCATGTTCGCCGCCGTGAGCGAGGGACGTCAAGCGAGCTGTGCAGCGAGCCGTGCAGCGCGCGGCGGGACGCGTCGGGCGACGCAACCTCGAGGCCACGCGGCGCGGAGCGCGAAAACGACGACGGACCCTCGTCAGTCGAGCCTCTCGCGTGCTTCAATCGGGCCATGGTCGACGAGATGAGACTCAGAGAGCGAGCCGAGGCTTGGCGCCGAGACGATCCGAGCGAGGACGACGCGCGAGAGCTCGGGGCGCTCCTCGACGCGGGCGCCTGGGCCGAGCTCGCGGATCGCTTCGACGGGCGGCTCGAATTCGGGACCGCGGGGCTCCGAGGGGTGCTCGGGGCTGGCCCGAACCGGATGAACCTGGCGGTGGTCCGAGGCACGACGGCGGGCCTGCTCGCCTACCTCCGCGCCGAGGTCCCGGGCGCCGCGAGGCGAGGGATCGTCGTGGGCTACGACGGGCGGCGGCGGAGCCTCGAGTTCGCGCGCGAGGTCGTCCGCGTCGCGGCCGGCGCCGGCTTCGTCGTTCGATGCTTCGATCACGTCGTCCCCACCCCGATGGTCGGCTTCGCCGCCAAGACGCTCGACGCGGCGGCGGCCGTGATGGTGACCGCGAGCCACAACCCGCCCGAGTACAACGGCTACAAGGTCTACTGGGGCAACGCGGCGCAGATCATCCCGCCGCACGACGCGGGGATCGCCAAGGCGATCGACGCCGTCGGTCCGCTCCGGTCCGTGCCGTGCCCGAGCTACGAGGCGGCGCTCGAGAGCGGTCTCGCCTCCATCGTCCCTCGGGCGATCGAGGACGACTACCACCAGACGATCCAAGGGCTCGTCGTCCACCCCGGCCGCCGCCGCGATCTCCCGATCGCCTACACGGCGCTCCACGGCGTCGGCGACGCGCCGACCCGCCGCGCGCTCGCCGAGGCAGGCTTCACGAGCGTCCACAGCGTCGTCGAGCAGGCGCGCCCCGACGGCGACTTCCCCACCGTCCGCTTCCCCAACCCGGAAGAGGCGGGCGCGATGGATCTCGTCCTCGCGCTCGCGAGGGACGTCTCGGCGGAGCTCGTGATCGCCAACGATCCCGACGCCGACCGCCTCGCGCTCGCGGTGCGGGCGGGCGAAGGCCACGAGCGCCCTGGGAGCTACGTGCAGCTCACGGGCAACGAGGTCGGCTGCCTCCTCGCGAGCTACCTCCTCGAGCATGGGCGCGATCGCGGCGGGCGACGCGCCGTCATCAGCTCGATCGTCAGCTCCCCGTGGCTCGGCGTCATCGCCGAGGCGCACGACGCGCACTGGGAGCAGACGCTGACGGGCTTCAAGTGGATCGCGAACCGCTCGCTCGAGCTGATCGCAGAGGGCTATCGCTTCGTGATGGGCTACGAGGAGGCGCTCGGCTACTCGATCGCCGACGTCGTCCGCGACAAGGACGGCGTCTCCGCGGCGCTCGTCGCGGCCGACATGGCGGCGTTCCACGCGTCCGAGGGACGCACGCTCCTCGACGCCCTCGATCTCCTCGCGCGTCGACACGGCCTCTTCGCCAGCCGTCAGGTCTCGATCACCAAGAAGGGGAAGGACGGCGCGGCGGCGATCGCCGCCATCATGGAGAAGGTGCGGAGCGCGCCGCCGAGAGCGCTCGGCGCGTGCGCGGTCGAGGCGATCCGCGATCTCCGCTCCCGCACCCGCGCGACGCCCGACGGTCGGACGGATCCCCTCGCGCTCCCGGCGAGCGACGTGATCGCCCTCGACCTCGCGGGCGGTCACCGCATCATGCTGCGCCCGTCGGGGACCGAGCCGAAGATCAAATTCTACTTCGACGTCCGCGAGCTGGTGGGCGAGCGAGAGCACCTCCGCTCCGCGCGAGCGCGCGCCGAGCGCACGCTCGACGGGCTCGTCGCGAGCTTCCTCGCGCTCGTCGCGGATGGAGGTTCGTCGTCATGAGAACGCGCTCGATCATCGCCCCGCTCCTCGTCCTCGTCGCGCTCGGGTCCTGCTCGGTGAGCGCGCGCGCGCTCGCCCAGTCCGAGCCGCTCGCGAGCGTCCGCGAGCGCATCCTCTACGCCGACTATCCGGAGGCGATCGCGCAGGCGAACGCCGTCTTGGCCCGCTCGGATCTCGACGCTCGCACGCGCAACGAGGCGCTCGAGCTGCTCGCGACGGCGCAGATCGCGAGCCGCGCGAGCGCGGACGCCACCCGGACGCTGGCGACGCTCTACGCGCGCGATCCCGACCATCGCCTCTCCGATCCCGACGCGAGCCCGCCGGTCATCTCGGCGTTCGCCCGCGCGCGCGAGGCGCACCCCACCCCGATCGTCGTCGGCCTCGCCCACGACCCGCCGACGCTCGCGCGGCGCGAGTCCCCGAGCATCGAGGTCTCGCTGACGCGGAACGCGGACGCCGTCCACGAGGTCCGGCTCGCGTATCGTCAAGGGAGCGACGCGGGGTGGTCGCGCGTCGTGATGAACCGCCGGCCCGACGGCACCTACGTCGCGCGGATCCCCGTCGTGGGCGCGGCGGATCAGGCCGTCGACGTGGCGTACTACGTCGTCGCGACGGCGCCCTCCGGCGTCGAGCTCGGCCATCGAGGCACCCAGGCCGAGCCGCTCGCGCTGCGCATCCCGGCGGAGCTCGCGGCGACGACGGCCTCCGCCGCGCTGCCGAGCGCGCCCCTCGTCAGCGCCGCCGACGCCCCCGCGGACGACGGCGGAGGCAGCGTCGCGGAGCAGTGGTGGTTCTGGACGATCATCGGCGCGGTGGTCGTCGGCGGCGTCGTCGTCGGCGTCGTCGTCGGGACGCAGGCTCAGGGCGTCCCGGACGGCACGCTCGGCACGATCACCCTCTCACGCTGACCCATGGGCGAGCGCGCGCCCGCTCGCTCGCGGCGCGCGCGTCCGCGGAGGCGCTCAGCCGAGCAGCCGCTTCGCGAGCCCGAGCCAGCGCTGCGACTCGGCCCGATCGCGGCCGGCCCGCTCGAGCATGATGCGGTGGTGCAGCCGGAGCGCCTCCGGCCCGTCGGGATCGGGGACCTGGAGGAGCAGGTACTGCGCGCGGCTGCGAAAGTGGTCCCCGAGCGCGCGCGCGATCACGATGGCGCCGGCGGTGTCGATCGGCTGCTCCGCCGCCGTCGGCAGGCGCATGTGCCGCGCGAGGCGAGCGAAGTCCGTCCCGGTCTCGAGGGCGAACCGCTCGAGCTCGCCGCGCGTGTAGGACGCGAGGACCTCTCCGCGATCGAGATCCACGCCCACGCGGCGCGCGTCGATCACCACCTCACGCCGCAGCGTCGCGTCGCCGAGGTCGAGCACGATCTCGCGCACGGGCTCCTCGAGCACCATCCGCGCGTGGCCGCGGAGCTTACCGATCGACTCGGAGACACCCCCGACGGCGCGGCGCCATCGGAACCGCTCGGGGGAGCGCCCCCGCACGACCGAGACCGCCTTCTTCAGGTTCTCGCGGTGCTTCCAGTAATCGACCGCGTCGGTGACGCGCGAGCCATCGTACATGTTGCCTCCGCCTCGTCGTATCGCGGAGGCTCGCGCCTCGCGTCAACAAAGCGGCGAGCCCCTCGTGTCGATCGGAGCGCGCCGTCAGTGCATGCGCCCGAGGACCAGCGCCGCGGCGATGCAGGCGATGCAGGAGCCGAAGAGGACGAGGAGCGCGCAGCCGCCCCCGAGCGCCCACGCCCAGGCGTGCGAGGTCTCCGACGCGGCGGGATCGACGCGGTCCGCGAGGACGGGCGAGGGGAGCGGAGCCGCCGATGGCGCGGGTAAGGCGGCGGGCGGCGCGACACCGCTCGACGGGGCGGGCATCGAGGTCGCGGCGAGCGTGACCGGGGCGGACACGATCCCCTCGACGCGCACCCGCGGCCCTCCCATCCCGAATTCGATCTCGTCGCCGTCGAGCACCGCCTGCGACTGCACGCGCGCCCCGTTGACGAAGGTCCCGTTCCGGCTCCCGACGTCTCGGACGATCCACCGGCCTTGCTCGTAGCGAAGCTCCGCGTGCGCGCCGGACGCGTCGAGATCCGCGTAGGGATCGAACGCGAAGTCGCTCGTCGGCAGGCGGCCGAGCGAGATGACGTCTCGATCGAAGTCACACGTCCGCCCGGCGTGCGCTCCGAATGTCTGTCGTAGGCGGATCTTCACCCTCGGCTCCGGCGCCGCGCGTCAAGGGGTCGAGGGCTCGTGCGGGAGATCGCCAGGTCGGCGCACGAAGCCCCCCTCCTCGTCCTGCGGGCGCGCACCCCGGTTCGACCGCGCGCGCGGCGCCGGTGACGCCTCGGTGTCGTCCGCGGGCGCGGGCGCGGGCGGCGGCGCGGCGAGGCGCTCGCTAGGCGGCTCCGAGGGCGGTGCAGGGTGCGGCTCGATCGCCTGCTCGAGCGGGGGTCGTGGCCGAGGGGCCGCGATCGGCGGGAGCGGCGCGGGCGCCTGCTCCTCGACGACGGGTGGAGGCTCCACCCCCGTCGGGACGTCGGCCTCCGTTCGAGCCTGCGTCGGAGCCTCGGCGGCCACGGCCGCGCGCGGCTCGTCGCTCGGCTCGACCGCTCGCTCCTGCTCCTCCTCGGCGGCCGGGGGCTCACGCGGCGTCGAGCCCTGGCTCGCGCCGGGGTGCGACGTGCTCAGCGTGACGCGCGTGGCCGGCACGATCGTCGCCTCCCCTGGATCCCCGATCGACGAGATGATCGCGATGAGCAGCGCGACGACGATCACGACGAGGAGCGCGACGACCCACCAGCGCGCGGCGCCGCTCTCACCAGCCAGGGCCGACGCGCTCGCGTGCTTCACGTCGGCGCCAGGCTTGGGCGTGCTCGGCTTGATCGACGGCGCCCTCGGCGCGCTCGGCTCCGGCGCGTCCGTGGCCGGAGGCAGGGGGTACTGCTGGTACGCGACCCGCGCCGCCCGATCGGACTCCTTGAGCCCGAGGCCGTCGAACTCCGCCAAGACGACGGTGATGTTGTCGTGGCCCCCACCCGCGTTCGCCATCGAGATGAGCTGCTCGGCCGCCTCCGGGAGATCCCGCGCCGCGCGAAGCACGTCCTTCATCATGTCGACGTGGACGAGGCCCGAGAGCCCGTCCGAGCAGAGCAGGAGCCGATCGCCCCGCCGCAGCTCGAGGAAGGTGAGGTCGACGACGACCTCCTCCGTCGTGCCGAGCGCCTGGAGGATGATGTTCGAGTGCTCGAACGCCTCGGCCTCTTCCTCCGTGAGCTGCCCAGCCTCGATGAGCTGGTTCACGAGCGACTGGTCCTTCGTGATCTGCGCGAATTGATCGCCACGCAGCACGTACGCGCGGCTGTCTCCGACCTGCCCGACGAAGAGGATCTGATCGACCAGCCCCGCGACGGTGCTGGTGGTGCCCATCCCACGTCGGGTCCGATCGAGCTTGGCCGCGCCGAAGATCCGCGAGCCCGCCTCCTCGATCGCGCGCACGAGCCGCCGCGCGAAGTGGTCGCGGTCCTTCGAGGGGCCCGCCGCCGTCACCATCTCGTAGAGGGTGTCGACGGCCATCTGGCTCGCGACCTCGCCAGCCGCCGCGCCGCCCATGCCGTCGCAGACCGCGAGGAGGCAGCCCTTGGCGTCGAGCTTCAGCTCGATCGGCTCGTCGTCCACGCCGCGCCGCCCGCTCGAGACGTCGACGACCAAGAAGTTGTCCTCGTTGTGCTCGCGGACGAGGCCGACGTCGGTGCGGCCGAAGTAGCGCACCGAGATCCCGTCCGAGGCCTCTCGCGCGACCGCGATGCGAGGCGCCGTCTCTTCGTCGCTCCGTGGTGATCGCTCGTGGTCGCTCGCCCCGGGCGGCGCGCTCTCCTCGGGCGGCGACGCGCCCTCCTTCGGCGCGCCCTCCTTCGACGCGCCCTCCTTCGACGCGCCCGGCGAGGTGCCCTCCGCCACGTCGAGCGCGGGCGCCGGAGGAGCGCCATCTATGCGGGGCGCCCCATCCGCGGACGCGGCCGTCGCCTTCGGATCGCTCTTCGCCTCACCGACGCTGGCGGGCGGCGACTCGCTCTCGGCGAGCGCCTTGACGACCGCCTCCGCGAGAGACGCGGGCGCTCGCTCGCTCGACTCCCCGCCCTTGGTCGACTCACTCATCGAGTGTGCTCCCGCTCCGATGCCGCGCTCGTGGCGCGCGCGGAGTGTCTCCGCACCTCGGTGCGTGGTCCCAGTCGATGTTCGGGATCGTCATCCGACGGCTCCGGGAGGATCGTACCGGAAGAGATGGCGCCCGACCCGGAATTGATCACCGACCTTGAGCAGCCGCTCGCCTCGAATCCGGAGCGCGCTCCCGTTCGACGAGCTCAGGTCGCGGAGCACGAAGCGACGCTGCGACCGATCGAGCGTGATCGCGGCGTGCCGCCGCGACATGAAGGGATCGTCCGTGCAGACCACGTCGCCCTGCTCACGCCCGATCGTCGTCTCGTCTCGATAGAGGTAGTGGACGTCACGGCCGACGCCCTCGGTGGTGTACTGCACGAGGCGCGCGAGCCGCGCCACCTCCGGCGTCCCGAACACGAGCACGCCCGCGTGCATCGCGGGGCCGAGCGGGAGCTCCGCCTCGGGCAGGATCTCGAAGCGCAGGAGCTGCTGGCCGAGCAGGACGAGATCCCCGTCGTGCAGCTCCACGGGATCGCGCAGCCGAACGTACGCGCCGTTGACGCTGTCGAGATCGCGCACCAAGAGGCCGTCGGGCCGAGGCACGAGCCGAACGTGGCGCGGCGAGAGGTAGGGGTCGTCGCCGAGGATGATGTGCCCCTCGGTGCGGCCGATGTCGGTCGGGTCATCGACGACCGGATAGGCGCGGCCGTCGCTGCCGTCCTTCATGATCGCGACCAACGTCCCGTACGAGGCGCCCGCGCGCGCGGAGGCCACGGCTCCGACCTCGCGCTGTGTCGGCATCGGGGCAGGCTGGGGCGCCGCGGCCCCGATCGCCCCCGATGACGACGGCGCGATCGGCGAGGGCACCGTCTGCCCAGCCGGAGCGGGAGCTGCGGGCGCCGGTGGGTAGCCCACGGGAGCGAGCGGCGCGCCCATCGACATCGGGCTCAACGCGACCGCGGCCGCGCTCGCCGCGGCCTCCACGATCCCGGGGGCGGGGCCGGAGAGCGATGACGCCGCCGGGGCCTCGTTACGCGGCGCCCCATCCGCGTAGCGCGCCCCGCAGAACTTGCAGAAGTCCGCGCCGCTCTCGCCGATCGAGCGACAGCGCCAACAGACGGGCGCGGGCGCGGAGCCATAGGGCGAGGCGGGCTGGCCCGCGCTCGGCGCGGCTCCAACGGGTGCGGCGGGCTGGGCGCCGCCGATCTGAAACCCGCAGCTGTTGCAGAACCGCATCTGCGGCGGGTTCGGCGTGTTGCAACGAGGGCACTGGAGCATCGGCGGAGCCACACCAGCTGGGGAAGAGGCCGCGAGCGGTTGGGGGGCGAGCTCCGCGCGTCGGTCGCCTCGATCGATCCCGGTTGGGGGCGTCGGCATCGCCGCTTCGCGCTCCGACGACGCCCAGTCCCCGAGTCGGTGGCCGCAGTCCCGACAGTAGAGGCTCCCTTGCGGGTTCGCTCGCCCGCAGTTCTTGCAGTTCATGCGTGCGCCGAAGGAGAACCCGCCGAGCGCCACGACGTCAAGCGCCCTCTCGCCCCCGATCGTCAGCGCCTCAGCCCCTGGCCGAAGCGCACCATCGCGCCGAGCCCGAGCTCGACCGTGACCCCGATCCCCACCGGATCGGCGCGCGAGACGGGCCCCCGCGTCCGAAACGGCGCGACCCCCAGCGCGCTCAGCTCCGCGTCGACGACGAGCGCGAAGGCGCTCGTGACCTCGACGTGGATCCCCACGCCCACCCCGACGAGTGCCCCCGCGGTCGCGACGCTCCCCGCGTCGCCGAGCAGGAGCGCGCCGGCCCTCACGTCGAGGAAGGGCTGCACCCGCGAGCTCGCGTCGAACACGTAGCGGAAGTGCCCGAGCAGCAGGTTGACGAGCGTGACCTCGTACACCCCGGCGCCGTCGAGGATCCACACCGCGTACTCGATCCCCCACCCCACCCCATCGGGCGCGCGAACCGTGAGGCCCGCGTCGAGGCCGACGCCCGCGTTGAACAGGCACGCGACGTCCGCGGGGCAGAGCGTCGAGCGCTCGAGCGGGGCGAGGGCGAGCGCAGAGACCTCGAGCTCCCACCAGGGCGGCGCCTCGCCCGGTCGGAGCGGCACCTCGAACGCCGAGGTGGCCTCGGTCCGAGCCGGCGCGCCCTCGTCCGCGTCGGCGCGAGCGCGCCCCGGCTCGAGCGCGAGCGCCACGGCGATCGCGATCACGAGCACCGGCGAGCCAGCAAACGCTGCGACGATTCGGTCCATGTCCTCGGCGCGAGAGAGATCGTTCACGCGGAGGCGCGAACGCTTGTTGACACGCATAGTGCCCTTTCTATAGTAGCGCGCCGTTCGGCCCGATCGTGGCCGAGCTCGTGAGACCGACCCGGGCGCTTCGCCGCGCCCATGCCCGAAGGATCCTCGCCCGCTTTCAAGCGTCGAGGTCGTGACACTCCGAGGACCGCGCATGGAAATTGTGCTCGACAGGCGCGCCGTGAAGCAGATTCGAACGTCCGCCCAGGACGCCATCGACGAGGGCGACAGCGAGACGCTCCGCGACGACGTGATGGAGGCGTTCAGCGACGACCAGATCGAGGAGATCGAGCGTCGCATCGACAGCGTCGACTTCAACGACTTCATCTCCGAGATCCTCGACGAGTGGTCGGGTGACGAGGTGGATGAGCTCTTCGAGCTGCTCGAGGGCCACCTCTCGGAGGCGGGGATCGAGCTCAAGCTCGCGACCGCCGAAGAAGAAGAAGACGACGACGACGACGATGACGACGACGATGACGACGAAGGCGAGGAGGTCGGCTTCGTCGAGGACGAGGGCGAGGACCTCTGACGGCGCCTCGCTCGACGCGCGCCGTCACACGCTCGTCAGCACCTCGATCGCTCGCTCGATCCCCGGCCCCGCCACGTCGAGGTGCGTGACGGCGCGGAGCCGCGTCGGCCCGAAGGGCACGACGAGCACGCCGCCCTCGGCCGCGCGCTCCGCGAACGCCTTGGAGCTCGACCCGCGCGGGGCGAAGAGGACGATGTTCGTCTCCGGGGTCTCGACGACCATGCCGCGCTCGGCGAGGCCGCGTGCGAGCGCGCGCGCGTGCTCGTGGTCTTCGGTGAGCCGCTCGCGGTGATGGCGGAGCGCGTAGAGCGCGCCCGCGGCGATGACGCCGGCCTGTCGCATCCCTCCGCCGAGCCGCCTGCGGATCCGGCGCGCCTCGCGGATGAGCTCACGCGAGCCCGCGATCGTGCTCCCGACCGGCGCGCCGAGCCCCTTCGAGAAGCAGGCCGTCGCCGTGTCGAACCCCTGCGCGAGCTCCGCGACGCTCTTCGAGCGCGCGATCGCGGCGTGCCAGAGGCGAGCGCCGTCGAGGTGCGCGGCGAGGCCGCGAGCGTGCGCGAGCTCCACGATCGAGCGCGCCACGCCCGGATCCCAGACGCGCCCGCCGGCGCGGTTGTGCGTGTTCTCGATCGCGACGAGGCGCGCGCGCGGCTCCCACTCACCGCCGCCGATGCGCGCCTCGAGCTCCTCGGCGTCGAAGAGCCCGCCGTGGCCGACGACGTCGTGCTGGACGCCCGCGACGCCGAGCGCGCCCACCTCGTAGAGGACGAGGTGCGCGTGCTCGCCGACGAGGACGCGATCGCCGGGGCGGGTGTGGAGGCGGATGGCGATCTGGTTCGCCATCGTGCCGCTCGGCACGTAGAGCGCCGCCTCCTTCCCGAGAACGCCGGCCGCCTCTTCCTCGAGCGCCCGCACGCTCGGATCCTCCCCGTACACGTCGTCGCCCACCTCCGCCTCGGCCATCGCGCGGCGCATCGCGAAGGTGGGCTTCGTGACGGTGTCGGAGCGCAGATCGACGAGCATGGCCCATGATAGCGCCTTTCCTTTCCTCGACGCGCGTCGCGCCACGCGGAGGCCCACGGCCTCACGCGCTCCGCCGAGGCGCGGCCGATCGCGTCGCTCGAGCGCGACGACCCTGGCGCGACGGCTCGCTCCCGAGATCGACCCGGAAGCGGCCTCGCCGCGCGGAGCGGACGGGTCCCTCGCTCTCTCCAGAGCGCGTCGACGTCGCTTGACGATCGCCGCTTCCTACGCTAGCTCACGCGCCCTGTTTCGAGCGCCGCCTTAGCTCAGGGGTAGAGCAACGGTTTCGTAAACCGTAGGTCCGGGGTTCAAATCCCCGAGGCGGCTATCGCGCTTCCCGTCGGCGGGCCTGCCCCCGACGACGCCCACGCGGGCGCTCGATCAGCGGGTCTCGAGGGGACCGATCCCGAGCGCGCCGAGGTCGAGCCGCCCAGACGGATCGAGCGGCGGACAGAAGAAGGACGCGCTCGTCTCGGGGCGGGTGAAGCGGAAGAGCGCGTCCGTCACGCCGTCGTCGAGCCCCGCCATGCGCCGGAGCTGGCGCTCGAAGGGATCGAGCGACGCGCCGAAGGCGACGAAGACGAGGCCGTGGCGCGCGCCGTCCGACCAGGGCATCGAGCGCCGCAGGAGGAACGCCTCGGGCTCGAAGCCCTCCTGGGCGGTGCGCTTGACGTGCGCGGAGGTGGGCGCGTCGTCGAGCTCCTCGTCGCCCTCACGCGTCCGGCCGATGATGAGATCCTGCTCGCGGGGCGAGTGGCGCGCGAGCGCGTCGAGGTCGTGCCGCCAGCGCTGGATCGCGAGGAAGCTCCCGCCGTCGAGGTGCGGGCCGCGCCCGGCCACGAAGGCGACGGCCGCCGCCCGCTCGCCGACGGGGTTCTCCGTGCCGTCGACGAAGCCGCTCAGATCGCGGTCCTCGTCGTAGAGGAAGGCCACGCGCTCGTCCTCGACCTCGAACGCCGGCGCGAGCATCGCCGCGAGCTCGCGCGCGCGGTGGAGGAGCACGCCCGGATCCTCCCCCGCCGCGCCGCGGAGCCAGCACGAGAGCCCGCTCGGCGTCGCGGGGACGGCGACGCCGGGCCCCGAGAGCGCCGCGAGGTCATGGAGACCCTCGATCGAGCCCCCGAGCCGCGCCGCCACGCTCGCGCCAAAGCCGACGACCAGCGCCTCCCCCCACGCCTTCGACGCGAGCGCCTCGAGCGCGCGCGTCGGATCCGCCTCGGGCGCGAGGCGAAAGGTGACGAAGCGCGCGTGCGCGGGGAGCGCCGCGAGGATGCCGGGCTGGGGTGTCATGGCCTCTGCTTCTCTCACGAAACGAGCGTCGACACGACACCCGGCGCGCGAGGCGCCTCGTGCCTCGCGCCGCTCGTCAGTTGCGCCTAGCGCCGCGTGGAGGCGAGGTGAGCCCGGCCGGCGACCAGCCCGGCAGGCGCACGCGCGCCGAGACGCCCTCGGCGGGGCAACCAGCGAGCGCCGCGAGGTTCTCGAATTGCCCTGCGCCGACGTGCACGAAGACGTACGCGAGATCGACCGCGCGGCCGTTCACGCGCACCTCGAAGTCGTCGCCCCCCGCACCGTGCGGCCACGGCACACGCTCGACGCGCTCGACGAGGTAGGGGCGCGCGCTCGGCCCGAGCTGCTCCCCGCACGGCTCGCAGAGCTCGAGGATCCACGTCCCGGGCTGGCGCAGCCGCGCGAGCGCGAGATCGCTCTGCCCCCTCGAGACGACCGCGCACTGATCGGCGCGGGCGAGCGGTGACGCGACGAAGCTCGAGCCCAGCGCGACGGCGAGGCTCGCTCCCAGGATCCACGCTGATCTCGCGCTCATCGCCGCTCCTCCTCGGCCGAGCCTACCTCGAGCGCGCCCCCAGCGTCAGCCGGCGCCCGCGCGGATCGGCGCGACGGGCTCGGAGGGCGAGCGAGCACGGCCCCGTGTAGGATTCGCCGCGCGATGCCCGACGACGGAATCTCTTGGGGTGGTGGCGCCTCCGGCGTGCGCCTCGGTCTGCGAGCACCGAGGCAGCCGCTCGAGTCGGGCGGCAGCGTCGTGCTCGAGCTCGTCGCGGAGAACCGCTCGCCGACGCCGGCGTGGCTCTTCGGCTTCGAGCCGCGCTATCCGCGCTCGCTCCGCGTCTCGCCGCCCAAGCCGAATCGGCCCTGGGCTCGAGCCTCCTTCGGCGACGTCAACGTGCTCCATCCCCCCGAGGCGTTCACCCGCCTCGCGCCCGGCACGCGCGTCACGACGCGGCTCGATCTCTCGTTCGCGTTCGATGGCCGAGCCGCTGGCGAGGTGCCGATCGTCTTCGTCTACGATCCGATCCGCGGCGCGGCGAGCCTGCGCGTCTGGCAGCCCCCCGACGAGGGCTCCGCGTCGAGCGGCGAGGTCAAGCTCGTCGTCGTGCGGCCTCGCTCGGCCGAAGAGGCCGGGATCTCCGTGGCGATGGAGCAGCACCTCGAGGCCGGGCTCTTGCGCGGCGATCCGGTCGTCTTCGATCAGCTCCGCGCGCTCGGCGAGGGCGGCGCGCGCTTCCTCGCGCGTCGCGTCGCGCGCGTCCTCTCCCACGGTGTCGACGCCGCGATGGGCTGGCGCGCCCTCGAGGCGCTCGAGCTCTTCGGGGCGCCCTCGATCGGCGCGATCGAGGCCGTCCGGCCCGATCAGCCGCACGCGATCGAGGCGCTCGACTTCGCCCGCGACTGGCTCGCGTTTCGCGCGGGGATGCCCACGCCGAGCGAGCACCTCCCCTTCGTCTCGGCCCTCGAGCTCTTGCGCCAGCAGCCCGATCGGCGGGGCAACTTCCTCCTCTCCTGGACGCCGCACGACTCGGCCGTCCACGGCTCGACGCGGATGGAGATCTTCGGCAACGGCGATCGGATCGTCGTCGTGCGTCCGGCGGGGGCGAGCGTGCCCTCGACGCGGCGCACGATCCTCTCGCCCCCCCACCTCCAATCGCTCCTCGACGCGCTCCAGCTCTCGGGGGTGTGGCTGCTGCGCCCGCTCCGCCGCGAGGGCCTGCCGGACGAGCCTCGCCCCGCGCTCGAGCTCCAGCTCGAGCTCGGCGCCCACCACACGCGCCGCGTCGCGATGTGGAACGGGGAGTGGCGACAAGGGCCGGGCTTCCGGCTCGCCGATCTGCTCGATCGGCTCGTCGCGCAGGTGCGCGTCGACTCGATCCTCCCCTCGACGCGCTGACGTCAGCCGACCGGCGGGAGCTCGAGGATCATCCCCTCGCGCGCCACGTCCGCGTCCGGGAAGAGCTCGCGCGTGCGGCGCTCCTTCTCGAGGACGGCGGCGTCGTCCTGGGACGGGTCGTGATGAAAGAGGACGTAGCGCTTCGCGCCCGCCGCGCGCATGAGCTCGACGCCCGCGACGAAGTGGGAGTGGCCCCAGCCCTTCTTCGGCGGCCCGATGCGCCCCTCGTACTCCTCGGGCGTGTACATCGTGTCGTAGATGACGACGTCGGCGCCCTGAGCGAGCGCGACCAGCTTCGCGTCGACCGCGTCGCGATGCTCGGTGTCCGTCGCGTAGACGACCGAGCGCCCTCCGTGCTCGACGCGATACGCGAAGACGCCCCCCGGGTGGTTGCCCTGCGCGTTCGAGATGCGGACGCCGCCCTCGAGCGTGACGACCTCGCCCTCGTCGAGGTCGTGGAAGTGGAGCGAGGCCGGGAGGTCCCGGAGGTGGACGGGGAAATTCGGCGTCTCCATCTGACCGGCGAGCGCCGTCTCGACCGTCCCGACGATGTTCGCGCCGCCGTACATGTGGATCACGTTCCCCTTCACGAACGCCGGGAGGAAGAAGGGGAAGCCTTGGATGTGGTCCCAGTGGACGTGGCTGAAGAAGAGGTGGATCGTGCGCGGCATCTCGGGACGCAGGGCGTCGCCGAGCAGCCGGAGCCCCGTCCCGCCGTCGAACACGAGCAGGTGGGCGCCGGCGCGGACCTCGACGCAGCTCGTGTTCCCGCCGATGGCGATCGTGCTCGGCCCGGGCGTCGGGATGCTGCCTCTGACCCCCCAGAATCTCACGCGCAGCATCCAACCTCACTCGCGGTGTCTGGCCAACGCTCCGAACGCGGCGGGCGGTCTCGACCGATGAGCCGCAGCGCGCGCGCCCGACGAGCCTACGAGGCGGCGCCCCGTCCGGTCAAATGCGACGACGCGAGGGGCGCGCCGAGGCGCCGAGGTCCGCCGCGCCGCCCACCGTGGACAGCCGCGCGCCCCACGATATGAAGCGAGCGTCGTGCCCATCGTCCGCATCCCGAGCCCCACCGAGGACGCGATCCCCTGGCGAGGAGCGCTCGCCGCCGCGCTCCTCGGGCTCTCGCTCGGCCTCGGGCTCGCTTGGGCAACGATCGCTCGGCCCTCGCCCGACGCGGCGACCGAGCTCGACCCGGCGCGCGACGCACGGGCGACGACCTCGGAGGCGCGCGGGGACGAGGCACCGAGCGCGTCGATCACGGAGCCGTCCCTCGCCGCTCGCGACGACGACGCTCGCGACGACGACGCTCGCGACGACGACGCTCGCGACGACGACGCTCGCGACGACGACG
>JBDHVC010000038.1:0-44774 GCA_039809495.1 Sandaracinaceae bacterium
TCGCTTCGATCGGGATGATCTCCTTTCGGCCGGACTTGCACCGGCAAGGTCGCGCCCATGCTGGGCGCACAAGCGCGAAGCCGCCCGCGCCCACCCGGGGCGCGGACGGCTCGCCCCGACGGCGCCGTCGTCAGCGGCAGACGCCGTCGATGCAGAGGCCCGACGCGCAGTCGCTCGCGCTCGCGCAGTTCGAGGTCGCCTCGTTCGTCGTCGCGCAGACGTTCATCAAGCAGAAGTTGTACTGGACGTCGAAGCGCTGGCACTCGTCCCGGTCGCTGCAGGGGACGCGGCAGCTCCCGTTGAGGCAGACCGAGCCGCTCGCGCAGGCCGCCGTCGGCCCGCAGCTCGGCCGCGGGCGATCGTCGAGGCGGCAGCGCCCCTCGACGCAGTAGCGCCCCGCGCCGCACGCCGCGTCCGCGTCACACTCGTCGAAGCAGCGGGTGTCGCGGCAGATCCGTCCCTCGCCGCAGTCCGCGCTCGTCGTGCACTCGCCCGGCTCCGGGCGCACCTCGCGGCAGTAGCCCTCCACGCACTCGGCGCCGCCCGGGCAGGGGTTCGCCTCGCCGCACGCCGTCGTGCAGCGCTGGTTCACGCACACGCGGCCCGCGCCGCACTCCGACGAGAACTGGCACGTATCGGAGGGCTGGCGGCACTCGCCGTCGACGCACTCGAGCCCGCTCGAGCAGGGGTTCGTCACGCTGCAGCCCGGGTTCACCGTCGGCACGCAGGAGCCGTCCACGCACGCCTGGTTCGCCTCGCAGTCGCTCGCGTCCTCGCAGCCCCGCACGCACGTCCCGTCGCGACAGATGACCCCGTCTCCGGGGCAATCCGTGCTGGTCGCGCAGGTGCAGCTCGCGGCGCTCGCGCTCTCGGCGGGCGTCAAGCACAGGCCCTCGCGACAGCGGGTCGCGGGGGGACAGTCGGCGTCGGCATCGCACGTCTGCGTGCAGCCGAGCGTCGTGCACGTCGTGCCGGCGACGGTGCACTGGTAGTCGCACGCGCAGCCGTTGCGCGTCGGCGCCTCGAGCGCGCGGCAGCCGTAGCCGTCGCAATAATAACAAGCCGTCTCGTCGCAGTAGTTGTTCTCCTGCGGGCACCCCGAGAGGACGGTGGAGAGGAGTACCGCGGTCGAAACGAGCGCGAGCGGCAGGTGATTGGCCCAACGTGCGAAAAGCTTGTCCACGGCGCACCCTCCCCCGCCGACACTGGCGGGTGGTCTCGGCTTACCAGGATTCGTGCCAGCGGCGAGACGTCGAGGCATCGCGGGGAATCGTACACGATCCGGGGCAACCGTCGGGGGTCCGTGAAGCCGCGTTCACGGGAGATCGGAGAGGCCAGTTCACGGGAGGTGGAGATCGAGGCCCTCGAGGGCCTCGACGGCCCGGCGGATGTCCGCGCGAGCGTCGTCGTCGAGCGACGCCGCGCGGGCGCGACCGCGGCCCGCTCGGGGCGCGCTCGGCGGGCGAGCCGGCGTGCTCTCGCGCGTCCAGCGCAGGGGCGGGGTGTTCGCCGCGAGGCCATCGCGCCCCGTGACGACCTCGACCATCTCGGAGCGCTCCCCCGGCCCCGAGACGTCGACCCAGCGCGTGACGCGCGGCCGCACGTCGAGGTGCAGGAATTCGCTCGTCGGGTAGAGGCCGACGCCCGACTCGTCGAACGTGAGCGCGACCGCGTGGACGTCGTCGATCGGCACCCCGTCGATGCGCAGATCGAGCGCGTGGCCGACGCGGTGTTGGCTCGTCTCGCGGGCGTCGGGGCGGTACCCGGACGTGATCTCGATGTCGTGACCCGGGAACGCGTCCGCGAGGCGCTGGAGCCGCACGAGGAGCCCCGGATCGAGGCGGTGGACGTCGGGCGCGAGGAAGTCCGGGTCGGCCTCGTGGATCGCGAGCTCCCTGGGCGTCGGGCGCTCGGCCGTGCGGGGTCGCGCGAGGATCGAGAGCTGACGAAGCGCGTCGGGCTCGGGCTCGCCGCGGCACGTCGTGAGGTGCAGGAGCGCGACGTCGTGGGAGCCGTCGGTCATGCGGACGAAGCGCACGGGCGAGGGCGGGGTGCAGCCGCTCGACGTCGGGCGCGCGGCCACCGGCGTCGGAGGCGGAGCGGGCGTTCGGTCCTCGCGGCGCGCGGCGGGCTCTTCTGCGGGGCTCGGTGCGAGCGGGGAGGTCCGCGCTGGCGCTTCGACGCTCGCGTCGCTCGAGCGCGCGCTCGGCGAGGGCGGCGCGCTCGAGGCCGCCGCGCGCACGGGCACGGCGACCCAGCCCGCATGGACCGCCGGCGCGGAGTAGAAGATCGTCACGTCGGCTCGCGCGGCGGCGGGCGCGGACGCGAGCAGGAGCGCGGCGGCGAGCGAGCCTCTCATGGCGTCATCGTCGATCGCTCCAGAGGCGAGGATCCAGATTTCGGCGATCCGCCTCGAGCGTCGGCGCGCGAGGGGGAGCGAGCGCTCACCGCACGAGTCCGTTGCCATGATTCGCGCCGTCTCTTCCTCGTCGGAGCGGCTGCCCAGAGCCCCTCCCTCGCGCCGAGCGAGGCGCGCTCTTGGGAGCGTCGGGCGCGACGTGGCGCGTGCCAGCGAGGATCGACGCGCGGTAGGCTCGCGCTCGCATGGTCGCTCGCCGCATCGAACGCTCGAAGCCGAGGTGGGTCACGCTCCGCGTCGACGGCGAGGACGTCCCCGCGGCGGAGGGGGAACCCATCGCGATGTCCCTCCTCGCCGCGGGGCGCGTGACGCTCGGGCGCTCGGTGAAGTACCACCGCCCGCGCGGCGCGGCGTGCTTCGCGGGCCGCTGCGACGGCTGCCTCATGCGCGTCGACGGTGTCCCGAGCGTTCGGACCTGCGCGGTGCCCGCGCGCGAGGGCACGACGCTCGAGACGCAGAACGTGCTCGGCTCGGCGAAGCACGACCTCCTCGCCGCGGCGGACTGGTTCTTTCCAGGCGGCATGAACCACCACGAGATGTTCACCTGGGCGCGCCCGGTGAACGAGGTGATGCAGCGCATCGCCCGCGAGATCGCGGGCATCGGCACGCTCCCCGACCTCGACGCGAGCGTGGGGACGATCGAGGACGCCTCGCCTGACGCGCTCGTCGTCGGCGCTGGGATCGCGGGGCTCGAGGCCGCGCGGACCCTCGGCGAGGCGGGCCTCGAGGTGCTGCTCGTCGACGAGGAGGACGCGCCGGGCGGCTTGCTCCGCTTCGTGGAGGGGGAGGCGGAGCGGGCGCGCGCGCTCGCGGACGCGGCGCGACGCGCGGGCGTGGACCTCCGCTCGCGGCACGCCGCGCTCGGCCTCTACGACGAGCCCGAGCGAGGCCGGCTCGCGCTCGTCGGCGGCGAGCGTGGCCTGCTCCGCGTGCGCGCACGAGCGACGCTCCTCGCGACCGGTCGCACCGAGGGTGCGGCGTGCTTCGAGGGGAGCGATCTCCCCGGCGTGATCGGCGCCGAGGCCGCGACCCGCCTGCTCGCGCACGACGTCCTGCCCGGCGAGCGCATCGTCCTCGCGGGCGATCTCTCGACGCGGCGCGCGGAGCTGGACGCGCTCGCCGCGGCCCTCCGCGCGGCGGGCGCCGAGGTGCGGGGGCCGCTCCCACTCGCGAGCGTCGCGCGCGCCGAGGGGAGCGCGAGCGTCGAGTGGGTGACGCTCCGCGAGGGCGAGGGGGAGCGCGAGCATGGCGTCGATCTCCTCATCGCGGCGCCCCGCACGAGCGCGAGCTACGAGCTGGCCGTCCAGGCCGGCGCGCGGTGCGAGCTGCGCGACGGCGTCTTCGAGGTCGTCGAGGCGCCGCGCGAGCGTCACACCTGGATCGCGGGCGCGCTCGCGGGCGCGGCGAGCGTCGAGGACGCGATCTCGAGCGCGGCGGGCGCCGCGCGAGCGATGATCGAGGCGCTCGCAGCCCGCGGGGAGAGCACGCCATGAGCAAGATCATCGTCTGTCGCTGCGAGGACGTGACGCTCTCGGAGCTCGAGCGCGCGCTCGCGCTCGGCTACCGCGATCTCGAGTCCGTCAAGCGCCACACCGCCTTCGGCACGGGCTACTGCCAAGGCAAGCAGTGCGTCGCGCTCTGCGCCGCGTACCTCGCGGCGCACGGCGGCGCGGTCGGCGAGGCCCCGTTCACGCCTCGACCGCCGACCCGCCCCGTCCCGCTCGCCCACCTCGCGGCGCTCGCGCGCGAGGAGGGAGAGGAGCCATGACGAGCCTCGGCTCGCCGACCGCGACGCTCCCCGAGTCCGCCGACTACGTCATCGTCGGCGCGGGCATCATGGGCCTCGCGACCGCCTGGAACCTCGCCCGCCTCGCGGACGGCGAGGCGCGACCGCGGATCGTCGTGATCGACAAGAGCTACCTCTGTGGCGGCGCCTCGGGCCGCAACGGCGGCGGCGTCCGCGCGCAGTGGTCGAGCGAGACGAACGTCGAGCTGATGAAGCGCTCGATCGCGATCGCGGCCGAGTTCGCGACGCGGATGCGCATCAACGTCTGGTTTCGGCGCGGCGGCTACCTCTTCCTCGCGCGCACCGAGGCGCGCGCGAAGGAGCTCGAGGCCTCGGCCGCGCTCCAGCGCGAGCACGGGCTCCCGACCCGCGTCATCGAGCCGAGCGAGGCGCGCGCGATCGTGCCCGAGCTCGACGTGTCGCGGCTCGTCTGCGCGAGCTGGAACCCCGACGACGGCGTCGTCTTCCCCTGGTCGTTCGTCTGGGGCTACGCGCGCGCCGCGGCCTCGCTCGGCGTCTCGATCCACACGCACACCGAGGTGACGGACCTCATCACCGAGGGCTCGCGCGTCCGCGGCGTCGTCACGCCGCGCGGCAGCGTGCGCGCCGAGCGCGTCCTCGTCTGCGCGGGCGCGTGGAGCCCGGAGATCACGCGCATGGTCGGGGTCGAGCTGCCCTCGCGCCCGCACCGCCACGAGATCTGCGCGAGCGAGCCGCTCAAGCCCTTTCTGCGCCCCCTCGTCGGCGACCTCGAGAGCGGGCTCTACTTCTCGCAGTCGATGCGAGGCGAGATCGTCGGCGGGATCTCGAACGCGCGCGTGCCCGAGGGCATCGATCACGCGAGCTCGATGCGCTTCCTCGGCCTCTACGCGAGCGCGCTCCTCGAGGCGATGCCGCGCCTCGGGAGCGTGAAGATCCTCCGGCAGTGGGCGGGCTGCTACGACCTCACGCCCGACGGCAACCCGCTCTGCGGCGAGGTCGACGAGGCTCCCGGGCTCTATCTGATGAGCGGTTTTCAAGGACACGGCTTCATGATCGCGCCGATCATGGGCGAGCTCTTCGCCAAGCACCTGCTCTTCGCGGAGGAGCGCGCCCTCTTCGAGCGCTGGAACCTGCGGCGCTATCGGGAGGGCAGGCTCCTTCACGAGTCCATGATCCTCGGGTGAGCTCGCGCGAGGCGCTCTCCGCCTCCGCGTCACGCGTGATCGACGGACTCGGCGCCACGCCGACGCCGATCGTGACGCTCCTCACGATGACGCTCGCCGTGACGCTGTCAGTCGATGGGCACGGCGCCCGCCCTCGAGCGCTTTCTTCTTGCGCGATGCGCCGACCCCACTAGCCTGCTCGCACCATGACCGGACGGAGGGTGATTGGGTCGGGGGCGGTTCGTTCCGCTCTCATCGGCGCGGCGCTGACGCTCGCGAGCGGCTGCGCGTGCGAGAACCCCGCGGAGGAGGTCGACGCACACGTCGCCCGCGTCGACGCGTTCTCGGGCGAGGACGCGTTCTCGGGCGAGGACGCGTTCTCGGGCGAGGACGCGCCCCCCGCCGCGGACACCGGCTCGACGACGTGCACGACCTACCGCCTCGTCGATCTGCCGATCGGCGAGTTCTCGATCCTCGGGGGCTCGGCGCCGACCGCGAGGCGCCCGACCCGAGTCGAGGTCCGGGTCAACGCGCCGGACGACTGCTACGTCCCGGCCCGCCCCATCGTCTCCGTCGACGAGGACACACACCGGATCGACATCACCGTCCGCGCCTTCCACGTGGAGGGGCGTGCGTGCACGACGGCCTCGGTCCCGATGAACCGCACGCTCACGATCCGCGCGCTCGAGAACAGCGACGCCGGCGACTGGACGATCCACGACGGGCGTAGCGGCGGCGCGACGACGCTCGACTTCACCCTCGCGACCGAGCTGACCGACTGTGAGCCCGAGGGCTCGTGCTGTCGGACGGACTGGGACTGCCGCGGCAGCGCCGATGGCTCCGAGTGTCTCGAGAACGGCAGCACCCCGACCCCGACCTTCGCCTGCTCGAGGTCGTGCGAGGAGGACCTCGACTGCTCCGGCGGGACGTGCACGACGGCGCCGGGCGGGATCCCGCTGACCTGCCAGCCCGGCGCGTGCACGAGCGACGCGGACTGCCCCGATCACTACGTGTGCGGCTTCTACGGCAATTGCTCCGCCCTCTACGACGGCTACGACGTCAACGCCGAGAACCCCTGCTCGTGCACCGAGGACTGCGGTCCGGGCCTGCGCTGCGTCATCGGCGAGAGCGGCCAGGGCCGCTGCTCGATCCTCTGCCACTTGCAGGATTCGAGCGCGGAGTGCGTCGGCGACGGCGGGTGCAGCCTCGACACGTCGGTCTGCTACTGAAACGCAACTGGGCGCTTGCGCGCGCGCTCGTTCGCCTCTAAGTACGCGAGCGTCGAGCGTGCTCGGCGGCTGACAATCGAATCATCGCGAGGCCGCTCGTCGCCCAGGGTGACGAGCGCGAAAGAGGGAAGCCGGGAGGTGCGCGCGAGCGCGCATCGAGCCGGCGCGGCCCCCGCCACTGTCATCGGGGACGACGCGGCAGACGTCACTGGTGCGCGACTCTCGTCGAATGGTTCGACGAGCGCGTGCTGGGAAGACGCCGCGGAGGACGAACCGAGAGCCAGGAAACCTGCCGAGCGATCCGCGTGCCGACCTCCACGGGTGTCTGGAGCCGTCGAGCACATCGTCCGCAGCATGCGTGTGCGATGCCCTCCGAGGTCCGGTGCGCCCCTCTCCGCGCGGGTGGCGTGGGCTCTCGGAGGTCATCATGTCGCGCTCCTTCTTCTCTTCGTCGCGTCGCGTCGTCTCGAGCGGCGTGGCGCTCACGCTCACGGCCGCTGGACTCCTCTTCGGTTGCGAGCCCGAGCCCACGACCACGACCGACGCGGCGATCGTCCAGAGCGACGCGTTCGTCGCCGAGGGCGACGCTGGACCGGCCGCCGACGCGTACGTCGAACCCGCCCGCGACGCAGGGCCCGCGGGCGACGCGGGGCCTTCGGCGGACGCCGGGCCGAGCGTCCCCGAGCTCGACATCGCGGGGACCTACACCGACGGCTTCGCCACCCACACGATCGGAGGCGGGCGCTGGACGATGAGCGGCGAGGGCTTCTCGTCGGGCTTCGCGATCCTGCGCGTGGACAACGACGAGGCGTGGGCGATCGCGAGGAACGACGCGTCGAACACCTACAGCCCCAACCTCTACAGCCGCTTCGAGTGGGTGCGCGTCGGGGGCGATCTCTACATCTGCCAGGCCCCCTTCGACGCGCCCAGCGAGGACGCCGCGCTCGCCGCCGCGCGCCCCGATCGCTCGAGCCCCGCGACCGCTGGCTGCGGAGACTTCGGGTGGAGCCAGCTCACCCCGATCACGCCGTGAAGACGCCCGCGCACCTGCGCTGGCCCAAGGGCCCTTTCCCGGAGCGCTACCGCTTCGCGGCCGTCGAGGCGCGGCTCGAGGCGCGCTGGGGCGATCGCGAGCAAGCGCTCCGGTCGCTCACGAGCGGCCTCACGCCGTTTGGGCCCGACGACCCGTGGGTGCGCCTCTTCCTCGAGCCGCCGACGCTGAGCGCGAGCGATCGACGGACGCTCTCGCGGCGAGCGCGGGAGGAGGCGATGACCGTCTTTGCGTGGGTCGCCCCGCGGCGGGAGCGTCGCGAGGGCGCGCCTCAGCCCGCGGTGCTCGGCTTCGTCCCGGCGACCGATCCGCCCGACGCCGTCAGCGCCGTCGGCGTCGCCGGCCTCGCCCACGGCATCGGGCTCGCGGCGATCGTGCGCTTCCTCGCGGCCTTACCGGCCTTCGCGCCCTTCGAGATCGCGCGGATGGGCGAGGACTATCTCGCGCTCTCCCTCACGCCGAAGAGCGACGAGGCGCTCCTGCGCGTCGCGTACCGCGCGAGGCTCGTCTGCCCTCCTCTCGCCGAGGAGGAGGACATCACCCGCCTCGTCGAGGCGCTCCGCACAACTGGCTCTCTCGTGATGGACTGGGCATGAACCGCGACGACACCCCTCGACCCACCCGCCGCGCCGCGCGCGCGCTC
Source organism: Sandaracinaceae bacterium (assembly GCA_039809495.1). Classification (GTDB taxonomy): domain Bacteria; phylum Myxococcota_A; class Polyangia; order Polyangiales; family Sandaracinaceae; genus JAFLCL01. Next base: position 8,274 of record JBDHVC010000038.1, read on the forward strand.
CCGAGCGCCCTCACGCTGATCGCCCTCACCGCGGGCTGCACCGAGAGTCCGTCCGCCGAGAGCGCCTTCGCCGACCTGGTCGTCGCGGCGCCCGGCGCGACCGGCGTCGCGTTCGGCGACCCGAGCCGCGCGGTGAACGGCGTCCGCGGCGGCGGCGCGTACGCGGGCAGCCTCGACGTCTACTCCCTCGACTACCGCGAGCGGCGCTCGATCGTCCTCGGCTTCTCGGGCCGGCTCGTGGTCGATGGCCCCGGCGCCGATCTCGTCGTGTTCGAGAACGGCTTTCGCGAAAGGACGCGTGACGCGTACTTCATGGACCCGATCGTCGTCGAGGTCTCGAGCGACGGCGAGCGCTGGCTCGCGTTCCCGCACGACTACGTCGCCCCGGACGAGACGGTCTACGAGCCGCACCCCTCGGCGTGGGAGGGCTTCGCGGGGGTGACGCCCGTGGTCCTGAACGTCGACACGAGGCCCATGGATCCCTTCGCGGCGGAGGCGGGCGGAGACGCGTTCGACCTCGCCACCCTCACCGGCTCGACGGAGGAAGAGCGCGCGCTCGCGGACGAATTGCGGGGCGGCGTGCGCTACGTGCGGCTGACGAGCGCGGCCGTCCTCGAGAACCCGGACACGGGCGTCGCCTTCCCGCGCGACGCCGTGAGCGACGGCGCCGACATCGACGGCGTCGCCGGGCGGCACTTCGTCCGGGCGGGCGCGCGATGAGCCCGCGGTCGTGATCGCGCCCCTCGCACGCCGCGCTCGAGCCGCGCTCGCGATCGGCCTCGCGGCGATCGCCGTCGGCGGCTGCGCGCCGACTCCCTCGAGCTGCCGCGCCGAGGAGCTCGCCCCGCTCTCGAGCCCGCGGCTCGCCGTCGTGCTGAGCGACTACGCGTCGGCGGCCGTCGCGATCGTCGACGAGGAGGGCGTCGTCCACGCGCCTTGGATCGACTCGGGATCGCGACCACCGGGCATCGTCGCCGCCCTCTCGGGCGACGTCGTCCTCCCTCGAGCGAACCCGGTTCCGGGCCTGCTCGTCCTCGTCGATCGCTACCAGACGGACGTCCTCACGGGCGTGTCGATCGCGCGCCCGGACGAGCTCTTCCAGGTCGATCTGCGCGGCGGCCGCACGAGCGGCTCGAGCCCGAACCCGCAGGACGTGCTCGCGCTCGAGGACGGACGCTGGCTCGTCTCGCGGTACAACCCGGCGGAGGACGGCTCCGCGCCCGAGCTCGCGCGCGGCAACGACCTCGCCGTGCTCGCGCCGGGCACGCACGCGCTCACCTCGCGCGTCGACCTCGAGGCCGACGTGACGCTCGACGGCGTGCGCTACTTCGCGCGCCCCTACGGCCTCGCGCGGATGCGAGCGGGCGGCGACGAGCACGTGCTCGTCGCGCTCTCGCGGCTCTCCTCCTTCGTCCTCCGCGAGACCGGCCCCGGCGCCGTCGCGCTCCTCGACCCCGCGTCGGGCCACGCCGAGGTCCTCGAGCTCGAGGGGCTCTCGAATTGCACGAACGTCGCCGCGTTTCGGGGTGATCCCGCGCGCGCCGTCGTGCTCTGCCGGGGCGACGCGTTCGGCGAGGACGCGACGCGGAGCGGCCTCGCCGTGCTCGGGATCGACGGCGGGTCGCTCACGCTCCTCGCGCGGCTCCTCTCCATCGACGATCCCGCGCTCCCGCCGCCGAGCAACGGCCTCGTCGCCCTCGAGGGGGCGCGCTTCGCCTACGTCTCCTCGGGCTCGTTCGTCGCGAACCGCCTCGATCGGCTCGTCGTGCTCGACGTCGAGCGCGGCAGCGCGCGCGTGATCGCCGAGAGCTCGCCCACCCCGTTCGAGCTCGGCGATGGCGCGTTCGATCCCGAGCGCGGCGAGCTGCTCGTGCCGGACGGGAACGCGGGCTCGCTCCGCCGCTTCGCCGCGTCGGACGCGGAGCTCGCGCCGATCGCGCTCGGCGCGCCCTGCCTCACCCTCGCGCCGCGCCAGGCGGTGCTCCTGCGGTGAGGGAGGCGACGCGTCAGCGGTCCGCGCAGCAGCGGAAGCCCGTCGAGTAGTCCCAGTGCGCCATGTCGTGCGCGGTCGTCCGGTAGAGGCAGCCGTTGCCGTTGATCACGGTGTCGACGTAGTAGCCCCCTCGGAACGTCCCCGCGGGATCGGCCGTCCACTCGTGGAGGTTGCCCATCAGATCGAACGCGCCGCACTCGGCGACGCACCCCGCGTAGGAGCCCGCGGGCGCGAGCGACGCGGGGAGCTGATCGATGCACGCGTCCCCGAGGCGCGACCAGATCCAGTCGGCGCTCGTGCCGAAGCGCTCGACGGCGGGGTGCACGTCGCGGTGGTCGTTGCAGACGCCGGTCATCCGCGTGCTCCCGTAGGGGTACGTGGTGCCCGCGCTCCCCTGGCAGGCGTGGAGCCACTCGGTGTCGGTGCAGAGCCGCTTCCCCGCTTCTCGACAGGCTGCCGCCGCGCGCACGCCATCGATGTAGGCCTGCGGGACGGCGCCCTCGCGCGAGAGCGCGCGGACGCGGTGGCTCCCGGGGTTGTGGTAGGGCGACCACTCGGCCGTGCTGCCGTCGGCGAAGACCTCGACGAGCGAGGCCTCGTAGCGGTCGATGCAGTAGCTGGCCGTCACCGGGACCATGCCGGCGCGGCACCCTCCGACGCCGGGCGCCTCGATCAAGCCCTCGTTGGGGAGCGGCATCAGCGCGGGGTCGCACATCCCGCCGTCAGCCCGGTAGGCGTCAGGCCGCGGGCCGACGTCGAGGCTCGCGTCGCCGCTCGGCACGCAGCACTGGACGCTCGCTGGCCCGGGGCAGTAGCCCGGGACGGGCATCCGCGCGCCCGCACAGAGCGAGACGTCCATGCACGTCCCCGCGAGCCCGAGCGCGACGCACGAGCCCCACGAGGCGTCGATCGGGGCCCGCGCGTCCATCGACGAACTGGCGTCCATCGACGAACTGGCGTCCATCCACGAGCTGGCGTCCATCGACGGACTGGCATCGATGGCGACGAGCTCCGCGTCGGAGCCTGCGTCGCGCCACGCGTCGGCGCTCGAGCGCGCGTCCGCCGCCTCGCGCGGAGTGGGCCCCTCGCAGCCGACGAGCGCGGCGAGGGCGAGCGGCAGCACCGCCCGGTTCCGCGCTCCTACGACGCGCGCCGCCATCGCTCGCCCTAGCCGCGGAGCGCGGCGTTGAGCACGGGGGGCAGCCGCGACCAGCTCGGCGCGGCCTCGAAGCGACAGAGCGCGGGCCCGAGGAGCTGTCCCGTCTTGTGGTCCGTGTACCACGCGGGCGTCGGGAAGATCCGGAAGGGCGCGTAGACGATCGACTTCTGCGGGTGGTCGAGCAGGAGCGCGTTGTGGACGACGCCGCGCCCTGACTGGATGTCCTGGTCGGTGTGGCCCGGGAAGGCGCCCCAGGTCGTGACGACGAGGCCGTAGACGACGCCCGCGAAGACGTTGACGCCGATGCCGCCGTAGCGCAGGCCCGCGAGCATCGCGTCGAAGCTCCGCGCGTAATTCGAGGCGGTCTTCGGATCGATGAGGACGACGCACGAGAGCGTCCCCCAGCACGAGTCGTTCGCGAATTCGGTGGCCTTGGCCATGAAGTCGGCCGGATCCGTCGCGTCGAGCGAGGTCTCGGCGAGCACGCCGCAGAAGGCCTCGCTCGTCAGCGCGTACTCGCCCTTCTCCGCGGGCACGTCGGGGATGATCGTCCAGGGGACGACGCGGTTCGTGCGCTCGGCGAGCGCCTCGGCCGCGGGGTAGCGATCGAGGAAGCGCTGATAGCGCGCCTGCGCGCCGGGGTAGTACGCCTCGCGCGCGGGCGTCGCGGCGAGCGCCTCGCGCACGAGCTCGAGGAAGCGCTCGCGGTGGCGCCAGCTCCTCTGGGTGACGATCGCCTTCGCGGCGTTGCAGTTGAAGCTCGCGTTGTTCGCCACCATCGCGGCGACGTGCCGCGCCTGGAAGCGCAGATCGTCCTCGCTCCAGTCGCCGGGGACGACGAGCACGGGCGTGACCGCGCCGAGCTCGCTCGTGATCGGCTTCTCGAGGATGGGCTGGTTCGCGGCCTTGCGGCGCGCGCCCTCCTCTCCCGCCCCGAACACGATGGCGTCGTGCGTGCGGTCGGAGCCGGTGATGTGCACCGACGCGACCTCGGGGTGCTGGCAGAGGTACTCGCCCACGCTCGCGCCGCCGTCGACGACGGCGAAGAAGCCCGCGTCGAGGAGCGGCCGGAACGCCTCCTCCCAGAACGGCTTGAGGTACGCGTTCACCGGGTTCGTCTTCACGAGGACGACCTCGTCGTCCACGACGAGCTTGTAGAGCGCGTCCATCGGTCCGATCGAGGCGACGTTCCCCGCGCCGAGGACGAGCGCGACCTTGCCGGGCGGGAGCTCGCCGCGCCGCTTGTTCCGGTAGATCGCGCCCTGCGTCGCCGGCTGGCCGGGCTCGATCCACACCTCCGCGCGAAAGCCGCTCCAGAGGATCTTGTCGAAGAGGTTGCCCGGGAACACCTCGCAGACGAGCTGCCCGTCGGGGCGCGCGTAGGTGCGCGGGATCGCGGGCGCGCCGCCCTGATGGAGCGCCTCGGCGAAGAGGCGCAGGTTGCGGAGCGTGGTCATCGGCCCCGCGAGCCACTCCTCGCCCGCCTGCGGCGAGCTCGGATCGATCCCCTTGCGATGGCACGCGGCGGTCACCCACTCGTCGGCGATCCCGACGGTGCGCACGATGCAGTCCTCGAGCAGCCTCGCCCGCTCGCTCGGCGTCGTCGCGACCCAGGCGTCGCGGCGCGAGACGAGGCGCGCGAGGATGCGATCGATCTCGTCGCGAGGCGTCGCCGCGACGCGCGGCGCGACGGCCGCGAAGTTGGGGGAGCCTTGGGTGGAGCCGGACGTCGAGGTGCTCATGGCCGCGATGGTTCCACCCCGCTCGCGCCGATTCAACCGGCAACGAGCCGCTCGGAGGGCGCGCGACGGCGCGCGTGGGGGCTCGCGGGCGAGCCGGCGATGGTCGTACGATGGCCGCATGGCACGCCGCACGATGGGCCGAAGGAGCGCGCTCGGCCTCGCCTCGTCCTTCCTCCTCCTCCTCACGCTCGCCGGGTGCGTGCAGGATCACCCGAGGCCGCTCGGCGTCATCGAGTCGAACCTGAACGCGGAGCAGCGGCGCGCGCGCCTCACCATCATCCGCGACACCGCCGCCGCGCGCGGGATCACGAACGGCGTGCTCCTCGCGGGCATCGCGCAGAACGAGACGGGGCTCGCGCACTGCTGGAGCGAGGCGACGTGGGCGTGCCAAGGCCCCGACAGCGCGGACTGCGGCGGCGGCCCTGTCATCGCGGGCGCGGGCGACGGCCCCTGCGCCGATCGGCAGGGCGGCCTCGGGATGTTCCAATTCGACGCGGGCACCTACGACGACACGCTCCGGCGCGAGGGAGATCGGATCCTGAGCGTGCAGGGCAACGTGGACGCGGCGATCGACTTCGTCATCGCGATGGTGATCCGGAGCGTCTACATCGACGGCGTCGACACGGCCGAGCAGGCGATCGCGTGGATGAATTCCGTCGAGGTGCGGGGCGCGCGGCAGGACGAGTGGATCAAGACCGTCACCCACTACTACAACGGCTGCACGCCGACCGGCTGCTCGGTCTACGCGAGCCGCTACGCGAACTACACGCGCGGGCTCGAGACGGTGTGGGACGAGATGGGCGCCGAATTCTGGCTGGGCGCGATGGCGCCGAGCTGCGAGCCCGTCCCGCCCGAGGGGAGGATCCTCGACGACCGCGATCCCTGCGTGAGCCTCGGGGGCGATCTGCGCTACTGGCGCACGGCGACGGACGCCGGCTACGGCGGGAGCCTGCGCTGGACGAGGTCGATCGCGGCCGATTCGCCCTCGAATTACGGGATCTGGCACCTGCGCTTCGTCGAGGGCGGCGAGCACGAGCTCTTCGTCACGACGCCGCTCGCCTACGCGGAGAGCCGCATGGCGCCCTATCGCGTCACGCACGCGGGCGGCGAGACGCGGCTCTCGATCGATCAGACGACGAGCGAGTCTCACTCGCTCGGCACCTTCTCGTTCATCGCCGACACGGACTACGAGGTCGAGCTCGGCGACAACAGCGGCGAGCCCAGCAGCGACGCCAAGACGATCGTCCTCGACGCCCTCGAGGTCGTGCCCGTCGGCCCGCCCGCGGAGCCGGACGCGGGGGCGGGCTCGCCCGACGCGGGCACGATCGCCCCCGAGCCCGACGCGGGCGGAGGCGCGGACGCGGGGACGTGGTCGAGGCCGACCGCCAGCGAGGGCTGTAGCTGCCGCGTGGCCGGCACAGGGGGAGCTCCCGCGCGCCTCGCGCCGTCGCTCGTCCTGCTCGCGCTCCTCGGCGTCCTTTGCGCGCGACGCCGCCGCGCGCGCTGAGCGCGCGCTCACGCCGAGACGAGCGCCTCGGTCACGCGCTCGAGGCTCTCCGCGATCTCGTCGAGCGGCAGGTCGTTGTCGTCGCGGCCGAAGGGGTCCTCGATCTCGACGCCGATCTCGTCGATGCCGAAGAGCGCGAACGAGACGAGCATCGAGGCGAGCGGCGTGTACCAGCCCATCGTCTGGGACATCGTGAAGGGCGCCGAGTAGCAGAAGAGGACGACGAAGATCTTGATGTGCTGCGCGTACGCGAAGGGGACGGGGGTCCGCACGATCCGCTCGCAGCCCGCGAACGCGTCGGTCATCACGGTGAGGTTCTGATCCATCGCGAGGAGCTGGAGATCGGCGAGCCCGGCCTCCCTCTGGAGCGCCGCGATCGCGCGCGTCAGGTGGGCCATGATCACCTGCGGCCTCGCCTCGGACGCGAGGATCGCCTCGCGCGCGGCGGGGGGCAGGAGCGGGGCGAGCGCGCCGTCGTCCCGCTCCCCGCGCAGCGCGTGCGTGACGGCGCGGAGGTACGCGCAGCCGAGCGCGCGCAGCTCCTCGCGAGCCGCGCGGTGGGCCTCACCCGGCGCCCAGCCCGCGGCCTGACGGACGAGATCGCGGACGCGGATCACGATGTTGCCGATGAGCCGCCGCCCCTCCCAGTACCGGTCGTAGCTCGCGTTCGTGCGGAACACGAGGAGCAGGCCGAGCGCGACGCCGATCATCGTGTGCGCGATCGAGGCGATCCCGACGTGGCGCTCGACGAAGGCCCACGCGGCGAGCGCGCCGAGCGCGCCGCTCAGGAGCGTGCGCCCCGCGAGCCGAGGGATGATGGATCCGCGAACACGAAGGAGGATGTCGATCCAACGTCGAGGGTCGTAGAGGATCATGGGGGCGCGGGAGGATACGCAGCGGCGCCGGGCGCGTCACGTCGGCGTGAGCCGCCGCCCGCCGAGCCGGCCCGCCTCGGCGGGGCGGCTCGCGCCGAGCGCGGCGCGGTCAATCGACGCCGAGCAGGACGCACTTGAGGTAGTCGCCCTCGGGGAAGGCGGGCAGGCGCGGGTGATCCGGGCCGCCGCCCCAGCGCTCGAGCACGCGCACGTGGCGCGGCACCTTCTCGATGGCCTCGCGCAGCGTGCGGTCGAAGCGCTCGGGGCCGACGTGGCTCGAGCAGCTCGCGGCGAGGTAGAGGCCGCCCGGCCGGAGCGAGCGCAGGCACGCGCGGTGAAGCTGGCGGTAGCTCCGCATCGCGTTCGGCACGGCCGCCTCGCTCGGGGCGAAGCTCGGCGGGTCGGCGACGACGAGGTCCCAGGTTCGGCCGGCCTCGCGCGCGCGGGCGAGGAACGCGGGCACGTCCTCGGCGTACGCCTCGTGCGCCTCGGCCGGGAGGCCGTTCGCGGCCCAGCTCGCCTGCGCCAGCCCGAGCGCCTGCGAAGCGACGTCGACGGTCTCGACCCGGCGCGCGCCGCCGAGCCCCGCGGCGATCGAGAACCCGCCCGTGTAGCCGTAGAGGTTCAGCACGTCGCGCCCCCGCGCGAGCTCGCGGATCCGCCGGCGCGAGGCGCGGTGGTCGAGGAAGAGGCCCGTCTTCTGCCCGCGGTGCACGTCGACGAGGAGCGTCATCGCGTGCTCGAGGACGGCGAGGCGATCGGGCGGCGCCTCGCCGAAGAGCAGGCGCGCGCTCCTCGTCTCCTGCCGCCCCTTGCGGAGCAGCGCCCCGCGGAGGCTCGGCCGCGCGGCGCGGAGCGCGGCGACGAGGGGGGCGTCGCCCTCGCCGAGGTAGAAGCGCTCGGCGCCGAGCGAGTCCACGCGCACGACGGCGAACGCGTCGTAGAGATCGACGACGAGGCCGGGCAGACGGTCGGCCTCGCCGTGCACCCAGCGGTAGACGCTCGTCCCCTCGTCGAGGAAGGGCGCGCGGGCCTCGAGCGCGCGGCGGAGGCGCGCCTCGAGGAGGTCCGGCTCGAGGGCGCCCCTCGTGAGGCCGAGGATCCGCAGGGCGATCACGCCCTCGTCCGCGAAGCCCACGGCGAGCGTGCGCCGCTCGCGATCGACGAGCCGCACGAGCGATCCGGGCGGCGCCTCCCCGCGCGCGACGGCGTCGCGATAGACCCACGGGTGGCCCGCCGCGAGCGCGCCTCGAACGTCCTTGGTCAGCGAAATTTCGTGCATCGGGATCGGCCCATCGGGGACGCTCATGGCACGCTCGTCGCGGAAAGGCCATCGAAGCATGCCGCATCGCCCCCCTCGCTCCGCGCTCGGCCTCCTCGGAGCGCTCGTGACGCTCTCGGCGGGCTGCCCGTCCACGCCCGACGCGCCCATCGACGCGAGCCCGCCGCTCGACGCGAGCCCCTCGCTCGACGCCGGCCCGACCCTCGACGCGCGCGAGGCGCTCGACGCGCCGCGCCGCCTCGACGCGTTCGAGTATGACTCGGGCGCGCGCTGTGAGCTCCCGGGCCCGCCCGACGCCGGCGCGATCGAGCGCTGCAACGGGCACGCCGCGCTCTGCGATCGTCGCTACGACGAGGTCGCGTTCCTCACGACGCACAACGCCATGTCGAGCGAGGAGGACGGCTTCCGCTCGCCCAACCAGCGATATCGGCTCTGGCGCCAGCTCGAGGACGGCGTCCGCGGCTTCATGCTCGACGCGTGGGAGGATCGCGACGGAACCGTGCGGCTCTGCCACGGGCTCTGCGCGCTCGGGAGCCGCCCCTTCGTCGATGGCCTGCGTGATCTGCGCCTCTTCCTCGACTGTCACCCTCACGACGTCGTCACGATCATCCTCGAGGCGCACGCGCCCCACGCGAAGATCGCCGCGGCGTTCGACGAGAGCGGCCTCTCGGCCTACGTCCACGTCCCCGACGGCCCGCCCGCGGCCGGGTACGCCTGGCCGAGCCTGCGCGCGCTCATCACGCGGGACGAGCGCGCGATCGTCTTCACCGACGATCGCGGCGCCGACGAGCCCTGGCAGCTCTACACGTACGACTGGGCGTGGGAGAACCCCTACTCGGCGCGAACACCCGACGAGCTCTCCTGCGCCCAGGATCGCGGCGATCGAGATCGCTCGCTCTGGGTCTTCAACCACTTCCTCACGAACACCTTCGGGAGCCCCGAGCTCGCCGAGCTGATCAACCACGCTCCGCTCTTCGGCGATCGCGTGGAGGCCTGTCGCGCGGAGGCCGGCGGCGATCTCCCCAACTTCGTCACCGTCGACTTCTACGACATCGGCGACGGGCTCGCCGTCGTCGACGCGCTGAACGGCGTCACGCCCTGACGACGCTCCGCGCGACGCGATCCGCCGGCTCTGCCCTCACCCGTGGGTGAACAGCCAGAGCCCGCTCGACCACGCGATCGCGTCGATCGTGAAGGGATCGGCGGGCGCGCCGGTCATCGCGAAGGGGGGGTAGACGGAGGAGCCGAAGGTCCCCTTGTTCACGAAGAGGAAGCAGCCCGCGTCCCAGATCGAGGTGGTCATCCCGCGCGGACCGAAGCCGTCCCAGCCGAAGACGACGGCGTACTGCGTGATCGGTGTCCGGTCACAGGGGCTCCGCGCCGGATCGGCCGTCGCCCACCCCGCGGTGTTGTCGGGGATGAAGACGATGCCGTACTGCTCGTAGGTCGGCGGCGCGAGCGGACCGTGCCAGTCGTCGCCGAGATCGACCCCGGCGACGAAGCGATCGAAGGTGGCAGTTCGAGCGGCGTGGTTCCAGCCGTAGACCCAGGTGTCCGCGTTCCGGGCCATCAGCGTCACGTTGATCGAGCCGCCCGTCGCGTCACCGACCGAGTACCCGTCACCGAGCCTCACGCCGCTCACCTCGGGGAACACCGAGTCGCGCGAGCGCCGGCCGGAGATCGCGTGGCTGATCGTGTTGAAGACGAAGAGCTCGGTGTGGGTGAGGAGCAGGATGTCGGACGTGCCGCCCACCCCCATCGCGGCCTCGATCGGCCCGCTCGGCGCGTCCGCCGTCAACGCGATCGGCACCCAGCTCGTCCCGCCGTTGGCGAGGAACCGAACCGAGAACGTCGGCCGCGTGGGAGCGTCCGGGGTGAACGCGTCGGGGTAGAACGCGTCCGGGTACGCGGCGTCGGGGTAGAAGGCGTCCGGGAACGACGCGTCGACGCCCTCGGGGACCCAGGCGTCGAGGGGCGCCGCGTCGATCGACGCGACGAAGGCGTCGGGCGCGCTCGGCCCGGCGTCACGCCCGCTCGAGGGCCTCGCGTCGCCCTCCCCCGCGCGCCCCTGGGCGCACCCGAGGAGGGCGGCGTGGGCCACGAGGAGCACGGCGACGAGGGGGCGTGAGGTGCGCATGGCTGCGCGAGCTTATCACGGGCTCGGCGGCGATCATGGGGCCGGTGCCGGCGACCCGCAGCCCCGTCCCGCGTTCTCTCGCTCGAGCCGCTCGAGGAGCGGCCGATAGAATTCGAGCATCGGCTCCGCGCTCAGGTCGCTCCCGGTCGCCTCGCGCAGCACCTCGCGCCAGTCGCGGCTCGCGCCGGGCGCCATGATGCTCCGAAGGAAGTCCCCGACCTCCCGGTGGCCGTAGTAGTTGCAGGCGTGGGGATCCTGATGGAGGAGCTCGCGACAGATGTGATCGTGGAGCTGGTAGACGAGCACGTTCGCGAGGGCGTAGTCGTAGTAGCCCGCGGGGTCGTCGTTGATGTGCGTCTTCGTGCAGGCGTCGCAGCCGCCCTCCGGCCGCGGCCCCGGCGGCGTGATGCCCTGGAACCGCCCGACGAGCTCCCACCAGCGGGCGTCGAGCTCGGCCTCGGGCAGCTCGCCCGCGTAGAGATCGCGCTCGAAGTGGCTCATCACGCCCGCGGACCACGGGAGAAAGACGATGGGCCCCGTGAGCGCCGAGTCGAGGAGCCACGCGTCCTGATCGATCGACTGGCCCTCTGGGAGGATGCCAATCTCGCGGAGGTAGGGCTCCTCGGACGCCGCGAGCGCGATGAGATCGCCCATCCCCTCGTGGTAGCTCCGGTTGGCCCCCTCGCGCAGGAGGTAGGGCACCTCCGGCCGCGAGTAGGCGCCGTAGTAGTAGATGTGTCCGAGCTCGTGGTGCGTCGTCGTGAACCAGCTCCACGTCGGCTCGACGCTCATCAAGGAGCGCACGTCCGCCTCGAGGTCGATGTGCCACGCGCTCGCGTGGGCGTTCTTTCTCCGCGTCTGGCCGGCGGGCACGGGGTAGAGGTCGCTCTCGGACCAGAACGAGGCGGGGAGCTCGGGGAAGCCGAGCGAGACGTAGAAGCGCTCGGCCTGGCGCACCACCCACTCGGGCTCGCGGTGCGCGACGAGCGCGTCGAGGTCCACGCCGTCCACGAGGCCGGGCCAGCTCTGCCCCCAGCGGTTGCCGATCCAGTGCGCCGGGAGCGACGCCGGGAGCTCGGCGACGTGGTAGCGCTCGGCGTACCGAGCGCGGGCCCAGCAGTGGAGCGCGCGATAGAGCGGCTCGACCTCGGAGACGAGGCGCTCGAGCAGCTCCATCAGCTCGTCGACGCTCATCCCGTAGTTCGAGACCATGAGCTCGAAGTAGTCGTGGTAGCCCATCTCGCGCGCGACGCCGTTGCGCAGATCGCGCAGCTCGACGAGGCCCGCGCGCAGGGTGCGCCCGACCTCCTTGCTCGCCTCCCACGCGCGCCGGCGCTCCTCGAGGCTCGTCGACGTCGTCAGCACGCGGTCGAGGTCGTTCGTGATCACCGGCCGCGCGCACGCGCCGTCGGGGCGGCGATCGAGGCAGAATTGGAAGCCGTCGAGCCGCGCGCTCTGCTCGGCCTCCGCCTCGACGCGGCGGCGCGCGAGGTCGGGGTTCGTCTGCGGCGCCTGCGCGGCCGTGACGAGCATCGCGCGGAGCTGCCTGCGGGTGAGGTCGTCGAGCTCGCCCTCGTGCTCGAGGAGCAGGCGCGCGCGTCGGATGAGCTCCACCGATCCCGTGAACGCCGCGAAGGCCTGATCGGCGGCCGCGCGCGCGCTCGTGTGCTCGGGCGAGACGTCCGTCGAGGCGACCCACGCGGCGCGCGCGCTGCTCGTGTAGAGCGCGCGATAGACCGGATCGTAGAAGTCGAGGAGGTCGTCGGCCTCCTCCTGCCAGGTGCGCCCCGACGAGGCCGCGCGGCGCTCGCCGCGGCCGTGCTCGATGCTCGAGCCGCCGCGCGGCGCCGCGGCCTGCGCCGAGGGCGGCGCCTCGCTCGTCTCGCCGGACGAGCACCCGAGGAGGAGGCCGCTCACGGCCAGCCCGAGGGAGCCGAGCGCTCTGACGCTCGGCGCGAGGCGAGTGCGGTGCGTGCCCTTCATGGCGGGCGACCTTGCCAGCCAGGGCGGGCGACGTAAAGAGCCGCAGAACGACGATCCCGGGAGAACGAACGATGCCGCGCCACATCCTCGACGAGTCGAAGATCCACCCCTCCATCCGCGCGAAGATCGCCGACAACCACCGCGACCTCGTCGAGAAGGTCCTCGACGCGATGAAGACGCACGACGTCGTCGTCCTCGGCATGGCGACGAACCCGCACTGCCGCCACGCCCGCAAGCTCCTCGACGCGAAGGGCGTCCGCTACGCGTACATCGCGGAGGGCGGCTACACGCACGCGTGGCGCCGCCGCAACGCCCTCAAGATGTGGACCGGCTGGCCGACGTTCCCGATGGTCTTCGTGAAGGGCACGCTCGTCGGCGGCGCCGACGACCTGAACGAGCTCGTGAAGAGCGGCGAATTCGATCGCCTGCTCGCGGGCTGATCGCCCAGCTCGGCGCGCCCCGCTCGGCGCGACCAGCTCGGCGCGCCGTCAGTGCCGGAGGTAGGAGCAGCTCGAGTCCTCGAGGCAGTGGTGTCCGGTCGGATCGCTCAGGTAGGGGATGTCGCGCGCGTCCGTGCTCACGTAGCGTCCGACCATGTTGAACATGTAGACGGCCATGTCGAAGGGCGAATTCGGATCGTAGATCGCCTCGAAGCCGTGGATGCCTCGCGGCTCGACGTAGGGGCTCACGACGCCCGACGTGGGCTCGCCGGCCGCGTAGCGGAAGACCTCGACGTCGCCGGGCGAGCTCATCCGCCGCGAGCGTCGTGACCAGCGGAGCGGCCGGTCGGGGCGCACCGGCGCGAGGCCCCCGTCGGCCTCGGGGAGCGTGTCGCGACCGTTCGGATCGAAGAAGGAGAGGCCGTCGCTGAGGTTGTCGACGTCGGCGAGGAAGGTCGGCGCGCCGGGCACGGGGTGACGCTCGAGCCGCGCGAGGCCCTCGATGACGTGGTAGCCGAGGAGCACGTCGTTCGGCGAGGCGAAGCCCGGGTGCTCGCTCGAGAAGCTCGGCGGCGCGCGGAAGTCCGCGAGGAAGTCGGGCGCGTCCGCGGGGAGGAAGGGCAGGACCCCGGCGGCGCGCGCCATCGTGAAGCCCGTCGCGATGCACACGTTCGGATCGCCCGTCGTGTGGGTGACGAGGATGCTCCGCGGCTCGACCGGGATGTCGGGCGCCGTCACCGGATCGAGGAAGACGCGCCCGACGTAGTTCACCGGATCGCCGCGCTCGAGCGCGATCTGCGCGAGCATCACCAGGCGGCGCAGCGCCGGGCTCTGCCGCTGCCGGCCGAAGCCCGCCGTCGGCGAGCGCAGCGGCGAGCCGAGCTCGAACTTCGTCACGCCCCAGCTCGCGCACCGCGGGCAGCTGTGATCGGGCGTCGCGGTGTCGACCTCCCAGGTGTCGATCGTCCGATCGGGGGCGGGGGCCGCGCCCTCGAAGGTGCAGTCGCCGAACCGCACGCGCGAGAGGGCGTCTCGGTAGATCTCGATCGACCACCGATCGCCCTGATCCGAGCCGATGCCGACGCGGAAGCGCCCGGCCTCGTGGTTCGTCGCGCCGGCGCAGCGCACCTCGTTCTTCGTGAGGTTGCGGACGAACATCACGTCGTCGGGGCCGAGGAGCTCGCCCGACACGCACGCGATCTCGGTGCGGGTGTCGCGGCTCAGCTGCGAGCCGCGCACGCGGATCGCGTAGTCGCCCGCGGCGCACGAGGTGTCGTCGCCGGGCCCGCTGCTCCGCGCCGAGACGACGAAGGGCCCCATCAGCCGGAGGATCATCGCGGAGCGGACCGAGCCGTTCTCGGTGCGCGTCGCGACGTCCGAGAGGCCACCGCCGCCGACGACGGGGACGGCCGTCGTCACCATCGGCTCGACGCCCGCGGTGAGCGCCGTGATGATCCCGCCGAGCGAGCCCCCCGCCATCGCGTAGCGCACGCTCGGGCCGCCGAGATCGGGGACGCCGTCCGCGTCGAAGTCGCCGGCCAGATCGGGGGTTCCGTCGCGGTCGAAGTCGCCGTCGAAGCTGAGCTCCGGGGCGTCCGGCTCGCCGTTCGGCAGCCGGAGCGTCCGCGCGCCGGCGCGCCGCGCGCCGTCGAAGGAGCGCAGGATGCGGAAGGCGTTGACCTGATCGATCACGGTCTGTCGCACCGCGTCGCGCGTGTGAAAGACGTACGCGGTCCAGAAGTCGGCGCCGCTGTCGAGCGAGCCGTTCTCGTCGAGATCGCGCGCGCGCCCGAGCATCAGCGCGTCCGCGAGCCCCTGCACGCAGTCGTGCCCGAGCGTGTTGCGGATCACGGTGCGGAGCGCGCGGTCGAGGTCGATGCCGTGCCCCTGCGCGTTGATGGTGACAAGGGCGTAGCCGTGCTGCAGGACGAGCCCGCCGTACGCGAGGACCTCCGCCATGTTGCTCCCGTGCCCGTGGACGTAGACGACGGGCGAGAACGGCTGCCGACGCTCGGGCGTCTCCTTCGGGATGTACATCGTCATCGTGATCGTCTCGCGCGTGTGGCGCGCGCGCCCCGTCACGTAGTCCACGTCGAAGGCGTCGGAGAGGTCCTCGTGATCGGGATCCTCGAAGAAGTAGGGCGTCTCGAGCATCACGCTGACGATGTGATCGAGCGACTCGTAGCTCCGCTCGAAGGCGTCGAGCGCGTCGTCGTCGAGATCGAAGGCGAGCTGGCCGATGTTGCGGAGCGCGGGGCGGACCTGATCGCCGGGCGCGATGAAGACGCGCGCGCCCGGATCGGGGCAGCCTCGGCCGCCCTGCATCGGGATCGGCACGACGTCCGTCGAGATCTCGTCCGCGAGGTAGCGCATCGAGCCGCGCCCGTAGAGGCCCTCGCGGATCGTGTCGAGATCGTCCGTGACCGACTGGGTCGTGAAGCTCCACGCGAAGGCGATCCCGTCCCAGCCCTCGCTCGCGAGCGAGCCGTAGAGCTCGGGGTGCTCGGCGAGGCGCGCGGGGAGCGGCCGCAGATCCTCCGCCTGCCTCGGGTGATGGACGAAGTCGAAGGGCGAGCGGACGGGCTGTCCGTCGACGCCGACGAGCCGATCGGTGAGCACGACCGCGTAGCGGTGCTTGGGCCGGAGCGGCAGGAGCGGCCGCACGATGAGCGTCTTCGTCTCGCGCTCGTAGAACCACGCCATCCGATCGACGGTCTCGAGCGGCGTGCCGAGGAGCCTCCCGTCGAGCGTGTTCGGGTGATCGAGCACGCCATCGAAGTCCGTGTCCTCGCCGGGGTCGAGCACGCCGTTGCCGTTCGTGTCCTCCTCGACGGTCTCGAAGAGGATGTTCGACTCCGTCGCGCGCGGGTCGTGGTCGAAGTACTGATCGGGGTGCGTCGTGACGTAGGGGAAATTGCCGCTGTTCAGATCGAGCGGGACCGGCAGGCCCGTCTCGAGGTCGACGAGGTAGACGGCGTGGCGCGGGAAGTCGGCCTCGCTGAAGTGGTCCATGCCGCCCTGGCGATCGAGGAGATCCTGGAGATCGAGGTCGGCGTCGAACGCGACGCTGATCGGCGCGAAGGTGCCCCAGCCGTCGAGCGAGTCGAAGAGGCTGCGGGTGTCGCGCTCGAGGTTCGTCGGGACGACGACGCTCGCGTTCAGGCGCAGCCCGGTGGGCGACGTGGGATCGGGCCACGTCGCCACGTCGTTCGGGAGCGGGATGTTCGCGAGATCCTCCGCGTAGAGGTCCCACACGACCCGAGGGCCGGTGCCCTCGGGCGTCTCACGCCAGCCCGGCGCGCGGCCACCGCCGTCGCACGAGGAGAGGGGGAGGAGCGCGAGGAGCGCGAGCGAGGTGGCGAGGAGCGGGCGGCGCATCGGGCCCGAGCATAACGGGCTCCGAGGCGTTCGGTCAGCGCCTTCGTCGCGAGCGCCCGAGCAGGAGGGCGAGGAGGCCGAGCGCGAGCATGGGCTCCCCGCGAGCGCGGGAAGAGGGGAGGGAGGCGCGGCACTCGCAGCCGGAGCCTCCGAAGCGCGGCGGCGGGCCCGCGTCGAGGAGCGGCGCCGTCGCGTCGACCTCGTGCTCGGTCGAGCCATCGCGCGGCTCGACGGCGCCAGCGTCCCAGGGCGAGGCGGCGTCCTCGTCGGAGGCGGCGTCCTCGCGGACGTTCAGGCCGCTGTCCGTCGTCGCGGCGGCGTCGAGGGGGGAGGCGCCCGCGTCGTCGAGGGCGGCGCCCGCGTCGTCGGGAGCCACGGTCGCGTCGAGGACGACGCCCGCGTCGCGCATGGGATCGACGACGCCAGCGTCGCCGGGCGCGGCGCTGCACACCTCCGAATCGGTCTCGTTCGTGGCCCCATCCGCGCCGGGATCGCAGTTGCCTCCCGCCCACCACGGATAGCTCACGGCGGCCGCCGCCGGGCCCCTCAGGCAGTCGCTCCGCCGGTGGGGCCCGTCGACGCAGGAGAGGTCGGCGTCGGTGCCGACGATTGCCATGCTCGGATAGAGGCAAGCCCCGACGTCGTCTCGGAAGAGGACGCAGCGCCCGCTCACGATCGCCCCCGCGATGTGCAGCGCCGGGCAACCGCGATGCGCATGGCAGCCGATCGCGAACGCGCTCGGCTCGAGCGAGAACGCGCCTGTCCCCGCCGGCGCGATCGCGATCGCGCCCGATCCCCTCGCTCGGAGGGAGCGCCCGCTGACGAGCTCGGGCGTCTCGGCGCCCGCCGCCCACGTCGCGACGAGGCCCCCGTCACAGACCTCGGCGAGGCTCGCCTCTCGGCCGTTCGGGACGAAGTCCCCATCGCAGTCGCCGTCCGAGAAGCTCCCACCGCCGAAGCAGTCGACGTAGGGTGTGCTCAGCGGGATCCCCTCGGTCGGGAAGGCGCAGCCCTCCCCCGGCAGGACGCAGAAGCCTTCGAGGTCCCCCGCCTCGAGGACGACGCACACCGCGTCGCCCGGGCAGCCGCGCGACCTGACGCAGGACGGGAAGGCGAGCTGCGCCTCCGCCCTCGAGGCGAGCCCGAGCGCGATCACGATCATCGCCAACGATAAGCAAGAGCGGGTCATCCTCCGAGCATGCCAGCAAAGCCGTGGTGGCAGCGAGCCCCCTCGATCCCCTTCGGGGAGGGCCTCGCCCTCGTCCCGATCGAGCTCGCCCCCGAGGCGCTCGTCGTGCTCGGCGCGATCCTCGCCGGCTACGACGGGCTCGCGTCCATCCACGACGATGGGGCCCGCGTCGTCCTGCTCACGACGGAGGCGCAGCTCGAGACGCTCGTCCGGCTGCTCGAGGAGCTCGCGCACGAAGTCCCGTTGCGTTTCGGCCCCCCGCTGGCCTACCGTCCGGCGCCGTGACCGAGACCCTCCGCCGCACGCCGCTCTACGACGCCCACAAAGCCCTCGGCGCCCGCCTCGTGCCCTTCGCGGGCTGGGAGCTGCCCGTCCAGTACGCGGGCCTGAAGAAGGAGCACCTCGCCGTGCGCGAGGCCGCCGGGCTCTTCGACGTCTCGCACATGGGCGAGCTGATCGTCGAGGGGGCCGCGGCCGAGGAATTCCTCGACTCCCTCGTCACGGGCGATCTCGAGAAGCTCCCGAGCGGCAAGGCGCTCTACACGCTCGCCGTCAACGGCGAGGGCACGATCCTCGACGATCTCATCGTCTACCGCCGCGGCAAGGAGCGCTTCCTCGTCGTGATGAACGCCTCGAACCACGCGAAGATCGCGGCGCACTTCGGCGCGCACGCGAAGCCGTGGGTCGAGAAGGGGGCGCTCAGGTTCGAGGACGCCTCCGACGCCATCGCGCTCCTCGCGCTCCAGGGCCCCAAGGCCGCGGAGATCCTGGGGCACGCGCAGGCCGACGCGGCGATCCTCGCGCTCCAGCCCTTCACGCTCACGGACGGCGTGGTCGCGGGCGTGCGCGTCATCGCCGCGCGCACGGGCTACACGGCCGAGGACGGCTTCGAGCTCTTCGTCCACCCGGGCGAGAGCTCGCACCGCGACGCGAACCAGCTCTTCCAGGGCCTGCTCACGGCGGGCAAGCCCTCCGGCATCGAGCCCTGCGGCCTCGGCGCGCGCGACACGCTGCGCCTCGAGGGCCGCCTCTCGCTCTACGGCAACGAGATCGACGAGACGACGAACCCCTTCGAGGCGGGCCTCGCGTGGGTCGTGAAGCTCGACAAGCGGCGCGACTTCCTCGGCAAGGAGGCGCTCGTCGCGCTGAAGGCGAAGGGGCTCGCGCGCAAGCTCGTCGGCTTCGAGATGCTCGGGCGCGGCATCGGCCGCCACGGCTACCCGATCCACGCGTGGGCGGGCAGCGAGACGCCCTCGGGCGAGCCGATCGGCGTCGTCACGAGCGGCAGCCCGTCGCCGACGCTCGACAAGAACATCGGCCTCGGATACGTGCCCGTCGCGCTCGCGGAGCTCGGCACGAAGATCGGGATCGAGATCCGCGGCAAGCTCGTCGAGGCGGTCGTCGTGAAGACGCCCTTCTACAAGCGCGCGAAGTGAGTGTGGACGAGGGAGACGAGAGATGGCCAGCTACCCGACGGATCGGAAGTACACGAAGGACCACGAGTGGGCGCGCGTCGAGGGCGACCTCGTCCGGATCGGCATCACGACCCACGCGGTCGAGCAGCTCGGCGACATCACGCTCCTCGATCTGCCCGCGATCGGCGCGAAGCTCGAGGCGCACGGCAGCTTCGGCACCGTCGAGTCCGTGAAGGCGGTCAGCGAGCTCTTCTCCCCCATCGCCGGCGAGGTCGTCGAGGTGAACGCGGCGCTCGCGGACAAGCCGGAGCTCGTCAACGACGACACCTACGGCGAGGGCTGGATGATCGTGATCCGCCCGACGGGCGGCCTCGAGGGCCTGCTCGACGCGGCCGCCTACGAGGCCTTCCTCGAGACGATCGACTGAGCGTCTGACCGAGGCGCGCTGAGGCGTCGCTCTTCGACGGCGCCGCGCGCGCCGAGGTCTCGAGCGGGTCAGGGCAGGATCGCCAGCTCGCCCGCGCTCGGATCGCTCGAGCCCGGGGCGGCCTCGTCGATCGCGATCGTGCCGAGGCGGTTCTCGCCCGTCGCGCCGTCCCACGTCGCCTCGTTCGCGAGGCGGATCGAGTACGACGAGCGCTCCGCGAGCGCCGGCTCCGCGCTCGGCAGGCGGAGCGCGAGCGTGGCGTCCCCCTCCTCGAGCGACGCAGGCAGACGCACGCGCGCCGTGAGCGTCTGCGCCTCGCCCGCGAGCCACGAGCGCACCTCCACGCCCTCGAGCGCGACGCGCTCGACGTGCGAGCCAGCTCGGAGCACGAGCTCCACGGGCCGCGGGTTGAAGGGCGCCGCGAAGCCCTCGTTGGTGAGGCGCACGGTGAGCGTGAACGAGCCGCCCGGCCGCACCCGCTCGGGGAGCGTGGCCTCGAGGAGCACGAGCCGGTAGCCGAGGCGCCGCTCCATCTCCTCCATGCAGCCGCCCGTCTCCCAGCCACGGACGATGCTCGGGTGGTAGTCGCGGTTGATGAACGAGTAGTGGTGGCGCTCCATCTCGCGGAGCGTGCTCTCGCAGCCCGAGCGCGGCGGGTCGGGCTCGCAGGTCTCGCCGCCGACGGGGACGAACGCGCTGTGCGCGTCCATGAACGTCTTCCAGCGCTCGATCTCGCCGTCGGGGTAGGTGCCGACGTCCGTCTCGCTCGAGACGAAGCAGTCATTGTGAAACCCGACCCGCGAGGCGAAGCTGCCGTCCCAGGCGTGCGCGCGATCGAGGGGGCTCCCGCCGACGAGCTCGGCGATGTAGGGCGGATAGCGCACCTGGGTCGCGCGCGAGCTCGGGAGCGCGTCGAGCAGCGCCTCGACGACGGCGCGGCGCGCGGCCGGGTCGCGATCGAGCCCGTTCGTCGAGGTGTGCCACTCGCCCCACGCGCCGATGAAGCCCGCCTGGACGAGCGCGATGACGTCGGCGTTCTCCTCGAGGATCGGCGCGAGCTCCGCGACGTGGCGCTGGATCCGCGCGAGCGGCGCGTCCGGCTCGGAGTCCGGGTAGGGGCCGAGGTTGTAGGCGAAGCGGAGCACGACCTCGAAGCCCTCGCGGCGCACGAGCTCGAGCGCGGCGCGGATCCGGGTGAGCATCGCCGCGTCGAGGTCGCGGTCCCGGAAGCGATCGAGCATCACGTAGGAGTAGAGGAGCGTGTCGTTCGGGTGCTCGCTCCGGAGCCAGCCGAGCTCGGTCTCGTCGAGGAGCTCGACGGCGCGGTAGAAGCCGCGCTCCGGGTTCGCGAAGACCGCGTCGCTCCGCGTGAAGGCGACGAGCCGAACCGGTGCGTCGTCGGGGTGGGTCGTCGCGGGCGCGTCGAGAAGGGCCGCGTCCGTCGACGGCGAGGGCCCCGACGCGTCGCCCCCGTCGAGCCGCCCAGCGTCGGGATCGCCCACCTCGGGGCCAGGACAGCCCGAAAAGAGCGGAGCGAGGAGGAGGGCGAGCGGCAGCGTCGAGACCGCGATTCGCTGCCGGTGTTCGAGCCTGGAGGCGCGCATCGCTCGAGCATCGCAGCCGCGCGAGGGATCCCCAAACACGACGCGCGCCGGCATCGTTCGAGACATGTAACCGCTTTACAACATTTGTAAGATCCGCCTCACTCGCATCGCTAGCGCTTCCGGCGCAGAGGCAAAAAACTCACTTTTGTTTCGCACAGTTAGCGTAACGCGACGCGTCATTTACCTATATTCTGCACTTTACAGCTTGACACCAGTCAACGTGTCAAGTACCGTCTCCTCCCATGACGGAGACAGCGGTCGGGCACGAGGTGGTCTTCCTGGGCGAGCTCGACGAGGCGCGCCGCGCGGTCCTCCGCGAGGACGCGGTCGCCTTCGTCGCCCAGCTCGTGCGCCGCTTCCGCGGCCCCATCCGCGAGCGGCTCGCCGCCCGCGAGGCGCGCAAGGCGAGCCACGCCCGGCCGGACTTCCTCCTCGAGACGCGGGCCGTGCGCGAGGGCGCCTGGCGCTGCGCTCCATTGCCCGAGGCGCTCCTCGATCGCCGCGTCGAGATCACCGGCCCCGTCGACCGCAAGATGATCATCAACGCCCTCAACTCGGGCGCGAGCGTCTTCATGGCGGACTTCGAGGACGCCAACAGCCCCACGCTCGGCAACTGCTTCGACGGCCAGAGGCACCTCTTCGACGCGATCCGCCGCACCATCACCTTCGAGCAGGGCGGCAAGAAGTACGCGCTCGGACCGAGCCCGGCCGTCCTCTTCGTCCGCCCGCGCGGCTTCCACCTCCTCGAGAAGCACCTCCTCGTCGACGGCGAGCCCGCTCCCGCGATGCTCGTCGACTTCGGCCTCTACCTCTTCCACAACGCGAAGGCGCTGCTCGAGCTCGGCCACGGCCCCTACTTCTACCTGCCGAAGATGGAGAGCCACCTCGAGGCGCGCGTGTGGAACGACGTCTTCGTCCACGCCGAGAGCGCGCTCGGCCTCCCGCTCGGCACGATCAAGGCGACCTGCCTCATCGAGACCCTCTGGGGCGCCTTCGAGGCCGACGAGATCCTCTTCGAGCTGCGCGAACATTCTGCCGGCCTCAACTGCGGCCGCTGGGACTACATCTTCTCGTTCATCAAGTCGCAGTCGGAGGATCCGACGAAGGTGCTCCCCGATCGCGGCCTCGTCGGGATGACGCAGCCCTTCATGCGCGCCTACTCCCGCATGGTGATCCGCGTCTGCCACGCGCGCGGCGTGCACGCGATGGGCGGCATGGCGGCGCAGATCCCCGTGAAGGGCGACGACGCGAAGAACCAGGCCGCCTTCGAGAAGGTGCGCAAAGACAAGCTCCGCGAGGTCGAGGACGGCCACGACGGAACGTGGGTCGCGCACCCCGCGCTCGTGCCTATCGCCAAGGGCGTCTTCGACGAGGAGATGCCGGAGAAGAACCAGATCGGCTCGGGCAAGCAGGCGGGCTTCGCGCCCACGGCCGAGGAGCTCCGCGCCGCGCCCGAGGGACCGAAGACCGAGGCGGCGCTCCGCCACAACCTGCGCGTCGGCGTCCAGTACCTCGAGGCCTGGCTCGGCGGCGCGGGCGCGGTGCCGCTCTACGACCTGATGGAGGACGCGGCGACCGCCGAGATCAGCCGCGCGCAGATCTGGCAGTGGCTCCGCCACGGCGTCGTCCTCGACACGGGCGAGGAGGTCACGAGGCCGCTCGTCGAGCGCCTCTTCGCGGAGGAGCTCGAGGTCGTCCGCCGCGAGCTCGGCGACGCGCGCTTCACGAAGGGCCGCTTCGACGAGGCGAAGGCGCTGCTCCTCGAGGTCGCCACGGCCATGCCGCTCCGAGACTTCCTCACGCTCCCCGCCTACGAGGTGCTCTCGCGCCTCGAGGCCCGCTGATCCCTCGGCTCCACGGTCCGGCTCCTCCGCTCGCTCCGCTTCCGTGCCGCTCGCTCGAGCGGTGCGTCGGGACGCTCCGTCCCTCGTTCGTCCCCCGTTCGCCCCCGTCGACCCAAGGAGACCACGATGAGCTCACAGCCCCCGATCATGAAGGACACCGACTCGTTCTCGCACGAGCGCTGGAAGGGCGTGACGCGCCCCTACACGGAGGATCACGTCCGCAAGCTCCGCGGCCACCTGCGCGTCGAGTACACGATCGCCGACTACGGCGCGCGGCGGCTCTGGAGGTCGATGAAGGAGACGCCCTTCGTCCGCTCGCTCGGCGCGCTCACGGGCGGTCAGGCGGTCCAGATGGTCCGCGCCGGCCTCGAGGCGATCTACTGCTCGGGCTGGCAGGTCGCGGCCGACGCGAACTCCGGGGCGCAGACCTACCCCGATCAGTCGCTCTACCCGGTCGACTCGGTGCCGAAGCTCGTCACCCGCATCAACAACGCGCTCCGGCGCGCCGACCAGATCGACAGCGTCGACGGCGTCAAGCGCCGCGACTACTTCGTGCCGATCGTCGCCGACGCCGAGGCCGGCTTCGGCGGCCCGCTCAACGCGTTCGAGCTGATGAAGGCGATGATCGAGGCGGGCGCCGCGGGCGTCCACTACGAGGATCAGCTCGCCTCCGAGAAGAAGTGCGGCCACCTCGGCGGCAAGGTGCTCGTGCCCACCTCGCAGTTCGAGCGCTCGCTCGTCGCCGCGCGCCTCGCGGCCGACGTCTGCGGCGTCCCCACCGTGCTCATCGCGCGCACCGACGCCGACAGCGCGAAGCTCCTCACGAGCGACATCGACGATCGCGACAAGCCCTTCTGCACGGGCGATCGATCGCCCGAGGGCTACTACTACGTGAAGTCCGGCATCGAGAGCTGCATCGCGCGCGCGAACGTCTACGCGAAGACCGCGGACGTGCTCTGGATGGAGACGAGCACGCCGGACCTCGTGGCCGCCAAGCGCTTCGCCGAGGGCGTGCTCGCGAACCACCCCGACAAGATGCTCGCCTACAACTGCAGCCCGAGCTTCAACTGGAAGAAGAACCTCGACGACGCGACGATCGCCAAGTTCCAGCGGGAGCTCGGCGCGATGGGCTTCAAGTTCCAGTTCGTCACGCTCGCCGGCTTCCACATGCTCAACTACGCCTCCTTCATGCTCTCGAGCGACTACAACGAGCGCGGCATGTCGGCGTACGCGGCGCTCCAGGAGAACGAGTTCGCGGCCGAGAAGCAGGGCTACACGGGCGTCAAGCACCAGCACGAGGTCGGCACCGGCTACTTCGACGCCGTGAGCGAGATCGTCTCCCAAGGGCAGAGCTCGACGAAGGCGCTCGCCGGATCGACGGAAGAGGCTCAGTTCCACTGACGGCGCGCGCTGGCGTGCGCCGAGGAGGCGAGGTGGCTCACGGCGCCGCCTCGCCTCTTCGCGTGCGGCCCACCGCGCGCGCACGTCGCGCCTGGCGCCGTCAGGGGACGACGTGCACCGTCAGGTCGCGCGAGAGCGCGCCGAGCGTCGCGCGGACCACCGCGTCGCCCACGGCCTGCGGGTTGACGTTGATCCGCGCGCCCGAGGCGCTCGTGCCGAAGCTGGTGAAGAGGCCGGTCGAGCGGATGCGGAGGTTCTCGCTCCCCGACACGACGGTCCACGCGATCGCGTCCGCGCTGAGGATCGGCCCCTCGGCGTCGCTCGCGCGACAGGCGAGGACGTAGTCCGAGCTCGCGCTGCCCGTCACGACGGGCAGCTCGACCGCGTCTCCGATCTCGAGCTCTCGGAGCCGCCAGTCGATCGAGCGCCCGATCTCGTAGCGCCCGCAGTCGAGGCGCGTGGGCTGGCGCCCATAGACCGTCGCCGCGTCGAGGAAGCCGCTCGTGTCCGAGAGCGCCGTCCGGCCAGGCCCCTCGGACACGACGCGGATCGGGACGATGGTGTTGCTGTCGTCGTCCACGCGGACCCTGCCGTTGCCCGCGATGCCCCCGGTGAACTCCGCCGTGACCGCGACGCCGTCGATGCCGTCGACCTCGAGCTCGACGGAAGCGCCGACCGCGATCGGGACATCGAAGCTGCACCCGCCGCCGATGCCGGGGCAGAGCCCGTCGTCGATCTGCCAGCGGGTGATACCGCGCTCGCCGCGCGTCCAGTCGCCTCCGAGATCCGAGGTCGGGGCACACGCGGCGACGCCGAGCAGGGCGGCGACGAGAACGAGTCGTTGGGTGCAAACGCGCATAGGAGCCTCCTCCGTGAGGCGTCTTGGCTCGACGACGCGCGACGAGCCAGCGCCCCTCTTCGATCCCCCACGCTCGGAGGTCGCAAGCGCGGTGCCACCCGAGAAGCGCCGCGAAACGGCGGACCGACGAGCGCACCGAGCGGCGGCCGCGTCCCGGTGTGAAGACGGCTCACACCACGAATCAGCCGAGCTGATCCACGCATCCCCATCGCGCGCGGTTCTCCGCGGCGGCGATCCGAGGCAACATCGCGCGCTCGAGGCCGACGAGGCGACGATGTCCGACGACAAGACGGAGGAGCCCACCCCCAAGCGCGTGCGCGAGGCGCGCGAGCGGGGCGAGGTCGCGAAGAGCCGCAAGCTCGGGACGGCGCTCCTCCTGCTCGCGACCGGGGGCCTGCTCCCGAGCCACGCGGAGGGCTTCGTCGACGCGTTCCGCGCGCTCCTCGAGCCCGCGCTGGCGAGCGCGCGCGGTGAGGCGGAGCTCGCGCCCTCGGCGGCGCTCTCGCTCGGGCTCGCCGTGGGCTTCGAGCAGAGCCTCCCCTGGCTCGCCGCGCTCGTCCTCGTCGCGGCCGGCGCCTCGGTCGTCCAGACCGGGCCGCTCCTCGCGACGAAGGCGATCGGCCTCTCGCTCGATCGGCTCGATCCCATCGCGGGCGCCAAGCGCATGTTCGGGCGCGACGCGTGGGTCGAGCTCGGGCGCTCGGCGATCGAGGTCGTCGTCGTCCTCTTCGTCGTCGTCGGGGTCCTCGAGGACGCGAGCCGCGGCGCGATCGCGCTCGTCGGGCGCGACGCGATCACGCTCGCGAGCACGATGGGGGTCGTGGTGCGCACGCTCCTCGTCCGCGCGGGCGGCGCGATGCTCGCGATCGCCGTCGTCGACGTCCTCTACCAGCGCCACCGCCACGCGCGCGAGCTGCGGATGACGAAGGAGGAGGTGAAGCGTGAGCACAAGGAGGCCGAGGGCGACCCGCACGCCAAGGGCGAGCGCGAGCGGGTGCGCCGCGAGGTGGCGCAGCACGACACCGCCGAGGCCGTGCGGCGCGCGAGCGTGGTCGTCGTGAACCCGACGCGCTTCGCCGTGGCGCTCGCGTGGGACGAGGAGGGCGGCGCGAGCGCGCCGGAGGTGGTCGCGAAGGGCATGGAGGACGAGGCGATGCGCATCCGTCGCCTCGCCGAGGAGGCGGGCGTCCCGATCGTGCGCGACGTGCCGCTCGCGCGCGGCCTCTTCGAGCTCGAGCTCGGCGACGAGATCCCCGAGCGCCTCTACGACGCCGTCGCGGCGGTGCTCCAGATCGCCTGGGCGGAGGCGGGGGAGGAGGGGCGATGAGCGTCGGCCCGCTCGGATCCGTCGCAAGCCTCTCGATCCCGCGCGAGCTCGGCGAGGTCCTCGCGCTCGCGCGCGCCGAGCGAGCCGCGCCCATCGAGGCCCCGGCCGAGCTCCTCCGGCTCGGGAGCGCGCTGCCCACCTCGCCCTCGACGTGGGCGCCTCGCGCGGAGCCACCCACGCTCGAGGCGCTCGACGCCATCGCGCGCATCGGCGCGCACCTCGGGCGGCTCGAGCGCGTCGAGCGCGCGCTCCCGCCCGACCAAGCCCACGCGCTCGGAGAGACGCGCGCGATGCTCGAGCAGCTCGTCGACTGCGCGCTCGGGCTCGCGCTCCTGCGCCGCGCGGCGGGCGACGCGCTTCGGACCGCGAGGCCGGCGTGAGCGCGCTCGCCTCCGCGCGATCACCGCTCGAGGCCGAGACCCGGATGGTCGCACGCGCGCTCGGTACGGCCGAGCGGCTCGCGCCGCTCCTCGGCGTCCCCGACGAGAGCCTGCGCGCGGTTCGCTCGCTCGCGCGCTGGGCGCTCGAGCTCGACGAGCCGAGCCTCGCCGCCCTCGCGTGGGAGAGCGCGGCGAGGCTCGACGACGGCGTCGACGCGTGGCTCGGCCTCGCGCGCGCTCACCTCGCGTCGGGGGACCGCGACGGCGCGTGGCGCGCCTCGGCGCGCGTCCTCGAGCACCCGGGCGCGCGAGCCGAGGAGCGAGGCGCCGCCCACCTCGTCCTCGCGCAGGTCTGCCTCGCGGCGCGGGCGCTTGCGCGCGCTCGCGAGCACCTCGTGATCGCGCGCTCGACGGCGGGAGGCGCGGAGGCGACGCTGGCGCGCGCGATCGAGGCGCAGCTCGACGCGAGCGCTTGCCCCGACGCTGGCTGACGACAAGAGTCCGTCCCCATGCCCCGCACCCTCGATGAGAAGCCGCGCGCGCTCGTCACCGGCGCGAGCCGCGGGATCGGCCGCGCGATCGCGCTCGAGCTCGCGCGCGGTGGGTTCCCCGTGATCGTGCACTACCGCGCGAACGAGGCGAAGGCGCGCGAGGTCGTCCAGGCGATCGAGGCCCTCGGCGGCCGCGCCGAGCTCGCGTGCTTCGACGTGGCCGATCACGAGGCCACGCTCGCGGGGCTCGAGCGCCTCGAGCCCACCGCGCGCCCGATCGGCGTCATCGTGAACAACGCTGGCGTCACGGCCGACGCGCCCTTCCCCGCGATGGACCGCGCGGCGTGGTCGCGCGTGATCACGACGACGCTCGACGGCTTCTACAACGTCACCCAGCCGCTCGTGATGCCGATGGTGCGCCTGCGCTGGGGCCGCATCGTCAACATCACCAGCGTCTCGGGCGTGATCGGCAACCGCGGGCAGGTGAATTACTCCGCCGCCAAGGCGGGCCTCATCGGCGCGACGAGGGCGCTCTCGCAGGAGCTGGCGAAGCGCCACATCACCGTCAACGCCGTCGCGCCCGGGCCCGTCGAGACGGAGATGTTCGAGGGCGCGCTCGCGCAGGGGACGCCGCTCGACGAGGTGCTGAAGCACATCCCGATGCGCCGCATCGGGACGCCCGAGGACGTCGCCCAGGTGGTGGGCTTCCTCTGCTCCGACGCGGCGAGCTACGTCACGGGCCAGGTGATCGGCGTCAACGGCGGCATGTGCTGACGGCGCGCCGGCGCGCGCGGCGGACGTCGGCGAGACCCTCCGTGCCGTTCCTGGTGTGACCGCGGCGAGCGACGCGATACTGTCAGTCGCATGCATGTGTTCGAGGTGGTCCGCGACAGCCCATCGTACCGCGCGGTCCAGCTCCCGGGCCTCTACGTCGTGCGGTGGAAGGCGGCGATGCGCCGGGAGTGGATGCAATTCGTCATCGAGGACGTGACGCGCCTCGCTCGGACGGGGCCGGTCGTGTACGCGGGGATCTCCGACGACCGCGCGGACGCTCCGGAGCCGACGATGCTGATCGATCTCGTCCGTGGCTCCATCGACATCGCGCGGAAGGCCGAGCAATTCCACCTGATCGTGCTCGGCAGCTCGCTCGGCGCGACGCTGACCCGCTCGATGTTTCGGGGCATGCTCTCGAGCGCTCGTCTCGGGAAGGCGGTGCTCGACTTCACGGAGCGCGAGCTCGCGAAGAAGTACTTCATTCACGGGAGCCTCGACGCGTTCGTCGAAGCGGCCGACGTGGAGCTCTCACCCTCGGAGCTGCACGTCGCGCTCGAGCGGGCGGGGATGCTGTCGGGGCTCTGACGGCGCGGCGCGCTCGGCGCGAGCGCGATCACCCGAAGTAGTCGAGCACCCACTCGAAGGCGAGCGCCACGGCGACGATCGGGAGGAGGAGCCCGATCGCGGAGCCGAGGATGAAGTCGCGCGTGCGCACGCGGGTCATGGCGAGCGCGTAGTTGAGGGCGGGCGTCAGGAAGAAGACGACGCGCAGCGCGGCGACGGTGAGGACGGGGTGCGCCTCGAGGTGCGCGAGGATCCTGCCGAGCAGGCCGCGCTTGACGTTCGAGAGCGCCTGGCCGCCGACGCGCCGCACGAAGAGGAAGGAGAGCGTCAAGGAGACGAGCCCCCCGAGGTAGGCCGCGAGCGCGCCGTAGACGCGGCCATAGGCGAGCAGCGCCGCGAGCACGAAGACGATGCCGGGGACGTGGACGAATTCGCCGAGCGTGAAGACCCCGACGAAGAGGAGGAGGCCGAGGATCCCCAGGCGCTCCATCAGCGCGCGGAGGCTCTCGCGCGTCACGTGCTCGGTGAGCCCGCTCAGGTGGCCGACGGCCAAGAGGGCCAAGAGGATCAGGGCGAGCGCGGCGAGCCGCCCACCGCTCGGCCGCTCGGGCGAGGGGAGCGGGCCGACCTCGACGATCGGCGGCGCCGCCTCCTTCGAGGCTCTCGTCTCCTCGGGCTCGGGAGGCGCGGGCGGATCGGTGGGCGGCATCATCGGCTCCGACGTCGATCGCGACACGACGACGCCCGCCGACGCGACGCGACGACGGGCGAGCGCGCGCGGAGGGCCTCGCTCAATAGAGCTTCTGGAGCAGGTCGCCGTACCGCTGGACGACCACGCGACGCTTGACGCTCATCTTCGGCGTGAGCATCCCGTTCTCGATCGTGAAGTCCTCCGTGATGAGCGCGAACTTCTTGATCTTCTCGAACTGCTTGAAGTCGCTCGAGTGCTTCTCGAGCTCCGCCGCGAAGAGCGCCTTCACCTTCTCGTTCTCGAGGAGCGACGCGCCCGTGCCCGAGACGCCGTTCTGATCCGCGAAGGCCTGGACCTCGCCCATGTTGGCGACGATCAGCGCGACGTTGAAGGGCTTGTTGTCGCCCCACACCATCACGTTGGCGATGTAGCTCGAGAGCTTGAGCAGCTCCTCGAGGGGCGCGGGCGCGACGTACTTGCCGTTCTCGAGCTTGTACTGCTCCTTGATGCGGCCGGTGATGTAGAGGAAGCCCTCCTCGTCGAGGTAGCCGAGATCGCCGGTGCGGAAGCCGTGATCCTCGGTGAAGACCTTCTCGTTCTCCTCCGGCAGCGCGTGGTAGCCCTGCATCACGTTGTGGCCGTAGACGACGATCTCGCCGACGCGCGGATCGCCCGTCTCGGCGCGATCGATCTTGATCGTGACGCCGGGGATCGCCTTGCCGACCGAGCCGATCTTGCGCGCGCCCGGCCAGTTCGCGGTCGCGATGGGCGAGGTCTCGGTGAGGCCGTAGCCCTCGTAGACGACGATGCCGAGGTTGTCGATGAACTCGGCGACCTCCTTCGAGATCGCGGCGCCGCCCGAGAAGGCGTACTTGAGGCGACCGCCGAAGGTGGCGCGGATCTTCTCGAAGACGAGCTTGTCGAAGATGCTCTGCTTGAAGTCGACGAAGCCGCTCGAGCGGCGCTCCTCGGCGAGGCGCTTCTTGGTGATCGAGTTCTTCACGGCCGCTCGGAAGATCTTCTGCTTGAGCGGCGAGCCCTGCTCGACCTGCTTGTTCACGCGGTCGTAGATGCGGTTGAAGATCCGCGGCACCGAGAAGAGGAGCGTGGGGCGCACCTCCTTCAGGTTGTCGATGATCTTGTCGATCGCCTCGACGATGCCCATCGAGGCGCCCATCGAGAAGAGCATGTGGAGCTCGACGGTCTGGCCGAAGCTGTGCGCCCACGGAAGGAACGAGAGCGAGCGATCGT
The DNA here is from genome assembly GCA_039809495.1 of Sandaracinaceae bacterium. GTDB lineage: Bacteria > Myxococcota_A > Polyangia > Polyangiales > Sandaracinaceae > JAFLCL01. Next base: position 38,987 of record JBDHVC010000038.1, read on the forward strand.
CCGGGGACATCGGGAAGACCTCGTGCATCGCGCTCACGTTCGCGGCGAAGTTCGAGTGCGAGAGCTTCACGCCCTTGGGCTTGCCGGTCGTGCCCGAGGTGTAGATGAAGCAGGCGATGTCGCTCGGCTTGGGCGTGACGGCCTCGACGGGATCCTTCTTGCCCGCGGCGTGCAGCTCGGCCCACGTGATCGCGCCCTCCTTGCTGGCGCCGTCGAGGACGATGACGTGCTCGAGCTCGGTGAGCTGGGTGCCGCCCTCGTCGGGGGCGGCCTTCGCGGCCAGGATCGCGTCCCGGATCTTCTCGTTGGCGACGATGACCGCCTTCGCGTTGCAGTCGCGCAGGATGTAGGCCCACTCGGTGGGCATCTGCGACTCGTACATCGGGACGAACGCGCCGCCTCGGCCGTAGGTCGCGTAGGCGCCGATCGCCCACTCGGGCCGGTTGTTCGCGATGATGCCCACCCGATCGCCCTCGCCGAGGCCGAGGCTCGCGAGGCCCGCGCGCACGACCGCCACCTCGCGGCCGAACTCGCCGTACGTCATCCACCGCCACTCGCCGCCCTGCTTGGTGCCGAAGAGGGGGCGCTCGGCGAAGCGGGCCGTGGCGGCGTCGAAGACGGCGGTGAGGGTTTCGTACTGAGGCTTGAATTGGGTGGGCATGTCGGGCCGGACCCTACCAACCCAGGCGCCGAGGGGGAAGCCCCGGATCGGGCGCCGCGGGCCCGATCGCCCTTCGGCGTGAGGGATCGCGCGTCGTTGCGCGCGCAAGCGCCGATCTTCGCGGGGGGCTCCACGGCTGGCGACGGGGATCGGGATGTGAAAAGAGAACGGGCGCATGCCTGGCACGACCATCATCGGCTCCGGACGCGCGTTCCCCGGCGAGCCCGTCACGAACGATCAGCTCGCGAGGGTGATGGACACGAGCGACGCGTGGATCCGCCCGCGCTCGGGGATCGCGCAGCGCCACTACGCCGCCGAGGGCGAGGGCGCCTCCGACATCGCGCTGCCCGCGGCGCGCGCGGCGCTCCAGAGCGCGAACCTCGACGCCGCGTCGATCGACTACATCATCTTCTGCACGATGACGCCCGAGCACGTCTTCCCCGGCTCGGGCGCGCTCTTCGGCGCGAAGCTCGGCATCCCGGGCGTGCCCGCGCTCGACATCCGGCAGCAGTGCGCGGCGATGCCCTTCGCGCTCCAGCTCGCCGACAGCCTGATCGACGCGGGCGCGGCGAAGCGGGTGATGGTCGTCGGCGCCGAGGCGCACGCCGGCTTCATGCCCTACGCGTGGGACGTGCTCCTCGGGGCGAGCGATCGCGCGCTCACCGCGGAGGAGCACGCGCTCGCGACGCGCCACCGCGGGACGGCCGTCCTCTTCGGCGACGGCGCGGGCGTCCTCATCCTCGAGAAGAGCCGGACGCCGGGCCACGGCTTCATCGGCGCGTCGATCCACTCGGACGGCCGCGGCGCCGATCAGATCTGGGTGCCGGGCGGCATGTTCACCAAGCGCCACTACTGGCACGCGGAGGACGAGTCGCACATCCCCACGATGAAGGGGAAGGAGCTCTTCAAGAGCGCCGTCACGCTGCTCCCCAAGGCCGTCCGCGAGGTGACCGAGCGCGCCCGCGTGCGGCTCGACGAGATCGACTGGTTCATCGCGCACCAGGCGAACGACCGCATCAACGCCGCCGTGCGCAAGGACCTCGGAGTCCCCGAGGAGAAGGTCCCCTCGAACATCGCCAACTACGGCAACACCTCGGCCGGCACGATCCCGATCCTCGTCGACGAGCTGCGCCGCGACGGCCGGCTCCGCGAGGGCCACCTCGTCTGCTTCCTCGCCCTCGGCGCGGGCCTCAACTGGGGCACGGCGCTCATGCGGATCTGACGAAGCGCTCCCTCGCGGCGCGCCCACCGCGCGGCCCTTGACGCGAAGCCCGCCCTCGATAGCGTTCGGGCGACTCCGCGCGCGCGGCGACGCGTGAGCGGGGGCGCGCGGAGCGCCGGGGAGACCTCGGGATGACCCTCTTCAGCCTGTTCCAGATCCTCTTCCTGCTCGTCGTGATCGGCTTCCCGCTCACGGTGCTCGTGATCGTGACGATCCGCGAGAAGCTCCGCCTCCACTTCGTCGTCGTCGACGCGAAGACGAAGGCGCCGCGGCCGGGGCTCACCGTCTACGGGATCGCGACCACCCGGACCACGACCTGGGCCCGCACCCAGTCCGGCGACACGGTCTCGGTCCCGGACGGCGGGAGCGTCTCGCGCCAGAAGAAGATCGGCGTGACCGACCAGAACGGCGAGTTCCACGGCGAGTACTTCTTCGCGGGCTACGGGATGATCACCTTCGACGTGCGGAACGAGTACGGCGCCCCGAACCTCCTCCTCTGCCAGGACTTGCGCCTCGAGGACCCGTCGTCCCCGAAGAAGATCATCGAGGTCTCTCCGAAGGGGACGATGCGCATCAAGAACCCGAACAAGCCGGACGTGGTGCGCTTCGAGTAGCGGGTGGAGCGGCGGGCGCTCCTCGAGGGCCGCGTCGGCTGAAAGAGCGTTGAGCTGGCCACGAGCGCCGCCTACGATGACGATCGTGGGCGCGCGACGCCGTCGCTCGCTCGGTCGACGAGGAGCCGCGGGGCGCCGAGCGTCGTGGAAGGAAGGACGATGTCCGGGACTGAACCGAAGAAGCGCGGGCGACCGAGGAAGGCCGCGGGGGCGAGCGGTCGCGCGAGCGAGAAGGGCACGTCCGACGCGGTGGTGGGCTTCGAGGAGAAGCTCTGGCAGATGGCCGACAAGCTCCGCAACAACATGGACGCGGCGGAGTACAAGCACGTCGTCCTCGGGCTGGTCTTCCTCAAGTACATCTCGGACGCGTTCGAGGAGAAGCACGCGGCGCTCACGGCCGAGCGGGGCGCCGGCGCCGACCCGGAGGACCCGGACGAGTACCGGGCCGACAACATCTTCTGGGTCCCGAGGGAGGCGCGCTGGCCGCACCTCCAGGGCCACGCGAAGCAGCCGAGCGTCGGCAAGCTCCTCGACGACGCGATGGTCGCGATCGAGCGCGACAACCCCTCGCTGAAGGGCGTGCTCCCGAAGGACTACGCGCGCCCGGCCCTCGACAAGACGCGCCTCGGCGAGCTGATCGATCTGGTCGGCACCATCGGCCTCGGCGACGAGGAGAACCGCTCGCGCGACGTGCTCGGCCGCGTCTACGAGTACTTCCTCACGAAGTTCGCCGACGCCGAGGGCAAGAACGGCGGCCAGTTCTACACGCCTCGGAGCGTGGTGCGGCTGCTCGTCGAGATGCTCGCGCCCTACAAGGGCCGCGTCCTCGATCCGGCGTGCGGCTCGGGCGGCATGTTCGTCTCGAGCGAGGCCTTCATCGAGGCCCACGGCGGGCGCGTCGGCGACATCAGCATCTACGGAGAGGAGTCGAACCACACGACCTGGCGCCTCGCGAAGCTGAACCTCGCCATCCGCGGGATCGACGCCCACATCGTGCACGGCGACAGCTTCCACCACGACGGCCACAAGGACCTGAAGGCCGACTACGTGCTCGCGAACCCGCCCTTCAACGACAGCGACTGGGGCCAGCCGCGCCTCAAGGACGACGTGCGCTGGCGCTACGGCCTGCCGCCCGCCGGGAACGCGAACTTCGCGTGGGTGCAGCACTTCATCCACCACCTCTCCCCGCGCGGGCTCGCCGGCTTCGTGCTCGCGAACGGGAGCATGAGCTCGCAGCAGTCGGGCGAGGGCGAGATCCGCCAGGCCATCGTGGAGGCCGACCTCGTCGACTGCATGGTCGCCCTGCCCGGACAGCTCTTCTACTCGACGCAGATCCCCGTCTGCCTCTGGTTCCTCGCGCGCGACAAGAAGAACGGCCTCGGCGGGCGCGGCAAGAAGATGCGCGACCGGCAGGGGGAGACGCTCTTCATCGACGCGCGCAAGCTCGGCGCGATGGTCGATCGCGTGCACCGCGAGCTCACGGACGCGGACATCGCGCGGATCGCCGACGCCTACCACCTCTGGCGGGGCGACGGGCCGGAGGGGAAGAAGGCGAAGTACGAGGACGTGCCGGGCTTCTGCCGCTCGGCGAACACCGAGGAGATCGCGAAGCACCAGTTCGTGCTCACGCCGGGGCGCTACGTCGGCGCCGAGGAGCTCGAGGACGACGGGGAGCCCTTCGACGAGAAGATGGCGCGGCTCGTGGCGACGCTCGAGAGGCAGTTCGAGGAGGGGGCGCGGTTGGAGGAGGAGATTCGGAGGAATCTGCGGGGGCTCGGATATGGCTCGTAGCGACCTCGTCCCCATCGCCGCGCGACACCTCGCAAAGCGAGGAGCGTCGCCCGGCGCGTCGTGCTTGCCCCAGCCGGAGGCCACGGCTAACCTGCCTCGCATCACACCCGCCGGGCCTCTGCAGCGATGCACGCCTACTTCGGCGGGTTTTTATTTGCCTCGCGGGGCGCGGGCGGGCTCATGAAGTACGAGAAGCCCGCGCTCACCTTCGCCGAGCAGGCCCGACGGCTCCATGATCGAGGTCTCGAGGGGGACCTTGGGCGGATGGAGTCGAAGCTCCGCGACGTGAGCTACTACCGGCTGGCGGGCTACACGTTCCCGTTCCGCGAAGCCGGCGACGAGTTCCGCCCGGGCACGAGCTTCGACCTCGTCTGGGAGCACTACGTCTTCGATCGGCGGCTGCGCCTGCTCGTGCTCGACGCGATCGAGCGCGTCGAGGTCTCCGTGCGCACGCGCCTCGCGTACGAGCTCGCCCACCAGCGAGGACCCTTCGCGCTGTGGGACAGGCCATCGACGCTGGACTTGCCGCCTCCCGAGCGCGGCAAGCTGCTCGCGAAGCTACGCGAGGAGGTGCACCGCAACGAGAGGGAGCAATTCCTTCAGCATTTCTCCCGAAAATATGGCGACGTTCACCCCGATCCTCCCATCTGGATGGTGGCGGAGGTTCTGAGCTTCGGCGTCGTCGTTCGCTTGATCACCCACGTCGAGAGGACGGTGCGCGACGCCATCACGTCCCGATACGGGGTCCCCGTTCCCGTCTTCCTCAGCTGGCTCCGCACGCTGAACGTCGTGAGGAACGTCTGTGCGCACCACGGGCGGCTCTGGAATCGAGTGCTCAGCTATCGCGTGCTCTTGCCGAGGGAGCGCAAGCACCCGGAGTGGCACGAACCGGTGCGTATCCCGAACGATCGCCTGTTCACCGTGGCGACGATCCTTCGCGTTTTACTCCGTACTGTCTCTCCCGGGAGCCGCTGGAGCGACCGCCTCACCGAGCTGATGTCGGCTCACCCGAACGTGAGCCCACGTGCGATGGGGTTTCCGGACGGGTGGGAGCGCTCGCCGCTGTGGGAAGGGGTATCATGAAGCGGGGATTAGGAAATGCGGTCGGAAGAACCCGCGGGGGCTCGGGTGTGGGTGAGTGGCGTACAGCATCACTCGGACAGAGTGGAGTCAACCTGATTGACTGCGATCATCGCACTCCACCAGCTGCGTTGACAGGATATCCCTACGTCGCGATCCCACAGCTCAAGGGAGGCCACATCGACCTATCCGACGTGCGACGCATCAGCGCAGATCACTTCGCGGAGTGGACACGGAAGGCAAGCCCACAGCCATTTGACGTCATATTGTCGCGACGATGTAATCCCGGGGAAACGGCGTTCGTCCCCGCCGATCTCCATTTTGCGCTCGGACAAAACCTTGTGGGTGCGGCTCGATTCCGGCGGGCGAATTCACGGGATTTTGGATCACTTGACGAGGCGTAGGTGGCCGCGGCGTGCG
>JBDHVC010000039.1:0-43653 GCA_039809495.1 Sandaracinaceae bacterium
GGCTCGCTTCGATCGGGATGATCTCCTTTCGGCCGGACTTGCACCGGCAAGGTCGCGCCCATGCTGGGCGCACACGCATCGAGGCCACCCGAACGCGCCGGGCGGCCTCGAGGATCGGTCGAGCGAGGCTCAGCGGCCGAAGGCCGCCACGCGGTCGACGAGCGCCTGATCGGCGATCTGCCCGACGAGGCGGCTTCGCACCTGCGCCCCGATGCGGAGCCACTCGTCGCGCTGCGCGTCGGAGACGGGGTGCACCGTCGTCCCGCGCTCCGCGAGGCTGCGGAGCGCCGTCTCCTCGTCGCGACGCAGGTTGCGCCGCGCGAGCTGATGGAACTGCGTGCTCGTCTCACGGAGAATCGTCTGCTGCTCGGGCGAGAGCGACTGCCACGCCTGCTGCCCGATCACGGTGCCGCCGAGGACGATCGTCATCGGGAGATCGGTCATCTGCGTGAGGCGCGAGCACCACTGGAGCGCGAGGCAGGGCACGGGCGGCGTGATGACCGTGTCGACCCGGCCCGTCTGGATCGCGCCGAGCACCTCGGGGAGCTGGAGCGGGACCGGGTTCGATCGGACGACCTGGTAGAAGGTCGGGAGCACGCTGTCGTCGCGCCACACCCACGGGTGGCGAGAGGCGAAGTCGGCGGGCGTGACCGTCGGCGAGCTCGAGAAGATGCGCGACTGGCCGACGTCGGCCCAGCCGAGCAGCCGGAAGCCGCTCGCCTCGAAGCCCTGGTCCATCTCCGGCGCGAGGGCGTCGCGGGCGCGATCGATCTGCGCGTAGGTGCGGAGGATGCCCGGCATCTGGAAGACCAGCGCGGGCCGGTAGATCTGCGCGAGGCCCACGGCCGTGACCGACGCCGCGTCGAGCCGCCCGCTCCGGATCTTGCGGACGACCTCCGACTCGTCCCCCTGGACGCCGCCGCCGTAGATGCGGAACTGGAGCTGGCGATCCGAGCGACGCCGGAGCTCGCGGTTCCACGCGTCGAAGACGCGCATCCAGGTCGATCCCGGCGGCGCGAGCGTGGCGAGCGAGATGGTCCGGCCCGCCGTGTCTTGCGCCGTGCCCTCTCGCGCGTGCCCCGCGACGAGCGTGAGCATGACGAGCAGTGCGAGCGCGATTCTCTGATGGATCTTCATCGTGTCGTTCCTCTCGCTGAATCGAGCGGCCTCACTCGGGCTCGCCGCTCGCCTCTCCGGAATCCTCCGCCGAGCTCGCACCCTCATCCGTCGAGGCGTCGTCCTCGGGGGCGAAGAAGTCGTCGATGCGATCGAGGTAGCGCTGCGCGCGGCGCTGCGCGAGCGTGTTCGGCAGGCGCTGCTCGGGGTACGAGTCGACGTCGAAGCGGAGCGCCTCCTCGAGGAGCGAGCGGAAGAGCGCGCGGTCCTGGAGGGGGATCGCGCAGAGCTGCGCCTCGGTCACGAGGAAGAGGAGGTTGCGCCGATGCGTCAGCTCGATCGCGCGATCGATCTCGACCTTCGCGTCGGCGGGGCGCCCGCCGAGCCCGGGCGGCGCGGCGGCCATGAGCCCCGCGCGCAAGGCCACGGGCGCGTAGTCGAAGTAGCTCGCGTCGATGTCGTAGGCGCGCTGCGCGAGCGCGGTCACGAAGGGGAGATCCGCGATGGCGCTCATGTCGTCGCGGTGCAGGCTGATGTAGCGAGCCCAGGAGTAGGCCGCCCAGAAGAGCACCTCGCCCTGCTCGCGCCCCTCGAAGCGCTGCACGTGCGCCGTGAACGCGTCGAGCCCCTCGCGCTGGAGCGCGAGGAGGCCGCCCCCCTCGGGGTGTCGGCGGTCGAGCCAGCCGATCGCGATCTCGCGCGCCCGGACGTAGGCCGTCGAGGTGCGCCAGTGGAGCACGTCGAGCTCCTCCTCGCTCGCGTCGTTCGCCTCGGCGGCCTCGAGCCGGTCCTCGATGAAGCCGTAGCCGTAGCTCGCGTACGCGCGCGCGGCGGTCGCGGCGAGCGCCCCGTCGTCGGGCATGAGGTAGAGCAGGCCCTCGAATTGCTGGAGCGAGGCGGGGATCGCGGCCTCGGCGATGGCGGGATCCCGCATGTAATTCACGCCCGGCGAGGCGCGACGCGTGACGGCGATCGTCGTCCCCGCCGCCATGAGCTGGAGATCGCAGCCGAAGAGCGGCATCGCCATGGGGATCGCCGCGAGCGCGAGGGCGATGCCGAGGGTCTTCTCGAGGGGGATCTTCTTCATGGGGCTCCGGTCTTGGCGTGCTGGGTGGGGAGCCAGGGATGCGCCGCGGCCGTGGCGGCATCGACTGAGGCGAGCGCGTCTCCATTCAACCGTGGGCGCTCATCACCTGGCGGCCCGCGAGGATACAGCAACCGACGCGGCGTGGGGGCCCGGAGAAGCCAGGGGCCGCGCTTGACAGCCCGCGCTCGCCGTTCTACGAAGCGTTCCCTCGCGCGCCCCCGAGCGGCGCGAGCTGACAACCCGCGGGACTAACTCAGTGGTAGAGTGCAACCTTGCCAAGGTTGAAGTCGGGAGTTCGAATCTCCTGTCCCGCTCTCGACATCCCTCACGAACACGGCCGGCTCGAGCGAACGCTCGGTCGGCCGTCTCGTTCGTGTCGACGTGAGCGCGCCGACGTCGCGCCCTCGAGGGGCGCCGATCGGATCGACGCGTGACGAGGGCGGACGCCGCGTCGAGGCGGCGCGGCCTCTCCCAGCGGGCGTCGGGCACCCTCTCGAAAGAGGCGGGCCCCCCATGCGAGGCGAGGTGCGCGGCGTCATGCTCCGCCCCGCCGATGACGAGCCCCGACGCCGCCCGATCGACCGACCGTGAGCGCGAGCCCGCGAGGCGCCGCGAAGCGCGCCTCTCCGAGCCCGAATTCGTCGCGCTCGTCGCGCTCTCGATGTCGCTCGTCGCGATGTCGATCGACTCCATGCTGCCCGCGCTCGGGGAGGTCGCGCGCGAGCTCGGCGTCGCGGCGCCCAACGATCGCCAGCTCGTGCTCACGACCTTCTTCGTCGGGCTCACGGTCGGTCAGTTCGTGTATGGCCCGATCAGCGACGCGATCGGGCGAAGGCGCGCGATGTTCCTCGGCCTCGGCGTGCTCGCCGCGGGCTCGCTCGTCTGCATGCTCACGCGCTCGTTCACGGCGCTGCTCGTCGGGCGCGCGCTCGCGGGCTTCGGCGCCGCCGGCCCCCGCATCGTCTCGGTCGCCGTGGTGCGCGATCTCTACTCCGGGCGCGCGATGGCGCGGCTCATGTCGATCGTGATGACGGTCTTCATCGTCGTGCCGATCTTCGCGCCCTCGGTCGGCCAGGCCGCGATGGAGCTCGGCTCCTGGCGGCTGATCTTCGGCGGCCTCGTCGGCGCCTCCCTCATCGTCTTCGCGTGGTTCGGGGCGCGCCAGCGCGAGACGCTGCGCGCCGATCACCGGCGCTCGCTCGCGCTCGGCCCGATCGCGCGCTCCATGGGCGAGGCGCTCCGGACGCGCGCGACGCTCGGCTACGCGATCGCGTCGGGCCTCGTCTTCGCCGTGATGATCGTCTACCTCGGGACGGCGCAGCAGACCTTCGCCGAGCAGTACTGCCTCGGCGCGCGCTTCCCCCTCTACTTCGCCGCGACGGCCTCCTCGCTCGGGCTCGCTTCGCTCGTCAACGCGCGGCTCGTCGAGCGCTTCGGGATGCGCACGCTCTCGAACCTCGCGCTCCGCACCTCGACGACGCTGTCGATCGCCTTCCTGGCGATCTCCCTCTTCTACGCGGGCCACCCACCGCTCGCGCTCCTCATGGCCTACCTCCTCGCGGTCTTCTTCTGTAACGGCCTCATCTTCGGCAACTTCAACGCGCTCGCGATGGAGCCGGTCGGCCACATCGCCGGCTCGGCCGCCGCGATCGTCGGGGCGCTGACGACCCTCGTCTCGATCGTCATCGGGACGCCGATCGGCCGGGCCTACGACGGCACCGTCTTCCCGCTCGTCGGCGGCCTCGCCGTGCTCGGCGTGCTCGCGCTCGCCGTCGTCGCCTGGGCCGAGCGCCGCGGCGGCGCGGCGGAGGAGCTGGGGGCGAACGAGACCCACGCCTGACGGGGCGCCTCGCGCGGCGGCGCCCCGGCCGGCGAGCGCCGTGCGCGGGGGCCCGAGCCCGCCCGCCGATCGAGCGGAGCCCCGCCCGCGTTCCCTTTCGCGCGCGGCTTCGCTACGGTCCCGCCATGACCGACCGCAAGAGCCTCGTGGCGATCGACCGATGGGTGAACCTCCTCGCCGCCGGCGGCGTGCTCGCGCGCGAGGGCGAGCGGCGAGCGCTCGAGGCGCCGATCCAAAGGCGCGCGCTCGAGGAGCTCGAGGCGTGGCTCGGCGCGCAGCCGCGCGAGGTGCGCGATCGCGAGCGGCGCGCCGCGATCGAGGTCTGCATCTGGATGGCGAACGCGGATCGGACCCTCGATCCCGAGGAGGCGAGCCTGCTCAAGACGATCATCGATCGGAGCGGGCTCGATGACGACGTGAAGGACGAGCTGGTCGCCGCCGTCCACGACGTCCCGTCGATCGCCGACATCGACGAGCGCCTCACGAACCCGACGCTGCGCGAGCTCCTGCTCCACCTCGCGTGGGAGCTCGCGAGCGCCGACGGAACGATCGCGCGCGCCGAGGCCGCGCTCTACGTCGGGCTCGCCAAGCGCCTGGGCGTGAGCGAGGCGCGCGCGGAGGAGCTGAAGCGCTCGTCGCCGCCCGACGCCGACGCGAGCTGATCCCCGCAGGCGGAGCGACCTGCACCGAGGACGCCGTGACGATGGACGAACGACGCGAGCTCGCGCTCCTCCGAGAGGAGCTCGAGCACCACGAGGCGGCCTACCGCGCGGGGCGCCCCGAGATCCCCGACGGCGCCTTCGACGAACTCTGGGATCGCTACGTCGAGCTCGCCGATCGCCTCGGCGTCCCCGAGGACGAGCGGATCACGCGCGCGCCCGGCGCCGAGCACACCGAGGGCTTCGTCCAGGTCGAGCACCGGGTCCCGATGCTCTCGCTCGAGAAGCTCACGCCCAACCGCCGTGACAGCCGCGGCGACGCGGTGCCGCTCCTCGAGCAGCTCCGCCAGTGGTGGCAGCGCAGGCGCGAGGAGCTGGAGCTGCCGGAGGGCGAGCCGCTCCGCGTCTTCGTCGAGCCGAAGATCGACGGGATCAGCGTGAGCCTGCTCTACGAGGAGGGTCGGCTCGTGCGCGCCGTGACGCGCGGCGACGGCAAGCGCGGCGACGACATCACGCGGCAGGTGCGGAGCGCGCGCGCGGTGCCGGAGCGGCTCGGCGCCGAAGGCTCGTTCGAGGTTCGCGGCGAGCTCTACTGGCCGCACGACGCGTTCGACGCCTGGAACGAGGCGCTCCGCGCGCGCGGCGAGGAGCCGATCGCGAACCCGCGCAACGGCACGGCGGGGATGATGAAGCGCAAGGACACCACGGAGCTCGAGCGCGCCGGGATCCGCTCGTTCCTCTATCAGGTCCCGTACTTCACTGGCGTCCGCGTGCCGGGGCGTCAGAGCGAGGTCCTCCCCTGGCTCGCCGCGCGGGGCGCCCACGTCTACGTCGAGGAGACCCACGTCGTGGCGAGCCCGGAGGCCGCGCTCGCGTACTGCGAGGAGTACGGCGAGAAGCGCGCGCGGCTCGGCTACGACATCGACGGCATGGTGCTGAAGCTCGACGAGCTCGATCAGTACGGGCGCCTCGGCGGCACGGGACACCACCCGCACTGGGGCATCGCGTACAAGTTCCCGCCCGAGCGCAAGGTGAGCCGCGTCCTCTCGATCGAGGTCTCCGTCGGCAAGAGCGGCAAGCTCACGCCGGTCGCGAACCTCGAGCCCGTCTCGCTGGCGGGCACGACCGTCGTGCGCGCGAGCCTCCACAACTTCGCGGAGCTCGAGCGCAAGGACGTGCGCGTCGGCGATCGCGTCGAGGTCGAGAAGGCCGGCGACATCATCCCGCAGGTGATCCGCTCCGTGAGCCACGAGGAAGGGAGCGTCCCCTTCACGCGCCCGACCACGTGCCCGGCGTGCCGAGCCGCCGTCGTCACCGAGGAGATCTTCGTCTACTGCCCGAACCCCGCCTGCGTCGCGCAGCGGCGCGAGCGCCTCATCCACTTCGCCTCGCGCAGGGCGATGGAGATCGACGGCGTCGGCGAGTCCCTCGTCGCGCAGCTCGTGGACAAGCTCGGCGTGGAGAGCCCCGAGCAGCTCTTCGACCTGACGAGCGAGCGGCTCGCCGGCCTCGAGCGCATGGGCAAGAAGAGCGCGGACAACGTCATCCGCGCGCTCGAGCTGGCGCGCTCGCGCGGGCTCGCGCGCATGCTCTACGCGCTCTCGATCCGGCACGTCGGGGAGTCGATGAGCGAGGAGCTCGCGCGCTACTTCGGGAGCGCCCGGGCGCTCCTCGACTTCGCCAAGCGCTACGCGGCGGGCGATGCGGAGGCGATCCAGCTCGTCGCGCCCGAGTCGGGGGTCGGCGCGATCGAGGGCCTCGCGCGCAAGAGCGCCGACGCGATCTTCGTCGAGCTGGACTCGCCCTCGCTGCGGCGCGTCTTCGAGGGCCTCGCCGCGCGCGGCGTCTCGCTCGAGGCCAAGCGCGAGGCGCGCGTGGAGGTCCTGGGCGTCGCGGGCAAGCTCTTCGTCCTCACGGGGACGCTCCCCACGCTCAAGCGCGATCAGGCGGCCGATCGCATCAAGGCAGCGGGCGGCAAGGTGTCGGGGAGCGTCTCGAAGAAGACCGACTTCGTCGTCGCCGGCGAGGAGGCGGGCAGCAAGCTCGACAAGGCGCGCGAGCTGGGCGTCCGCGTGATCGACGAGGCGGCGCTCCTCGCGCTGCTCGACGGGACGTCGAGCGTCGAGGCGTAGGCGCGCTCGCTCGGGCGAGCGCCGGTGACGAGATGGTCGAACGCGGCAACATCCAGCGGGCCCTCGCGCTCCCTCGGGAGAGCGCGATCGGCTTCGCCCGCGGGCTCGGCTTCGTCCTGCGCGGGGCGAAGCTCGTCTACCTCGAGGAGCCGGGCCTCGTCCGCTACTGGGGGCTCCCCGTCCTCGTCACGGCGCTCACGCTCGTCGCCTCGATCGCGGTCGTCGTCGCGTGGGGACCCTCGCTCGCGAGCGAGCTCTGGTCGAGCCCGAGCGGCGACGGCTGGCTCGCCGCCCTCGCCCGCGGCCTGCACGGCCTCTACGAGACGCTCTTCACGCTCCTGCTCGGCGCCGCCGCGCTCGTCCTCACCCTGCTCACCGCGAGCCTCGCCTCGGCACCCTTCAACGCGCTGCTCGCCGAGGCGATCGAGCGGCGCGTGACGGGCCTCGCGCCGCTCCCCTTCTCCCTCCGACGCGCGCTCTCCGACGTCCTGCGCACCGCGCTCCTCGAGGGGACCTTCTTCGTCGTCAACCTCGCGCTCTTCGCCGTGTCGCTCCTCGCCCCGCCCACCTCGCCTGTGCTCGGCGCCGTCGGCCTCGTCCTCGGCGCGATCTACTTCGCGATCGCGTACCTCGAATTCCCGCTCGCGGCGCGCGAGGCGACGCTCCGCGATCGCCTCCACTTCTACATGCGTTCGAAGATGGCGCTCCTCGGCTTCGGGAGCGGGATCGGCATCCTGCTCTTCCTCCCGCTCGTCCAGCTCCTCTTCATGCCCGCCGCCGTCGCGGGCGCCGTCCTCATGTACCGAGCGCTCAGCGACGCGGAAGAGCCCCACCGCCTCGCCGAGTGACAGCGCGCCCCGACTCGACGGATCACGTCGAGTGAGGCGCGCCGTCAGTGCGCCGGACGCCCCAAGCGCTCGCGCACGCGCCGCACGCGCAGATCGACGAGATCGCGCGCCACGCCGACGATCCGGTACCACTGCGTGCTCTTGCTCGCGCCGGCGCGTCGAGGCCGACACTCGATCGTGACGACCGAGCTCGACACCTTCGCCGCGAGCAGGCGGATCGGGAGCTCGAAGTTGAGGAAGAAGGTGTCGGGCGGGAGCGCCTCGGGATCGAAGAGGGCGCGCTCGACGAGGTAGGGGCCGTCGCTCCGCATCCAGACGCCGTGGACGCCGGCGATGAGCGCGCGTACGCCGAGGGAGAAGAGCTTGCGGTCGAGCCCGTCGTCGCGCCGGCGATAGACGCTGAAGACCGCGCGCACGCGCTCGTGCCGCTGCACCTCGCGGAGCACGCCGATCGACTGGGGCGCGATCTGGCCGTCCGCCGGGAGGAAGGTGATGAAGTGACCGCGCGCGTGGCGGACGCCCGTCTTCAGCGCCGCCCCGATCCCGCCGTTCCGCGCGTGCCTGAGGACGACGTGGCGCCGGCCCGCGAGCGCCTCCTTCGCGCGGAGCGCGCTCGCGTCGCGCGATCCGTCGTCGACGAAGACGACCTCGGCCTCGGGCTCGTGGCGCTCGAGCCACGCGAGCAGCTCGAGGAGCACGGCCGCGACGTTCTCCTCTTCGTCGAACGCGAAGACGATGACCGAGAGCGGGCAGGGCCCGCTCGGGCGCTCCTCGGACACCGTCGTCGGCACGATCCGCGTCGAGCTCATCCTCGCTCCTCCTCGTCGGCTCGCATCGAGAGGAGCCGCGCCGGGTTGCCGACGACGACGGCGAAGGGAGGGACGTCCCGCGTGACCACGGCGCCCGCGCCGACCTGGGCGCCGCGCCCGACGCGCCGCCCCGGGAGCACGATCGCGCCGACGCCGAGATCGGCGTCGTCCTCGATCACGACCTTCGCGAAGACGAGCGGCGCGTGCAGGATGGGCACCGCGCGCCCGGCCTCGGCGTGATGCGACGTGAGGATGCGGACCCCCGGACCGACGCCGACGTTTCGGCCGATCTCCACGCCGCCGGCGGCGTGGATGAAGGACTGCGCGCCGATCCACGAGCCGTCGCCCACGCGGAGCTCGTTCTGGTGATATCCCTCGAGGATCGCGTGGTGGCCGACGTAGACGTCGGCACCGAGGAAGACGCGCTCGGGGTGCAGGACGATCGCGCTCGCCTCGAGCACGGTGCCCTCGCCGCACGCGCCGAGCTCCTCGCGGGTGAAGACCCCCGCGCCGTGCGAGCGAGGCGTGCGTGAGGCGGCCATGGAGCGGAGGTATGGGCCGCGCGCGTGTCGCGCGCGAGCGGGCTCGCGAGCCGGGGAGGGGCCTCGTCGTGTACCATCGTGGGCGATGCCGCTCCCCAGGGTCCTCGCGCTCCTCTTCTTCACGCTCTCGATCACCCTCGCCTCCCCGCTCCGCGCGCAAGCGCCGCGCCTCGGGGAACCGTCCGCGACACGCTTCTATGCCTCGCCCGGGCGCGGCTTCTTGATGGTCGACGACGCGGCGGTCTCGGGTGAGCTCAGCCCCTCCCTCGATCTGATGATCGACTACGCCCACCGCCCGATGACGCTCGACAACGTCCGAGCGCTGACGGTGGGCGGCGCGCCTCGTCAGGACGAGCTCGACGTGGTCGGCGGCATGACGACGCTCCAGCTCACGGGCGCGCTCGCGCTCTTCGATCGCGTGCAGATCGGCCTGAACGTCCCGATCGTCCTCCACACCTTCGGGGCCTCGTACGAGTGGAGCGAGCCCGCGTGCGGCCCGCCCGACTGCGACCCGCCCGAGCCCTCGAGGCTCTATCGCTTCCGGGGCGGCGACGGGACCACGCTCGGCGATCCGCGCCTGCACCTCCTCGTGAACCTCATCCATCCCCGCGACGCGAGCGGGATCGGGCTCGGCATCGCGGCGTGGGCGACCGCGCCCGTCGCGCGCGCCATGCTGCCCGGGCGCTACGCCGGCGATCCGGGCTTCGCCGCCGGCGGGCACCTCATCTTCTCGCTGGCGATCGAGCGCTTCCGCGCCGCGATCAACCTCGGCGGCGCGTACCACGAGCAGACGTCGATCATCCTCCACCCCGGCGTGGCGGGCTCGGCGCGCTCCTCCGAGATGGTCTGGGGCGCGGCGGCGTCGTACGACTTCGACGAGATCTGGGGCGCCCAGCTCGAGCTCGCTGGCGCGACGACCTTCGGCCTGGTCTTCGACAACGAGGCGCCGACCGAGCTGCGCGCCGCCGGGCTCGCGCGCGTCGGCGACTTCCAGGTGCGGCTCGGCGCCGGCGTGGGGCTCGTCTACGCGGTCGGCGTCCCCGTCTTTCGCGCGCTCGCCGACGTCGGCTACGCCCCGCGCCCGCGGCTCGACAGCGATCACGACGGCATCTTCGACGACGTCGACGACTGCCCGACCGAGGCCGAGGACATGGACGGCTTCGCGGACGAGGACGGCTGCCCCGACGACGACAACGACGACGACGGCGTGCCCGATCACCTCGATCGGTGCCCGAACGAGCCCGAGGACGCGGACGGCCACGACGACGAGGACGGCTGCCCCGATCGCGACGACGACGGAGACGGAGTCCCCGACGGCTACGACTCGTGCCCGAACGAGCCCGAGGACATGGACGGCGATCGCGACGAGGACGGCTGCCCCGACGACGATCGCGATCGGGACGGCGTCCCCGACGACGTGGATCGGTGCCCCGACACGCCCGAGGACACCGACGGGCTCGGCGACGAGGACGGCTGCCCCGAGGACGACTTCGACGGAGACGGAATCCCCGACGAGCGCGACGAGTGCCCGGAGGTGGCGGAGGACCACGACGGCTTCGAGGACGCGGACGGCTGCCCCGAGGACGGCTCGGCGCCGAGCCGCGCGCGCCAGCGAGCGCGCTGAGCGAGGTCGCGCGACGCCTTGCGCGCGGCCCGCTCGCAAGCGAAACCACGACGTGGAGGTGACATGGCGAGCCTGGTCGACGTGCTGACGGATGCATCGCGCAAGGCGGACGTGATCCGCGACTGCCTCGAGATCGTCGACCGCGAGGTCGATGACAAGGGCGGCCTCTCCGGCATGGCGATCAAGGCGGGCTACAAGGCCGTGCAGGGGATCAAGCCCGGCTTCGTGAAGGGCGTCGTCGACGATCTGCTCCCCTCGTTCGCGAAGGCGCTCGACCCCATCTACGAGGAGGGCAAGAGCGCGGGCAAGCCCACCGTGACGCACCTCGAGGCGAGCGCGGGCCGCATCGCGGACGCGCTCCTCGCGATCACGGACGGCAAGGCGCAGCGCAGCAAGAGCGGGATCGTGCGCGCCACCTACGAGCGCCTGCGCCCGATGGCGAAGAAGAACGTCGAGCAGTCGATGCCCCGCGTCGCGCGCCTCGTGGAGAAGTACGCGGGATGACGGAGAGCACCTCGCTCGCGGTCGCGGAGACGAGCGCGCTCGCGCCGAGCGGCGCGCGCTGGACGTGGCACTCGATGCTCACCGAGGCGAGCTCCGGAGCGCTCGAGCAGGTCCTGCTCACCGCGAAGGCGCCCTCGCTCGAGAGCCTGGCTGGGTGGGAGTGGAGCGGCGGCAACTGCCTCCGCATCTACCGGCTCCTCGGCATCCGCCGCTTCGTGAAGGGCTTCTACGAGGGCCCGCCGCGCGCGAAGGAGGGGCCGACACCCTTCATCCAGGGCTACAACATCGCCTCCCCGGGCCTGCGCGACGACGAGCCGCCCCGCTGCAAGCCGAGCGACGACGCGCCGCGCCGCCACAGCTTCTATCGCATCCACGCGGTCGTGCCGGGCGCGCGCGACGGCCGCTACGAGAACGCGCTCCTGCTCGACTACGGGCTCGGCGGGAACGGCGCCCTGGGGGCGCCGCTCCGCGACTACCTCGTCCAGGTCTACCCCGACGATCCCGATCTCCTCCTCGGCAAGGCCTACCTCGCGTTCGGGCCGCTCCGGATCTTCACCAACTACTTCGTGCTCTCGCGCTGGCGCGAGCACGGCTTCCGAGGCTGACCGCGAGCGCGGCCGAGGAGCCGCGGGCGCTCGACGCACGCCGTCGCCCCCTCGGCGGGAGCGCGTGGGACGCGACGACACGCACGATCGAAGAGAGGCACCGATGAGCAAGGTCGCGTTCGTGTTCCCGGGGCAGGGCTCGCAGAAGGTCGGGATGGGCCAGGAGGCGTTCGACGCGAGCGAGGCCGCGCGCGCGGTCTTCGCGAGCGCGGACGAGGCGCTCGGCGAGCCCCTCTCGCGGCTCTGCTTCGAGGGGCCGGAGGAGGCGCTCAAGCTCACGAAGAACACGCAGCCCGCGATCCTGACGACGTCGATCGCCCTCTTCCGAGCGCTCGGCGAGGAGCCCGACGTCGTCGCGGGGCACAGCCTCGGCGAGTACTCCGCGCACGTCGCGGCCGGGACGCTCCGCTTCGAGGACGCGGTGCGCGTCGTCCGGCTGCGCGGCGAGCTGATGCAGGCCGCCGTGCCCGTCGGCGTGGGCGCGATGAGCGCGATCCTGAAGCTCGAGCGCGAGCCGCTCGAGCGCATCTGCCGCGAGGTCGAGGCGGAGAGCGGGCGCGTCGTCGATGCCGTGAACTACAACTCGCCGGGCCAGATCGTCATCGCGGGCCACCGCGAGGCGGTCGAGGCCGCGGGCGAGAGGATGAAGGCCGCCGGCGCGCGCGTGATGCCGCTCCCGGTGAGCGCGCCCTTCCACTGTCGGCTGATGAAGCCGGCCGAGGAGGGCCTCGCGCCCGCGCTCGCCGCGATCGCGTTCCAGGATCCGCGCGTGCCGGTGGTCGTCAACGTCGACGCCGCGAAGGTGCAGGACGGCGCGAGCGCGCGCGACGCGCTCGTCCGGCAGGTGAGCCGCTCGGTGCGCTGGGAGGACACGATCATGGGGATGAGGGAGGCGGGCGTGAGCCTCTTCGTCGAGATCGGCACGGGCAACGCGCTGACGGGGATGATCAAGCGGACGGTGACGGGCGCGAGCTGCCTCTCGGTGCAGCGGCCGGACGACTTCGCGGCCGCGCGCAAGGCGATCGCCGAGGCGCGAGCCTGACGGCGCCCCTCGCTCGACATGATCCGCTCCGCACGCGCGGCGGCTCGGCGCGCGAGAGGCTCACGCGGTCTCGCTCGGCGGGAGGAGCGCCGGGCGCTCCCTCGGCGAACCCGGGCCGCGCGGAGGCGGTCACCGGGCGGGTAAGGTGAGCTCGAGGCGACGCGAGCGCTTTACGCGCGATCGCTCGCGCGCGAAGCTCGGCGCACGATGGTTCGTCGCGCGATCGCCCTCTGCGGGCTCGTCGGCGCCCTCGCGATCGGCTGCGGCTCGAGCGACGAAGGCGCCTCTCCCCCCTCCCCGACCCCCTCGAGCGAGCACGCGCCGCGCGCCGCCGACGAGGCGAGCCCCGAGCCGAACGCGACGCCGAGCCCGCCGACGGAGCAGGGCGATCGTGCGACGAGCGCCGCGGGCGAGCTCACCGTCCGCTACGCGCTCGCGCGGCACCTCGCGCGCGCGGAGCTCCGGCGAGGCGACGCGCTCGTCATCGACCTCGGCGTCCCGGGGAGCGCGAAGTACACGATCGGCGGCTGGCGAACGCGCGTCGGGCGCGACGTCACCGAGCGCCCCGAGGGAGAGCCCCCCGCGAGCGCGAGCGTGATCGAGGGCGTGACGGGGTTCGTGATCGTGCCGGTGGATCAGGGCGGGCCGCAGCGCCTGCGCATGCGCGCGCGCGCCGTCTCCGACGGGCGCCTCACCGTCTACGTCGATGGGCAGACGGTCGGCCTCGCGACGCTCCCGACCGACGGCAGCTACGGGCTCGTCGATCTCACGATCCCCGAGGAGCGCCTGCACCTCGGCGAGAACCTCGTCCAGCTCCGCGTGCCTTCGACCGGCGCGCTCCAAAGGCCCGCGAGCGAGGGCGGCCCGATCCCGAGCGCCGGGATCCTCGTCGACTGGATCCGCGTCGAGCCCGCGAGCGGCGCGAGCGACGCGAGCGTGCCCGCCCCGCCCGCGCCCGAGGCGCTCGCGTCCGTCGGCACGGACCACGCCTCGCTCTCGATCGGCGACGGCTGGACGCTCGGCTACACGATGGAGGTCCCGGCGCAGGCTCACCTGCGCGGCAGCGCGGAGGGCGAGGGCCACGTCGAGGTGCTCGCGCTCCGCGACGGCGAGCCGCCGCTCACGCTCGGCCGCATCACGGCCGGCGGCTTCGACCTCGACCTCGCTCGCCTCGCGGGCAGCGTCGCGCGCATCGATCTGCGAGCGAGCGGCGCGATGCGGCTCGTCGATCCCGCGATCGCGACCCTCGGCCGCGCCCCCACGCGCGCGAGGCCGCGGATCCAGAACGTCCTCGTCTACCTCACCGACACGCTCCGCGCGGACAAGCTCCACCCCTATCGCCCCGACTCGCGCGTGCGCACGCCGGCGCTCGACGCGTGGGCGCGCGACGCGGCCATCCTGCTCGGCGGCCACAGCCAGGAGAACTGGACGAAGCCGAGCGTCGCGACCCTGCTCTCCGGCCTCTTCCCCTGGGAGCACCACGCGAGCTCGGAGGACGCGGTCGTCCCCGCGGACGTGCAGCTCCTCGGCGAGCGCCTGGGCCGCGACTACTACTCCGGCGCGTTCATCGCGAACGGGTTCTGCTCCGACCGCTTCGGCTTTCGCCAGGGCTGGGACACGTTCCGCAACTACATCCGCGAGGGCCGGCGGACGCAGGCGGAATTCATCGCCGCCGACGTGCTCGCCTGGCTCGACGCGCGCCCGACGGATCGCCCCTTCTTCCTCTACGTCCACACCGTCGATCCCCACGTCCCCTATCTGCCGCCTGCCAACCTCCTCGCCCTCTACGATCCGAACCCGTACGACGGCCCCGTCGACTTCAACCGCGACCGCGAGACCCTCGAGCGCATCAAGGCGGGCAGCCTGCGCGTGAACGCGCGCGATCGCGAGCACCTCGAGGCCCTCTACGACGGCGAGATCACCTACCACGACACCCACTTCGGCTCGATCATGGAGGCGCTCGAGCGCCGCGGCCTCGCCGACGAGACGCTGGTCGTCTTCACCGCCGATCACGGGGAGGAATTCTTCGATCACGGCTCGGTCGGCCACGGCCACAGCGTCTACGAGGAGCTGATCCGCGTGCCGCTCATCGTGCACGTCCCCGGCGTGACGGACGGTGGGCTCCGCCTCGAGGACAGCGTCGGCCTCGTCGACGTGCTCCCGACGATCTTCGACGCGCTCGGGCGCGAGATCCCGAGCGATCTCTCGGGCGAGTCGTTCCTCCCGCTCCTGCTCGGCGAGGCGCCCGACGCGCCCCGCGTCACGGTCACGGGCTTCATGGAGGGCTGGCGCGCGGTCAACGTCGGCCGCCTCAAGCTGATCCAGCGGACCGAGCGGCGCGTGATCCTCCACGACACGCGCGAGGATCCGAGCGAGCAGACCGACGTGAGCGCGTCGCGACCCATCGCCGTGCGCTACGCACGAGGCGTGCTCGGGCTCGCGCTCGCGGGCGTCGAGCGCCCCTCGCGAAGGCGCGCCGCGATCCGCGAGGAGCGGCTTCAGATCGATCCGGAGACGCGCCGTCAGCTCGAGGAGCTCGGCTACGCGGGGGCCTCGCGCGCGGGCGTCGCGGGCGCGGCGGACTAGGCTCACGGCAGAAGCCGCCGCGTGCATCCGTCGAGCTGGCTCGTGCCGTCCCTTCGTCGTCGGAGGGGCTGCCCAGAGCCCCTCCGGCGCGCCGAGCGCGGCTGCGCGAGCCTCCCTCCCGCCGAGCCAGCGCGCCTCGGCGCGGCGGATCACGCCGAGCGAGGCGCGTCGTCAGGGCCGCGTGTCATGGAAGCGCACGCGATCGTCCTCGAGCCAGCCGACGAGCCAGTCGAGGAGCAGCGTTCCGTCGGCCGAGCGGAGCGTCCCGGCCTGGCCGAGGATGACGTGCGCGTCCGAGTCGACGACGAAGTAGCGGGTCGTCTCGTTGTCGTCGAGCGCCGCGAGGAGCGGGCCGTAGAGCGGCGTGATGTCGCCGCCGCCCCAGTACGACGTGAGCACCGCGTCTCGCGTCGTCGCCATGAGGCCGAGGCGCGAGCGGGGGTAGCGGGCGTCGAAGTGGTCGTCGTAGGCGACGAACGACGAGCGGCACGCGTCGCAGCCCTCGGGCCAAGCGAGGTTCCACTGCTCGCGCCACATCCCGTAGGAGGGCGGCTGGAGGAGCGGGGCGCTGTCCGCGAGGAGCGCGAGGTCCGCGTCCGGCCACGCCTCGGCGAAGCGCCCCCAGTTGAGCTGAGCGCCGTAGCCGCCGGCCGAGAAACCGATGACGCGCACGCGCTCGAGCGCCGGCCACGCGGCCCGCATCGTGTCGACGATCCGCTGGACGTTCGGCGCGCCGCGGTGATGGACGAGCGCGCCCGATGGCGCGCCCGGGTACGCACGCGTGGCGTCGCCCCCGTAGAGATCGCCGGTGCAGTAGGGGACGAAGACGATGTGCGAGGCGCGGAACGGGTTCAGCGCGCTCCCGCGATCGTCCCAGCCGAGCCCCGTCACGAGCGGCCGCTCCGCGTCGAAGATCGCGCGCGTGTAGTCCTCGTGGACGTGGGTCGCGCGGTTCGAGACGAAGCAGCTCTCGGCGTCCCAGCACGCGCCCCCGCCCATCACGAAGACGAGGAGCTCGCTCGCACTCGCGTGCGGATCGACGCCGATGGCCATCGTCGAGCCGTTGCCGCACACCGCGCCCTCGATCGGGACGTACGACCAGGTGTCGGCGGGGAGCGAGGTGAGATCGGCGAGCGCCGGGCCCGCGTCCCGCGCCGTGGCGCCGTCGTCGACGCTCGCGTCACGCGAGGGCGGCTCCGGCGCGGGATCGAGGAATGGGACGCACGCGAGCGTGAGCGGCGTGACCAACACCGAGAGCCGCGCGAGGGCGCGGAGCCGCGAGGCGCGAGGACGCGATTGCACCTCTGCAAGGATGCGACGCCGCGTTTCCCGAATGCAAGGGTCGGCGCGCCCGTTTCCCGCCGTTTTCTTCCAGTTTTTCGTGGCGTGGAACCTGCAACGAGGGCTCTCCATCATGGCGGACGGTCAGAGCCTCGGGCCGAGCGTGGAGCGACTGCTCTCGGGCTGGGTCGGAACGTGCGTCGCCCGGACGCTGATGAAGCAGGCGAGCCTGCGGGCCGGTGACGCGCCGTCCGATGGTGATCCCGAGCAAGCGCGGGCGTTCGTCCGAGGGCCGCTCCTCGACGTCCTCGCGCCGCTCGTCGGTCGCGCCGAGGCCGCTCGGCTCGCCCACAAGCTCGAGCGCTCGCTCGCCGAGGAGCGCGACTGGCCGGTCCCCGACGAGGATCCGCTCTCGAGCGTGCGGCGGAGCTGGCCCCACGACGACTCCGGCTCGAACGAGCGCTGACGGCCCGCCCGTCCGAGGAGCGCCCCGTCAGAGTCCGCTGGCTCGCCGAACGGGCGGCGCTAGGGTCCGCCATGCGCTCGCTCACGCCCATCGCCCTCGGCTTCGCCGCGATCGCCCTCACGCTCACGAGCGCGAGCGCCTCGCGCGCGCAGAGCCGCCCTCGCGTCGAGGTGCTCGACTTCACGTTCGACGGCGATCCGCCGCCGTCGTCCTATCGACAGATGCTCGCGGACGGGATCGCGCCGACGATCACGCGCATCGAGCGCTGCTACGACCAGCGCCTCGGCGCGAGCCAGCGGACGGCGGGCGACTACCGCCTGCGGCTCTGGGTCTCCGCGCGACAGGTGATCCGCGTGACGCCGGAGACGAGCGTCGGCGACACGACGCTCGAGGAGTGCACGCGGACGGCCGTGCGCACGTTCACGCTCCCGCCCGAGGCCCCCTCCGGCGGGACGACGGTGCGCTTCGTCGTGCGCTTCACGCCACCTCCCGCGCCGAGCGCGCCGAGCGCGCCCGCCGAGCCGCCCACGACGCCGACGATCCGCGTCCCCGACGCGGTCACGCCGCCGATCGCCCCGCTCCCGATCCCCCACCTCAGCGTCGCCATCCGCTCGCGGAGCGGCGGGCTCGACGCCGACACGATCACGAGCCTCTTCCCGAGCGCGCTCTTCGAGCCCTGCGCGAGCGGGATCACCGGCACCCTCCCGCTCACGGTCAACGTCTCGACGCGCGGGCGCGTCACGGCGGCGGCCTCGCGGGGCACGACCCGGAGCGCGAGCGCCGCGGCGTGCGTGGCGCGCGCCGCCCGCACCGTCACCGCGCCCGCTACGCGGCGCGCGAGCACCATCCGCCTCTCGCTCACGTTCCGAGAGTGAGCGGCGAGCCGATCGCGCCATGACCCACGGCTCAGTCGATCCGGCCTCGATCCTCGTCGTCGACGTCGGAGGCAACACCCTCAAGCTCGCGCTCGGGGACGCGCGCGAGCCGCTGAAGGTGCCCTCCGGCCGCGCGATGAGCGCGCACGCGATGCTCGAGGCGGTCCGCGAGGCCACGCGGGGCTGGGCGTTCGAGCGCGTGAGCCTCGGCTTCCCGGGCCCGGTCCGCGACGACCGACCCGCGCGCGACCCCGTGAACCTCGGCCCGGGCTGGACGGGCGTCGACTACGACGCCGCGCTCGGCGCGCCGGTGCGGATGATCAACGACGCGGCGCTCCAGGCGCTCGGCAACCACGAGCGCGGGCGCATGCTCTTTCTCGGCCTCGGCACCGGGCTCGGCACGACCCTCGTGGGCGACGAGTTCGTCCACGGCCTCGAGGTGGCCCACCTCCCCTACCGCGACGAGCGCTCCTACGAGGACTTCGTCGGCGAGCGAGGCTTCCTCGAGCTCGGCGAGGCGCGCTGGAAGGAGCACGTGGTCCGCGTCGTCGCGCTCTTAGGCGACGCGATGCAGGTCGACGAGGTCGTCCTCGGTGGCGGGCGCGTGAACCTCTTCGCCGCGCTGCCCGAGGGGACGCGACGCGGCCGCGAGGACGCGGCGATCCGCGGCGGCGTGGCGCTCTGGACGCGGCCCATCGCGCGACGCTGAGCCCGTCCGTCTCGCGCCCGCCTCGTCGCGCGAGGCGCGCCGTCAGCCGAGCCTGCGGTAGACGCCGACCACCCGCCCCAGGATCTGCGTCTCGCGCCAGTCGGTGCGCGCGACGTAGATGGGCGTCATGTCGCGGTTGGCGGGGACGAGCGCGATGCGATCCGCCTCGGGCTGGTAGTACTTGCAGGTCGCGTCCCCCTCGACCATCGCGATCACGATGTTGCCGCGCTGCGCCTCGATCGTCTTGCGGACGAAGACGTAGTCGCCGTCGTGGATGCCGGCCTCGATCATCGAGTCGCCGCGGATGCGGAGCCCGAAGACGCTCTCGCGCGTCGCGCTCCCGGCGCCGCGGCCGAGCATCATCCGATCGATCCGCACGGTGTCGACGACGTCCTCGTAGGCCGTCGAGAGCGGGCCCGCGGCGACGCGCCCGACGACGTCGATCGCGAGGACGTCCTCGTCGCTCGAGGGCTCGAGGGCGCTCGGGCTCGCCTCGGCGGGCTCGTCGGCGTGCCCGCCGACGAGCGCGAGCGAGCGCTCGGTCGGTCGGAGCGTGCGCGACTTCATGTCGTCACGCTTGATGTAGCCCTTGCGCTCGAGCGCGCGGAGATGATCGTTCACGCCGTTGGTGCTGCGGATCCCGAGCTCGTTGCCGATCTCGCGGAGCGTCGGCGAGAACCCCGCCTCCTTGATCGAGCGGCAGATGTACTCGAGCACGCGCCGTTGGCGATCGGTGAGGGAGCGATCCTTCGTGGGAGAGGGAGACGAGGTTTGCATCTTCGGATCCTCGACGCGCTCATACGAGCCGTCCGTGCAGGCTGCTCGCCTGAGCAGGTGGGACCGAGGATTACGCAACGCCTGTACACGCGTCAAATTCCCGCCGAGCCGCGCGCGGCCCCCGAGGCGCGGCACCCCGATCGAGCCACGCCGCCGACCGCGCCGTGGAGCCTCGCGCCGGCCCTCGGCGTAGCCGTCGCCGCCCGACGCGTCGTGAGCGCGACGCCCGTCAGAACGCGACGCGGCGCATCACGAAGCGCGGCATCCTCCGGATGACGGCCATGATCGGCGCCCACGCGAGCGGCGCGTAGACGACCGGCAGCCCGAGATCGATCGCGCGCGCGACCAGCTTCGCCACGTCGTCGGCCTCACCGGCGAACGGCGGGGGCTTGAGGCTCGCGGTCATCGCCGTCTTCACGAAGCCGGGCTTCACCGTCAGCACGCGGAGCCCTGCGTGGTGGTACTTGTGATCGAGCGCCTCGAGGTAGCGCGTGAGGCCAGCCTTCGCCGCGCCGTAGATGCCGACGGGCTTTCGGCCGCGCTCGCCCGCGACCGAGCTGAACACGCAGAGCGTCCCGCCGCCGCCCTGGAGCAGCCGCTCGCGCGCCTCCTCGCAGAAGAGGACCGTGTTCGTGAAGTCGGCGGTGAGCAGCCGCTCGGCGAGCGCGCGATCGCGCTCGAGCTCGTCCTGCCCCGCGAAGAGCGCCGCCGTCACGAGGACGACGTCGAGGCCCCCGAGGTGCTCGCGCGCTCGATCGAGCGCGGGCGCGAAGGTGTCGGGGCGCAGCAGATCGCAGCGGGCGAGGCCCACCTCCTCTCGCCCGCGCACCGAGAGATCCGCCGCGCTCCGGGCGAGCTCCGCCTCGTCGTCGCCGAGCAGGAACACCCGATCGCCGCGCTCCGCGAAGAGGCGCGCGCACGAGCGACCCATCCCGCTCGTCGCGCCGAGCACGACCACACGCCGAGGAGCACGCATGCGCTGCATCTACCCGAGCCTAGAGCGAGCGTCCACCGGCGTCGCGAGGCGGCACGTCGCGCTCCGGCGCCGAGCCGAGGTCGATTTTCCGTTATGGGAGCGCCGCTCGCACCACACACGGGTGTGAAACACCTGACTCCCTCGAACCGAACCCCTCAACCGTCCACCCCCACCCGCGTCGCGAAGCCGTTCGCGTCGCCGATCGAGCACCTCGACGAGCACATCAAGCGGATCTCCGACCTCGTCGGGGCCCACCTGGCTCGCCGCCCGAGCTCGAGCGGCGGCCGGCGCCGGATCGACCGGGACGAGCTGCTCCTGCGCTCCGAGCTGCGCTCCTTGGGCTCGATCCCCGAGGCGGCGCGGCTGCTCCTCAAGACGGCCGAGAACCGCGCCGTCGGGATCGAGGCCCGCGAGCGCGCGACCCTCGCCGCGGGGATCCGCCTGCCCCTCGTCGAGCTCGTCGAGCGCTTCGGCCTCCGCCCCGAGGAGCGCGACGCCCTCCTCCTCGTCGTCGCGCCCGTGCTCGATCCCCACTTCGCCGAGGAGTGGGAGGCGATCGAGCACACCGTCCGCAACCCGGACGTGGGCTTCCTCCTCTCCGTCCTCTCGCGCTCCCTCGAGGAGACCGTCGCGCTCCGGCGCATCTTCGCCATCGACGCGCCGCTCATCGCGAACTCGCTGCTCCTCGGCGCGGGCGGGACGGCGAGCGAGTCCGACTTCCTCCACCTCACGCTCGAGGCGCCGCGGCGCATCGTGAACGAGCTGCTCGGCGACGCCTCGCTCGACGAGGAGCTCCTCTCCTTCTCGCGCGTGCAGCGCCCGCTCGCGACGCTCGATCAGGTCGTCCTCCCCGAGGAGACGAAGGCGCTCGTCACCTCGATCGTCGAGCACCACGGCGACTGGGTCGCGCGGCGCGCCGATTGGGGGATCGACGAGGTCATCCCCTACGGGCGCGGCCTCAACCTGCTCTTCTCGGGCCCCCCCGGCACCGGCAAGACGATGCTCGCCAACGCGGTCGCGGGCGCGCTCGGCAAGCGCCTCTTCGTGGTCGACGCGGAGAAGCTCGGCGACTCGCGCTCGCTCGAGTCGAGCCTCGACGCGATCTTCCGAGAGGTGAAGCTCCTCGACGCCGTCCTCTTCTTCGACGAGGCGGAGCAGATCTTCACCTCGCGCCGCCTCGGCAACACGGCGATGCCCCTGCTCCTCACGCGCCTCGAGCGCTTCGACGGCATCGCCATCCTCGCGACGAACATGGCCGAGCGCCTCGACGAGGCGCTCGATCGGCGCCTGCTCGCCCACGTCGACTTCCGCGCCCCGACCGCGAGCGCGCGCGAGCTCATCTGGAAGAGGCACCTCCCCGCGAGGACGCCGCTCGCGGCCGACGTGGACCTCGAGCGCCTCGCGCGCGAGTACGAGCTCACGGGCGGCCTCATCAAGAACGCCGTGCTCGCGGGCGTGCTCCACGCCGTCACGCGCGGCTCGGACGCCCTCTCCATGGAGGATCTCGCCCACGGGGCGCGCCTGCAGGTCCGCTTCGCGCAGGACGAGACGGGGCGGCTCGTGAAGCCCACGCTCGGGCTCGACGACGTCGTGCTCCCCGCCGAGGCGCGCGGCCGCATCGACGCCTTCGTCGACGCGGTGCGCGTCCGGCGGACGGTGCTCCAGGAGTGGGGCTTCGAGCGCACGATGGGGCGCGGCAACACCTCGGTGGCGCTGCTCTCGGGCCCCTCGGGCACCGGCAAGTCGATGACGGCCGAGGCCATCGCCAGCGCGCTCGATCGGCCGCTGCTCCGCGCGAGCCTCCCCGGGATCCTCTCGAAGTACGTCGGCGAGACGTCCTCGCGCCTCCACGGCCTCTTCGAGCAGGCCAAGGCGAGCCGCGCCGTGC
The DNA here is from genome assembly GCA_039809495.1 of Sandaracinaceae bacterium. Classification (GTDB taxonomy): domain Bacteria; phylum Myxococcota_A; class Polyangia; order Polyangiales; family Sandaracinaceae; genus JAFLCL01. The sequence continues at coordinate 22,367 of JBDHVC010000039.1, forward strand.
TCGTCTTCGACGAGGCCGACGCCCTCTTCGCGAGGCGGGTGAGCGTGCAGTCCTCCACGGACCGCTACGCGAACGCGGACACGGCGACGCTGCTCTCCATCCTCGACGAGTACGACGACGTGGTGGTGCTCACGACGAATTCGAGCCCGGACATCGACCCCGCGTTCGCGCGCCGCTTCCACCTCCGGCTCGACTACGAGCGCCCGAACGTCGCCACGCGACGCCGCATCTGGAAGAAGCTCATCCCCGCCGACGCGCCGCTCGCGACGGACGTCGAGCTCGGCCAGCTCGCCCGTGCCTACGAGCTCACCGGCGGCGACATCCGCAACGCGGTGCTCGAGGCGGCGCTCGAGGCGGCGGGCCGCCCCGCGGGGGAGCGCGTCATCACCCACGCGATGCTCGATCGGGCCGCGCGCGCGCAGCTCGTCGGCGCACCCGGAGAGCCGCTCCCCACGCCGAGCGGCGGTGGCCCCATCGGCCTCGCGTGATCGCGAGCGGCGGCGAGGGCGAGCCGCGATCGGGCTCGCGCGCCTCTTCGGCGATCAGACGCCGAAGAGGCGCGTCGACTGGGCGCTCCGGATGCGCCCGTCGGGATCCCACGCCCGGCGGAGCTCGAGGAAGCGCGAGAGGCGCGGCTCCATCGCGCGGAAGTGCTCCGGACGCGTGAACTGATCCTTGGTGAGGTAGATGCGCCCGCCCTCGCGGATGACCTGCTCGTTGAGCGCGTCGACGAGGGCCTGCGTGTCCCCGCGGATGGGGATGTCGAGGGCGATCGAGACGCCCTCCATCGGGAAGGAGAGCAGCCCCTCGCCCTCGGGGCCGCAGTCCTTGATGACGCAGAGGAACGACGCCCCGCCGCGCTCGGTGAGGATCTCGAGCACGCGGCGCGCGGCGTCGTGCCCCGCCTTCGTCGGGAGCACGCACTGGTACTGGGTGAAGCCCTGCTTCCCGTACATGCGGTTCCAGCGGCCGACGATGTCGAGCGGATAGAAGAAGGTCTCCCAGTGGACGATCCCCGTGCGCTCGCGCGGGAGGTGCTTCCAGTAGAACGCCTCGTTGAAGGCGGCGACCGTCGCGTGGCCGAGCGCGAAGCTCGGGAAATCGAAGGGCAGGCTGAGCCGCGGGTGCGGCCTCGGGAAGCGCCGCGGCGCCTCGCTCGGGTCCGCCCAGTCCCCCGCCATCAGGATCCCGCGGCCCATGTGGCGGCCCCGCGTGAGGCAGTCGATCCAGCCGACGGTGTAAGGCCAACGCTTCGCGCCCGCGGCGAGCGCGTCGAGGAATCCGTCGATGTCGTCCACGCGCTGCGAGGTCTGGCGGATCCACGGGCTCGCGATCGAGCGCAGCCCGAGCTCCACGTCGAGGATGTGACCCGTGAGGCCCATGCCGCCGAGCGTCGCGCGGAAGAGGTCCGGGTTCTCCGCGCGCGAGGCGGTGACGATCCGCCCGTCCGCGACGCGCATGCGGAGCGCGCGGACGTGCCCGCCGATCGTCCCGTGGACGTGGTGATCCTTGCCGTGGACGTCGGACGCGACCATCCCGCCGAGCGTGACGAATTGCGTGCCCGGCGTGACGGGCACGAAGACGTTGCGCGGCAAGAAGAGGCGGTTGAGCGAGAGGAGCGAGAGCCCCGCCTCCGCGCGCAGCGTGAGCGCGTCGGGGTCGAACGCGAGGATGCGGTCGGCGAGCGTCGTGTTGACGACCGTCTCGTCCGCGCGCGCCGGGAGCGAGCTGTCGCCGTAGCTCCGACCGAGCCCGCGCGAGAGGCTCGCGCCGAGCGTCGCGCGCTCGAGATCGGCCGAGCGCACCTCGCGCCCGCTCCGGCCGATCCCCCCCCACCCCGAGAGGATCGTCCTCGGCGGCGCGGCCGATCGAGCGGTCCGCTCACGGCGCGAGCGAGGATCGACGTTCGAGTGTGGCTCCATCACCTCGAGGTCGTAGCGCGAGGCTCGCGCGAGCGAAAGCGCCTCGAGGCGAAACGTCGCGCGGAGGCCGGCGAGAGGTCGGGAGGCCGGGGCGAACGGAGGCCCACCCCGATCGCGGTCGGCTCACGGCATGAACCCGTGGAGCTGACGCATGCCGCTCCCGGCTCGCCGGAGGGCTGCCCCAGCCGCTCCCTCCCGCGCGAGCCCGCGCGGCCGCGATGGCCTCCCGCGTCGCGCCGAGCGCGCCGTCAGTCGAGGTCGCGGCCGTCGAACGTCACGACGACGGGGCAGTGGTCCGAGACGTGCGCGAGCCACGGATCATCGCGCACGCCACGGCAGCGGCCCCGCGCGCAGGGCCCCCCCACCTGGGCGCGCGCGCTCGGGGCGAGCTCGCGCGTGTCCCGGCTCACGACGACGTGATCGAGCATCGAGGCGCGGCCGCCCGAGAGCTCCGTGCAGCCCGGCTCGAGCCAGAGCCGACGAAACGCGGCCGCGTCGAGCACCCGCTCGAGGCCCTGGAGCTCGTCGAGGCCGCTCGGGCCTCGATCGCTCCCCATCGTGTTGAAGTCGCCGAGCACGATCACGTCATCCTCGGCGTGCACGCGGGCGAGCTCGCGCGGCAAGGTCGCGAAGGCCTGGAAGGCGCGAGCGCGGCGCTCGAACGCGCGGTCGTCGCGGCCGCTGTCGAGGTGGACGACGACGACCCACGCGTCGAAGCCGGTCTCGAAGCGGAGCGCGACGGCGAGACCGGGGCGCATGAAGCCCGCGCAGCCGTCGCCTCGGGTGTTGCCCGAGAGCGCGTCGAGCCGCGTCGCGGCCAGGCGCTCGACGCGCGCCTCGTCGTAGAGCAGCCCGACGTGGAGCCGCCCCTCGTCGTCGGGGCAGTCGTCGAGCTCGATCGCCCAGCGCCCCCGCGTGATCGCGTCGAGCCGCGCCCGCAGGCGATCCATCGCCCGGCGCGCCCGCTCGCTCGTCAGCACCTCCTCGACGGCGATCACGGGCGCCTCGAGATCGGCGAGCGCGAGCGCGAGCGTGTCGACGTCGGTCGTGCGCTCGCCCGAGGCGCGCGCGTCGCCGTCGGGGAACCACCTCAGGTTCAGCGTCGCGACGCGGGCGACGGGGGCCTCCGCGCCCGCGCGATCCGAGGCGCCCTCGCCGGAGGCCCGGACGCTCGGCGCGCTCGGCGCGAGCTCCGCGCGCGAGGGCGCCTCGCGCGTGCCGCAGCCGAGCACGACGGCGAGCGACGCGAGGCACGCGAGTGCGTGTACGATGCGCGCGATGCGTCGATCGGCTCTCCGGATCTCGTTCATCGCCCTCGCTTGTACCCTCGGCTGCGGCGGAAGTCTGGCCGACGTCTCGCCCGAGGATCGCGCCCGCGACGACGAGGCGATGCTCGCGCGAGGTCAGCACGAGGACGTCGTGCGCCTCGCGGGCGACACGGAGGCGCCACCTCTCGCGGAGGGCGAGTGCGACGGCGCCTGCCCGACGCTGACGCGCATCCGCTCGCTCACCGAGCGCATCTGTCGCGCGGCGGATGGGGATCCGCACGACGAGGCGACGCGCTTTCTCTGCGAGGACGCGCGCGAGCGCCGCGGGCGGACGGAGCGCCGCGTCGAGGCGTGTGGCTGCGAGTGACGGCGCGCCGCGCTCGTGCCGTGAGGCGCCCGCGCGTCGCGCCGCTCAGCCGCACGCGATCGTGCGCGCGTCGGTGACGATCGCGTGGACGCGCACGTCCCCCGGCGTCTCCGCGACCTCGGCGATGATCTGGAAGTCGAACGCGACGGCGATCCGGCGCGCCGCCGGGAGCCGCGCGAGCAGGCCGTCGTAGAGCCCCTTGCCGTAGCCGATCCGCGCGCCGTTCGGCGCGAACGCGAGCCCGGGGACGATCACGAGATCGATCGTCTCGAGCGGGACGCGGGGCGCGTCGGGCGGCGGCTCGGGCGCGAGCCGCCCTTGCTCCTCGGGGACGACGCCCGGCTCCCACACGCGCGGATCGAGCTCGCTCATGTCCTCGGACATGCGCGGGCAGAGCACGAGCTTGCCCTCCTCGCGCGCGCGCCGCTCCATCGCGTAGGTGTCGACCTCGGTGCGCATCGACGCGAAGAGCAGGACGCACTTCGCGCTCTTCCAGTCGTCGCGGGCGAAGAGCGCCTCGTGGATCCGCGCGGAGCGAGCGGCGCGCGCGTCCGCCGGCATCGCCTTGCGGACCTGCCGCATCCGCGTGCGCAGCTCCGCCTTCACGCGCCGACGAAGATCCTCCTCGAGCGCCGGCTCGAGCGTCGGGAGCGGGCTCATCCTTCCCTCGCCTCGAGGCCCTGCGCCGCCGTGATCGCGGTCTCGAGACGATCGAGCGCGCGGCCGATCGCGTCCCTCGACGTCCGCTCGACGTGCCTGCGGCGGTCCTCGGCCTGGATGAGCTCGTCCGCCAGGCCGAGCGCCACGACCGCGAGGAGCTGGGCCGGGCTGGCCGTCCGCGTCACCTTCGGACCGAGCGCGGCCACCCGCTCCCCGATGAGCGACGAGAGCCGAGCGAGGTGGGCTTCGTCGGCGTCCGACGCCATGCGATAGCGCGCCCCAGCGATTTCGAGCGTGATCGTCCGCTTCATACGGGAGCAGACGATACCAGCCGCCCACGTCGACCGCGAGCGCCGCGTCTCTTTCCTCCGCCACGAGCCGACGTGTAGGCTCTCGTTCCGATGATCAAGGTCGCCTGCATCTCCTGCGAGAACCTCTACGACCTCGATGAGCGACGGCTCCCGCCGAGCGGCCTGAAGATGAAGTGTCCCAAGTGCGGCACCTCGTTTCTCGTCCACTCCGACGGGCGCACGGAGGCTGCGACCGCCGCACCGCCGAAGCCGCCGCCGCCTCGAGCGAAGGTCCCGCCGCCTGCGCCGCGTGTCCCGCCGCCCCCAGCCCCGATCGCCGACGAGGGGGCCGATCTCCCCGCGCCGCGCAGGGCCGCCGCGCGGCTCGACGACGCCGATCTCCCGGCCGCGCGAGCGGCTGGGCCGATGCGCGGCGCCACGCGGCTCGGCATCGGCGCGAGCGCGCTCGGCGACGAGCTCGACCTCCCCGCGCCCCGGACGAGCGCCGGGGCCGAGAGCGCGCCCGCGAAGCCCGCGGTGGACGAGCTCGATCTCCCCGCGCCGCGAGCGGCGCGCAAGCCCGCGGCGAGCCTCGACCTCGATCCGCCGCTGCCCGCGCCGAGGTCCGCGGCGCCGGCGCTCGCGAACGCCGGCCGTACCCCCTTCGACGACGTCGAGCCGGCCGCGCCGCCCCTCGGCACGGACGAGCTCGATCTCCCCGCGCCCCGGTCGCGGCCGATCGCCCTCGGGCCTCCGAGCCTCGACCTCGACCTCCCCGCCCCCAAGAGCCGCGCGCCGAGCCTCGACCTCGACCTCCCCGCCCCCAAGGGCCGCGCGCCGAGCCTCGACCTCGACCTCCCCGCCCCCAAGGGCCGCGCGCCGAGCCTCGACCTCGATCTCCCCGCCCCCAAGGGCCGCGCGCCGAGCCTCGACCTCGATCTCCCCGCCCCCTCGCGTCGTGGCGAGATCGCCGATCTGCCCGCGCCCGCGGGCTTTGGTGACCTCGATCTCCCCGCCCCCTCGCGTCGTGGCGAGATCGCCGATCTGCCCGCGCCGAGCGGGCTCGATCTCCCCACGCCGAGCCGCGGCCTCGCCGATCTGCCCGCGCCGAGCGGGCTCGATCTCCCCACGCCGAGCCGCGGCCTCGCCGACCTGCCCGCGCCGAGGAGCGTCGATCTCCCGGCCCTGAGCGGGCTCGACCTCCCGACCCCGAGCCGCGGCGGCGGGGTGACCGACCTGCCGGGGATCGCGGATCTCCCGAGCCTCGCGGGCGAGCTCCCGGGCCCGCTCGAGGGCCCATCGGGGCTCGGCGAGCTCGAGCTGCCGCCGCCGAGGGCGGGCCGGGCGCGCATCTCGACCGGCAACCTGGAGCTCCCCCTCCCGCCGGGACAAGACGCCGGCTACGGCGAGATCAACCTCGGCGCCGAGGGTCGCGACGACATGGAGTTCGCCGACCTCCCCGAGGAGCCGGCCACGCGAGGCGCCCCGCGAGCCGGACCGAGCGCCGCCGACGCGGCCAAGCCGTCGCGGACGACGAGCGCGGCGGAGCCCAGGCGCGCGAGCCGGTGGCCCGCCATCGTCGGCGTGGGGCTCGTGCTCGCCGTCGGCGCGGGCGGCGCGGCGCTCGCGTACACCCCCTACGGCCCATTCGGCTACTACGCGCTCGAGCAGCTCCTGCCGGCGGCCGGTGACCCCGCGGTCGTTCGCGACGCGATCGCGCGCGCCGACGCGTCGATGTTGAAGGACGACGTCGAGAGCGCGCGCGAGGGCGTGCTCGCGCTCGGCGCGCTTCGCCACGAGAGCGGCCTCAACCGCGCGCTCCTCGCGCGGAGCCTCGTCCTCGAGTCGCTCTATCTCGTGCGCTTCGGCGACGATCTCGGCAGCGCCGCGCGCGCGGTGGCCCTGCGGCAGCGGCTCGAGAGCCGCGATCCGAGCGATCCCGCGATCGCGCTCGCCCTCGCCGCCGATCAGCTCCGTCAAGGCAACGCCGCGGGCGCGATGGGCCGCGTCGCCACGGCGCGCGGGGTCGCGCCGGACGACCCCATGGTCGACGTCGTCGAGGCCGAGGCCGCGCTCACCGAGGGCCGCGCGAGCGACGCGCTCGCCTCCTACCGCGCCGCGATCGGGCACGGCGGCGGCGCGATGGCCGCGTGGGGCGTCGCGCGCGCGCTCCTCGCCGCGGAGACGCCGGACGAGCGCGCGATCGACGAGGCGATCGAGGCGACGCTGCGAGCGAACCCGCGCCACGTCGACGCGCGCATCGAGAAGGCCCGCATCGCCTGGCGCGACGGCGACGACGCGACGGCCCTGCCGCTCTTGCTCGAGGTGACGGGCGCGAGCCCCGTCGAGGGATCGCCGCTCGCCACCACCTCGGCCGAGCGCGGCAGGGCCTACGTCCTCGCGGGAGAGATCCACGAGCGTCGCGGGCGCCTGAGCCAGGCGCTCGACGCCTTCGAGCGCGCGCACGAGGCGAGCCCGACCGACGTCGAGGCCCTGCTCGGCGCGGGCCGCATGTTCCTCGCGCAGGGCCGCCCGGTCGACGCGCTCTCGCGCTTCGCCGCCGTCCAAGAGCGCGCGGACGCCCAAGACCTCACCACCTCCACCGGCCGCACCGCGGCCGAGGAGGCGACGCTCGGCGCCGCGCGCGCGATGATGAGCACCGATCGCGGGCAAGAGGCCCGCGCGAGCCTCGAGGCGCTCGCCTCCTCGCGACCGACGGACGGCGAGGTCCTGCTCTGGTTCGGGCGCGCGGAGGAGGCGCTCGATCACCCCGACGCGGCCGAATTCCAATACCGCGAGTGCATCCGCGTGAGCCCGACGAACTTCGAGGGCTACCTCGCGCTCGCGCGGCTCTACGATCGGCGCTCGCGCTCCTCCGACGCCGAGGCGGTGCTCGACGAGGCGCGCGCCCACGTCCCCGAGACGGCGAAGATGCGCGAGGAGCTCGGCAACCTCGAGCGGCAGCGCGGCCGCCTCGAGGCGGCGCTCACCGAGTACCGCCGGGCGCTCGCGCTCGATCCCGAGCTGCCGGGCGCCCGGTTCGGCATGGCGAGCATCCTGCGGCGCACCGGCCAATTCGACGCCGCGCTCGCCGCCTTCGACCAGCTCGCGGCCGTCGATCCGGGCTACCCCGGGCTCGCGCTCGAGCGAGGGCTCCTCTTCGAGGCGCGCGGCGAGTCGGCGCGCGCCGTCGAGTTCTACGAGCGCGCGCTCACCGAGCGCCCGGACGATCCGGATCTGCTCCTGCGCCTCGGGGCGGCCCAGGTGGGCGCGGGCGACGTCGACGCCGCCGCCGAGACGCTCGCGCGGGTCCAGCGGGCGCGCCCGGCCTCTGGCGAGGCCGAGCACTTCGTCGGGCGCATCGACTTCGCGCGACGCAATTTCCCCGAGGCCCTCTCCCACCTGGAGCGCGCCATCCAGCTCGATCCGAGCCGCGCGGAATTCTTCCTCTACGCCGGCTGGGCCGCCCTCGAGGTCGGGAGCCTCGGGCAAGCGCTCGAGCGCATCGGCCGCGCGATCGAGCTGGATCCGACGCTCGGCGACGCGTACTGGCTCCGCGGCACGATCCGCCTGCGCATGGGCGCCGTCCGCGACGCGCTCTCGGACTTCCAGCGCGCGCGTGAGCTCAAGCCGACCCGCATCGAGGCGCTCGCCGGGATGGGCGAGTGCTACGACCAGCTCCGCCAGGTCTCCGACGGGATCCGCGCCTACACGCAGGCCGTCGAGGCGATGCCGACGCGGGGCGAGTGGTGGTATCGGCTCGGTCGCCTCCAGCTCGACGCGAGCCGCACCGCCGACAGCGTCCGCTCGCTCTCGCGCGCGGCGATCCTCGGCGACGCCGAGCAGCATCGGCCCGGCTGGCTCCCGGACGCGCATCGGATCCTCGCCGACGCGCTCCGCCTGAGCGGCGAGCGCGCGAGCGCGATCGAGCACTACCGCCGCTACCTCGAGGTCGCGCCCGCGAACGCCCGCGATCGGGACGCCGTCCGGCGCAGCCTGCTCGATCTCGGCGTCGCCCCGAGCGACTGACGGAGCGCGCGCCGTCAGCGGCGCTTGGGCGGGTGCAGGCGCCGCTTCGCGTCGCGCACCTCCCGCTGCCACATCTTCTTGTCGACCGCGGCGCGACGCTTCGCGGTGACGAGCTCCGACGGCTCGCGCCCCGGGAGGGGGCGCTGCTCGGCGAGCGGCTCCTCGGCGATCGTGGCGCTCGCGCCGAGCTCGAAGATCGTGATCTCGCGTCGGCCCCGCTGCCCGAGGCGCACCGGCATCACGGCCGCGCCGATCCCCGCGCCGACGTAGACCGCCCCCTCGACCCCGCCGTCGCGCCCCCGCGTCCCGTAGAGGCCGTGGACGTACTTGTGCCCGACGAGCCTGCCGAGCGCGAGCTCGTTCAGGTGAGCGAGCGTCACCTGGCCCGCGTGGGTGTGCCCCGAGAGCACGAGCGGCACGCCCCGGGCCCAGAGCGCGTCGGCCTCCTCGGCGATGTGCGAGAGGCCGATCGAGGCGCGCTCCGGATCGAGGCCGCGGAGCGCCTTCTCCCGATCGGCCTGGCCCGTGTAGGCGTCGTCGAGCCCCACGATCTGGAGCCGCTGCCCGCGGATCGAGCGCTCGGTCCAGGCGTTCTTCAGGACCTCGACCCCCGCGCGGACGAGCGCGGCCTCGACCTCCGCCGCGCCGGACCAGTAGTCGTGGTTGCCGAGCACGCCGACGATCGGCGCCTCGATCCGCGCGAGCTCCTGCACGAGCTGATCGAGGAACATCTGCGAGTGGCAGACGAAGTCGCCCGTGATCAGCACGAGGTCCGGCCGCTCGGCGTTCGTGAGCTCCACCGCCGCCCGCTGCACCGCGAGCGGCGTCACGCGCCCGAAGTGCAGGTCCGTGAGGTGCGCGACGCGGACGAGGTCGAGGCGCGCGCGCTGCGAGGCGGTGCCCGCGAAGCGCCGGACCTCGATCGAGGGCCGCTTGTCCGGCGCGTGCGGCAGGAGATCACTCAGGTGCACGACCCGCCGAGCGTAGGGACGAGCCCCCACCCGACGCAAGCCGATCGAGCGGCGCAGCCGTTGAAGGAGCGCGCGCGAGCAGGCAACACTCGGGCTCATGACGTTCTCGTCCGTCGGCATCGTCGGCTCCGGCCCCGTGGGATGCGCGATCGCGATCGCGGTCGCGCGAGGCGGCACGCCGGTCACGCTCGTGCGAGCCTCGCGCGGCGCGTCGAAGCTCGCCGCCCGGCGGATCGGCGCGCGCCTCGACTACTTTCGGAGGGTGGGTGAGCTCGACGACGACGACGTCGAGCGCATCCGCGAGGCGATCGCCATCGACGACGATCTCGCGCGGTTGACCGGCTGCGATCTCGTGATCGAGACGGCGCCCGGGGACGAGCGCGCGCGACGCGCGGTGCTCGCGACGCTCGAGCCGCGCCTCTCCGCGAGCACGGTGCTCGCGAGCAACACCGCGCCCGAGCACCTCGACGCGATCGCCGAGGCCTTGGCGCGGCGCGACCAGTTCGTCGGGCTCTGCTTCTTCCGCGGCGAGCGACGCGCGGCGCGCGCGCCGGAGGAGGCTCGGGGGGGCGGCGCGGTCCTGCGGCGCTTCGTCGAGCTCGGGCTCACGGCCGACACGGCTCCCGGCGTGGCCGCCGCGTGCCGCGCCTTCGCCGAGCGCCTCGGGACGACGACCATCGAGCATCGAACGGGCACGGCCGCGGTGGGGTACCGCGAATTCCTCTCGGGAGGCGGCGAGCCGCCGCACGAGCCGTGAGCGGCTGCCCTCGTCGCGTTGACGCGCCACGGGGGGCTCCGTAGAGTCCGGCTCCGTGCCACGGCCCGCACGCGACGCGAAGAGACTCCCCACGGGCCCGGCCGACTCGCCCCGACGCGCCCGGAGCCGGGCGCGCCCCCGCCGACTCGTGATCCTCGGGCTCGAGCCCCGCCCGCGCATGTGCGCGAGGCGAGCGCTCGGCTCCGACACGCTCGCCCCGCGAGGCCCCCTCGCTCGGCCGTCGCGCGCGTCCACCCCACCCGCCGCCGTCGCGCGGCACAGAGCCCCGGAGAAGCACCCATGAGCGGCCGCCCCACCAAGTACATCTTCGTCACCGGCGGGGTCGTGAGCTCCATCGGCAAGGGGCTCGCCGCCGCCTCGATCGGGGCACTGCTCGAGGCGCGCGGGCTGAAGGTGACGAACGTCAAGCTCGACCCGTACATCAACGTCGATCCGGGCACGATGAGCCCCTTCCAGCACGGCGAGGTCTTCGTCACCGACGACGGCGCCGAGACGGATCTCGACCTCGGCCACTACGAGCGCTTCACGCAGACGCGCATGACGCGCGCCAACAACTTCACGACGGGCCGCATCTACGACGCCGTCATCTCGAAGGAGCGCCGAGGCGAGTATCTGGGCGCGACGATCCAGGTGATCCCGCACATCACGGACGAGATCAAGGCGCGCATCCAGGACGTCGCGCAGCGCGCCGACGTCGCGATCGTGGAGATCGGCGGCACGGTGGGCGACATCGAGTCGCTGCCGTTCCTCGAGGCGGTGCGCCAGCTCCGGCTCGAGCTCGGGCCGCAGAATTCCGTGAGCGTCCACGTCACGCTCATCCCGTGGATCGCGGCGGCGGGCGAGCTCAAGACGAAGCCGACGCAGCACTCCGTGAAGGAGCTGCTCGGCCTCGGCATCCAGCCCGAGATCCTCATCTGTCGCACCGAGAAGCCGCTCCCGCGCGGCGTGAAGGAGAAGATCGCGCACTTCTGCAACGTGCCGGTGAGCGCGGTGATGGCCGCCCAAGACGTGAGCGTGATCTACGAGCTGCCGATCGCGCTCCACGCCGAGCGCTGCGACGAGCAGATCGTCGAGCGCCTGAACATCTGGTCGCGGCCGCCCGACCTCTCCGCGTGGCAGCGGGTCGTCGACGTCGTGAAGAGCCCGCCCAAGGGGCGCGTGTCGATCGCGATCGTCGGCAAGTACGTCCACCTGCGCGACAGCTACAAGTCGCTCCACGAGGCGCTCGTCCACGGCGCGATCGCGAACGGGGCCAACATCGACGTCGAGTACCTCGACAGCGAGGATCTGGACGCCCAGAACGTCGAGCAGAAGCTCTCCGGCTTCGACGCCATCCTCGTCCCGGGGGGCTTCGGTGGGCGCGGCGCCGAGGGGAAGATCCAGGCGATCCGCCTCGCGCGCGAGCGGAAGATCCCCTTCTTCGGCATCTGCCTCGGCCTCCAGATGGCCGTCATCGAGCACGCGCGGCACCAGTGCGGGATCGCCGCCGCGAATTCGACCGAATTCGAGCCCAACGCGGCCGAGCCCGTCATCGATCTCATGCCCGATCAGCGCGGCGTGAAGACGAAGGGCGGCACGATGCGCCTGGGCGCCTACGGCTGCGCCATCCAGGAGGGGAGCCTCGCGGCGAGCATCTACGGCGTCTCGGAGATCTCCGAGCGCCACCGCCACCGCTACGAGTTCAACAACGCCTACCGCGCGCGCCTCGAGGAGGCCGGCCTCGTGATGAGCGGCGTCTCGCCCGAGCTCGGCCTGGTCGAGATGATCGAGCTGCCGACGAGCAAGCACCCCCACTTCATCGCCTGCCAGTTCCACCCGGAATTCAAGAGCAAGCCGATGGCGCCCCACCCGCTCTTCACGCGCTTCGTCCAGGCGGCGCTCGCGCGACGCTCCGCGCGGCAGAAGGAGGAGCCGCGGGAGGTCGAGGCCGCCAAGGTCGTCAACTGAAGGGACGCCACCGGGCGAGCGCGCGGCCCGGCGCTCGCCGCGTCGTCGCCTCGGCCGGGCCACCGCGACACGAGTGTCGCGGCTCGGGGGCCTCGGGCCGTGAAGTGGCGCTCGTTTCGCGAATGGCGCGAGAATGGCTTTCGAGCCTCGTCGCCTCCCCGCGAGGCGGCTCGTCTGGGCGCACGCTTGACCGGAGCGTGGGTTCCGAGGAAGTGTGAAGGCTCGAATTCGTCCCGTTCGATCGGTCGGTGTGAGGAGGAGTCATGGGTTCCAACAACGTGTTCGCTCGAGGCCTCGTCGCGATCGCGATCGCGCTCACGCTCGCCGCGTGTCCCGAGAAGCCGCACGATCCGGGCCGCCCCGACGCGAACGTCACGACCGCCGACTCCGGGAGCCACGTCGACACGGGCTCGCCGAGCACCGAGGACGCGTTCGTCCCGCCGGTCGACGCGTACACCCCGCCGACGGGCGCCTGCCGCTCGCCGGCCGGCGAGTGCGACCTCATGCGTCAGGACTGCGCGGACGGCCAGATCTGCGTCTTCGCCCTGCCCTCCGAGGGCGCGACGACGCCGGAGACCGTCTGCGCGCCCATCTTCGGGAGCGGAGCGGAGGAGGGGCGGCCCTGCTGCGCGCTCAACTCGTGCGATCGGGGGCTCGCCTGCGTCGGGGCGGTGCGCGACGGCGACAGCTGCTCGACGATGGGCGTCTGTCGCCGCTACTGCTGTGGCTCCTCGACCGTGTGCGCGGCGGGCCAGATCTGCGATCGCTTCACGTCGAGCTTCGAGGGCGGCGTGTGCGACGTGACCGCGGACTGCGATCTCATCGCGCAGACGGGCTGCCCGACCGGGCAGGCCTGCTACCCGGGCAGCACCGGCCTGCAGTGCGTCGGCCCGAGCGGGGCGAACAAGCACCGCCGCGACGCGTGCGAGTACATCAACGACTGCGAGGGCGGCACGACCTGCATCGGCATCACGCGCGGCTCCGAGCGCTTCGATCGCTGCCTCGGCTTCTGCCGGCTGCGCGAGACGCCTTCGGGCTGTAGCGACGACGAGACGTGCCAAGCGGTCGAGGGCTTCCCCGCGGGGATCGGGAGCTGCATCCCGAACACGCTCCCCTGAGCACCATGCCGAACCTCCGGTCCATCGTGGCGCGCTCGTCGAGGCGCTCGCGTGGTCCGAGGGCGATGCTCCTCGCCGCGGCCGTGCTCTTCGCGGCGTGCGAGGAGCCGCCCACGCCGAGCGACGCCGCGTCACGCGCCGACGCCGCGATCCTCGAGACGGGGCTCGCGTACGCCGACGCTCCGCCCCCCGTCTCGGACGCGAGCACGAACCTCGACGCGAGCGCGCGCGACACCCTCTCGGCCCGCTGCCCCGGCGCGTGCGATCCGACGGCGGCCGGGGGCTGCGCCGACGGCGAGCAGTGCGTGGTCGACGGCGAGGCGGCCCGCTGCGGCGTGGGCGGCGACGCGGAGCGCTACGCGCCCTGCTCGCGGACCGACGCGTGCGGGCCGGGCCTCGCGTGCTTCCTCTCCGCGGTCGGCGGCGTCTGCGATCGCGTCTGCTGTCCGAGCGGGGGTGGCTGCGACGGCGAGGAGACGTGCGGGGGAGACGGCCTGCTCATCGACGGCGCTCGGACGGCGTGGGGCCAGTGCGCGCCGCCTCGAGCCTGTCGGCTCCTCGAGGCGCGCGCCTGCCCCGATCGCGAGGCCTGCTACCTGATGGACGCCGCGGGCGAGAGCCGGTGCCTGCGCGTGGGGGACGGCGTCGCGGGGAGCCCCTGTACGCGCCCCAACGACTGCGCTGCCAACCTCGTCTGCGTCGGCGCCGTCGAGCGCGTGTGCACCCCGCTCTGCGCGCTCGGCGAGCCGGACGCCTGCGCGTCGGGGGCGAGCTGCGTCCGGCAGGCCTATACGCCCGACGGCGTCGGGATCTGCGTGGCCGCGGGCGCACGGCCCTGAGCCCTCGGCGCTGAGCCCTCGGCGCTGAGCGCGCCGCCCTGGGCACGCGAGCCCGGAGCGGGCGCGCCCCGCTCGTACGGCGCGGGCCTCACCGGCGCTCGCGCGAGGCCCCCTCGGCCTCGAGCCGCCGGCTCAGCTCGTCGATGGTCAGGTTCTCCGAGGACGAGGAGCCGGCCGATCGTCGGGCATCGAGGACGAGCCCGAGCTCGTCCCGATCCGGCTCGGCGCGTCGCGCCCTTCGCGCGTCACGCTCGATGGCGTCGATCACGTCGAACGCCCGCAGCGCGCGCGCGTCGGCCTTGAGCGCGTAGAGCCGCGCGCCTCCCTCGGCGACGGCCTCGACGAGCCCATGGGCGGCGAGCGCGTCGAGCGCCGAGCGCGTCGAGGGCACGTCCGCCTGGACGTGCGCCGCGACGCGGTGCGCCGCGGTCGGACGATCGAGCCTCGCGAGGTCGACGACGATCCGCAGGGCGAGCCGCTGGAGCGACGCGTGGTCGCGCGACTCGGGCGAGAAGAGCCCGCGGATCGACGCGTGCTCGACGCTCGCCGTCACGAGCGCGCCCGAGAGGACGACGAGCCAGCTCGCCTGGATGCTCGCGAGGAGCACGGGGAAGGCGCCGAACCCCGAGTAGATCGCGTTCCAGCGCGCGAGCCCGACCTGGAACCGGACGTGGAGGAGCTGAAGGAGATACCACCCGAGCCCGCCCACGATCGCGCCGGCGAGCGCCGAGCCCAGGCGCACCTCCGTCGCCGGGAGCTCGCGGTACATGACGAGGAGCGCGAGCGACGCGAGGATCGGGGGCAGCACGAAGACGAGGAGATCGCGCGCCGGGCCGAGCCAGGCGAGCGCGTCGAGCCAGTGCCCCGCGGAGGCCGCGGTGACGGCGTAGGCGAGCCCGAGCGGCGTGACCGCGAGCGTGACGGCGAAGGCCCGCGCGCGGCGACGCAGCGAGCGGGGCGGGCCGCGCACCTCGAAGATGACGCCGAAGGCGTCCTCGGCCGCGCGCACGACGCGCACGAGCGCGAAGATCAGCACGACCGAGCCCGCGATGCCGAGCCCCGCGAGCGACGTGTGCTCGACGAGGGAGAGCAGCGCCTCGACGGTCTCGCGCAGGCTCCGCACGCCCTCCGACGGCTCGTGCCCGGGCGCGCCGAGCGTCTCGTCGAGGAAGGGTCGGAGCAGGGTGTTCACGACGACGTCGTAGAGGCCCACGGCCTCGCCGATCGCGAAGAGGAGGGCCAACGCGGGCACGATCGCGAGCACCGTGTGGAACGAGAGCGCCGCGGCGCGCAGGTGCAGGACGCCGTCCGAGAGCCGGCGCAGCGTGGTGAAGAGGACGCGCAGCGCGACGAGCAGCGCCCGCGCGGGCCCCGGAGTCGCGCGCTCGTCCGCGTCGCGGATCCAGTCGCGCGCTCGACGCGCGATCGAGCGCCGCGCGCCACGGCTCGAGCCGTCTCCTCTGGTCGGACGCGCGGACACCGCGGGCGATGGTAGCAACCTCGCGGGCGCCCACGAGGCCCCGCGCGAAGAGCGAGCGCCCGGTCAGCGCTCGGCCTCTGGGAGCTGCTCCCACGCGTCCGGCGTGTAGGTACGGAGCGCGAGCGCGTGGAGGGGCCCATCGAGCAGCGCGCGCACGGACCGATACACGGCCTGGTGCTGCTCGACGCGGCTCATCCCCGCGAAGCGCGCCGAGACGACCGTCGCGCGGTAGTGGTCCTTCGTCCCCGTGAAGTCGGTCACGAGCACGGCCTCCGCGTCCGGAAACGCGGCGCGAATCCGCTCCTCGATCACGCTCGCCTCGACCATCACGCACCTCCTCGGGCCGCCCGGGGGCGGGCCAGCTTCGTAGCCGCTCCCCGACCCCGCTTCCAGACGAGCGCGCGGCGCCCCGCTCGGCCACGCGAGCGAGCCGTGCGTTGCCCACGAAAAGCGCGCGTGATACGAGCGCTGCCCTCATGCAAGGCTCGGCCAGGATCCGCTCGCTCACCCCACGGCTTCTGCTCGGCTGCGCCCTCGCGCTCGTCGGCCTGGTCGGTCACCGTGCGCGCGTGGCGGCGCAAGCCGCCGAGGGGCGGCCGAGCGCCGGATCGACGAGCGGCTCCTCCGACGAGGCCGACGAGGACGACTGGCCCGAGGACGGCGCCGACGACACGCCGAGGCTCCGAGCGCCCGACACGTCCGTCGCCGTCCCCACCTCGAGCGGCGAGGACGAGGAGCCCGCGGAGGGCGAGGACGAGGAGCCCGCGGAGGGCGAGGACGAGACGCTCCCCGATCCCGAGCGCACGGCCGAGCGGCTCGAGGGCGCCGGGACTGATCCCACCGTCGCGCCCTGGACCACCCCGCAGACCGTCTTCGAGCTCCACGGCTACATGCGGATGCGCGGCGAGTTCATCGATCAGCTCTTCCTCGGGCGGGGGCGAGAGGGCGCGCCGAGCGACAACGACTTCTTCGCGTACTGGCAGCCGCTCGACGACGGCGCGACGCCCGACGGCGGCTGCTCGGGAGGCCACGAGACGGCGCCCGGCGGGAGCGGCACCTACTCCACCTGCGACCAGAACGCGCTCGCGTTCGCGAACATGCGGCTGCGCGTGGAGCCGACGATCCACCTCTCGGACGACGTCCGCGTGAGGGCGCAGCTCGACTTCCTCGACAACCTCGTCATGGGCTCGACGCCCGCCGGCCTCTCGCTCGACTCGAGCTGGCAGCGCCAGTACGGGACGCTCGTCCCCGCGCAGGCCTTCTCGACGACGCAGGATCCGCCGATCTCCGGCATCAATTCGCTCTCCGACTCGATCGTCGTGCGCCGCGCCTGGGCCGAGGTGCGCAACCGCGGGCTCGGCGAATTGCGCTTCGGCCGCATGGGCGCGCACTGGGGCCTCGGCATCCTCTTCAACGACGGCCGCGGGATCGACCAGGACTACCAGACCGACGTCGACCGGATCATGCTGATCACGCGCATCCTCGGCATCTACGCCTTCGGCGCGTGGGACTTCGCGTCGGAGGGGATGATGTACGTCGATCCGACGAACTTCTCCTACCAGCGCCCCTCCTTCGATCGCGTGCGCCTCGACGACGTCGATCAGATGGTCTTCGGGGTCGCCCGGCGCCTCTCGCCCGAGGAGCAGGAGCAGACGCTCCAGCGCCACGAGGTCGTCCTCAACGCGGGCGCGCTCTTCATGTACCGGACGCAGAACCTCACCTCCGAGGGCGTGCGCAACCCCTACGGCGACTACCGCTCGACGTCGCCGACGTTCATCCGCCGCGGCTACGAGAGCTACACGGGCGACATCTGGGTCCAGGTGCTCTACGAGAGCCTGCGCCTCGAGCTCGAGGCGGTCGGCATCTTCGGGACGATCGACAACCTCCCCTTCACGCAGGGCGACTGCCCCACGCCCTCGTGCCTCGAGTCGACCTTCGTCGCGAACAACGGCGCGAAGATGAACCTCCTCCAGATGGGCCTCGCGTTCGAGGGCGAGTACCACCTGCTCAACGACCAGCTCGGCATCTACTTCAACTTCGGCATCGCGAGCGGCGACGCGGACCAGGAGGGCCTCTCTCTGCGCGGCGGCTCGATCCGCCAGCTCAACCGCCCCGGCGGGCCGGACCGCACGCTGAGCACGATGTACTTCCACCCCGCGTACCGGGTGGATCTGCTCATGTACCGCAACCTCCTCGGGCAGATCGCGGGCTCCTACTACTTCCGCCCCGGGCTCTCCTACGACTTCATCCGAAACGGCTTCGGCCAGCTCCTCGGCGCCCGCGCCGACGTGGTCTGGAGCCGCGCGGTGGAGCCGATCCAGACGTGGGGCAACCAGCCCGATCTCGGCGTCGAGATCGACGCGCAGGTCTACTACCGGAGCGAGGACGGACCCGACCTCCTCGACGGCTTCTCCGTCTCGCTCATGTACGGGATCCTCTTCCCGCTCGCGGGCTTCAACTACGCCCCCGGCGACACGCGCACCGGCGCGGGCCAGAACGCCCAGACCCTGCGCCTCCTGCTCGGCGTCACCTACTGAGCTCCCCACCGAGCGCGGCCGCGCTCCCCATCCTCACGCGCGGAGCCGACGCCCCCGCGCAGCCCGGCTCACGATGGATCGTCTCGCTCGATGACAGGCCTGCGCGTAATCCCCCTCGGCGGGCTCGGCGAGATCGGCATGAACTGCCTGGCCATCGAGCACGAGCAGCGGATCGTCGTCGTCGACTGTGGGGTCCTCTTCGACGATCGGGGCCTCGGCGTCGACGTCATCCACGCGGACTGGGAGTGGCTGCTCGAGCGCCGCTCCGACCTCGTCGCGCTCGTCCTCACCCACGGCCACGAGGATCACCTCGGCGCGGTCAGCTACTTCCTGCGCGACTTCGACGTGCCGGTCTACGGGCCCGCCTACGCGCTGGCGCTCGTGAAGAACCGCGTCGCCGAGCACCCCTGGCACCGCGGGCGCCGCATCGACTACCGCCTGCTCGAGCCGACGAGCCGGATCGAGCTCGCGGGGATGGTCATCCGCCCGTTTCAGGTCACGCACTCGATGCCCTCGAGCTTCGGCCTCGTGCTCGAGACCCCCGACGCCATCGTCGTCCACACCGGCGACTTCAAGATCGACGAGCACCCTCCCCCCGGGGATCGCTTCGCGCGGGAGGTGCTCGAGCCCTTCGTCGCGCGCGGCATCACGCTCCTGCTCTCCGACTCGACGAACGCGATGACGCCGGGGACGGCGGGCAGCGAGCTCGCGGTCGGCGCGGCGCTCGAGGAGCTCGTGCGCGCGCACGCGGGGCGGGTCACCGTCGGCCTCTTCGCCTCGAACGTCGCGCGGCTCCGGATGCTCTTCGACATCGCGCGCGCGACCGATCGCCGGGTCCTCGCGCTCGGGCGCTCGCTCGAGACGCACATCCGCATCGCGACCGAGCTCCGCTGCCTCCCGGACCCGGGCGACGTGCTCGTGCCGCGAGAGCGTGCCGGCTCGCTCGATCCGGCGCGGACGCTCGTCCTCGCGACAGGGAGCCAAGGCGAGCCGAGGGCGGCGCTCGCGCGCCTCGCCGCGGGCACCCACCCGGATCTCACGCTCGGGAGCGGCGAGCTCGTCCTCCTCAGCTCGCGCGTGATCCCGGGCAACGAGCGGCCGATCCTCGACATGATCGACACCCTCGCGCGGCGCGGCGTGAAGGTCGTCACGCGGCACGACGACCCGCGCATCCACGTCAGCGGGCACGCCCACCGCGACGAGCAGCGCGCGCTCCTCGAGTGGCTGCGCCCGCGCGCCTTCCTCCCGGTCCACGGCACCTACCTGCACCTCGCGGCGCACGCCGAGCTCGCGCGCGAGGCCGGGGTCGAGGAGGTGCGCCTCGCGCTCGACGGCGACGTCGTCGAGCTCGACGGCGCGAAGCTGCGCGTCCGCGATCACGTCTGGGCCGGCCGCGTCCACGTCGATCGCGGCGGCGAGCCCGTCGACGCGCGGGTGCTCTCGGAGCGTCGCGGCCTCGCGGAGCTCGGGGAGGCGGTCGTCTCGTTCGCGATCGATCGCGAGGGGCGCCTCGTCGGCGAGCCGCGGATCGTCACGCGCGGCGTCGTCGTCGAGGACGACGATCGCGAGCTGCTCGAGGACGCCACCTTCGCCGTCCGGCGCGCCCTCCAAGAGCACAGGACGCCTCACCTCGTCCCCGATGACGACGAGCTCGAGGAGGCGGCGCGGCGGGCCCTGCGTCGCTTCTTCTTCCAAGAGCTCGGCAAGCGACCGCTCGTCGCGGCGCTGGTCCACCGTGTCGGCGCCTGAGCGCCTCGCGGGCTCGATCGCCCAGGCGAGGCCCCGCGCCCTCGAGGCGAAGGCCGCGCGCGTCTCGCTCGCCCTCGCGCTCGCCCTCACGCTCCTCGGCTGCGGCGCGGCGAGCCCCGAGCCCGCCGCCGAGCGCGCCCGCTCCCCCGCGCGTTCCCCGAGCGTCGAGCCAGCCTCGAGCGTCGAGCCGGCCTCGAGCGCGAGCGCCGAGCTCGCGGGCCGCCTCCCCACCCGAGACGAGCTCCGCGCGCTCGGCGAGGCGACGCGCGCCGCCGAGCGCCTGCGCGAGCGCCCCTTCCTCCGCCCCGTCCCGGTCCGGATCCAGCGCCGCGACGAGATCGTGCGCTCGATCGAGGCGAGCCTCGATGAGGACGAGCTCTCTCTCGCGCGCGCCCTCTACGTCGCGATCGGCCTGCTCCCACCCGACGTCGATCTGCGCGCGCTCCTGCTCTCGGTGATGGGCGAGCAGATCGTCGGGTTCTACGACGCCAAGCTCCGGACGATGGTGATCCGCGACGACGTCATGGCCTCGCTCGTCGCGCAGGTCCGCGCGGGCGAGAGCGCGCTCGGCGCGCGGGAGGCGATGGTGCTCGTCCACGAGTACGTCCACGCGCTCCAGGATCAGCACTTCGATCTCCACGCCGTCTTCGAGGAGGATCGGAGCATCGACGAGGAGAACGCGTACGCGGCGCTCGTCGAGGGCGACGCGACGCTCGCGATGCTCGCCGCCGGCGCGGGCCGCGCGGGCGCCTCCGCGCTCCGCCTCGTCACGCGCGATCCCACCTTCTTGCGCGCGCGCGTCGCGGACGCGGGCGCGCTCGGCGTGAGCGACCCGGCGCTCGCCGCGGCGCCGCCCATCCTCCGCGTCCCCCTCCTCTCGCGCTACCTCGACGGACTCGTCTTCGTCGGGATGCTCCACGGCGGGCACGCCGGAGGCCGCGAGGGCGGCTTCTCGGCGATCGACGCGGCCTTCCGCGCCCCCCCGCGCACGACGCGCGCGATCCTCCACCCCGAGGGCTGGATCCCCGCCGGGGACGCGCGCCCGATCGCGCTCCCCGCGCTGGCCTCCATGACGGCGCGAGGCTTCGTCGCGCTCGACGACGAGACGCTCGGAGAGCTCGAGCTCTCGATCTTCCTCGCGCAGGGCGGCCCGGCGGCGGCCGAGCGAGACGCAGAGGCCGCCCGCGGCTGGGACGGCGACCGCCTGCGCGTCTTTCGGCGCGCCGAGCCCTCGAGCGAGGACCCCTCGACGACGGCGTTCGCGTGGCTCACGCGCTTCGTCGACGAGGCGCGGGCCCTCGAGGCGGAGCGCGCCGCGCGCCGCGCCGCGGC
>JBDHVC010000040.1:0-42809 GCA_039809495.1 Sandaracinaceae bacterium
TCGTGGACCCATGCGCGGCTTGTCCCAAGGCGTGTAACGCCGAGGGCAGGTGCGTGGAGTGCACCTCGACCGACACGCGGGCCTGCTCGGGCACGACGCCAGCGTGCGGCGCGAGCGAGACCTGCGTCTGTTCGCCGACCTCGTGCACGGATAGGGGGGCGAGCCTCTGTGGGATGGACGGCGCGTGTGCCCCTTGCGCGGTGGACGGCGACTGCGCCCACCTCGCGGAGACGCCAGAGTGCGACCACGGGATGTGCGCCGCGTGCACGGCCGACAACGAGGCGAGGCTCTGCGGCGGAAACAGCTGCAACGTGCGGACGGGCCGCTGCACGAGCACGCCGCGGGGGCTGAGCGGCCCGTGCGTCGCGTGCGAGGCCGACAGCGAGTGCATGATGGGGCTCACTTGCGCAGCGGCGAAGGCGGAGTTCGGCGGAGGCAGCTATTGCTTCCGCCGCCTCACGAGCGAGACCGACACGTGCGAGCGGCCGTTCCTCGACGCGGCGGAGGGCACGAGCTTGAGCGGCGCCACGGTGAACTACTGCCGGCATCGGACGGCGACGTGTGATGCGTATCTCCGCTACAGCACCCAGGGCGAGGGTGAGCGCTGCACCGGGACGGGGGCGCCCGACGACAGCGCCTGCGGCGTCGGTGGCGCCTGTCGTCGGACGGGCTCGGGCGGCGTGGGAAGCGTCAACCGCTGCACCTATCCGTGCGGGAGTGAAGACGACTGCCCAGTTGGGTTTACCTGTCTTTCCGGCGCCGGCACCCGCTACTGCGCCCTCTGACCACCATGCCTCGCACCCTCCCCACGCTCCTCGTCCTCGCGCTCATGGCCACCGCCTGTGGCGGCGAGGCGTGTCCGGAGGGGAGCGTGTCGAGCGAGGGGCGCTGCGTCCCGCTCGACGCGGGTGCGCTCGGCGACGGGTGAGCCGGGGCCTCGTTCTCCCCTCGTTTTCCGCACTTTTCGCGGAATTCGAGGCGTCACGCCCGCGCGAGCGGGCGTCGACATGATCGCGCCGTCGAAGGGTGCTAGACGTGTGCATGCCTCTCTCCATCGGGTTCTTCGAGCGCCTCCCCAAGACGGATCTCCACGTCCACCTTGACGGATCGCTGCGGCTCTCCACGATCCTCGAGCTCGCCGAGGAGGGCGGCATCGAGCTGCCGGGCAAGACCGAGGAGGAGCTGCGCCGGGCGATGCACCTCGGCGAGAACACCGGCTCGCTCGTCGAGTACCTCAAGGCCTTCGACGTGACGCTGAAGGTGCTCCAGACGGAGGACGCCCTCGTCCGCGCCGCGCGCGAGCTCGGCGAGGACGCCGCCAAGGAGAACGTGCGGTACATGGAGGTGCGCTACGCGCCGATGCTCCACACGCAGAAGGGGCTCCGCCCGACCGCGGTCGTCGAGGCCGTGCTCGAGGGGCTCTGGCAGGCGAAGGAGCGCTTCGGCATCGAGTCGAACGTCATCCTCTGCGGCATCCGCAACATCTCGCCCGAGCGCTCGCTCGAGATGGCCGAGCTCGCCGTCGCCTACAAGGGGCGCGGCGTCGTCGCGTTCGACCTCGCGGGCGCCGAGTACGACTACCCGCCCAAGCACCACCTCCCCGCGTTCCAGCTCGTCCGCGACAACAACATCAACGTGACGATCCACGCGGGCGAGGCGTACGGCCCCGCGAGCATCCACCAGGCGATCCACCAGTGCGGCGCCCACCGCATCGGCCACGGCTGCCGGCTGCGCGAGGACGGAGATCTCCTCCACTACGTGAACGATCACCGCATCGCGCTCGAGTGCTGCCCGAGCTCGAACGTGCAGACGGGCGCCGTGCGCGACATCGCCACCCACCCGCTCAAGCTCTACCACGACCTCGGCATCCGCGTGACGATCAACACGGACAACCGCCTGATCACCGACACGACCGTCTCGAAGGAGCTCTGGCTCTGCCACAGCCAGATGGGCGTCACGCTCTCCGAGATCAAGCACATGGTGATGAACGGCTTCAAGGCGACCTTCCTGCCCTTCCACACGAAGCAGCTCTACCTGCGTCGGATCGCGAGAGAGCTCGCCACCTTCACCGAGGACGGCCTCGTGCTCGAGCGCCCGGCGGGCGAGGAGCGCGTCGGCGAGGATCGCTTCGGGGAGGATCCGAGCGACGCCTGACGCTCACGCGGGGCGCGCCTCGCGCGCATCGTCTCTCGCGACGGGCTCGGCCGCGACGGGGAAGCGCCGGGGCGCGGCGAGGACGAAGGCGAAGAGGGCGAGGGCGACGACGAGCAGGCCCGCGTACACCTCGTGCGTCGCCGCGTGGATCGTCGCGCGCAGGTACGCGACGCCGGCGCTCGAGGCGCCCGAGGGCGCGTGGCCGTCGAAGGCCCTGAGCACGGCGTCGACGCTCGTCGGGATCGCGCCCACGAGCTCGCGCGGCGCGTCGGCGAGGCGCCGGCTCACCGCGCCGTTGAACATCGCGCCCGCGAGCGCCGCGCCGAGGCTGTTGCCGAGGTTGCGCGAGAACACGTTGGCGCCCGTCACGACCCCGCGCTCGGCGTGCGTGACCGTCCCTTGGATGCCGACGAGGAGCGGCGTCGAGACGAGCCCGAAGCCCGCGCCGATGAGGACCTGATCCGCGACGACGAGCCACGCCGGGGGCGAGGGCGGGAGCAGGAGGAAGCCCCCGAGCGCGGCGAGGATGAGCGTCGCGCCGAGGAGCGCCGTGTTGCGGAAGCCGACGCGGAGATAGACGCGGCCCGACCACGACGAGGCGAGCGGCCAGCCGATGCTCATGCTCGCGAGGACGAGCCCCGCGGAGATCGCGCCCAGGCCGAGCACGGCCTGCCCGTACGTCGGCAGGTAGGTGTTGGGCCCCATCATCACGAGGCCCATCGCCATCGTGGCGAGGTTGGGGAAGAGGTGCTCGCGCCGCCGCCAGAGCCAGCCCGGCAGGATCGGCTCCTCGGCGCGCCGCTCGCGAGCCACCGTGAGGAGCGCGAGGACGAGGGCGAAGAGGGCGAGCGCGCCGCTCTCGAGCGAGATCCAGGCGAACCCCTGCCCGGCCTCGAGGAGCCAGAAGACGACGACGGCGCCGGTGAGGAGCAGGAGCGCGGCGCCGAGGTAGTCGACGCGGTGCGCGCGGCGCTCGGTGTCCTCGACGAGGAAGCGGCCGAGCAGGGCGAGCGCGGCGATCCCGATCGGCAGGTTCACGAGGAAGATCCAGCGCCACGAGAGGTACTCGGCGAAGGCGCCGCCGACCGTCGGCCCGACGATGGCGGTGACGCCCCACACGCTCGAGAGCCACCCCTCGACCGCGGCGCGCTCGCGCGTCGAGTAGAGATCGCCGACGAGGGTGTAGACGGTCGCCATGATCGCGCCCGCGCCGAGCCCCTGGAGCCCGCGGAACAGGATGAGGCTCGGCATGCTCCACGCGAAGGCCGAGGCGAGGGAGCCCGCGAGGAAGACGCTCGTGCCGGTCATCAGGACCGGCTTTCGGCCGAGCGTGTCGGCGAGCTTTCCGTAGACGGGGATCGTCACCGTCTGCGCGAGCAGGTAGATCGAGAGCACCCAGCCGAAGATCGCGAAGCCGCCCAGATCCGTGACGATCTGCGGGATCGCCGTCGCGACGATCGTCGTGTCGACCGCCGCGAGCGTCATCGTCATCATCAGCGCGGCGAGGATGAAGCCGCGTCGTCGCGGATCGGGGGCCGGGATCATCGCGGGCCACACTACCTGGGCGCTCGCGGGCGCGCATGGGCGCGTGTGGGCGCGCGCGGGCCGCGCGTCGTCAGCGCGCCACCTCCGCCCCGAGCGCGGGGAGGCCGGCTCGGCCGATGGCCTCGGCGAGGATCGCGCGCGCGGCCTCGCCCTCGCTCGTCCCGCGCGGGACGCGCGAGAGGAGCTCCGCGGCCTCGTCGAGGCGCCCCTCGACGAGGAGGGCGTGTCCGAGCACGCGCAGCGTGCGCGGCGAGGGCGCGTCCCGCTCCTCCACGAGGACGCCGCTCGCGAGCTCCTCGGCGCGCTCGCCGTCCGCGAGCGCGATCCAGTGCTCCGCGACGCGCAGCCGCGTCGCCGGGCGCGGATCGTCCATCCGCTCGAGGAGCCGCTCGCACGTCGCGCGATCGTGCGCGGCGAGCGCGACGGCGAAGCGGAGCTCGAGCTCGTCCTGCGCGATCGGGATCGCGTCGAGGGCCGCGAGGGCGAGCGCGGCGTGGCCGCCCTCGAGGGCGCGTCGCGCGAAGGCGAGGGCCTCCGCTCGGTGCTCGGGCGCGGCGCGCACGAGCCGCAGGACGGCGAGCGTCGCGTGGCGCGCGTCGCCGAGGACGAGCGCGCGCTCGAGCTCGGCGCGGAGCGCGGCCACGTTACTCGGGTGGCGCTCGAGGAACGCGTCGAGGGCCGCGAGGGCCTCGTCGCCTCGATCCGCCTCGGTGAGGAGGGAGGCGAGGGCGAGCACCGGCTCCACGCTCGCGGGCGCGCCCGCTCGCGCCTCCTCGAGCGAGCCGAGGGCCGCCTGGACGTCGCCGCGCTCGCGCTCGATCCGAGCGCGGACGAGGAGCAGGGGCGCGGAGGTGGGGTCGCTCATGAGCCCCTCCGCGACGAGCCGCGCGGCGAGCCGCGGGTTCGACGCCGAGAGGGCCGCCTCGGCCTCGCGCGCGAGGAGGTAGCCGTCGACCACGCCGCTCCGCGCGAGCTCGTACTCGCCGATCGCCTCGACGAACGCGCCGCGGTCGACGAGCAGCTCGGCGCGGACGAAGTGCTCGTAGCCGCTCGGCGGGATCCAGGGCCCGCGGCGCGCCTCGCCGTCGACGATGCGCTCGATCGTCGCCTGCCCGTGCCCGAGGCAGCCGCCGAGCGCGCCCCCGATGACGAGCGCGGCGAGCCCTCGCGCGAGCCAGCCGGCCGCGTTCACATGCGCTGGCACGCGGCCATCGAGCCCATGTTGCACTGGACGTTGATCGGCGAGACCGATCCGAGGACGAGCGGCCAGTCGCTCACGTAGCCCGCCCCTTGCGCGATGAGATCGGCGCCTTGCGTGACGGTCGCGCGCACGAAGGGCGCGCGGTTCATCGTGCGATCGTCGCTCCAGACCTCGAGGTCCACCTGGGGGCGCAGGCCCGCCGCGTCGGTCTCGATGGCGCGCGCGCGCACCTCGTCGCCCGGCAGCGTGAGGACGAGCGTGCCGTCACTCTCGACCTCGACGGTGACGCCGTCGATCGTCTGCGTGGGCCGCATCTGGAAGCGCTGGCCCGGCTCCGGCGTGAGCGAGACGCGCAGCGAGTCGACGGCGCTCGCGCGGACGTTGAGGAAGGTGAGGCGCAGGATCGCGCCCTTGGGCGCCTCCTGGCCGCACGACGCGGCGAGGAGCGCGAGCGTGGCGAGGGCGGCGGCGCGCGCGAGGCGGGCGAGGGGGAGGTGTCGCATCGTCGTTTCCTCGAGGCTCGGGTCAGTCGATCGGGGGCAGCGGGATGCCGGACGGATTGGGGGGCGGGCCGCTCCCGGCGACGGCGAAGCCCACGCCGACGGCGATCCCGATCACGACGAGCGCGCCGCCGCCGATGGCCACCCAGAAGAGCGGCTCCTCGGTGATCGGCGTCTCGCGCGAGCTCGCGACGCCCGTCGCGACCGTGTCCCCGCCGAAGGTGTCGGCCGCGAGCGTGATGTCGAGGCGCTCGCTCTGCCCGCCCTCGAGCTCGACGGTGCGGCGCGTCGACGCGTAGCCGGCGCGCATGACGACGACGACGTGACGCCCCGGCTCGAGCGTCACCCGAGCGACCGGCGACTCGCCGAGCTCCTGGTCGTCGACCCGGACGCGCGCCCCGTCGACGTTCACGGTGACGAGGAGGGTCGGCGGCGGCGGCGGCGGCGAGAACATGACGCCCTCGAGCTGCGCGGTGAGCGGCCGGAGCGCCTCGGGGGCGACGCTCGCGCTCGCGAGCTCCGCCTCGAGCGGGGAGAGGCGCGGCGCGCCGCTCACGGGATCGACCAGCTCGAGCGTGAGGCGGAAGGGACCGCGCGCGGAGGGCCGCGAGAGCCGCGCGATGACCGCGCCGAACGCGCCCGCCTGGGCGATCTGCCCGCCGACGCAGCTCGGCTCCGCGCACGCCGCGATCGCGTCGCGGAGCGGCTCGGCGAGGAGCGGGAGGACCGGCCGCCCGCCCGTCATGGGCGTGAGCTGCTCGACGAGCGCCGAGCGCACCGCGGCGACGAGCTCGTCGGGCAAAGCGACGCGGCCGCTCGTCAGGGTGACGACCATGATCGGGAGCGGCGCGCGCGGGCCCGTCGTGGCGCTCGCGGGGGCGCTCGTCGCGCTCGCGCCGTCGGCGCTCGCGGCGGGCGTCGCCTCGCCGGGCTGGGAGGCGCTCTGCTCGGCCGGCTCGGCCGCGGGCGCCTGGGCCTCGACCCGCGGTGGGGCCGAGAGGAGCGCGAGCGAGGCGAGCCCGAGGGCGAGCGAGGCGACGAGGCGGCGAAAGAGGGGGCCGAGCATGGGCCGTACACTACACTCCCCGCGCACATCGAGGCAGCGGCTTCGCGCCCACGCTCGGCGAGCGCCGCGAGACGCCCGGAAAGGCAGCGAGACAGGATGGAGCGCGTTCGTCATCTCATCATCGGGGCGGGGATCTCGGGGCTCGCCTACGCCGATCGCGTCGCCGAGGGGCCAGGGGGGCGCTCGGACGACTACCTCGTCCTCGAGGCGGACGCGGAGCCCGGCGGCTACTGCAAGACGATCGTGCGGGACGTGGCGATCGACGGCCGCCCGGCGCGCTTCGTCTGGGACTACTCGGGGCACTTCTTCCACTTCAAGCACCGCGCCATCGAGGCCGAGCTCGTCTCGCGGATGACGGGCCAGCGCGTCCTCTCGGTCGCGAAGGACTCGCGCATCCACTGGCCCTCGGGCCTGCGCCCCGAGGGCGCGAGCCCGAGCTCGGCCCCGAGCGGCTGGATCGACTTCCCCTTCCAGAAGAACATCCATCAGCTCCCGCGCGAGGACTTCCTCGACTGCCTCTACGAGCTCTACTTCCGCGAGGAGCGCGTCGGCGGCGCGCAGGGCGCGGGGCCGCCGAGCTTCCTCGAGATGCTCTACCGCAACTTCGGTCGCGGGATCACCGAGCGCTTCTTGCGCCCCTACAACGAGAAGCTCTACGCGACCGACCTCGACACGCTCGACGTCGAGGCGATGGGGCGCTTCTTCCCGCACGCGAACCTCGACGACATCATCCGCAACGTCAAGGAGGCGAACAACGCGAGCTACAACGCCACCTTCACCTACCCCGAGGGCGGCGCGATCCAGTACGTCCGCGCGCTCGCGTCCAGGCTGCGGCCCGGGGCCATCGCCCTCGGCGAGCGCGTCCTCGCGATCGACCTCGCGAAGAAGACGGTGCGGACGACCCGGCGCGAGCTCGGGTTCGAGCACCTCGTCTCGAGCATGCCCTTCGTGCGCCTGCTCGACGCCGCCGGCCTCGGCTACGAGCCCGGCACGTACACCTGGAACCAGGTGCTCGTCTTCAACCTGGGCTTCGACCGCAAGGGCCCGCGCGGCGTGCACTGGGCCTACTTCCCGCAGCGGGACGTCTCCTTCTACCGCCTCGGCTTCTACGACAACATCTTCGACACCGAGCGCCTGAGCCTCTACGTCGAGCTCGGCTATCCGCGGGACGCCGTGCTCGACGAGGACGCGATCGCCGCGGCGCGCGCGCGCGTCCTCGCGGACCTCGCGAGGGTCGGGATCGTGACGGATCACCGCCTCGTCGCCGAGCACAGCGTCGTGATGAACCCCGCCTACGTCCACATCACGCGCGCGTCGATCGCCGACGTCGCCGAGCGGCGCCGCGTCCTCGAGAGCCGCGGGGTCTCGTCGATCGGCCGCTACGGCGGGTGGACCTACTGCTCCATCGAGGACAACATCGTCGAGGCGCGCGCGCTCGCGGACGCTCACGCCCTCGCCTGGTCCGCGCGTCGATGAGCCGCGCGCGAGGGCTCCGGCGCGGCCCGCACGGCCACGAGGGCCCGCCCTTCGGCGCGAGGCGTGGCTGAGCGTTTGCTCACCGCGCCTCACGACGACCCGATGGATCTCGGGGCGCGAGGTCCGTAGTCTCACCAGGTCGGCCTGGCGTGAGCGGGCTTCGTCGCGAGCGAGGTGTGAGGCGGCATGAGCACGAGCGAATCGACCGAGCCGAAGTCACGCTCGGGCCAGGGCCCGGAGCCCATCGCCGCGCTGACGCCCTCGCGGCTCGGCGCGAGCGTCGCGGCGCTCGTCGTCGCGTTCGCCATCGGCTCGCTCGCGCCGCGAGCGCTCCTGCCCGACGCCACCCCGCTCGTCGCCGCGCTCGTCGGGATCGCGCTCTCCGTCCTCCTCGCGGCGCTCGGCGGCTGGGCGCTCCTGCTCGCGCCGCTCGTGCGCGCCTACGAGGCTCGGCTCGCGGAGCAGGTGGCGAGGGCGAACCAGGCGAGCGAGCGGCTGCGCTCGCACGAGAACGACGCGCGGCTCCGTCACGCGCTCGAGATCGCGGAGGACGAGGAGTCGGTGCTGCGCGTCGCGACGCAGTCGCTCGAGACCCTCTCGGACGCGGGGGGCGCGCAGCTCCTCGTCGCCGACGACGCCGACGCGGAGATCGAGTTTCGGCCGGTCGTCGGCGACATGACGCCCAACGCGGAGTGCCTGATCTCGAAGCCGCGCGACTGCCCCACCGTGCGCCGCGGCCAGGGGCTCGTCTACGAGGACGGCATGACGCTCGGCGCGTGCCGCGGGCTGCGCGGGCAGATCGACACGGGCTGCGCCGCCGCGTGCGCGCCGATCTTCATCGGCGGTCGCGCGACGGGGATGGTGCGCGCGCTCGGCAAGGCGGGCGATCCGGACCTCTACCGTCGCCTCCAGGCGCTCACGCACAGCGCGCACCAGATCGGCGCGCGGCTCGCCGTGATCCGCTCGATGGCCGCCTCCGAGAAGAAGGCGACGACCGATCCGCTGACGGGCCTCTTCAACCGCCGCGCGTTCGACGCGCGGCTCGCGATCCTGCTCGAGCAGGGGGCGTCGTTCTCGCTCGTCATCGCGGACATCGATCACTTCAAGAAGATCAACGACACCTACGGGCACGACACGGGGGATCGCGCGCTGAAGGTGCTCGCCGCCGTGTTCAAGCAGTCCGTCCGCAGCCACGACCTCGTCGCGCGCTTCGGCGGCGAGGAATTCGTCCTCCTGCTCATCGGCATCGACGCGCCGGGCGTCGCCGACATCCTCGAGCGCATCCGGAAGGAGCTCCCGCGCGCGACGACGCGGGCGCAGCTCCCGGGCTTCACGTTCAGCGCCGGGGTCGTCGCGGCGCACGAGCACGACGACGCGGAGGCGCTCGTCCACATCGCGGACCAGC
This sequence comes from Sandaracinaceae bacterium, assembly GCA_039809495.1. Lineage (GTDB taxonomy): Bacteria > Myxococcota_A > Polyangia > Polyangiales > Sandaracinaceae > JAFLCL01. Next base: position 9,348 of record JBDHVC010000040.1, read on the forward strand.
TCCTCTACGAGGCGAAGCGGCTCGGCCGAAACCGCGTCCAATTCGCGCCGCGCAAGATGCCGAGCTCCCTGCCGCCGCCCGTGGGGCTCGAGGCCTCGAGCGACGCGAGCTGACAGCGCGGCCGTGCGCGGTCGCGAGGAGACCGAGCGCGCGTCGAGCGATGCGCGCTGTCAGAGGAGGATGACGTCCTCGACGTCGAGCGCCTCCTGCGCGACCACCGTGTGCAATTCGTCCTTGCGCGTCGTCGCGAGCCGGTAGAGCTCGGTGAGCACGCTCGGGTGGCTGCGGATCGCCTCCTGGAAGCGGTCGCGCGAGAGCTCGAGCGCGACGGTCGGGAAGCTCGCGATCACCGTCGCCGTCGCGGCCTGCCGGAGCACGATGCTGATCTCGCCGACGACGTCGCCCGCGCCGAGATCGGCGACGACGAGCCCCTCTCCGCCGGCCGGATCCGCCGCGACGACGCGCACGCCCCCGCTCGCGATGAGGTAGAGCCCGCTCGGCTCGCTGCCCTCCGAGAAGAGCGTCTCGCCCTCGGCGAAGGTGCGCGCCTCGAAGAGCGCCATCACCGCGTCGTGCTCGGCCGCCGGGATCGCGCGGAGCAGCGCGCTCGTGCGCACGAGGTTCGCGAGCATGCGCGAGCGGCAGTACGAGCCGAGCTCGCGCCCGATGGCCGGCTCCGTCTTCGCGTGGGCCTCGAGCGCCTCGAGGGAGGCGACGAGGAGCGTGACCGGCTCCTCGGCGATGACCGCGGCGGCGCGCGGCGCGCTCGAGACGAGCGCCATCTCTCCGAAGATCGCGCCCGGGCCGAGCACCGCGAGCAGCGTCGGGGCCTCGCTCGAGCCGGCGGCCGGCGCGCGCTCGGCGCGGAGCGTCCCCTGGACGACGACGAACGCCTCGCGCCCCTCGCTCCCCTGCTCGATCGCGTGCTCGCCCGCGCGGAGCTCGCGGACCTCCAGCGAGGCGAGCAGCCGCTCGAGCGCCTTCGGCTCGAGCGCGGAGAAGAGCGGGAGCTGCGGGAGCTTCCCCTCGGGGGCGGGGTCGTCCGCCCGCTCGAACGCCTCCATCGCGCCCTTCGCGCGTGCGAGGAGCGCCTCGCCGGAGAGCTCGGCGAGCCCAGCCGGCTCCGCGGGCACGGAGGGGAGCGGCGGCGGCGCGGGCGAGACGTCGGCGAGCCGCTTCGAGCCCTTGCCGAAGGCGCGCGCGATGCCCTCGCGCGCTCGATCGGCGCTCCCGCCCGCGCGCTCGACGAGCCACGCGGCCATCGTCGCCGAGGGGAGATCACCGCGGCGGACGAACGCGAGCGCGAGCTTCGAGGCGGCGGCGGCGGAGGCGCGCTCGGGATCGAGCGCGCGCAGGAGGAGCGCCATCGCCTGAGGCTGGGAGGCGTCACCCGAGAGGACGCGGAGCGCGACGCGGATCGCCCGCTCGCGATCGGCCAGCGTGGGCTCGGGGGCGAAGAGCAGGGAGAAGCCCTGCTCGATCAGGGTCGGCTCCTTGGCGTGGTCGCTCATGCGGCGAGCCTACCATCGGGCGCGGCGTCCTCGCGCGTTCCCCGAGCGTGTCCTCGCCGCCGCCGCCAGCGCGTGACATCGCTCCGCCGGTTCACTATGGTCTCGCCCGATTCCATGGCTGGCGCACGCCCGCTCGAGAGCATCCTGAACGAGCATCGCGTGATCGTGTGCGTGGGCTCGGGCGGCGTCGGCAAGACCACGACGGCCGCCGCGCTCGCGCTCGCGGGCGCCACGCGAGGTCGCCGTGTGCTCTGCCTGACGATCGATCCCGCGAAGCGGCTCGCGACGAGCCTCGGCCTCGGCGAGATGACGTCCGAGGAGAAGGTCGTCGACCCCGCGATCCTCGCCGCGCACGGCGTGCCGCCGGGCGGCTCGTTCACGGCGATGATGCTCGACGCGAAGAAGACCTTCGACGAGCTCGTCCGCCGCCACGCCTCCTCGCCCGCGCGGGCCGAGCGCATCCTCGAGAACGAGCTCTATCGCTACATCTCGAGCTCGCTCGCGGGCACGCAGGAGTACATGGCGATGGAGAAGCTCCACGCGGTCGAGAGCGATCCACGCTTCGACCTCGTCGTGCTCGACACCCCGCCCACCTCGAACGCGCTCGACTTCCTCGACGCGCCCGAGCGCCTCTCGAACCTCGTCGACTCGAAGACGATGCAGTGGATCGTCACCGCCTTCGAGGGGGGCCGCGGCGTCAACCTCGTCGGGCGCGGGGCGAGGCTGGTCCTCCAGGGCATCGCGAAGCTCACGGGCGCGGGGTTCCTCGAGCAAGTAGCCGTATTCCTTACAGAATTCAACGATCTCTTCGGCGGGTTCCGCAAGCGCGCGGCCGAGGTCGAGGCGGCCCTTCGCGGGCCCGACGTGGCCTACGTCGTCGTGACGAGCCCCGCGCCGCTCGCGATGGAGGAGGCGGTCTTCTTCGCCGAGCGGCTCGGCGAGGCGAAGATGAGCCGCGACGCGCTCGTGGTGAACCAGGTGCATCGCGTGCTCCCCGCGGTGGCGGCGTCGAGCGCGAGCCTCGAGGCCGAGGCCTCGCCGCACCTCGGCGGGCTCGATGCCGTGCGCGTCGTCCCGCGCATGCGGCGGGCCTACGACGACGAGAAGACCCGCGCGGAGGCGGATCGGCTCGCGATCGAGGGCCTGCGCGCGCGCGTCGATCCGAGCCTCCCGCTCGTCGAGATCCCCATCTTCGACGGCGACGTCCACGACCTCGAGGCCCTGCGCCGCGTGGCCGACGCGCTCGTCGGCTGACGGGGCGCCTCGCGCGACGTGATCCGCCCCGCGCTCGCCGAGCGGTTGCGCGCGGCTACTCGCGCCCGAGGAAGACCGCCGCGCCGCCAGCGGGGAGATCGAGCGTGACCCGCGCGCCCGAGAGCGCCGCGCTCCCCTCGCCCGCCACGCGTTCGAGCCTCGTGGCCCGGCCCCGGACGCTCGGCACGAGGCCGTCGATCGCGCGCGCCGCGACGTCGCTCGCGCCGCGGTGGATCGCGACGAGGGCGAGCGAGCCCGAGGCCTCGTCCGCCCACGCGACGACGTAGAGGTCCGCCTCGACGACGAGCGGCACGCGCCGCCCCCGCCGGAGCGCGCTCGAGGCGGCGCGCGCGTGCCCGAGCGCGCCCAAGAGGTCGCGGAGCGCGAGCTGCTCGCTCGAGAGGCTCGTCTCGCCCATCGCGAGGCCCGAGAGCGCGTCCGTCCAGACCATGTCGCGGCGGTTGTCGGGATCGTTGCCGCCCGCCATCGCGAGCTCGTCGCCGTAGTAGAGGAAGGGGATCCCCGGCATCGCGTAGAGGGCCGTGAACGCGCGCCGGATGCGCGCGAAGACGGCGGGATCGCTCGGCGTCCCGGGGAGCGCGCCGCAGCCCGCGCCCGCCCAGCGGCAGTCGTGCGCGGGATCGCTCGCCGCGCGGCTGGCGACGCGGTTCGAGTCGTGCGTGCCGAGGAAGCGGACGTGGAGCCCGCCCGGCCGGTAGCGCGTCTCCATGTCGGAGACGATCGCCTCGAGGCTCGTGTAGGGCATCACGTCGCGGACGAGGCCGTCCTGCATGCGGTGGTGGGAAGGGAAGTCGAACTGCCCGTCGAGCGCGTGCTCGCCGACGTACGCGTCGATCCACGCGTAGCCGTTCGGGAACGTCTCGCCGCAGCCGTAGTCGGCCGCGTCCCACTCGCCGACGGCCGTCTCGCCGACGAGGTAGAGGCGCTCGCCGCCCTGCTCGAAGCGGCGATGGAGGGCGTCGCGGAGGTTGTAGATGGAGCTCGTCTCGACGTGCTTCACGGCGTCGATGCGGAAGCCGTCGATGTCGAACGCGTCGACCCAGTGCACGGCGTCCGAGATGAACTGGGCCTCCGCCTCGGGCACGCGCCAGTCGATGTCGGGGAGGTACGACGCGAAGAGGCAGTCGAGCGGGCGCTCGCTCCAGCCGCAGCCCGGATCCTGCCCGCACACGCAGCCCGTGCGGAACCAGCCGGGGTGTGCCCCGAAGTACTCGTGCTGCTCGTGGACCTGGTTGTTGATCAGATCGAAGAGCACGCGGATGCCGCGCCGGTGCGCCTCCTCGACGAGGGCGCGTAGGGCCTCGTTCCCGCCGAAGCGCGGCTCGACCTCGCGCCCGCGGCTCGGCCAGTAGCCGTGGTAGCCCGCGTACTCGTGGCCGTCGTCGCGGCCAGGGAAGTGGCCCTCCGCCTGCTGGTTGATCGGCGAGAGCCAGAGCACGTTCACGCCGAGCGACTCGAAGTAGCCGGTGCGCATCACCGCGAGCAGGCCCTGGAGGTCGCCGCCGTGGAAGTCGGCGGGCCGCGCCACCGGATCGCCGACCGGACGATCGTTCGCGCGCTCGCCGTCCGCGAAGCGATCGACGACGACCATGTACATGACGGCGTCGCGGTACGAGAAGGGCTCGCGCTCGACCCAGAGCGGCAGATCGACGGGCTCGGCCGCGCGCCCGCGCTCGTCCTCCGCGCGGAGCGCGACGCGGTGGCGCCCGAGCGCGACGCCCTCGAGCGTCACCGCGTAGCGGCCGTGTTCGTCGGGGGAGGCGGCGATCGGCGCGCCGTCGAGGCGCAGCTCGAGGCCGCGCGGCGGGGCGCCGTCCTCGGCCGCGCGCAGCTCGAGCGCGAACGAGACGCGCGCCTCGTCCGCGCCCGGCGCGAGCTCGACCCGGACCGGCCGCGTGACGACGATCTCGGGGCCCGCGTCGCAGGCGGGCGCGCGAAACGCCGAGTTCAGGCAGCCGCCGTCGTACCTTCGCATCGTCGCCTCGGGGTCGATCGTCCAGGCGCCGTCGACGATGAGCTTGTAGGCGTGGACCGCGCCCGATCGCAGGCCGTCGCTCGGCCCGAGCTCGATCACGAAGCTCCCATCGCTCGCCCGCGTGAGCGGGACGCCCGTCCAGCCGTTCCAGTCGCCCGCGACCTCGACGCGCGAGCCCGCGCCCGTGAACCGAAGCGTCGTCGTGCACGAGCGGGTGGGCCACGCGATCGCGCCCGCGTCGAGCGACGTCGCGTCGAGCGCCGCGTCGAGGGGGGCGGGCGCGTCGAGGTCCGCGTCGATGCGCGGGCTGAACGGGGCGTCGAGGTAGGTGGTGCCCGCGTCGTCCCGCGCGGGCGGCTCGCCGGGGCAGCCGGAGAGGAGCGCGGCCGCGAGGGCGATCGGCGCGAGGAGCAGGGCGAGGGCACGACGCGAGCACGCACGCATGGGGCGAGCGTCGCCATTTCCGCGGCGAGCGTCCACCTCCTCGCGTCGCGCGCGACCGCGGCGCGCAGGGCGCCCTCGCGCGGCTATGATCGCGCCCGAGGTGGACGTGCGCGCATCGACATCATCGCCCTCTTTGTTCACGGCCGGGCTGCTCACGGTCGGGCTGCTCACGGTCGGGCTGCTCTCGCTCGGGCTCCTCGGGTGCGGCGACGAGCCCGCGGGGCCCGACGCGGCGATCGCGCTCGACGCGATCGCGCTCGACGCGTCCCGCGACGACGCCTCGCCCGGCGAGGACGCGCCCGACGCGCCGCCCGCGCCGGACGCGAGCGCGCCCACCGACGCGGGCGCGACGCGCTGCCTCGGTGGCGTCGACCACGTCGAGGGGAGCGACGCCCTCGACGATCCGCGCGGTCGCGCGAGCGTCACGTTCGAGGGGGATCGCGACGCGTGCCGCAGGACCTACGTGCTCGCGACGACGGCGCCGCGTCGAGACGAGCTGCCCGCGACCCCGCGCCGCGTCGCCGAGGCGGAGGAGGGCTCCGCGCTCCGCACCGGCCACGACCTCTTCGACGCGCTCTTCGCGCTCGCGCTCGACGAGGCGCGCGAGGATTCCGTCGCCTCGATCGAGGACTGGGGCTTCGACGAGGGGCGCCCGATGACCTGCCCGTCCGGCGGCTGCTTCGAGACCGGGCGGCTCTGGCGCTACGTGTGGACCCGCGACACGAGCTACGCGGTCGATCTCGGCCTCGGCGCGCTCGATCCCCAGCGCGCGCTCAACTCGATGCTCTTCAAGCTCTCCGAGCGGCGCGGCGGAGGCGGCGAGGAGCTCGTGCAGGACACCGGCACCGGCGGGAGCTACCCCGTCTCGACCGATCGCGTGGTCTGGGCGCTCGGCGCGAGCGCGCTCCTCCCCTCGCTCGAGGGCGAGGCGCGCGCGAGCTTCGCCGACCGAGCGTACGGCGCGCTCCTGCGCACGACGCGGCGCGATCGCGACGTCGCCTTCGACGAGGCGCGCGGCCTCTACCGTGGCGAGACCTCCTTCCTCGACTGGCGCGAGCAGAGCTACCCCGCCTCGACGGCGGACGACACGGCCGCGATCGCGGAGAGCGAGGCGCTCTCGACGAACGTGCTCCACCTCCACGCGCTCCGGCTCACCGCCCGGCTTGCGCGCGCGCGGGGCGAGGCGGCGCTGGCGAGCGCGGTCGAGGCGGCGGCGGACGCGCTCGTCGCGCGGATCCGCGAGGTGTTCTGGGACGACGCGCGCGGCGAGCTCCGCGCGTTCACGCCGGGCGAGCTCGATCGCGCCGCCGTCACGCGCGTCGATCTGCTCGGCACCTCGCTCGCGATCCTCGAGGGCGTCGTCACGCCCGAGGAGGGCCGCCGCGCGCTCTCGCGCTATCCCCACTTCGAGCGCGGCGCGCCGGTGTTCGCGCCAGAGCAGCAGTACACGGCCATCTACCACAACCGCGCGGAGTGGCCCTTCGTGACGGCGTACGAGCTCCTCGCCGCGCGCGAGGCGCGAGCCTACGAGGTGATGACCCACGCGGCGCGCACCCTCGTCCGGAGCGCCGCGCTCTCGCTCTCGAACCTGGAGAATTTCGAGGTGCCCTCGGGCCTCCCGTACGTCGAGGACGGCGCCTACTCGGGGCCGGTCGTCAATTCCCAGCGCCAGCTCTGGAGCGTCGCGGGCTACCTCGCCTTCGTCACGCGCGGCCTCTTCGGCGTGCGCCCGACGGACGAGGGCCTCGAGCTGGACCCGCGCGTGCCCGTCGCCCTCTACCGAGAGCACCTCGACGGCGCCTCGCGGCTCACGCTCGAGGCGTGGCCCGTCCGCGGCACGGGCGGAGAGCGCCGCGCGGTCAGCGTGATCCTCGAGGTGCCCGAGCTCGCCGGCGCGACGAGCGGCGCGCTCGTCCCCTCGGAGGTGCGCGTGGACGGCGCCCGCGTCGAGGGCCCGATCCCGTGGGCGAGCCTCGGCGCCGAGAGCCGGATCGAGGTGACCCTCCGCGTGAGCGCGAGCGAGGCGGGGACGATGAACGTCGTCGATCCGAGCGACTGGCGCGCGGTCTACGGGCCGAGGACGCCCGCGATCACGGCGCTCTCGGTCGAGGGCGGACACCTGCGCGTCGGCTTCGACCTGGGCGGCGAGAGCGCGGACGACGTGCGCGTGAGCGTCTACCGAGACGGCGCGCGGATCGCGAGCGACCTCGACGGGACGAGCTACCTCGACGCGAGCTGGGACGCCGGCTCGGCGCGGACGCCCTGCTACGCGATCGAGACGTGCTTCGTCGCGAGCGGCACCTGCTCGCAGCACTCGGCGCCGGCCTGCTTCTGGGGCGCTTCGCTCGAGCGGGCGACGAGCTACTACCCGGCGAGCTTCGCGCTCGCGGGGGGCGTCCTCGCGAGCGACCACGGCCGCCCCCACGTCGGGAGCTGGGGCGATCCCGGCCACCTTCTCTCGATCACGCACACGGCCGCGCAGAGCGGCGAGCACCTCATCCAGCTCGTCTACGGCAACGGCGCGGGCCCCGTCTCGACGGGCATCACCGCGGTCACCAAGCGCGTGCTCGTCGAGGACCTCGGGACGGGCGACGTCGTCGCGAGCGGCGTCGTCGTGATGCCGCAGCTCGGCGACTGGGATCGCTGGGCGCGCTCGACCTTCGCGCGCGCCACGCTCGAGGCGGGCCACAGCTACCGCGTCACGATCACGAGCGACGACGCGACCGTGAACATGTCGAGCTTCGAGCACTTCGCCCGCTACACCGCCGGCACCGGCGGAGACGCGCCCTTCGCGCGCGTCAACGTGAGCGAGCTCGTCGTCCTCGCGCGCTGACGAGCCCGCGCGCGGTGCCCCGGGGTGTCTCGGCGCTCGCTTGATCCGAGCTGCGGTTGGGCCCGACACTCGATCGTATGCGCCCCCCGTCCATCCACGCGCTCGCCGCCTGCGCGCTCGCCCTCTGCGCGGCGGCGTGCGGAGCGAGCTCGCGCGGCGCAGAGAGCGCCTCGGAGGCGACGGCCGCGCCGATCGCCGGGGGCTACGTCTTCGAGCTCCGCTCGGAGGAGGAGGACGCGTGCTCGCAGTCTTTCGCCTTCGTTCAGGAGCGAGCCCGCCTCGAGCTCGACGTCGACGCCCGGGGCGACGCGCGCCTCACGCTCTCGCGCGAGCAGTCCGAGATCGGCGGGGCGCAACCCGGGGCGGAGGACGCGGGCTCGCGCTCGACGTTTCAGCGCAGGACGCGGCGGCGCTTCGCCTGGAGCGGGCGCGTGGAGCGGCGCGACGAGCGCTGGGTGCTTCCCCTCGCGCCGAGCGCGTGCGCGCCGGACGAGGAGGCGACGACCGGGCCCGATCGAGGCACCTGCGAGGAGGGCGGCGCGCTCGAGCTCACGTGCGAGCCGAGCGTGATCGTGCCAGACGCGCCGGAGGGCGCCGGCGAGCCCGTCAGCGTGCTCGCTTGCGCCGCCGAGGCGGCGCACCCGGAGCGGCTCGGCTGGGTGATCCCGCGTGAGCCTCTGCTCTTTCACGCTCCCCCAGGGCTCATCCGCGAGATCCAGCGGATCCAGGAGGATATCCGCGCTCGCGTGCGCCGCGCGGAGGCGAGCGACGCCGCGCGGTGACCCGCGAAGACGGCGAGCGCGCGTCGCCTCACGCGATCACGTCGCGTGAGGCGCGCCGTCACTCCCACTCGATCGTCGCCGGCGGCTTGCTCGAGATGTCGTAGACGACGCGGTTGATGCCCTTGACCTCGTTGATGACGCGGCTCGAGACGCGCGCGAGCAGCTCGTAGGGCAGGCGCGACCAGTCGGCCGTCATGCCGTCCTTCGAGCCCACGGCGCGGATCGCGCAGACGTTCTCGTAGGTGCGCCCGTCGCCCATCACGCCGACCGATCGCACCGGGAGGAGCACCGCGAACGCCTGCCAGACGCGGTCGTACTGCGCCTCGTAGCTCGCGCCCGCCCTGCGCAGCTCCTCGATGAAGATCGCGTCCGCCTCGCGCAGGACGTCGAGCCGCTCGCGCGTCACCTCGCCGAGCACGCGGATCGCGAGCCCCGGGCCGGGGAAGGGGTGGCGGTGGACGACGTGGTGCGGCAGCCCGAGCGCCTCGCCGACCTCGCGGACCTCGTCCTTGAAGAGCTCGCGGAGCGGCTCGACCAGCGCGAACTGCATCCGCTCGGGGAGCCCGCCCACGTTGTGGTGCGTCTTGATGGTCGCGCTCGGCCCCTTGAACGAGACGCTCTCGATCACGTCGGGGTAGAGCGTGCCCTGGACGAGGTGGGTGAACGCGCGGCCCTCGCCCTCGAGCTTCCGCGCCTCCTCCTCGAAGACCTCGATGAAGAGCCGCCCGATCGTCTTGCGCTTCGCCTCGGGGTCCGTGATCCCCGCGAGCGCCTCGAGGAAGCGCGCGCTCGCGTCGACGTGCACGAGCCGGATCGCGCTCCCGCTCGAGCCGCCCACGCCGATGTGCTCGTCGAACATCCGGACGACCTCGCGCGCCTCGTCCTTGCGCATGAGGCCGGTGTCGACGAACACGCAGGTGAGCCGCTCGCCGATGGCGCGCGCGACGAGCACGGCGGCCACGCTCGAGTCGACCCCGCCCGAGAGCCCGCAGATCGCGCGGCCCTCGCCGACCTGCTCTCGGATCTTCGCGATCGCCTCCTCGATGAGCGAGCCCGACGTCCAGCTCGCCTCGAGCTTCGCCACGTCGAAGAGGAAGGCGCGGAGCAGCTCGCGCCCGCGCTCGGTGTGGACCACCTCGGGGTGGAATTGGACGCCGAAGAGGCCGCGCGCGGGATCGGCGCACGCGGCGAACGGCGCGTTCTTCGAGCGCGCGATCGCGCGAAACCCGGGGGGGAGCGTGCGCACGCGGTCGCCGTGGCTCATCCACACGTTCGTCGTCTCGCCCGCGGCGAAGCCGGCGAGGATGCCCACGGGCTCGACGATCTCGAGCTCGGCGGGGCCGTACTCGCGCTCGCCCGCGGCCTCGACCTCGCCGCCCAAGAGGTGCGAGATGAGCTGCATCCCGTAGCAGATGCCGAGGACCGGCACGCCCAGCTCGAAGACGCCGCGATCGACGCTCGGCGCGCCGTCGGCGAAGACGCTCGCCGGGCCGCCCGAGAGGATCACCGCGCGCGGCGCCATCGCGCGGATCGCGTCGAGGCCGATCGTGCACGGGTGGATCTCCGAGTAGACGCGCTCCTCGCGCACCCTGCGCGCGATGAGCTGCGTGGTCTGCGAGCCGAAGTCGAGGATCAGCACGGTCGGGCGCGTCATGGCGCGCTTGTACGGGGACGCGTCGGGAGACGCAACGCCCCCGAGGACGGCCGGGTCACCGACGCTCCTCGCCGCGCACGCCCGCGCGCGTCGGGGGGGTGCGCTGTCAGGCGGGCTCGCCCGCGGCGCCCTCGGCCCGCTCGCCGCGGAGCTGCGTCCGCAGCTCGACGAGGGCGGCGCGATCGAGGAGCGCCATCGCGCCGAGGTAGGTGGCGATGACGGCGACGACGACGAGAGCGAGGGAGATCGGCCCCTCGATGAGGCGCGCGAGGGCGAGGCGGCCGAGCGCGATCGCGGCGATCGCGGCGATCGTCGGCGCGAGGTAGGCGCGGCCGAGCGCCATCCTCGGGAGCTCCCGCCGCGCGAGGAGCACGATGACGATGGCGCCGAGCGCCATCGCGAGCGCGTAGCCCGCGGCGAAGCCCTCACCCCTCGCGATCCCCAGGCCCTCGAGGCGCGTCCCGAGCGGCGCGAGGATCCACGTCGCGGCCGTGACGATCACCATCTGCGCGAGGACGACGCGGGGCTTGCCGGCGGCGTCGAACGCCGGCGTGAGCACGTTGACGAGGATGCCGACCGTGATGACGAGCGCGTAGATCTCGAGCATCGAGACGGCGGGGAGCCACTGCGCCGAGTAGACGACCTCGGTGAGGCCGACGGAGGTGCCGAGGAAGATCGCCGCGATCCCGAGCGTGATCACGACCGAGACGCGGAGCGTGCGCTCGAGCGTCCGCGCGAACTCCGCGGGCTCGCTCTGGAGGCGGCTCAGGAGAGGGAAGCCGACCCGCGCGAGGATGTCGACGAAGGTGAGCGGGAAGAAGCCGGTCTCGAGCGCCCAGTTGAGGAAGCCCACCGCCTCCGCGCCGAGCAGCGTGCCCGCCGCGACCGGGATCGTCGAGCGCGTCGCGAGGACGAAGACGCTGCGCGCCTGGAAGGGGACGCCGAAGCCGAGCAGGCCGCGCAGGAGCTTGGGCTCGAACGCGAGCGAGGGCCGCCAGGGGCGGAGCAGGAGGGCGACGACGAGGCCGGTCACGCCCTGCGCGAGCACGCCGAGGACGAGCGCCCAGATCCCGAAGCCGAGGACGGCGAGGATCGAGGCGGCCAGGTAGAACATCATCGAATTGACGCCGTCGAGGATCGCGATCCGCACGAAGAGGAGCTCGCGCTCCATGAGCACGGTCGGGACGACGCGCGCCGAGGTGAAGAGGAAATTCACCGCGAGCGCGAGCACGATCCACGGCGTGCCGTGGGGGAGATCGTGCCAGAGGCGCGGGAGCACCTCGCCGACGCCCCACGCGAGGAGGACGACGCCCGCGGCCATCAGCATCTGCGCGTGGAAGACGGTCGAGAGCTCGCGCGCGCTCGGGGCCACCTTCTTCTGGATGAGCGCGCCGCCGAGCCCCGCGTCCCCGAAGATCGTGAGGACGGTGAGGACGAACTGGACCATCGCGAAGGCGCCGAATTCCGCGGGGCGGAGGTAGCGCGCGAGGACGATCGTGCCGACCAGGATGACGATCTGCGCGACGCCGGTGCGGAGCGCGAGCGCGATGGCGCCGAGCACCGCGCGCTTCTTGTAGACCTCGAGGCCTGCCTGGCTCTCGGCGGCTGGCTCCGACGGCGAGCGCGCCTCGCTCGAGGGCTCGCTCACGGGCGCGCGCCTCGCGCGACGCCGAGCGCGTCCAGCATCGCCTCGAGCCTCGCGCGGTGCGCGCCGAGCGCGTAGCGCGCCTCGACGAACGCGAGCCCCGCGGCGCTCAGGCGCTCCCAGAGCGCGTCGTCCCGGTCGAGGCGCTCGATCGCGGCCGCGATCCCCTCCGCGTCGTCCGCGACGAGGACGTGATCCTCGCCGACGAGGCCGCTCCCCTCGATCCCGACCGAGGTCGTCACGCAGGGCACGCCGTGCCCGAGGCTGTCGGCGACCTTGCCCTTGAGGCCCGCGCCGTAGCGGAGCGGCGCGACGCTCAGCCGCACCGTGCGGAAGAGCTCCGCGAGGTCGGGGACGTGGCCGTGCATCACGACGTCGCTCGCGGCGAGGCTCCGGAGGGCGTCCGGCATCGCGCTCCCGGCGACGTGCAGGGAGACGCCGGGCAGGCGCGCGCGCACGCGCGGCCACACCTCCTCGACGAGGAAGTGGACGGCGTCGACGTTCGGGCGGTGCCGGAAGCCGCCGACGAAGAGCACGCCCGCGCGGCCCTCGAGGGGCCCCGATCGCCCCGGGATCTCGCGCAAGAGCGGGAGGACGTCGATCGCGCTCCCCGGCACCTCGCGCGCGAGGTGCTCGCGCTCGACCTCGCTGAGGACGATGGTGCGCTCGGCCTCGCGGACGGCGCGCAGCTCGCGCCGCTTGGTGTCGAGGGCCTTGAGCGCGTAGAGGGGGTTCTTCTTGTGGGCGGCCTCGCGCTCCTCGCGCAGGTAGTGGAGATCGACCGTGTCGAAGACGACCTTCGCGCGCGGCGCGTGGCGCCGGACGAGCGGGATCACGCGATCGGCGACGCGCGCGCGGACGGGGATCACGAGGTCGAGCTCGCGCCCGTGCTCGCGGAGCCAGCGCGCGAGGCTCGGCTCGTAGGGCGCGTGCGGGCACTCGACGCCGATCCGCTCGAGCGCGTCGGTGTACGGGCCGTCGTGGGGCTTCACCTCGGGCGCCGAGAGCTCGCGCGGGACCGGGTGGATCGCGAAGAAGACGACGCGCGCGCGCATCGAGCGGAGCAGCGCGAGGAGGTTCGCGAGGTCGACGGAGCCCGAGTCGGCGTCGGGGTGCGGCGTCGCGGACGCGACGACGAGGACGCTGAACGTGCTCACGCGATCGCGCTCGCGGGGCGCGATGTCCCCGGGCGGCCCGTGGCGCTCGAGGGCGCTCGCCCACCGCTCGCGAAAGCGCGCCTGGTTCACGACCTGGTGCTTCTTCATCCCGACCTGGACGTCCGTGCCCGCGGTCCCGCCCTCGTCGTGGATGACGCGCGAGGCGGGCTGGACGAGGACGCGGCGGCCGTGCGCGCGGACGGCGAAGGCGAGGTCCGTGTCCTCGTAGTACGCGGGGCGGTAGCGCTCGTCGAAGCCGCCGATCCGGTGGAAGAGGTCGCGATCGATGAGCGCGGAGGCGGCGCTCACGTAGTCCACGTCGCGGAGCGCGCGGTAGCTCGGGTTGAACGGATCGCGGCCGTTGCCCCAATTCGTCGCGGAGCCATCCCGCCACACGACGCCGCCGCACTCCTGAAGGCGCATCGAGGGGTAGATGAGGCGCGAGCCGACGAGCCCCGCGCCCTCGACGCGCTCCAGCGTCTCGACGAGCCGATCGAGCCAGCCGGGGAGGGCGATCGTGTCGTTGTTGAGGAAGTGGACGTAGCGCCCGCGCGCCTCGCGCGCGCCGCGGTTGACGCTGACGATGAAGCCGCCGTTCACCTCGTTGCGGAGGTAGCGGAGGCCCGGCACGCGCGAGAGCACCTCCTCGGTGCGATCGGGCGATCCGTCGTCGACGACGAGGATCTCGAAGGGCGTCGCCTCCCTCGTCGCGCGCACCGAGACGAGGCAGCGGAGCGTCAGCGCGAGCTTGCCGTAGACGGGGATGACCACCGAGACGAGCGGCGCCGCGGCCGGCTCGCCCCGCGCGCCCTCGAGCAGCGCCCCGCCGAGGAGCGCCCGCTCGTGCTCGCGCTCGTCGCCGGGGACGAGCGCGGCGAGGCGCGCTCGGAGCCTCCGCGCCTCCGCGCGGTGGAACGCGCGCCCGCGCACGTCGGCGCGGACGAGGCCCACGAACCCGGTGAGGCGCTCCTCGAGGGCGCGCCTCCGCGACGCGCCCTCCGGCAGGCGCGCGAGCTCGCGCGCGATCTCGCGCTGGGTGTGGCGGAGCTGCGCCGTGAGCTCGCGGGGCGTTCGCATGGGCGGAGCCTGCCTTAGCGCGAAGCTCGCGTGGGGTCAGCACGCGCCGCGCGGAGCGCGCTTTCCCCGCCGCGACCCTCCACTACAATGCGCGCCGTGACGCTCCCCGCCGTTCGCTCAGCGCCCAGGACCGCAGGTCCGCTCGCCTCCTCGATCGCGCTCCTCGCCCTGGCCGCCTGCGTCGCGGGCTGCCCGGCGCGCGAGGGGCTCGTCGTCAACCTCCAGACCGACTTCGTCGCGGGCGTCGAGTTCGACCTCGTGCGAACGAGCGTCGATGGGGCCTCGGCGCACGACCGCGTCGCGCGCCCCGGTGAGCGCTTCACGCGCCCGGTCGCGCTCCACAGGTTCGAGGATCTCCCCGATGGCTCGCACCTCGTGGCGGTGGAGCTCTCACGAGGCGGCGCGCTCCTCGCGCGGCGGATGGCGCGCATCGCGCTCAGCGGGGGGCGCGTGGTGACGCTCGTCATCTCACGGAGCTGCCGCGACGTGTCGTGCTCCGCGGGCGACACGTGCGTCGGCGGCTTCTGCGTGGCTCCGACGTGCGTCGATGGGACCGAGCCGAGCTGCCCTCGCCCTCAGTGCGGGGACGACTCGGACTGCGGGAGCAGCGTCGCGTGCGTCGCGCCTCGGTGCGTCGGTGGGGTCTGCCTCGAGGAGGACGCCGAGCGCTGCTCGCCCGCCGAGGTGTGCCTCCCGAGCGAGGGCTGCGTGCCGATCGAGCAGGCGCCCGACGCCGGCGCCTCGATCGACGCGAGCGTCGCCATCGACGCCTGGATCGACGCTCCGACCTCGTTCGACGCACCGCTCGCGCTCGACGCGCCGCTCGCGCTCGACGCGCCGCTCGCGCTCGACGCGCCGCTCGCGCTCGACGCGCCCGCTCCGCCCGACGCGTGGGCGGCGCCCGACGCGTGGGCTCCGCCCGACGCACCGTCCCGCCCGGACGCCGCCTCCGCGGACGCGCCGATCGTTGGGCCGTGCTCGGGCAGAGCGCCAGGTTGGGTCTGCCGAAGCGCACGAGGTCCGTGCGAGTTGAACGCGGTCTGCGACGGTCACTCCCCGGAGTGCCCTCCGAACGCGTTTCGGCCGAGCACCTTCGTATGCCGCGCGCGGAGCGCCACCTGCGACGACGACGACTACTGCACGGGCTCGAGCGCCGACTGCCCCGATCGGGTCACCCCGAACGGCACCTACTGCGCGCCCAATTGCGACACGGACCAGTGCCGCGACGGCGCGTGCGTCCTGGGCGTGCCCTGCCCGATGGGGCCGGGGGCCTGCGACTGCGTCGCGGAATTCGACTGACGTCGCGCCTCGCTCGGCGTCCGCCGCGCGCCCTCAGTTCAAGGTGAGGATGCGCTCGACGCCGCGCGCGGAGTGCGAGAGGAGCGCGTCGCGCGCGACCGAGCCGCCGATCGCCGCGAGGTGGAGCGACGAGCCGTGGATCGACACGGAGCGGATCCACAGGTCCGCGCCGCGGAGCAGGGGCGGCATGGGCAGGCGCGCCGGGGTGCGCTGCATCCACGGCGCGATCGCGGCGAGCTCGGCGCACACCGCGGGATCGCCCGCCTCGCCGACGACGATCCCGGACTCGTCCGCGAGGACGAGCGCCTCGAGCCGCGCTCGATCGCGCGTGTGCTCGAGCTGGTAGCGGAGCGCGGTCGCGGGCTCCTGACTTCGACGGACGCGGCGCTCGACGAGGCGTGTGGACATGCGACGGATCGTAGGGAGGGCCGCCCGAGGCCGTCGAATAAACGGATCGCGCGCGCCGGCTCCTCCGCGACGCGCCGTGAAAAGTGCGAAAATTCGGCGCCTCGAGGCGCGGGCGCGGTCGCTTCAGGGTTTCGCAAGGTGCGCGTCGTTGAATCCCCCGAGAGCGAACGACGGACGGTCCGCTCGCCGCGCTCGAAAGGAGCCCTCATCATGAACCTCTCTCGTATGCTCACCGCGCTCGCGCTCCCCTCGCTGCTCGCCCTCGGCGGCGCCACGCTCTCGGCCTCGGCGCAGGACGCGCACCGCGAGCCCGCCGGCGCGCCCGCCGCGTCGCCCGCGCACCGTGCTCGACCGGGCGATCGCGGCCGCGGCCTCGACGAGCGCGTCGCGCGCATGACCGAGCGGCTCCACCTCGACGCGGCGCAGCAGGCGTCCGTCCGGCAGATCTTCGAGGAGAGCCGCCGCGCGCGTGAGGCCCTCGGGCACGAGACGCTCACCGCCGAGCAGCACCGCGCTCGCCAGCACCAGATCGGCGAGAGCACGATGCAGCGCATCCGCGCGCTCCTCACCCCCGCGCAGGCGGAGGCCTTCGCGGGTCACCGCGGGGAGCGCGTCGCTCGACGCGAGGGGAGCCCCGCCGCCGATCAGCGAGGTCACGGCGACGCGCGCGGGCCGCGCGGGCCGATGGACGCCCAGGCGCGCCACGGCGCGCGCTTCATGGAGGCGAGGTTCGCGGCGCTCGGCCTCGACGAGAGCCAGCGGGCCGCCGTCCAGCGCATCATGACGGAGAGCCGCACGCAGCGTGAGGCGCTCGCCTCGGAGCAGCTCACGGTGGAGCAGCGTCGGGCTCGCCAGCAGGCGATCATGGCGAACAACCACCAGCAGATCCGCGCGCTCCTGCGCCCCGATCAGCAGCGCCTCTTCGACGAGCACGCGGCGCGCATGCACGAGCGGCGCGCCGTGACCGCGGGCGCCTCGACGCCGGGCACCTCGACGCCGAGGAGCGGGATCTGACCCGCGCGGCGCGCATCCTCGTCGTCGAGGACGACGACGCGCTCGCCGAGGGCCTCGTGCGGCAGCTTCGCCGCGCGGGGTTCTCGGTCGAGCGCGTCTCGGACGGGGACGAGGCCATGCGCGTCGCCCTCGCGAGCTTCGATCTCGCGATCCTCGATCTGATGCTGCCCGGCGCCTACGGGCTCGACGTGCTCAAGGGCTGGCGCGCGCGCGAGGACGGCGCCTCGATCCCGGTCGTCTTGCTCACCGCGCGCGATCACACCTCGGACAAGGTGCGCGGCCTCTCGCTCGGCGCGGACGACTACGTCACCAAGCCCTTCTATCCCGAGGAGCTCGTCGCGCGCATCCACGCGCGCCTGCGTCGCGCGAAGGCCGCGCCGGAGGGCGACGCGCTCCGCGTCGGCGCGATCGAGGTGGACGAGGGCGCGCGCGAGGCTCGCGTCGAGGGCCAGCCCGTCGAGCTCACGCCCGCGGAATTCTCGATCCTCCTCTACCTCGCCCGCCGCGCGGGTCGCGCGGTCACGCGCGCCGATCTCGCGCTCGCGGTGCTCGATCGGGAGGACGAGCTCGAGGGGCGGGCGCTCGACGTCCACGTCTCGCGGATCCGCAAGAAGCTCGGCGCGCACGAGAAGCAGCTCGCGACCGTCTGGGGCATCGGCTACCGCCTCGACGCGACGCCGCGCCCCGGAAGGAAGGCCTGACACGATGAGCGTCACCGCGCGCGTGCTCCTCGCGCTCTCGCTCGCGTCGCTGGCGGCCGTCGTGGCGCTCTTCGTGTTCGCCGAGGCGAGCGAGCGCGAGGCGCGCGAGGCGCGCATCGTCGACGCGGTGACGGCGGCGATGAGCGCCGGAGGCCGCGAGCGCTGTGAGCGCGATCCGGCGCGCTTCATCGTCGAGCGGCGGGCCGGGGGCGTACGCCGCCGAGCGCGTGACGACGCCCCTCGGCGGGGCCGCGCGCGCCGGGTGATGCCGCTCGTCGGCTCGCGCTTCGCGGTCTACGCGCACGACGGGACGAGCGCGAGCGGCGCGCCCGCGCTCGACCCGAGCTCCCTCGAGGAATTCGAGCGCAGCACGCTCGTCGTGCTCGGCGAGGAGCGCGGCGTCGTCCGCTACCTCGTCCACATGCCGTGGGAGGAGGGGCCCTGCGCGATCGTCGGCGTCGAGCACCCGGCGAAGGACGCCGAGCTGTCGGCCGCGCGGCGCTCCGGACTCGGGCTCTCGCTCGTGGTCGTCATCGCCGCGGCCCTCGCGGTGGTCTTCGCGCTCCGGGCTCCGCTCGCGCGCCTGCGAGCGCTCACGCGCGCGGCCGAGGCGCTCGGGCGCTCGGGCTTTCGCGATCGCGAGCGCCTCGACCACGTCCAGCTCGAGGGCTCGGATCGCGACGAGGTGAGCGCCCTCGCCCGGAGCCTCCGCGCGGCCGTCGATCGGATCGCGGAGGACGCGGCGCGCCTCTCCTCGCGCGACGCGGCGCTGACGGAGTACGTCGCTCACACGACGCACGATCTGATGACGCCGATCACCGTGCTGACCGGCGATCTGGCCGAGATCGACGCGGATCTCAGGGAGCGGGGCGCGACCTTTCCGAAGACGATCGCGCGCGCCATCGGGGAGGCCCACTACCTCGGCGCCTTGATCGCGAACCTGGGCGTCGTCGCGCGCCTCGACCGCCCCGATCCCATCCTCCAGAGGCGCACGATCGATCTGCGCGACGTGGTCGAGCGCGTCGCCTCGCGGCACGAGCCGCTCGCGCGCGCGCGGGGCCTCCAGCTCGACTTCGCGGTGCCCGACGCGCCGTGCGAGCTCGAGGGCGATGATCTCCTGCTCGAGCGCGCGCTCGGGAACCTCGTCCACAACGCGATCCGGCATCACGCGGGCCGCGCGCCGGGCGAGGGCCACGTCGCGATCGTGCTCAGCGAGCGCGCGATAGAGGGCGAGGCGCGCGTCGTCGAGCTCCGGGTCCTCGACGACGGGCGCGGCCTCGACGACGCGACGCTCGCGCTCCTCGCGGCGCGCGCGCGCGGCGAGGCAGAGGACGCCTCGACGAGCGCGAGCCGAACCCGCAGCGTCGGCTATGGCCTCGACGTCGTGCGCCGCGTGGCGGCGCTCTCGGGCCTGCGGCTCGAGGTCGAGCGCGCCGAGGAGGGGGGGCTCCTCGCCCGCCTCGTGGGCCCAGGCGTGGGCTCGTCGCCCCCCGGTCTTGCCCGACGGCGCGCCGGATGAGCCCTGGCCCGAGGGCACCCGCGCGTCGGCGCCGCCCGCGCTAAGGTGCGGCGCGGCTCTTTCCCCTGGAGGTCTCGACGATCATGCGCGCGCCCCTGACGCTCGGCCTGTCTCTCTTCCTGTTCGCGTGCGGAGGCGCCTCGAGCGGCGCGCCGACGACGCCGAGCGCGCCGCGCTACGACGGGCCCACGCCCGGCGTCCAGACGACGGCGGAATTCCGAGCGCACCACGCGGAGATCCACGAGGGGCTCGAGACGGCGGCGAGGCAGGCGATGGCGCTCCCGTCCGCCCCCGAGGCGGAGCTCGGCGAGCGCGTCCACGAGATCGTGCACTTCTTCCATCACGTCCTCGTGCCCCACGCCGAGGCCGAGGAGCGCGTGCTCTACCCGATCGCCGATCGGCTCGCGCCCGTCGCGGGTGCGCGCCGCTACACGGACGGGCTGCGCTATGAGCACGTCGTCGTCGCGCGCGAGGTCTCGGCGCTCTACGCCGCGATGCAGCGTGGCGATCACTCGCCCGAGGCGATCGCGGAGCTCCAGGCGCGCACGCTGCGCCTCGTCGGCCTCGTCGAGGCGCACTTCGGCGTCGAGGAGGACGTGATCCTCTCCCTCTTCGACGAGCGCATGAGCCGCGCGGAATTCGACCGGGACGTCGTCACGCCCATGCACGCGGCGGAGGGCGGGGGCGGCGACGATCATCACCACCACCACGACCACGCGGCGCAGTGACGCGGCGCGCCGTCACTCCGGGTCGAGGGTGATGCGCTGATCGCGCAGGCGCGCGATCAGCGGCGCGGCCATCGTCGAGGCCGGGGTGCGCACGCCGCCCTTCGCGTCGAGCGCGTCGAAGGCGAGGCACATCGCGCTCTCGCCGAGCATCCGCGCCGTCGCCGCGTAGCCGGGATCGCCCTCGCCGCGGAGCCTCGCGCGCAGCGTGCCGGCCGGCCCGCTCGCCAAGAAGCGCGAGGCGAAGGAGCCGCGCGCGCGCTGCTCCGCGCTCGGCCCCTCGCCCGGCGCGGGGAGGAGCGTCCTCGTCGCGAGGCGCCGGATCGGCGGGACGGCGAGGGCGCCCATCCCCAAGGAGAGCGCCGCGCCGATGAGGCCCGCGCGCGCGAGCCCGGCGCCGCCGCGGCCCGTGCCCATCCGCTCGTCGTAGCGGACGCGCTCGTAGCCCCCTCGAGCCTCGGCGCCGAGGAGCGAGAGCGAGCGGCGCACGATGCGCGTGTTGATCGAGGCCATGAAGAAGGGGCCGGTCCACTCCGCGAAGAGCGGCTCCCAGCGCGGCGAGAGCGAGTCAGAGTCCGCCTCGGGGTGCGGCCCGTCGACGAGCGCGAAGGGGTCCGCGAGCAGCCGCCGGATCGCGCGATCGCGCTGCGCCTCCTCGAAGATCCCGGCCATCGAGGCGATGGTCCCGCCGCTCAGGCCGCCGCGGGTCGAGACGACGAGGTGCGTGACGGCCTCCGGCAGCACGCCGAAGCGCTCGCGGTAGCGCTCGATCACGAAGAAGGTCCCGAGATCGGAGGGCACCGAGTCGAAGCCCGCGCTGTGGACGATGCGCGCGCCCGTGCGCGCGGCCTCCGCGTGGTTCTGATCGATCGAGCGGCGCACGAAGGGCACCTCGCCCGTCAGGTCGGCGTAGTGGGTGCCGCTCGCGGCGCACGACGCGACGAGGCTCGCGCCGAGCCTCCCGAAGGGCCCGACGCTGGTCGCGACGACCGCCGCGCGCGCCGTGATCCGATCGAGCGCCGCGCGATCGTGCGCCTCGGCGACGAGCAGGGGGAGCTCGCTCGCGCGCGGATCGAGCGCGGAGAGCTCGCCGCGGACGCGCTCGAGCTTCTCCCTCGAGCGCCCCGCGAGCGCGAGCCGCACGCCCTCGCGGAGGTGCGCGCGGACGAGGTGCTCCGCGGTGAGCCTCCCCGTGAAGCCCGTCGCTCCGAAGAGGACGATGTCGAGCTCGCGTGTGCCCATCGCCCCGATGATGGCCGAGGACGGCCCGGACGACGAGCCCTTCGCGTCGGCCCCTCGCGCGGAGGCGGGCGAGCCTCGCGCTTCGCGATGGGGCTCGGGTATCCTCGCAGCCCATGACACGCGACCCTTCGATCGGCGAGCTCGAGCAGGACTGGGACTTCATCGTCGTCGGCTCGGGGTTCGGCGGCTCGGTCTCCGCGCTGCGCCTCTCGGAGAAGGGCTACCGCGTGCTCGTCATCGAGAAGGGCAAGCGCTTCGGGAAGGAGGACTTCCCCGAGACGAACTGGGAGCTCTCGCGCTGGCTCTGGCAGCCGGAGGTGGGCCTGCGCGGCATCTTCCAGATGTCGTTCTTCTCCCACGTCACGGTGCTCCACGGCGTCGGCGTCGGCGGCGGCTCGCTCGTCTACGCGAACACGCTGCCGATGCCGAAGGACGACTTCTTCGAGAAGGGGAGCTGGGCGGGGCTCTCGGACTGGAAGCGCGAGCTCGAGGCGCACTACCGCACCGCCAAGCGCATGCTCGGCGCGACGCCCAACCCGCACCTGACGCCGGGCGATCACATCCTCGAGGAGATCGCGACGGAGCTCGGCCGCGCGAGGGACTGGTCCCCGACGGAGGTCGCCGTCTTCTTCGGCGAGCCGGGGCGCGAGGTCGAGGATCCGTACTTCGGCGGCGAGGGGCCGCGCCGCACGGGCTGCACGCTCTGCGGGCGCTGCATGACGGGCTGCCCCGTCGGCGCGAAGAACACGCTCGACTACAACTATCTCCACCTCGCCGAGCGCCGCGGCGCGCGGGTGCTCCCCGAGGCGGAGGTGCGCCTCGTCCGACCCCGCGCGAGCGAGGCCGACGCGCGCGACGGAAGCCTGGGCTACGAGCTCGAGGTCGAGAGCACGCGCGCGGGCGCGCGCGAGAGGCGCACCTTCCACGCCGCCGAGGTGGTGTTCTCGGGCGGGGTGATGGGCACCGTGCCGCTCCTGCTCCGGATGCGCGAGGACGCCTCGTGCCTCCCCGAGCTGAGCGCGCGCGTCGGCGACATGGTCCGCACGAACAACGAGGCCCTGATCGGGGTCGTCACGCCGAGGCGCGACGTCGACTACAGCAAGGGCATCGCGATCACGTCCATCCTCCACACGGACGAGGTGAGCCACATCGAGCCCGTCCGCTACGGCGAGGGCTCGGGCTTCTTCCGGATGCTCGTGCTCCCGCGCACCGAGGGCAACCACGCGCTCGTGCGCCTCGGCGGCACGGTGCGGAGCTTCTTTCGGCAGCCGCTCACCTGGATGCGCGTCGCCTTTGCGCACGACTTCGCGAAGCAGTCGCAGATCCTCCTCTACATGCGCACGCTCGAGGGCTCGCTCCGGCTGCGGCTGGGGCGCGGCGCGTTCACCGGCTTTCGCCGCGGGCTCGTGAGCGAGCTCGAGCCCGGCTCCGAGCGGCCGACGGCGTTCATCGCCGAGGCGGCCGATCTCGCCGAGCGCTTCGCGAAGAAGATGGACGGGGTCGCGATGACGATGCTCACCGAGACCCTCTTCGGGACGCCGACCACCGCGCACATCCTGGGCGGCGCGTGCATCGGGAAGGACGCGACCCTGGGCGTGATCGACACCGAGCAGCGCGTCTTCGGCTACCCGGGCCTCTACGTCGTCGACGGAAGCGCGGTGAGCGCGAACCCGGGCGTCAACCCCTCGCTCACCATCACCGCGATGGCCGAGCGCGCGATGAGCCTCATCCCGAGGAAGGGCGCGGCGCGCCGGGCCTCGCTCAGCGGCTCGTGAGCATCAGGTAGGTGAAGCCGCCGATCGCGCTCCACTGGAGGAGCCGGAAGCGCCACGCGCCCTTCTTCCACTCGTGCCAGGCCCAGCCGAGCGCGGCCGTGACGACGAAGAGGAGGATCGAGACGGCGAGCGCCTGCGCGACGGATAGCGTGCGGCCCACCGCGTGCTCGAGGCCGCGCGAGAGCACCGAGCCGTGCAGAATGACGAGGTGCGCGACGTAGATGACGAGCGTCTCGGCGCCGATGATGCGGACGACCGAGAGGCCCTGGCCGACGCGCGAGCGCGCGCGCTGACCGCCCTCCGCGAGCCAGCCGCGCTCGCGCGCGTGGCGCTCGACGAAGCACCAGGCGGTGAGGACGAGGAGCACGTTCGCGAGCCGGAAGAAGAAGTAGTAGGGGTCGGTCTTCCAGAAGTCGTGGCGCCCGTAGAGCTGGAGGCCCGTGTGGTTCACCGCGACCGGCACGACGAAGAGGGCGAGCGTGAGCGCGAGGAGCGGCCACGCGAGCTCGCTCGAGGGCTGCTCGACGTCGCGCGCGGCGTACGCGACGAGGACGCCCGCGTACGTGAAGCCCGCCCAGGGGACGAGCGGGAAGAGCGAGCCGCCCGAGGCGTTCAGGTAGGCGGCGATGGGCGTCGGGAGGAGCGAGAGGTCGCTCGCCCAGATGAGCGGCGCGCCGAAGACGACGACGACGAAGAGCGCGACGACGACGCCGACGAACACCCGCTGCCGCTTCACCGCGAGCGCGACGAGCTGGAGCGAGGCGAGGCTCACGCCGATGTGCTGCAGGACGTCCACCCGGAGCCAGCTCGCGAGCGACGCGGCGTCGAGCGCGACGAGGCGCGAGAGCGCGAGCGCCGGCATGTGGAGGCCGTAGCCGATGACGAGCAGCCAGCCGTAGCGGCCCAGCCGCTTCGAGAGGCGCGGCCCCCAGCGTGTGTTCGCGTCCCAGGCGCGGAACGTCGTGTACCCGAAGGCGAGGCCCGACGCGAAGAGGAACATCGGGGCCGTGTAGCCATGAACGAAGTTGTGGTGGCGCAGCCACCGCTCGGTCGCGTAGCGCGGATCGAGCAGCGCCGTGAAGACGTGCCCCTCGACCATCAAGAGCACGGCGACGAAGCGCAGGAGATCGAGCGCGAGCCAGCGCCCCTTGCTCGCGGGCTTGGGCGTCGAGCCATCCTCGATGTGCGAACGCGGCGACATGGAGAGCCTCGCGAGGCCGCGTCGGTGTCGCACGCGGGCCGCGCCCGCGCAACGCCGCGCGCTTACGCGATCCCTCGCGCCACGCTTCGGGCGCGGCCACGCGCCGCGCACGGCGCCCGAAAAGGAGAGAGCCACCGACCTTCGTCGATGGCTCCCTCGGGCTCGAGGCGCGCCTTCTCGGGCGCGCGCTCGGGGCGCCGCGATCAGCGCCGCGCGGGGCCGTCCGCCAGCGCGCGATCGATCGCCGCGGTGAACGCGTCGAGCGGCTGCGCGCCCTGGACGAGGCGCCCGTTGATGAAGAACGACGGCGTCCCGATCTGCGCGCCGGCCGTGCGGACGGCGTCGATGTCCGCCTGCACGGCGGCCTGGTGGGTGTGGTTGTCGAGCGCCGTGCGCAGCTGCGCCACGTTGACGCCCTGGATCTGACCGGCGAGGCGCTCGATCGTCTCGCGGGTGAGGTCGCGCTGGTTCTCGAAGAGGAGGTCGTGGAACTGCCAGAACGCGGCCGCGCCGCGCTGGCGGTACACCTCACGCGCGGCCTCGGCGGCCGGCATCGCGTTCGGGTGGAAGGGCAGCGGGTAGTCGCGCCAGACGAGGCGCACGCGGCCCTGGTAGCGCTCCATGAACTGGTCGACCGTGGGGTTCACGCGCGAGCAGAAGGGGCACTGGAAGTCCGAGAAGATCTGGATCGTGACGGGCGCGTTCGCGGGGCCCTGCGTCGGAGCGTCGCGCGGCACGGCGATGTCGTAGACGCGGTTCGCGTCCTCGGAGGGCTGCGCCGCGGCGGGGCTCGGGGCCGCGGCGCCGGGGAGCATCACGGGCTGCGTCGCGCCGTCGGCGATGATCGCCTCGTAGACGCGGGCGCGGGGCGTGCCGCTCGACACGCGCTCACGCGCCTGGCCGAGCACCTCGTCGACGAGCGTGCGGAACGCCTCGATGGGCTGCGCGCCGCGGAGGTTGCGGCCGTTGATGAAGAAGGAGGGCGTGCCCGAGGCGCCGAGCTGGCGCGCGAGCGTCTGGTCGGCCTCGATGGCCGCCTGGTGCGTGTGGTTGTCGAGCGCCGCGCGGAAGCGCTCCATGTTCAGGCCCTGGATCTGGCCCGCGTAGCGCTCGAGATCCTCACGCGAGAGGCTCTGCTGGTTCTCGAAGAGCGTGTCGTGGTACTGCCAGAACGCCGCGGCGCCGCGCTGCGCGAAGACCTCCGCGGACGCCTCGGCGGCGGGCATGGCGTTCTGGTGGAAGGGGAGCGGGTTGTTCTTCCAGACGAGGCGCAGGTCGTTGCCGTACTGCTCGCGGAGCTGGTGCAGGGTCGGCTCGACGCGCGAGCAGAAGGGGCACTGGTAGTCGGAGAAGATCACGACCGTCACGAGCGCGTCCGCGGGGCCCTGCTGGGGCGAGTCGCCGACCGGCACGCGGTAGACGGCGCGGGGATCGGGCTGCGGGCGCGCGGGCGGCGGGGCGTCGGGCGCGGCGGGGGGCGCGGCGGCGGTGCGGCCGTCGCGGACGATGGTCTGGTAGAGCGCGGCGCGCGCGGTGCCTCCGCGGAGCACCTCGTTCGCGTGGGCGATCTCCTCGTTGATCACGCGCTGGAACTCCTCGAAGGGCTGCGCCCCCATGAGCTCGCGGCCGTTGATGTAGAAGGCCGGCGTGCCGTTCGCGCCGACGCGGTTGCCCGCCTCGGAGTCCGCGCGGATCGCCGCCTGGTGCGTGTGGCCGTCCATCGCCTGGCGATAGCGGTTCATGTCGAGCCCGGCCTGCTGGGCGAGCCGATCGAGCGTCGCGCGGTCGAGGTTCTGCTGGTTCTCGAAGAGCAGGTCGTGGAGCTGCCAGAACTTGTCGTTCCCGCCCTGCGCGTAGGCCTCACGCGCCGCCTCGGCCGCGGGCATCGCGTTCTGGTGGAACGGGAGCGGCTGGTCGCGCCAGACGATCCGCACCTGGTTGCCGAATTGCTCGCGGATCCGCGCGAGCGTCGGCTCGACGCGCCCACAGAACGGGCACTGGTAGTCCGACCACATCACGATCGTGACGAGCGCGTCGCTCGGGCCGCGCTGCGGCATCTGCGGCGTCACGTCGATCCGATAGCGGGTCTGGTCGGAGCCGTCGCCCGCGGGCGCCGCGCCCGGCGCCGCCGCCCTCGTGTCACCGCCCGCGCCGCGAGCGCCGCCGCGCCCCGCGAGCGCGACCTCCTCGCCGTGCGAGGCGCCGCTGCGCCCGATGAGGTTACCGACGAACGCCCCGAGGGCGAACGCGACCAGGATCGCGACGACCGCCGAGGGCATGCTCATCACCGCCCCGACGCTCGCGGCGACGGGGGCTGCTTCGATCTTCTTCTTCTCTGCCATGGTTCTCATCCTCGATGGAGCGTCGCGAGAGCGCGAGCTCCGGAACAGGGAACGCGCGTCGGCCCACCGTGGGCTCGACGCCATGCGCCCGCCCGACGCGTGCGTCGCGCCGCGGGCCGACGAGATCCTCGCCGGGCCGACCTCGGGGGTCGGGGCTCAGCCGCGCGGTGGCCGATCGAGCCGGCGTGGATCGGGCGATCGCGGCGCTCGCAGCGCGAGGCGATCGTGGGGCGGCGCGGGACCGTCGAGCCATCGCGCGGTCGACCGCGCGGGCGCGGCCTCCACGCCGACGGCGAGCGAGGCGAGCGAGAGGCTCGCGTGGTTTGGCGGGGCGTCGCTCGCGTGGAGCGGCGCGCAGCGCGGGTCGCTCGCGTGGATGCACCAGAGGATCGGCGCGCGCGAGCCCGAGCCCTCGCTGCGCGTCGCGACGTGGACCGCGTGCGGGTCGGGCGTCTCGAGCGCGCCTGCCTCGGCGCGGTCCATCAGCCAGCGAGGCTCGACCGACTCGATCGTGCCGACCTCGAGCCCGCAGACGCAGTCGGCGAGCCACGGGGAGGGCTCCTCGGCCCGCGCGCGCGAGCCGCCCAGCGTCGGCCAGGCCGAGGCGAGCGTCAGGGTCGCGAGGAAGAGGAGGGGGCGGCGCATGCGAAGTCGGGCAGCATACAGCCCCCCTCCGCGCTGACAAGCCGGGCCGCTCGCTCGGGGAGGGCCCTTTTCGTGCGAGGATCGCGCCCCTCGAGCCGCGCCGGCTCCGCCACCCGAACCGAGGAACGATGACCCACGGCTACTCGCTCTCGACGCTCGTCTCGCCGATCACGAAGGCGCAGTTCCTCGACGAATACTGGGAGAAGAAGCCGCTCGTCGTGCGCCGCGAGGATCGCGATCACTACGCGGAGCTCCTCTCCGTCGAGGCGCTCGAGCGCGTGATCACCTCGAACGCCCTCCCGCCCGACGTGTGCTTCATCGCGAACGCGGCTCAGCCGGTCGAGGCGAGCGCCTTCACCGGTCCGGACGGGATCGTCGATCCCGCGCGGCTCTTCCAGCAATTCGCGGACGGCGGCACGATCGTCTTCAACCAGCTCCAGTCGATGCTGCCGACCCTCGCCTCGCTCTGCCGCGGGCTCGAGCGCGAGCTGAGCTGCCGCTTCCAGACGAACATCTACCTCACGCCCTCGGGGGCTCAGGGCTTCCCGAGCCACTACGACAGCCACGACGTCTTCGTGCTCCAATTCCACGGCGTCAAGCACTGGCTCGTCTACGACACGCCCATCGAGCTCCCGCTCAAGGGGCAGCCCTTCCGCCGCGACGTGACGAAGAAGGGCGAGGTGACGATGGAGTTCGATCTGCGCCCGGGCGATCTCCTCTACCTCCCGCGCGGCGTGATGCACGACGCCCAGACGCGCGAGGGCGAGACGGCGCACATCACGCTCGGCGCGCTCACGACGACGTGGGCCGAGCTCCTGCTCGAGGTCGTCGCCGAGGTCGCGCTCGACGATCCGGACTTCCGGCGCTCGCTTCCCGCGGGGTTCGCCCGCCCCGACTTCGATCGGGGCCCCGCGCGCCGGACGATGCGCTCCCTCCTCGAGCGCGTGCTCGAGCGCGCCGACGTGGATCGCGCGCTCGAGCACTTCGCCGACGAGCTCGTCTCGAGCCGCCGCGCGCTCCTCGACGGGCAGCTCGAGCAGCTCCTGCGGCTCGGCGAGGTGAGCGCCGAGCATCGCGCGCGGGCTCGGCCGAACCTGGTCTACCGCTACGCGACGCGCGGTGATCAGCTCGTCGTGCGCTGCTACGGCGCCGAGATCAGCCTCCCCCTCCACGCGCGCGAGCCCCTGCTCCACGCGCTCGAGGGCGGTGACTTCCGGATCGGCGAGCTCCCCGGCGAGCTCGACGACGCGGGCAAGCTCGTGCTCGTCCGGCGCCTCGTCCGCGAGGGGCTCGTCGTCGTCGAGCACGCCTGACGGCGCGCCTCGCTCGACGTGATCGGGCGCGCGCGGTCAGCGTGAGACCCGCGCGCGCAGGGCCCGCAGCCGCTGCGCCGCGCGGCGACCGTCGGCCGTCGTCGGATCGAGGGTCGCGAGGAAGACGTCGATGTCCTCGACGAGATCGCGGCCCCAGGTGTCCGCCGCGAGATCGGCGCCCTCGCGCGGGCTGCCGTCGTAGGCGGCGATGCGCAGGAGGTTCGTGCGCAGCCGCCGATCGAAGCGCGCGTGCTCGTCCAGCTGGAGCGCGTCGCGGTAGCGGCCGAGCGCTTCGGTGCGCGCGCCCTGGCTCATCAGCGCGTGCCCATAGGCGAGCGGTCCGCGCACGTCGCTCGGGTGCGCGCGGATCCAGCGCGCGAGGCTCGCCCGATCGCGCCGGCTCAGCGCCTGGACGCTCGTGCGCTCGGCGTAGCGCCGCAGGGCGCGCGGCACGCCTGGGGCCCACGGATCGAGCGTCGCGTCGGAGGGCGTGGGCACGACGAGGGCGCCTCCCCCGAGGCCCGCGTCGTCCTCTCTCTCGCTCGCCGCGTCCGAGGGCGCGCTCGCGTCGGCGCTCGCGTCGACGCCCGCGTCGCCTGGCGCGCTCGCGTCGGGGCTCACCGACGCGTCGCCCCTCGCGAGCCCGGAAGGCCCATCGACGCTCGTCCCGAGGGCGAGGAGGGCGCCGCCCGCGGAGAGCGCGAGGAGCGCGACGATCCCGAGGACCGGGACGAGCCGCGAGCGGCGCGCGCCCACGGCGTCGGGCTCGGCGGCGAGCGTCGGCGCGGTCGCGATCGGCGACGAGCGCTTGCCCGAAGGGGGGCCGTCCGTGCCGTCGTTGCGCCGCACGCTCGGCACGAGCCCCGGGGGCAGCTCGCTCGCGAGCGCGAGGAGCGCCTCGTGCAGCTCCGCGCCGTTCGCGAAGCGCGCGTCGCGATCCTTCGCGCTCGCCTTCTGGAGCACGACGTCGAGCGCGCGCGCCCACGGCGCGTCGGGGTAGCGCGCGGCGACGAGCGGGAGCGGCGTCTTGATCTGGTGGTGGATCAGCTCGACCGCCGTCCCCTGGAAGGGCTCCTCGCCGACCACCGACTCGTAGAGCACGAGCGCGAGCGAGTAGACGTCCGCGCGCGCGTCGACGGCCTCGCCCCGGCACTGCTCCGGGGACATGTAGGCGGGCGTCCCCATGAGCGTGCTCGCCTGCGCGTTCACGCCCGCGAGCTCGGCGTCGGCGAGGCCCTCGGGCGCCTGATCGAGGATCTTCGCGAGCCCGAAGTCGAGCACGCGCGTCGCCTCGGTGCCGTCGTTCTGCGCCTGGAGAAAGATGTTCGCGGGCTTGAGGTCCCGGTGGACGATGCCCTGCGCGTGGACGTACGAGAGCGCGCTCGCGACGTCGATCGCGACGCCGATCGCGTGACCGATCGGGAGCTCGCGCGCGATGGCCACGGCGAGCGGCCTCCCCTCGAGCTTCTCCATCACGAGGAAGGGCAGATCGCCGTCGACGCCGTAGTCGAAGACGGGCACGATGTTCGGGTGCGAGAGCGCCGCGAGCGCCTGCGCCTCGCGCTCGAAGCGCGCGCGCAGCTCGGGGTCGCGCACGTGCTCGGGGTGCAGGAGCTTCACCGCGACCGCGCGCTTGAGCTTGAGGTGATAGCCCTCGTAGATCGCGCCGAAGCCACCGCCGCCGAGGGGCGCATCCAGGCGATAGCGACCGTCGAGCACGCGGCCGAGCAGCGGATCGGGGACATCCTCGGCGGTCATGCGCAGCGCGAGGATACCCGAGCGGCGCCCCGCTGGGCTGCGCTTGCTTTCGGCCCCGGCTGGGCCAACCTCGCGCCGCCCGGAGGCGTCCACCGTGTCGTTCGAAGCGAGAGACATCGATCTGGAGCGCGCTCCCACGGCGGTCGTCGTCGGCGTGCAGCTCCCTGGCGTCTCGGACGCGGAGCACGCGAGCTCGCTCGCCGAGCTCGAGCGGCTCGCGACGACGCTCGGGCTGCGGCCCATCGCGCGGGTGACCCAGCGCCGCGCGGCGCTCGCGAAGGCCGCGGTCGTCGGCGAGGGAAAGCTCGCCGAGCTCGCGGCGTGGACGGGCGGGACGGGCGTCGTCCCCTCGGGCGCGACGCGAAAGAAGCGGCGGATCGACGCGGGCGAGGACGCGGACGAGGGCGAGGGCGCGCACGACGCGGACGACGCGAGCGCGGGCGAGGCGCAGCGCGATCCCGCGGAGCCCCCGGCCTCCCCCGACGGGCGCGCGAAGGTCGTCCTCGTCGACCACGATCTCTCGCCGTCGATGGCGCGCAACCTCGAGCGCGCGACCGGCGTGGAGGTGCTCGATCGCACGTCGGTGATCCTGTCGATCTTCCAGCGGCACGCGCGCACGCGCGAGGCGCGCCTCCAGGTCGAGATCGCTCGGCTCGCGTACCAGGCTCCCCGCCTGCGCGAGGTGGGAGCGGGCGGCGATCGTCAGCGGGGCGGGATCGGCGGCAAGGGGGCGGGCGAGTCCTCGGTCGAGCTCGATCGTCGCAAGATCCGCGACCGGATCGCGGAGCTCCGCGACGAGCTCGCCTCGATCGAGCACGACGCCGGGGTGCGCCGCAAGCGCCGCGCCGACGCGAGGACGGTCGCGCTCGTCGGCTACACCAACGCCGGCAAGAGCTCGTGGATGCGCCGGCTCACGGGCGGCGACATCTACGTCGCGGACAAGCTCTTCGCGACGCTCGACACGACGGTGCGCGCGCTCGTCCCCGAGACGCGGCCCCGCATCCTCGTGTCGGACACGGTCGGCTTCATCAAGAAGCTCCCGCACGACCTCGTGGCCTCGTTCCGCTCGACGCTCGCCGAGGCCCGCGAGGCGCGCCTCCTGCTCCACGTCCTCGACGCCTCCGATCCCGCGTTCCGCCAGCAGTTCGACGTGACCCGGGGCGTGCTCGGAGAGCTCGACGCGCTCGAGGCGCCCTCGCTCGTCCTGCTCAACAAGATCGATCGCGTCGAGCCCGAGGCCCGAGCCGCGCTCCACGCCGAATTCCCCGACGCGCTCCAGGTCAGCGCGCGCTCGAGCGAGGACGTCGCGCGGGTCCACGCGGCCATCGAGGCCTTCTTCGAGAGGGACATGGAGGACGCGCGCTTCGTCGTCCCCTACGCGCGCCAAGCGTTCGCGAGCCGCCTCCACGACGAGACGCGCGTGCTCGAGGAGGTCTGGGACGAGCACGGGGTCACGCTCCGCGTGCGCGCGGCGCCCGAGACGATCGCGCGGCTCGAGAAGGACCTCGGCGAGCGCGCCGAGGGCGATCGGTGAGGCGAGCCTCGTGGTGAGCTGGCCCACGCTCGGCGTCGCGATCCCGCTCGCGCTCGCCTGCGCCGTGGCGTTCACCAGCGAGGCCGCGCTCGGCTTCGGCGCGACGCTCATCATGGTCGCCGCGGGCTCGTTCTTCGTCGACCTCGAGCTGCTCCTGCCGGCGCTCGTGCCCGTGAACCTCGCGCTCTCGGGCTGGATCGTCCTTCGTCACGCGCGCGAGGTCGATCGCCCCTTCCTCCTTCGGCGCCTCCTCCCGTTCATGGCGCTCGGGCTGCCCTTAGGCTTCTACGCGTTCGTCTCCCTCGACCCGTCGATCCTGAAGCGCATCTTCGGCCTCTTCCTCGTCGCGGTGAGCGGCCTCGAGCTCCGACGCGTGCGCTCGAGCGGGGCCGCTCGACGCCTCGACCCGACCTCGGAGCGGGCGCTGCTCGTCCTCGGCGGCGCGCTCCACGGGGCCTTCGCGACGGGCGGACCGATGGCCGTCTACGTCGCCTCGCGCGCGCTCACCGACAAGGGCGTCTACCGCGCGACGCTCTCCTCGCTCTGGCTCCTGCTCAACGTGATCGTCGTCCTGGGATACGTCCTCGGGGGCGCGGTCGACGCGCGCACGATCGGC
Organism: Sandaracinaceae bacterium; assembly: GCA_039809495.1. Classification (GTDB taxonomy): domain Bacteria; phylum Myxococcota_A; class Polyangia; order Polyangiales; family Sandaracinaceae; genus JAFLCL01. The sequence goes on from JBDHVC010000040.1 coordinate 41,793, forward strand.
CTGTCCGCCTGGTTCGTGCCCGCCGTCGTCCTCGGCGTCGCGCTCGGGGAGGTGCTCCACGCGCGCGTCCCGGAGCGGACCTTCCGCGTCCTCGTCTACGCGCTGCTCGCCGTGGCCGGGCTCGCGCTCGTCGTGCGCGGCTGACGGCGCGCCTCGCTCGGCGCGGGAAGATCGGGTGGACGCGAGCGTACGAGAGAGCCGACGAGGACGTTGGCTCTCGACCTCCGGGGTCGAGTCGTGAGAGAAGATGAGCGGCGAGTGAATACCGTCGCGGCGGGCCTCGTCGACGCCGCGCGCGTCGTGTCGACGCGGAGGAGGAGTGAGCATGAGCAAGAGATCGTGGTTCGTGGTTGCGATGGTGGGTCTTCTCGGTGTGGGTGTCGCGCTCATCAGCCCGGCCGCGCCCGGCATCGCGCAGGGCGCGCTGCGCATCGGTGGCTCTCAGGCCTACGCCGGCGTCTTCTCCGTGACCGGCGGCTTCGTCCCCGATCCGCAGACCTTCGGCGGCATCCAGGCGGGCGGCAGCATGGACGCGCGATCGCTCGGGATCCTCCCGAACTGCCGCGGCTTCGTCGCGCAGCAGCCCGACGTCATCGTCCACTACATGCCGAGCCCGTCCTTCCCGTGGGCGCGCTTCTTCGTGCGCGGCTCGGGCGACACGACGATGATCATCAACGACGCGGCCGGCCGGTGGTGGTGCTCGGACGACGAGGGCGGCGGCCTGAACCCGATGATCGACATCTCGAACCCGCCCGGCGGCCAGTACGACATCTGGGTCGGCAGCTACAGCTCGGGAAGGCTCATCCCCGCGACGCTCTACCTCACGGAGCTGACCAGCAACCGGCCATGAGGCGTCGGCGGGTCGAGGGCTCGAGGCGCGCCCTCGAGCCGCTCGACCGGCTCGAGGAGCGAGCGTCGGTTCGGCCGGCGCTCGCTCCTTCGTTTGTGCGCCCAGCATGGGCGCGACCTTGCCGGTGCAAGTCCGGCCGAAAGGAGATCATCCCGATCGAAGCGAGC
>JBDHVC010000041.1:0-42385 GCA_039809495.1 Sandaracinaceae bacterium
CGAGCGGCGCGAAGGGCTCGAAGAGCGCCGAGTCGAAGAGCGCCGAGTCGAAGAGCGCCGAGTCGAAGAGCGCCGAGCCGAAGAGCGCCGAGGCGAAGAGCGCCGAGTCGAAGAGCGCCCAGTCGAAGAGCCCGAAGGCCTCCAAGGGATCCGAGTCTTGGGTCGGGACCAACATCGGCAACGATCCGGAGGAGGCGCGATCTCGCAACGTCGCCATTGGCGTGCTCGGCGTGATGACGCTCCTCTGGATCCTCTTCGGCGGCGCCTCGTTCACCTCGGATCGCCACCGCCCCGACACCGCGACGTTCTCGTTTCGTGGGCAGGACGGCTACCGCGGCAAGCAGGTCTTTCAGGCCTACAGCTGCATGGACTGCCACACCATCGTCGGAAATGGCGCCTACTTCGCGCCGGATCTGACCTTCGTCTACCGCGACCTCGGCCCCGCGTGGCTCGAGGCGTTCCTCGGCTCCGCCGGCACGTGGCCGACGAAGGCTGCCGTCGACATGCGCATCAACGCGCAGCGTCAGGCGGGAGAGCTGAACGTCGCCTCCGTCGACGAGTACTACACGCGTTATCCCCACGCCCTCGAGCGCGTGACGAACCGAGGCGGCCGCTCGACGATCATGCCGAACCTCCAGTTCCAGGCGAACGAGATCCCCGCGCTCATCGCGTTCTTCGCCTACAGCTCGGCCATCAACACGCAGGAGTGGCCACCTCAGGTCCGCGCGACGCCGGGCGCCGTCGCGCGCTTCCACGCCGCGTACGGCCGCGGCGCGGTGACGGCGGCGACGGCCTCGACGGCGTCGACCTCGACGGCCAGCGCCTCGAGCGATCCGGTCGCGAGAGGTCGCCAGACGGCGCAGGACATCGGCTGTCTCGCGTGCCACTCGACGGACGGCTCGAGCCGCGTCGGGCCGACCTGGAAGGGCCTCTCCGGCTCCAGCGTCCCGCTCGAGGGCGGCTCGACCGTCACCGCCGACGAGGCCTACCTGCGGACCTCGATCCTCGACTCTCGCGCTCAGATCGTTCGCGGCTTCGCCCCGACGATGCCCCCCTACGAGGGGATGCTGAACGATGACCAAGTCAGCGACCTCGTCGCGTACATCCAATCTCTTCGGTAGGACGTCATGAAGATTCAATACCAGAGTCAGAAGCTGGCCTATGGCTACTTCGTGACGATGTTCATCCTCTTCATCCTGCAGATCTCGTTCGGGCTGGTCCTCTCGGCCATCCAGATGGATCCGTACTTCATGCAGGGCGCGCTGAACTTCAACGTCGCGCGCGCGTTTCACCTCAACCTCGGCATCGTGTGGATCGTGACCGGCTTCGCCGGGACGCTCTTCTTCATCGGGCCGGTCCTCGGCGGGCGAGAGACGAGCCCCACCTTCCTCGTGAAGTTCCTCCTCTTCGCGATCTGGGTCGTCGTCGCCTGGAGCATCTTCACGCTGCCGAAGGCGATGTGGGGTGACGCCGGCTGGATCGAGGGCAGCGCGTGGATCGGTCCGATCTACCAGCAGGGCCTCGAGTACCTCGAGGGGGGGCGCGTCACGGGCGTGCTCCTGCTCGTCGGCTTCTCCATCCTCGCCTACCTCGTCGTGCGGATGTTCCCGCCGCGCAAGGAGTGGAACGAGGTCCACTGGGGCCTCGCGATCGGCCTCTCCGGCCTCACCTTCATGTGGCTGTTCGCGTTCATCCCGACGCGCCAGATCGATGTCCAGGAGTACTTCCGCTGGTACATCGTCCACTACTGGGTCGAGGGCGTCTGGGAGATCATCCACATCAGCCTCGTGGGCATCCTGCTCCAGAAGTTCTTCGACGTGGACCCGAAGGAGGTCGGCTTCGCGGTGTTCTGGGGCGTCGTCCTCGTCGCGCTGACCGGCCTCATCGGTAACGCGCACCACTACTTCTGGATCGGCACGCCGTCGTTCTGGCAGTTCTGGGGCTCGCTGTTCAGCGCGCTCGAGCCGCTCCCGCTGATCTTCTGCATCTGGCACGTCTTCATCGACGCGAAGAGCGGCGCGAAGCCGCTGCGCAACAAGGTCGGCTTCTACTTCATCGCGGGCTCTGCGATCTTCGAGCACGTCGGCGCGGGCATCCTCGGGTTCACTCAGACCTTCGCGCTGACGAACCTCTGGGAGCACGGGACGTGGGTGACCGCCTCGCACGGCCACCTCGCGCTCTTCGGCACGTTCGGGATGCTCGTCATCGGCGGCGCCTACACGGCCGTCCCGGCCATCAAGGGCGTGCGTCGGTGGGACGATCGGCTCTCGCGCTTCGCGTTCTGGACGATGTTCTCGGGGATGCTCGGCATCATGCTGGCGTTCGCCGCGGGCGGCACGATCCAGATCTACGTCTATCGCGTCCTCGGCCTCGACTGGTTCGGTGAGTATCTGCGGCCCGCGATGGCGGTGCCGCGCGCGCTCCTCGGCCTCTTCGGGGTGATCTTCACTGTGGGCGCCATCGTGGGCGGCTACGACCTCGCGACGATCAAGTCCCGCGCCCTCGGCGACGACGAGACCGTCGTCCAGCACCACGCGATCACGACCGGCCTCTGGCGGAGCGCGCTGACGCGCTTCGAGATGGGCATGTGGATCGCCGGGATGTGGCTCTTCGGCGGGATCATCACGCTGAACCTCCTCTCGTTCAACATGAGCGCGGTGCGCGCGGGCGATCCGACGATCCCCTACACGCTCGGCTCGATCGGCTATCCGGGCCTGCTCGGCGTCACGCTGCTCTTCGGCATCCGCCTCTTGCGCTCGTTCGAAGGTCGGCAGGCGGCGCTCTCGGCCGTCACCTCGATCACGGACGCGGACAAGCTGGGGATGGTCGATCTGCGCGAGCAGCCCAAGGGGCGGCGCGAGCGCTACGTGGCCGAGCAGTACACCTCGCTCGGCCTCGGCAAGGCGTTCGTGCTCGTGAGCGACTCCGATCCGAAGGAGCTCCTCGCGCACCTAGAGCACCACGAGGCCTCGCTCTCGCTCTCGTACCTCGAGAAGGGTCCGAGCCTCTGGCGTGTCCAGGTCGGCCGCGTCGGCTGACGGCGCGCGATCCCACCTCAAGGCCTGCGCCCCTCGCTCTCGAGCGGGGGGCGCTCGCGTCTCGGCGCCTGCCCCGAGCGCGGCCTTCGGGCGATCGGCCGGCCTGTGGGGACGGGGCTCCCCGGTGATCGGGTGGCTGCCCTCTCGGCTGGGCAGGGAGGCCTTCCGTCTGGCCCCGGCCTCCGGGATTGGCTAGGGACCTCGTGGAGGCGCGCGGCGCTCGGCACCCGACGCCTCGGAAGGGAAGGTTCGAGATGAGCACGTACACGATGGCGACGACGCTGGACGCGAGCTACGACGACGCGGTCCTCGCGACACGCAAGGCGCTCGCCGACGTCGGCTTCGGCGTCCTCACGGAGATCGACGTGAAGGCGACCCTCAAGAAGAAGCTCGACGTCGACGTGCCGGCGCAGGTCATCCTCGGCGCGTGTCGCCCGCCGCTCGCCCACAAGGCGATGTCGATCGAGCCGGCCATCGCGGCGTTCCTGCCGTGCAACGTGGTCGTCCGCGAGGCGGGCGCGGGCAAGACGATCGTCGAGATGATCGATCCCGGCGTGATGGTCCAGCTCGCCACCGCGAAGGAGATGGAGAGCGTCGCGACGGAGGCGAAGGCGCTGCTCTCGAAGGCGCTCGACGCGCTCGGCGGGACCAGGGCCTGACGGCGCGGGCGTCCTCGCCGCCCTCGGATCACGCCGCGCGAGCGCGCAGCGTCACTCGTCCGCGTCGCTTCCGTCCTCGGCGCTGATGCCGTACTTCTTCATCAGCTTCCGGAAGTACTTGCGGTCGATCTGCGCCTCGCGCGACGCGTGGCTGATGTTGCCGGCGTTGCGCTTGAGCAGGTTGGCGACGTAGTCGCGCTCGAAGCTCGAGATCCAGCGCTCCTTCGCGTCCTTGAACGTGCCGTCGACGTCGCCGCGGGCCTCGGGGAGAGCCACGCTCACGTCGGTGTGGCTCTCGACGTCGCCCGCGCTCGAGGGCGCGAGGCCCCTCGGCCACGCGATGTGCTCGGGGAGATCGGCGAGCTCGACGACGTCGCTCTCGGCGAAGCTCACGGCGCGCTCGATCACGTTGTGGAGCTCCCGGACGTTGCCCGGCCAGCCGTACTCCGAGAGGCGATCGAGGACGCCGGGGGCGAAGGAGGAGACGCGCTTTCGGCCCTCGCGGTCGCGGTTGAACGAGCCGCTCTCGAGGAAGTAGCGGGCGAGCAGCCGGACGTCGTCCTGTCGATCGCGGAGCGCCGGGACGCGGACGCGGACGACCGTGAGGCGATAGAAGAGGTCCTCGCGGAAGCGCGCCGCAGCGACCTCCTCCTCGAGGTCGCGGTTCGTCGCGGCGACGATCCGCACGTCGACCTTGATGGGGCGCGTCCCGCCGATGCGCTTGACCTCGCGCTGCTCGAGGACCCGGAGGAGCTTCGGCTGGAGATCGAGCTGGAGCTCTCCGAGCTCGTCGAGGAAGACCGTCCCGCCGTGCGCGAGCTCGAAGATGCCCTGCCGGGTGGCGTGCGCGCCCGTGAACGATCCCTTCTCGTGCCCGAAGAGCTCGGACTCGATGAGGTTCTCGGGCACGGCCCCGCAGTCGAAGACCATGAAGGGGCGATCCTTGCGCCGCGACTGGCCGTGGATCGAGCGCGCGACGACGTCCTTGCCCGTCCCCGTCTCCCCCTCGATGACCACGGTCGCGTCGGTGGGCGCGATCTTCTCGAGGATCGCGTAGATCTCCCGCATCTTGCGGTCGGCGCCGATGATCTCGCCGAAGCGATCGCGATCGGAGGGGACGATGCGGACGCGCTCGTCGATCGGCGAGAAGCGGATCTCGGTCGAGCCGAGCGTGATCACCTGGTTCGGGGCGAGGTACGCGGCGCGGATGCGGACCCGGTTGACGTAGGTGCCGTTCGTCGAGTCGTGATCCGTGATGACGTAGGTGTCGCCCTCGAGCGCGATCGTGCAGTGGTTGCGGCTCACCGTGTCGTCGTCGAGGACGACGTCGTTGTCGTCCATCGCGCCGATGGTGATCACCTCCTTGTCGAAGGTGTGCTCGCTCAGGACGCCCCCGCGCGCGACGACGAGCTTCAGCTTGCGCAGGGTGATCGTCGTCGGGCGACCGTCGACGTAGGCGATCTTCGTCGCGTTGGCGCGAGAGTAATCGAGCTCGTCCTCGCTCATCGGATCCTGCTTCTCCCGTCGTCGCGTCGAGCTCACGTCGCTCGCGCGTCCGCCCGGAGCGTGCGCCTCGGGGCCGAGCGCGGCGCCTCGACGACGAGGCGCGTCGTCGACCCGACCCCGACGCTCGAGGGCGTCAGTCTGGGTGGGTTCGTGACCAGTACGAGACCACCGCGTTGTCGTCGACGATCCGCGAGTGGTAGTGGTCCCAGATGTTCGAGATCATCACGCAGGCGGAGCTCTCGAGCTTCGGCGTGAGGTAGAGCGCGAAGTAGTCGGCGCCCGAGCCGTCGTCGACGGGGCCGAGCTTGTCGAGGGGCTTTCGCGAGACGGGGCAGAAGAGCTCGAGCTTCGTCCCGGGCTTGATGTCGGTGAACCCCTCCTTGCGGCGATCGCCGTGGATCGGGGAGAGGTGGACGAGCCCTTCCTTCCCGTCGGGCCGGCGCACGAGCAGGGTGACGGCGGGGTAGCCGTCGAATTTCACGTCGCTCAAGCCGACGAGGTTCGCGCCGGTGGGGCCGAAGGCCTGGGTGACGACGACGGTGACGCCACCCGCGACGGGCATGAGGCTGTCGCGTGGCTGCTGGGGCAGCTCGCTGACCCTCAGGTTCTCCTCGTCGATGTGCTTGTGCGCCATGGCCTCTCCTCCGCGCCGCACGAAGTGCGACCGAGCAACGCATAACACGACCGCGCGCGGGAACGCCAACGCTGCCGCGTCGTCGTCGATGTGGAGCGACGAACCCGCGAGCCCTCAGCAGCGATTCGCGAGGCAGGCGGCGACCTCCGAGCGACACTCGGTGGTGATGCACGAGAGATCGCGGCAGCCGCCCACGGCCGCGCCGATCGCGCAGCTCGTCACCTGATCGAGGAAGAAGCGGCCGTCGGGGCAGGTCTGCGAGACGCACGCGCCGAGGCAGCTCAGGCTGATGCGCGGCACGCCGCCGCCACCGAAGTCGATGCAGCCGAAGACGCAGGTGAGGCTCTCGCCGCAGCTGCGGAGCGTGCACGGGCCGCAGTCGGCCGGGCAGCTCACGCAGTCCTCGAAGCCCCCGCCGGTCTCGCACCGCATGTTGCCGCAGAACGAGCAGGTGCCGCAGTCGCTCGGACAGCTCGAGCACGTCTCGCTGCCCCGGCATCGCCCATCGCCGCAGCCATCGCAGCGACCACAGTCGACGGGGCAGGAGAAGCACGTCTCGCCGATCGCCGCGTTGCAGCTGCCATCGCCGCACGTCTCGCAGCGGCCGCAGTCCTCGGGGCAGGTGAAGCAGTCCTCGCCGAATTCCGGTGAGCAGAAGCCGTTCTCGCAGCGCTCGCAGATGCCGCAGTCCTGCGGGCAGCTCGAGCAGCTCTCGGTCGGGCTGCAGGTGTGGTCGCCGCACGTCCGGCAGACGCCGCAGTCGACGGCGCAGGTGGAGCAGTCTTCGGCGCCCGAGCACCGCCCATCGCCGCAGCTCGAGCAGCGGCCACAGTCCTCGGGGCAGCTCGAGCACGACTCGGTGACGCTGCAGGTGCCATCGCCGCAGCGGGGGCAGCGGCCGCAGTCGGCCGGGCAGCTCGAGCAGTCCTCCGAGGGCTGGCAGGTGCCGTCGCCGCAGGTCGTGCAGCGCCCGCAGTCGGTCGAGCAGGTCGTGCACGTCTCGCCCGCGGCGGCGTTGCAGACCCCGTCGCCGCAGGTCGCGCAGCGGCCGCAGTCGCGCTCGCAGGAGGAGCAGGTCTCACCGGCGTTGCAGCGTCCGTCGCCGCAGGTCGCGCAGCGGCCGCAGTCGTCGGGGCACGTGCCGCAGGTCTCGTCGGCCTCGCACACGCCGTTGGGGCAGGTCGGGCAGAGGCCGCAGTCGGCGGGGCAGGTCGAGCACGACTCGGTGGGCTGGCAGACGCCGTCGCCGCAGCCGGTGCAGGAGCCGCAGTCGGGCGCGCACGTCTCGCACGTCTCGTCGTCGTCGCAGACGCCGTTGCCGCAGCTCTCGCAGCGTCCGCAGTCGCTCGGGCAGCTCGCGCAGGTCTCGGTGTCGCTGCAGACCCCGTCGCCGCACACCACCTCCGGCGCGTCGGGCCGGTACGCGTCCGGTCGAGCGCCGTCGAGGCCACCTCCGTCGAGGCGACCGGCATCGAAGGGTACGTCGACGGACGTCGACAGCGTGGAGCGACCGCACGCGCCCGCGAAGAGCGCGAGGGCGACGGCGGCGGGGAGCAGGCGAAGGGAGCAAGCGCGCATGAAGACCTCGACGTGCCGAGAGCGTAAAGGACGCGGGCCGCCTTGGCCAGACGACGGCGCGTCGGCGTGGCTCGAGGCCCGCCCCCGTCCGCGCGATCGCGGGCACCGTTCGTGCGAGCGCAAGGACGCGCGAGCCCCCGCTCGCGCGGTCAGTCGCGGACGCGCGTGTCTTCGTCGGAGAACGTCACGACGCCGCTGCGCTGCGCCTCCTCGCCGAGCAGGTTGAAGCGCACGCGCCCGACCTCTTGCCTGCGCACGGTGACCACGGCCTCGATCTGGCGGTTCGGCCGGAAGCGCGGGCGCGGCAGGTTGATCCGCTGGACGAAGGTGCGCTGCGTCCGATCGTGGATGTTGATCGACATGTCGTCGATGAAGTTCCGCCCGCCGTCCGTCACGTCGTAGTAGAGCGCGTGGTACTCGAGGTCGTCGATCGGCGCGGAGAACTGGATGACGAGGTTGCCGAGCCAGGCGCGCCGGTCGAGCGGCGCGTCGGTCGTCTCGCGCAGCTGCCGCGCCTGGTGCCCCCGCGCGAAGCCGACGAGCGCGCTCTCACTCAGGTTGCGGGGGATCGCGGCCTGCGTGACGAAGACGTTGGCCCGCAGGGCGCGCTGGGCGCTCGCCTCGCTCGCGCCGAGCCCGCTCGAGGAACCGAGGGCGCCGGCGAGCGCGAGGAGCGCCAGGCCGAGCCAGGCTGGGGTCGCGGACGAGAGCAGGGCGCGCGAGCGAGACGACATCGAATCCTCCTGAGCGAGCGGCCGCGATGATATCGACCTTCGGGTCGGCCGTCGACGCCGCGATCGCGTCGGATATTTACGGACCGGGCCCGAGCGCGCCTCGGGGCGGCGGCGGCGCGCGCCGACGAGCGCTGAAAAGTTGTCCAGCGGGGCGGCTTCTCTGTACTCCCGAGGCATGACGCAAGGCACGCTCCCGACCGTCGCGCTCGAAGGGTTCATCGCCGCATCGCGCAAGCAGGCCGTCCGACGCGGGCAGCGACCGACGACGGCGCACTGCGTGCTCGAGATGCTGCAGAGCGACGCGGACGCGCGCGCGGCGCTCCACGCGGCGGGCGTGCTCGAGGCGCACCTCGTCTCGGCGCTCAAGCTGATCGAGGGGGAGTCGACCCACACGCTCACCCGGGCGAGCGAGCGCGCGGTCCAGCTCGCCCAGCGCTACGATCCGACCCCGACGCCGATCGTGCGCCCGTGGCACCTGTTGCTCGCGATCTCGGCCGAGCCGCACGCGGCCGCGGTGCAGTGCTTCGAGCGCCTCGGTGTCTCGGTCTCGCGGCTCCAGGGCGAGCTGCTCACGCGCTTCGCGCCGTCCACGCTCGGCGCCGCCGAGGCCCCCCGCGCCCGGCCGAGCGAGCTGCCGCGGGCGGGCGGGATCGACCCCGCGATCCTCTCGCGGCTCGCGTCTCCGCGCCGAAACCGCCGCACGCTCCCGCCTCCCAAGCTCGGGTCGGAGGCGGCCTCGAGCGCGGCGGCGAGCCCCTCGCCCTCGAGCACGTCGAGCCCGAGCCGAGCGGCCGCGGCCACCCACGTCGAGCTCGCCCGCGCCGAGGGCGCCCACCCGAGCGGCGAGCCCGCCTCCGCGCCCGCGCCGTCGCGGTGGGAGCTCGATCGCGAGCGCTTCCCGGTGCTCTCGTCGCTCGGTCGCAACCTCTCCGCGCTCGCGTCCGAGGGCGCGCTCGACCCGGTGATCGGGCGCGAGCACGAGCTCGAGCAGGTGCTCGACGTCCTCTCGCGCCGGCGCGGCAACAACCCCCTCCTCGTCGGCCCGCCCGGCGTCGGCAAGACGGCGATCGTCGAGGCGCTCGCGCTCGCCATCGTCGAGGGCTCGCGTGGCTCGCCGCGCGCCTCGCTCGCGCTCGGCCCGCTCGCGGATCGGATCGTCGTCGAGGTCACGCCCGGCGCGCTCGCGAGCGGGACGGGCGTGCGCGGCGCGATCGCGGGCAAGCTCAAGAAGCTCGAGGAGGAGCTCGGGCGCGCCGAGGGGCGCGTCTTGCTCTTCCTCGACGAGATCCACGCGCTCGTCGGCGAGCCGGCCGGCCCCGACGATCTCGCGACCGAGCTCAAGGGGAGCCTCGCGCGCGGCGAGCTCACCTGCATCGGCGCGAGCACGGAGGCCGAGCTGCGCAAGCACTTCGACCGGGATCCCGCGTTCGCGCGGCGCTTCTCGGTCGTCCACGTCGCGCCGCCGAGCCCCGAGGTGACGGCGCGGATCCTCGAGGGCCTCTTGCCCCGCTACGAGGCGCACCACCAGGTCCGCTACGAGCCGGCCTCGCTCCGCTCGGCGGTCGAGCTCACCGTCCGCTTCCTCCCGGAGCGGCACCTCCCCGACAAGGCGATCGGCGTCCTCGACCTCGCGGGCGCGCGCGCCCGGCGGCTCGGCCGCGCCGAGGTCAGCGCCGCCGACATCGCGCGCGTCATCGCCGAGGCCGCGCACGTCCCGGTCGAGCGGCTGCTCGATCGCGACGGCGAGCGCCTGCTCGCGCTCGAGGCGCGGCTCGAGGAGCGCGTCGTCGGGCAGGGCAGGGCCCTCGCGCGGATCGCCGACACGCTCCGCAAGGGCGCCGCGGGCTTTCGCGGTCCGAGGCCGCTCGGCACCTTCCTGCTCCTCGGCACGACGGGCGTCGGCAAGACGGAGACGGCGAAGGCGATCGCCGAGGCGCTCTTCGCGCCCGGCGCGCTGACGCGCTTCGACATGAGCGAGCTCTCGGAGAGCCACGCCGTGGCGCGCCTCGTCGGCGCGCCGCCCGGCTACGTCGGCCACGAGGCGGGCGGCCAGCTCACGGAGGCGGTGCGCAGGCGCCCCTATCAGCTCATCCTCCTCGACGAGATCGAGAAGGCGCACCCCGACGTCCTGCTCGCGCTCCTGCCGCTGCTCGACGAGGGGCGCCTCACCGACGGGCTCGGGCGCACGGTCGACTTTAGCAACACCGTCATCGTGATGACGTCGAACCTGGGCGCGCAGGCCGCGAGCGAGCGGGCCCACCGCCCGATCGGCTTCGACGCGCGCGAGGCGAGCCCGAGCGCGAAGGAGGCGGACGAGCGCGAGGCGCGCGTCCTCGGGGCGGCGCGCCGCGCCTTGCCCCCCGAGCTCTGGAACCGGATCGACGAGCCCCTCTACTTCACACCGCTCGAGCACGCCGACGTCGTCGAGATCGCGCGGCGGCTGCTCGCGGGCGTGACGCGGACCCTCCTCGCCGAGCGTGGGGTCGAACTCGTCGTCGACGCCTCGGCGTGCGAGGCGCTGGCGCGGGCGGGCGGCTTCGAGGCGAGCCTCGGGGCGCGCCCGATGCGGCGCACGATCGGGCGCCTCGTCGAGTCGCCGCTCGCCTCGCGGCTGCTCTCGGGGGAGATCGAGCGCGGCGCGCGCGTGCGGCTCGCGGGGCGCGCGGATCAGCTCGTCTTCGAGGTGCTCGGCGCCGCGCGCTCGGACGAGGCGGCCTGACGGCGCGCGCGTGCGGCTCGTGGGGCGCGTTCAGGTCGCTGGGCCCTGGTCCGCGACGCTCAGCGCGGCCTCCAGGGTGGTGACGAAGCGATAGCCGTTCGCGGCGAGCACCTCGATCGCCGCCTCGAGCGCCGCCCGCTTGGCCTCGAGCGTGCGCGCCAGATCCGGCTGGCGGGGCGCGAGCCACTCGAGGCCGTCGGCGCTCGCGTCCGCGAGATCGATGCCGTGGAGCTCGAGCACGACGACGGGGCGACCGACCATCTGCCTCGCGAGCAGGCGGGCGCCGCGCCGGCCGGCGAGCACGACGCTCGTCCCGATGAAGGGGAGGTGCGCGCCGCGCGTGACGCCGATCGGCACCTCGACGAGCCCGCCGCGGGGCCCTCGCCGGAAGTACGCGCCCGCGCGATCCGCAGGAAAATAGGGATCCGCCGGCGCGAGCAGGACGCGCGGATCGTCGACGAGCGAGCGGCTCTCCCGGCCCCGGCCGAGCGCGGCTCGCAGCCTCAGGAGGGCGATGGTGAGCGCCTTCGGCGCGTAGTACGGCGGGCAGGGGAAGACGCTCGAGTCGTAGGCGAGGCCGAGCTCGCGCAGGAGCGCGAAGAGCTCGTTCGTGATCGTGTAGCCCGGGGCGCGGAAGCCTCGAGGCCGCTGGCCGACCGCGCGCTCGATCGCGTCGAGGCTCTCTTCGACCTCGCGTCGCATCGTCGCTCGATCGCGGCGCGTGAGGTCGTAGAGGTGGCGCTGGCTGTGGCTCGCGATCTCGTGATCGCGCTCGACGAGGGCGCGGAGCGCGCGGCCCTTCGCGTCGTCCTCGGCGTCCTGACCGACCGCGAAGAACGTGGCGCGGACCCCGAGGTCGTCGAAGAAGCGCGCGAGCCGCGGCAGCGCCCGCTCGTAGATCGGGTGCTCACGACCGCGCGGCACCGCGAGCCCGTGGATCGCCGCGTAGCAGCCGATCTCGTCGAGATCGACGCTGATCGCCGCGAGCCGCACGCTAGCCCTGGATGCGGATCGCGTAGACGAGCCGCCCGATGTTCTTGATGACGTTCGGCACGCGGCGGAAGAGGTGGATCGAGGGCACGCGCTTCTCGAGCACGCGCACCGGGATCTCGCGGATGCGGACCCCCTCGCGCTCCGCGCGGATGACGAGCTCGCTCGCGAAGATGTCCTTGTCGACGACGCAGTGGCTCGCGACGGGCTGGACGGCCGAGCGTCGGAAGGCCTTGAGGCCGTGGGTGTCGGTGCCCGTGAAGCCGAGCGAGACGCGGAGCAGGCCGTTCAGGACGCGGGTCGCGGCCCTGCGCAGGAGCGGGCGCTCGTCGCTCGCGCCCCTCATCGCCTTGCTGCCGACGACGAGATCCGCCTCGCCCGACTCGAGGATCGCGAGCGCGCGCGTGTGGAAGTCCACGTCGCAGAGGTCGATCTCGTCGCAGATGACGAACGCGCCCTTCGCCTCGAGGATGCCGCGCTTGAGCGCGCCGCCGTAGTTCGGCTGCCCGAAGCTGAACGTCCGCACCTGCGGGAAGCGCGCGGCGAGCTTCTCGGCGATCTCGACCGTGGCGTCGCGCGAGCCGTTCTCCGCGATGACGATCTCGTACGTCCACGGCACCTCGCGGAGCCGATCGAGGAGGTCCACGATCGCGCTCTGGAGGATCGCCTCCTCGTTGTAGACGGGGATGATGATGCTGACGTGGGGGACTTCGAGGGGCATGGTCGGGGGCTCCGTGGCGCTCGAGGCGCGCGCGAGAACGTGCGGAAACTTCCCCTCGAAAAGGGGGGCGTCAAGCGTGGGGCGTTCGGGCGCTCACCCGAGGGTCTTCCCGCGGGCGAGGATCCCCGCGGGGTCGAAGAGGCGCTGGAGCCCGCGGCTCGTCTCCCTGCGCGCGGCGTCGTGGGCGAGCGGGACGAAGCGGGCCTTCGCGCGGCCGACGCCGTGCTCGCCCGAGATCGTCCCGCCGAGCGCCACGGCCTCGCGGAAGATCGCCTCCATCGCGCGCTCGACGCGCTCGCGCGCGTCCTCGTCGTCGAAGAGGAGGTTCACGTGCAGGTTGCCCTCGCCCGCGTGCCCGTAGCTCGCGACCCCGACGCCGTGGGCCTCGCCGATCCGCCGCGAGGCGCGGATCAGCTCTGCGAGCCGTCGGCGCGGGACGACCACGTCCTCGCTCAGCTTGTGGCGCGCGGCGCGCTTGAGGGCGAGGCTCGTGGCTCTCCGGATCCCCCAGAGCGCCTCGCGCTCCCCCTCGCTCCGCGCGAGCCGGAGGTCGAGCGCGAGCGTCGCGAGGGCCCCATCGAGGCGCACGAGATCGTCCTCCACGGCGCGCTCGCTCCCCTCGAATTCGACGAAGAGGATCGCCCTCGCGCGCGGGTCGAGCCCCCGCGAGCCCTCCCTTGCGCGGAGCGCGTCGAGCGCCGCGTCGTCGAGCAGCTCGACCGCGCGGGGCGCGAGGCGGGCCCGATCGATCGCGCGGAGCGCCTCGCCGATCGCCTCGAGGGAGGCGAGCGCGACGAGGGCGAGGGCGAGCCGCTCGGGCGCGGGCTCGAGGCGCACGAAGACCCGCGTCACGACGCCGAGCGCGCCCTCGCTCCCGACGAAGAGGGAGGGGAGATCGATCCCCACGCTCGCCTTGAGGACGCGGGAGGGCATCGAGAGCACGGTCCCCTCGCCCGTCACGACGTCGAGCCCGCGCACCCAGCGCGCCGTCGCGCCGTGCTTGAGCGAGCTCGGGCCCGACGCGTTCGTGGCGACGTTGCCGCCGATCGTCGCGACGTCGAGGCTCGACGGATCGGGGCCGTAGAAGAGGCCCTCCCCGCGCGCGGCCTCGCGCAGCCGCGCGAGCACGACGCCGGCGCCGAGCGCGGCGATGCGATCTTCGGGGTCGACGTCGAGCTCGCGATCGATCCGCGCGACGACGAGCGCGATGCCGTCCTCGTCGGGGATGGCGCCGCCGGCCTTGCCGCTCGCGGCGCCGCGCACCGTCACGCCCACGCCCTCCGCGCTCGCGGCGCGGAGGAGCGCCGCGACGTCCTCGGCGTCACGCGCGACGACGACCGCGCCGGGCACGCGCGGCGCGAGCCCGCTCTCGTCGCCCGCGTGGGCCTCGCGGCTCGCGGGATCGGTGCGCACGTCGAGCCCCGCTCGCGATCGCGCCGCCGTGACGAGCACCCGCTCGAGCGCAGAGGACATCGCGCGATTCATGGCTCCGCGCCGCGCGCGGTCAACCGGGCGCGCTGCCCGGCCTTGCTGCCCGGCCGCGCTGCCCGCCCGTGCTGCCCGACCGCGGCGTGACGAGCTCGCCTCGCCTCGGGTACGCTGTCCGCATGTTCTCCCCGCCGCGCCTCGCGCTCTCGCTCTTCGTCGCGCTCTCGCTCTCGCTCGCGGGGTGCCCGGCGGATCCGCCGCCGAGCGAGGCGCCGGACGCGTACCGCGTGCGCCGCGACGCGGGGCCCGAGCCCGAGGACGGGTTCGCGCCGATGGACGCGCTCTCCGAGGACGATGGCGCGATCGAGCGGCCCGACGCGCCGCTCGCGCGCGACGCGAGCGGCCGCGACGCGTTCGCGCCCGACGTCTTCTTCGACTTCGACGCCGGGCCGTGCTGGGACTACGAGGCCGACTCGGGGCTCGGCGCCTGCGCGTGCATGAGCCTCGGCCCCGACTGCTCGACGGAGGCCTGCCCGAGCGCGATGGCGTGCGTCGACGACGGCTGCGGGCGGCACTGCAAGCCCACGGGGCTGCGCTGCGGCGTGGGGACCGACTGCCCGAGCGGGGCGACGTGCGAGGCCGGGCGCTGCGTCCGTGCGAGCGCGAGCTGCGCGAGCTCGACCGACTGCCCGGCCGGCTTCTCGTGCGACGCGGGTGTCTGCGTCGATCGACGGATCGGCTGCACGGCCTCCGACTTCGACACCACGTGCCCCTACAACTTCGTCTGCTCGGTGCGGGACGGCGCGCCGTACTGTGTGCGGGCGATGCCGCGCTGCGTCTCGGACGCGAACTGCGGGCCCGGGGCGACGTGCACGGACGTGGAGGGTGACGGCGCGAAGGAGTGCGTGCGGGACGGGCTCTGCCGAAGCAACGCCCAGTGCGTCGGGGAGCCTGGGCCCTGCGGGACCGAGCCCTCTCGCTTGAGCCACGAGTGCTTGGCCCAGGGACTCTGTCAGACGGCGGCCGACTGCCCGGGCGGGCGCGCGTGCGTCGATCTCTGGGGCGATGGGCAGAAGGAGTGCGTCGAGCCGGGCGGCTCGTGCGCGAGGCAGTCCGACTGCCCCGAGGGGCAGCTCTGCGCGAGCCCCTACGAGGGCGGGCCGCCGCGCTGCCTCGACGAGCCGCTCGTCATCTGACAGCACCGAGATCATGCTCTCGCTCTCGCTCCGCGCTCGCGCTCCACACCGGGATCCCGACGAGCTCTTCGCGATCGTCGAAGGGATCATCGGCGGCCGCGAGAGGCTCGCCGGCTTCGAGCGCGTCGAGCTCGAGGGCGGCGCCTCGATGCTCCTCGCGACGATCCACCCGGCCGCGGGGCCGATCGAGCTCGTCGTCTCGCCGGGCCTCGTCGTCCTCGACGTGATGACCAGCACGGCCGGGCCCGGCCTGCACGTCGCCGTCGTCGAGATCGCGGACGCCATCGCCGAGGCGCTCGCGCTCGCGTGGACGCTCGTCGAGGACCGGTCAGGTTACTTCGAGACGCGCGACGTCGAGGCGCTCGTGCGGGCGATGCGCGAGGACGTCGCCTCGGCCGCGCGGGACATCCTCGCGCTCGTCGAGCGTGGCGGATCGGGCTTCGCGCTCTCGATGCCGGCGGGGCTCGAGGTCTCCCACGACGAGCTCGTCGCGACGCCGCTCGGTCCGCGCGATCGACCGTGGGTCGAGCGCGCCGCGGCGGATCCGAGCGCGGCCGACGACGTGTTCCCGTGGCCGAGGCCCGGCCACGACGCGCGCTACCACCTCGGCGTCGCGCTCACGCTCCTCTGGCTCGAGGTGCGCTGGCGCAAGCCCACGGACGACGGCGAGCGCGCCGTCCTCGAGCGCGTCGTGACGGAGCTCGAGCTCGCGCACGGGCTCGATCCCAAGCTCGTCTTTCCGTGGGCCGCGTGGGCCGAGTGCTTCGCGCTCCTCGGCGAGGAGTCGCTCCGCTCGACGCGCGCGCAGTTCAAGGCGAGCGAGCCCGACGAGCAGGCGGCGCCGCTCATCGGCTATCGCCGCAACGCCGTCCGCGTGATGCTCTCGGGGGGCTGGTCGATCGCGATCCCGGGGACCTTCTCCGAGCGCTGGGACGAGCGCGGGACGTGGGTCGGCGCGGACGAGCGGCGCGGGCTCTGGGTGACGAGCGCGGAGGCGCCCGAGGGCTACGACACCGAGGCGACGCTCGCGGGGCTCCCGCCGCTCGAGGGCGAGGGCGACGTCCACGCGATGACGCGCGGCCCCATCCGCGGCGAGGTGCGCTTCGAGGTGAAGGAGGAGAACGGCGTCTCGAGCCACGTCGGGCACGCGCACGCCGCCCTCGGTCCGCACCTCATCGTCGGCACCTTCGTCGCGCGCGACAAGATCGATCGGGCGATGCTCCTCGAGATGTGGGGCTCGCTCGATCACCCGGACGCGGCCTCGGAGACGGCGCTCGGGCTGATCCAAGCGTGAAATCTCGCGGCCTCGGGGCTAAGAGAGGGCGATGAAGCGCGCGAAGCTCGGCCCCCTCGACGTCGTCGTCGCCGGTGGGCCCGATCGGGAGGGTGGCGGCGATGGGCCCGTCGTCGTGCTCTTTCATGGCTACGGCGCGCCGGGCGAGGACCTCGTCGGGCTCCATCGCGGGATCGAGGTCGCTCCCGAGGTCCGCTTCGTCTATCCCGCCGCGCCGATCCTGCTCGATGGCGGGTTCGACGGGGGCGTCTTCGGGGGCGGCGCGCCGCGCGCGTGGTGGCCGATCGACCTCGAGGCGCTCGAGCGCTCGCTCGCGACGGGCGAGCCGCGGGGCCTCGGCGACGCGGTCCCGGACGGCCTCCCCGAGGCGCGGGCCGCGGCCCTCGGGATGCTCGACGCGCTCGACGCGGCGCTCTCGCCGAGCGCGCTCGTCGTCGGCGGGTTCTCGCAGGGGGCGATGCTCGCGACCTCGATCGCGCTCGAGACCGATCGCGCCCTCGACGGGCTCGTGATCTTCAGCGGGACCTACCTCGCCGAGCCCGTATGGAGGCCGCGGATGCCCGCGCGCGCCGGCCTCCGCGTCCTCGTCACGCACGGGACGCACGATCCGCTCCTCCCGTTCGAGCGATCGGAGGCGCTCGCGACCGACCTGGCGCGCGCGGGCCTCGAGGTCACCTTCGTGCGCTTCCGCGGGCAGCACCAGATCCCGCCGGTCGCCCTCTCGGCGTTCGCGACGCTGCTCCGCGAGGCGCTCTGACGAGGGCGCCCTCGCCCGCGCCGAGCGTGGTGACGATCTTCTTCATCGCTCCTTCGGGACGAGCAGGAGGGCAGCGCGCCTCGATCACCGCTCGCCGAACGCCGCGGCGCGCGCGATGAGGCCCGGATCGGCGATCTGCGAGGCGACGCGATCGCGCACCTGCCGCCCGATCGCGCGCCAGGTCTCGATCTCCTCTGGGCTGATGTGGACGACCGTGAGGCCACGCTCGCGCAGCGCGGTGATCGACTCCCCCTCGGCGCGGATCGCGTTGCGGCGCGAGAGCGCGTGGAACTGCGCGCCCGTCTCGGTGAGGATCGCCTGCTGCTCGGGCGTGAGCGACTGGAACGTACGCTCCGAGATCACGCTCCCGCCGACGAGGATCGCGACGGGCATGTCGGCCATGTGCGTCGCGTGCTGCCCCCACTGGAGGGCGACCGCGATCGTCGGTGGCGCGAGGAAGGTGTCGATGCGGCCGGTCTGGAGGCCTCCCAGGACCTCGGGCACCGAGAGCGCGACCGTCTGCGTGCGCACGATCGAGAAGAGGCTCGGGAGGATGATGTCGTCCGTCCGCGTCCAGAAGCGGCAGCTCGCGAGATCGCTCGGCGTGTGGAGCTCGCGCCGCGAGAAGAGGTACGCCTGGCCGACGTCGGCCCAGCCGAGCATGCGGAAGCCCTGCTGGATCATGCCCGCCTCGACCTCGCCCGCGAGCGCCTCGCGCGCCGCCTGGAGCTGCTCGTAGCGGCGGAACGTCCCGGGGAGCTGGAAGACGAGCGCGGGCCGGTGGATCTGCGCGAGGCCGTTGGAGGTCACGCCGCCCGCGTCGAGGCGACCCGAGTGGATCTTGCGGATGACCTCCGGCTCGTCGCCCTGCACGCCGCCCGAATAGAAGCGGAACTGGAGGCTCCGATCGGTGCGCCGTCGGATCTCGCGGTTCCACGCGTCGAGCCCGCGCATGATGAGCGAGCCGGGCGGCGCGAGCGTCGCGAAGGTGAGCGTGCGGGTCGCGGGCTCGTCCGCCGACGCGGGCCGCGCGCCGGGGATCGTGAGGAGCGCGAGGGCGAGGAGCGCGACGATCGAGGTCTGCAAGCGAGGCATCGCTCGACGATACGCGATCTGGCGCTCGCCCGCGCGAGCGTTCGCGCGCCGTCAGCGGAGCCGGAAGCTCGAGCCCTCGAGGGTCGCGATCGAGGTCGCGCGGAGCGGCGTGCGCGCCGCCGAGAAGCCGCCGCTCGCGCCGAGCGTCGGTGCGCCGGCCGACGACGCGGCGAGCCAGCGGGCGACGTCCGCGCGCCCGGTGTTGCCGGCGGTGACCGCGCCGCGCACGAGGGTGAACGCGTCGAACGCGTAGGCCGCGAGGAGATCGGGATCGGCCTGGAATTGGGCGCGGTACGCGGCCGCGAAGCCCGCGGGATCGCGCGGGATCGTCGTGACGGGCGTGCCCGGCGGTGCGCTCGGCGCCGCCGCGGGCGAGGGCGAAGGCGCGGGGGGAGCGAGGAAGGGGGCGGCGAAGAGCGCGCCCTGGAGGTAGCGCCCGGCGAGCGCGGGGAGCCGCGGATCGAGGCCGACGGAGGGGATCAGGATCGGGACGGCGTGCGGCCGGATCGCGGGTCGACCGCGGCGCGCGGGGGTAGGCGCGCTCCCGGGCGGGAGCGAGCCCGGCGCCCAGAGGCCGACCGTCGCGAGCGCGGGCGCGACGAGCGCGACCCGAGGCGCGGCGTCGGCGATGAGGATCGCGTCCGGCTCCGCCGCGGCGACGCGCGCGACCTCCTCGCCGAAGCTCGTCGCGCTCGTGGCGTAGCGCTCGTCGGCGACGATCGTGAGGCCGCTCGCGTCGGCGAGGCGCGTGAGCCCCGCTCGGACGCGATCGCCCCAGCGCGAGCTCGGGCGGAGCACGGCGAGGCGGCTCGCGCCCGCGTCCCGCGCCGCTCGGACGAGCGCGCCGAGCTCCTCCTCGAGCGTCGGCATCAGCCGGAAGCCGAGCGGTGAGCGGCCCTCGAGCGGGCTCGGGGCGAGCGAGATGAGCGGGACGCCGAGCGCCGCCGCGCGCGCCGCGGCGGCCTCCGCGCACGCCGGATCGAGCGGACCGAGGATCGCGACGGCGCGATGGATCGAGACGAGCTCGTCGACGGCGGCGACCGCGCGGGCCGGATCGCTCGCGTCGTCCCGGAAGACAAGCTGGGGCGCGTCGGCCGCTCGAGGGGCCTGGCCCGGCGCGCCGGCGGCCAGCATCATGCCGCGCAGGGCGCGCTGCCCGAGCTCCCGCGCGGGGCCCGAGAGCGGGAGGATCGCGCCGATCACGCGGGGGTCGGCCTGCGCGATGCGCTCGGCGCGCGAGACGAGCGTCGCGAGCGCGGCGTCGAGCGGCACGCCGCGCTCGGTGAGCGCCTGGGCGATCGCGCGGACGCGCTCGAGGTCGCCCACCTCGTCGGCTCGCCGGAGCGCGCGCTCGGCGACGAAGGGCCAGGCGCGGCCGGAGCGTCGGAGCGCGTCGTACGCCGTCCGGATCTCGTCGTCCGAGAGGGTCCCCATCGCGACCTCGCGCAACCGCTCGAGCACGGCCGGGCGCTCGCTCTCCTCGCTCGCGTCGAAGCGGGCGTCGAGCGCCTCGAGGGCCGTGACGCGCGCGTCCGTGGCGAGCGCGGCGTTCGTGAGCGTGTCGAGCAGGAGGCGCGTCTCCTCGGGGCTCGTCGTGTGGCCGACGAGCGGCGCGAGCAAGGGGACGGCGTCCCCCGAGCGGCGCAGGAGGTGGAGCGCGACCCCGCGGTAGAGCCGCGCGCGCTCGGCGACGACGGGGTCGCCCGAGGCCTCCGCCCGCTCGAGGGTCGCGATCGCCTCCTCGTAGTGGCCCGTGCCGATCGCGATGCGGCCGAGCCCCAGGTGCGCGAGCGGCGCGGTGCGATCGTCGCCGTGGCGCGTGACGATCTCGCGATAACGCGCGCTCGCCTCGTCGACGCTGCCCGCCTCGGCCGCGCGATCGGCCTCGCGCAGGAGCCGATCGACGTCCGCGTCGCTCGTCGTGAGGGGGGGCATGACCTGGAGCGCCTCCCCGCGCGCCGGGCAGCCCGCGATCGCGGAGATCGCGATCAGGATCGAGAGCCACGAGGTCGCGGACGTCGTCGCCGGGAGCCGCGCGCGCGGGGGCCGTCGAGGGGCAGACATGCGGGGAGCATTGAACGAACCCGCGCGCGCGCAAACTTCCCGACCGGCGCGCGATCGCGAGCGAGGCTGCCCCGCTCGATCGGGACGGTCAGAAGAAGATCGAGCGCCGCTCGCGCAGGCCGCGGTGGAGCATCGACTGGATCGTCTGCTTCACGACCCAGACCTTCTGCTCGATGACGGCGTCGTCGTCGTCCGGATCCCCCTCGAAGTAGAGCGGCTCTCCGAACGCGATCCGATAGCGGACCGGGAGCGGGAGGAGCACGCCGACGAAGGCCTGGGGGATGATCGGGAACGCGGGCATGCCGAGGAGCTTCGCGAGGGGGCGGACGTTCGCGAGCGAGGGGTACTGCTCCTCGGCGCCGACGATCGCGACCGGCACGATCGGCGTCCGCGTCTCGAGCGCGAGGCGCATGAACCCGAGGCCGAAGTCGACGAGCTGATAGCGGTGGTGGATCGTCTTCGAGATGCCGCGCGTCCCCTCCGGGAAGACGACGATGACCTCGTCGTTCTCGAGGAGCCGGCGCGCGTTCTCGGGCGAGCCGATGACCTGCCCGAGGCGCGGGAAGAGCACCGAGACGAACGGCAATTCCGCGCTCCAGCGCTCCACCATCGAGCGCGCGAAGCGCGGCGGCTCGGCGTCGAGCACGAGCGCGGTCCCGAGCATCGCGCCGTCGATCGGGATCTGCCCGGAGTGGTTCGCGATGAAGAGCGCCCGCCCGCGCGGGAGCGTCTCCATACCGCTCGTCTTCACGCGGAAGTAGTGGCGATAGAGGAACGCCATCGACGCGAGCGCGTAGCGCGCGGCGCGCGGATCGAAGCCGAAGGGGTCGACGCCCGCCTCGTTCACGTGCTGGGGGATGCGGGCGAGGCGCGCGTCGATCTCGTCGCCGAGGAGCGCCTCGGCTCGCTCGATGAAGCGGTCGCCGAGGGCGTCGAGGAAGGTGCGCTCCGTCCGAACCTGGCTCTCGCTCGTCACACCGCGATGGTAGCCGAACCACGCGAGCGCTCACGAGCGATGCGCGCTGGGGCGGCGCGCGGGGCCCCTCCCGCTTGACGCGACCCCCGATTCAGCGTTCTTTTGCGCGGCCATGCTCAGGCACCCCGCCTCGAACGCCCTCGCTCGAAACCCGCGTCACGGCTGGCCGCCCGCGCCAGGCGCGCTCCTTCCGTCGGCCGCGCGCGCGCTCGCCGCGCTGCTCGCGAGCGCCCTCGCCGCGTGCGGCGGGCCCGCTCGGACGGGCGTCGACGAGTCCGGCGATCTCGCGCACGGCGCGGGAGGGCAGATGGCCGCGCGCGTCGTCGAGCTGCCGACGGGGCTCGACGGGACCGAGTGGCGCTGGAGGAGCGCCTCGTGCACCGAGGGGCCGCTCGATCTCGCCGCGCGCGGGTTCGAGGCGCGGCTCCACGTCGATCAGGACGGCGATGGCCTGCTCATGACCTACGACCAGCGCTTCGCGAGCGAGGGCTGCGTCCTCACGGTGCTCCAGCAGGTCTCGCCGACGCCGACCCAGACGGAGCTCCGGATGGAGGAGGTGGCGCGCGTGGCCGTGCCCTCGACGCCGGAGTGCTTCGGCCAGCCCGAGCCCCCGCGGCCCGGCGAGGTGCGCCGCAACGGGCGCAACCTCGAGGTCCTCGTCCAGCGCTCGCGCTGGTGCAACGGCTTCGAGGTCACGATGGTCTACGAGCCGGTGCTCCCCGCGCTCCTCACGAACGAGGACCTCGCGCGGCGCTACGTCGCCCACTTCACGCGCGGCGACGCGGCCCGGGTCGCGCGCCTCTTCTCGACGGCCGGCGCGCTCCTCGAGCCCTTCACGACGACGGCGACGGGCGATCCCTATCGGCACGAGGGGCGTGACGCGATCTACACCTACTTCCGCGAGACCTTCGGCGGCACGCGGTGGCGCGCGATGCGCATCACGGGCCTCGCCGAGGGCGCGACGCCCCAGCAGATCGTGGTGCGCTGGGAGTACATGGATCCCCGCCTGTCCGCGCCCGTCGCGGGTCACGACGTCCTCACCATCGCCGGCGGCGAGATCTTCGAGACGCAGATCGCGCTCGACGGCACGCCGCAGCTCGCGGGCGCGAGCACGGCCAGCGCCGCCTCGCACTGACAGCGCGCCTCGCGCTGAGCTGGTCGCCGCCTCGCGCCGCGGGGGCTCGTCGCCGCTTCGTGCCCCGCGACGGGCGCCTCCGCGCGCCTGCGTCGACTCAGGATCGGCGCTAGAGTCGGTCGCTCGATACCCGACGGGGGGCATCGATCAGCCGAGGCGCGAACCTGGAGAGGTGAGAGATGAGAGGAGCGACGTGGCTCGTCGTGTCGACGTTGGCGGGGACGCTCGTGGCCTGTGGGCCCGGCGACGAAGCGCCCGAGGACGCGCACGTGCGGGCGGACGCGGGGGCGCGCCTCGACGTTGGCGTCGAGGGGGACGCGGCCGTCACGACGATGGACGGCGCGCTCGGCGACGACGCCGGCGTCGAGGGGGACGCGGCCGTCGACGCCGCGCTCGCGCGCGATGGAGGCGCTGGGGGCGAGGACGCGTCGCACGCGTCGACGACGCTCGAGGACCTCGGGCGCACGATCGCGCCGGCCGAGTGCGAGTTCATGCGGCGCTGCGTGGGCGCGCCGCTCTTGGAGATGATGTTCCCCGATGGCTCGTGCGCGACCCAGCTCGCGAGCTCCTTCGACGAGGTCGTCGTCGGCGAGGCTCGACGAGCGATCGGCCGTGACGCCGTCCGCTACGATCCGAGCGCGCTCGACGCGTGCCTCACGGCGCTGCGTGAGGCCGACTGCGCGTCGGTGGGGGACTGGACGAGTGCATGCTCGTCCCTCTTCGTGGGGAGCGTCGCGCTCGGGGGCGCGTGCGGGTGGGACGCCGAGTGCGAGACGGGCGTGTGCTGGCTCGAGGACGCGTGCCCTGGGCGCTGCGTCGCTCGTGGTGCGGAGGGGAGCCCGTGCGCCGGCTCGAGCTGCATGGCGGGGCTGACCTGCTCGGCGGGCACGTGCGTCCGGCTCGGCGCGCTCGACGAGCCCTGCGGTGTCGGCGGCTGCCTGCCCGGTCTCGCGTGCGTGGGGGGCGCGACGACGGGCCGATGCCGCCCCGTCGCGGAGCTCGTGAGCCGCCGCGAGGGCGAGCTCTGCGCCCCGCCGTGGGCCTACTGCGAGGAGGGCCTCTCCTGCGTCGCGCGCGGCGCGAGCATGACCTGCGAGCGTCCCGCCGCGAGCGGCGCGCCGTGCGCCATCGGTTACCCCGATCCCTGCCCGGCCGGCGAGTTCTGTAACGGCGCGGTGTGCACCACCTATCGCGCGGAGGGAGCGCCGTGCGCCTCCGCCGTCGAGTGTCGCCCCGGCGCGCGTTGCGTCCCGGGCGATGGCACCCCCTCGAGCTGCGAGCCCGCGGGGAGGGACGGGGACCCGTGCTCGGCCGACCACGACTGCCTCTCCGAGCGTTGCCTCGAGCGCCGCTGCGCGCTGCCCGGCTGCTGACAGCGCGGCGCCGCGCGGCGCGCTCGAGCGCGTCGCGGACGACGAAGCCCCGGGCGATCGCGATCGATCACCCGGGGCTCGTCACGCTGCGGAAGAGAGGACTTGAACCTCCACGACCTTGCGGCCGCTGGAACCTGAATCCAGTGCGTCTGCCAGTTCCGCCACTTCCGCGCGGCGCCACCCGAGGGCGGCCCCTCCGTGCTCGGAGGTCGCGTTGGATACGCCGAGGGCTCGGCGTCGTCAAGGACGCGTCGACGGCGGCTTCGCTCGCGACGGATCGCTCGTCATCCCGTATGCTCGAGCGAAGGGCGGGACAGAGCGAGGTTCAGAGCGAGGTCTCGACATCCCATGATCCTTCGAACCGAGATCGTCGAGCAGACGATCGACCAGAGCGAGCGTGGCGTCTTCGTGAAGGACGTGATCATGACGTCGGGGCGCCAGCCGCTCGGCATGGTGCGCAAGCGGCGCTCGGAGGGCGGGACGCGAGGCGTCGTCTTGCTCGTGCACGGCTTCGGGCAGAACCGCTACACCTGGCACTCGAGCCGCCGATCGTTCTCGAGCTTCCTCGCGGCCGAGGGCTGGGACGTCTTCAACGTCGATCTGCGCGGGCACGGGCGATCGCGGAAATTCGGCGCGCCGATGCCGCGCAACCTCGACGAGTACATCCAGGAGGACATGCCCGCCTTCGTGGAGGAGGCGCTCGCCATCTCGGGCCGCGCGAGCCTCTTCCTCGTGGGGCACTCGATGGGCGGCCTCATCAGCTACAGCGTGGCGGGGAGCGGCCTGCGCTCGCGCGTCGCGGGGCTCGCGACGATCGGCTCGCCTTACCGGTTCGGGCAAGGCTCGGCGATGCTCCTCGCGCTGCGCGAATTGGCGGCGCTGCTCGGCGTGACGGGCGTCTTCGACGCGAACCCCGCGCTCCCGGTGCGCCTCATCGGGCGTCACCTCTACAAGCGCGCGGCGCTCCTCGACTCGAGCGCGCTGCCGATGCCGATCCGGGGCTGGGTCCCGGGCGGCATGGAGCAGGACGTGATCGCGGAGTTCCTCCGCCGATCGTTCGAGCACACCACGCTCGCGATCGCGCTCGACATCTTCAAGGCGGGGCGCGGCGACGGGTGGAAGAGCCTCGACGGGATGACCGAGTACGGGACGGCGTTCGAGCTGCTCGATCGCCCGCTGCTCGTCGTCGCGGGGACCGAGGATCACCTCGCGCCGCCCGACTCCGTGCGCCCCGCGTTCGAGGCGAGCCGCTCGTCGGACAAGACCTACCGCGCCTTCCCCTTCGGCCACATCGACCTCGTGATGGGGCGCGAGGCGACGACGACGGTGTGGCCGCTCGTGCGCGACTGGCTCGCGCGCTACGCGCCGCTCGAGCGGAGCGAGGCGCCAGCCGTCGCGTGACGGCGCGCCCGCCGCGCGAGGTGCGCGGTCAGAAGCTCGCCTCGAGCCCGCCCTGGACGAGGAGCGGCCGCCCGACGCGCGCGCCGAAGGGCCGCCGCGTCACGATGGGCATGCTGTTCGTGAGGTTCTCGCCGCGCACGTAGAGGCGGATCCCCGTGTGGACCTCCACGCTCGCCATCGCGTCGAGGTAGAATTGCTCGTCGGTGCCCTCGCCCGGGAGGATGGGCCCCTGGGACGCCTCGGCGCGCATCGGGCTCACGTAGCTCGCCTGCGCGTTCGCTCGGAGCATGCGCCACTCCACGCCCGCGCCGAGCACCCACTGGTGCTCGGGGACGTAGGGGAGGTGATCACCGACGGACACGTTGCCGAATTCGGGGCTGTCGGCGTGGAAGGCGGTGCGAAACCGCGTCCAGGTGTACGTGTAGCTCGCGCGGAGCGGGATCGAGACGTCGTCGACGCGCAGGGTGTGCGTGCCCTCGGCCTCGACGCCGAGGATGCTCGCGCGATCGCCGTTGAACATGCGATCGACGAATTCGCGCGAGCAGCCGCCCGCGCCCGAGCACTCGCCCGTGATGTTGTCGTAGTCGGAGAGGAAGAAGTCGAGCTGCGCGCGGCTCGAGGCGTCGACGCGGCCGTAGCGCGCGCCGATCTCGTAGTTCGTCGAGCGCTCGGGCCGGACGCCCTCGGGCTGGCCCGGCGCGACGGGCGAGTAGCCCTCGTGGACGCCCGCGAAGACCGCGAGATCGGGGACGATCTCGTACGTCGCGCCGAGCCCCGGCAGCACCTCGGCCTGCTCGGTGATCTGGAAGAGCCCCGTCATCATGTCGAAGTACTCGCCCGAGATGGCCTCGACGCGGACGCCGGGGGTGAGCGTGAGGTGGCGGAACTCGAGCTGGTAGGCGCCGTAGGCGGAGAGCGCGATCGACTGCGCGCGCGCGTGGGTGACGAGGCTCGTGTGCGCGGTGTCGGCGACGATGGACGTGCCCTCGAGGTGGAGGTTCGTCCCCGTGTGCTCGCGGGTGATCTCGTCGTAGTGCAGGCGCACCCCGAGCTCGATGACGTGGCGCAGCTCGTCGGTCTGCGCGCGAATGCGCACGCGCGCCTGGATGCCTTGGGAGACGAACGCGCGGTTGTTGGCCACCTGCACGATCGACTGCCCGGCGCTCACCGGCTCCTCCTCCCCCGTGAGCACGCCGTAATAGAAGGCGTTTCGGCCCGTCGTCGGGTCCTCGAGCACGGCCGCGAGGCTCGTCCCGTCGGCGAAGCCGTCGAGCCGCCGCCACACGCGCGAGAAGTCGTGGCGGTAGGCCGTGACGAGGAGGTCGACGTGCTCCGAGAGCAGCTCGTAGCGGGCCTGCGCGCGCGTGCGCCACCAGTCCATGCGGTCGTCGCCGGTGATGCCGTAGCGCCGGTGGGGGTCGGCGCGCAGATCGGCCTCGGTGAGGCCGGTGTAGGTCTCGTTCGAGCGCTCGAGGCCCAGGCCGAAGACGACCTCGAGGCGGTGGTAGACGTCCGGCGTGAGGTCGCCGTGGAGCTCGCCGCGGAGCTGGATATCGGTCCGATCGAAGCCGGTCGTCGGATCGCCCGAGACGAAGTCGTAGTGGCGAAAGCCGTCCGTGCGCAGGTGCACGGCCTCGACGAGGAAGCCGCCCCAGTCGTTCGCGTCGCCGTAGTGCGCGTGGAAGCGGCCGTACCAGGTCGAGCCGAGGCCGAGATCGAGGCCGCCCTCGGCGCGCGTGGGGATCGCGCGATCGTGGAAGTCGATCGCGCCGCCGACGGTGTGAGGGCCATAGGGGATCGCCGCGGGGCCCATGTAGACGTCGACGCCCGTCATGCGCGTGACGAGCGGGAAGTAGTAGGCGGCGGGCGCGGAGTAGGGCGCCGGCGCGAGCAGGACGCCGTCCTCCATCAGCGTGACGCGCCTCGAGCGCTCGGCGTTCGCGCCGCGGATGCCGATGTTCGGGCGCAGCCCGTAGCCGTCCTCCTGGCGCACGTAGACGCCGGGCATCGAGGTGAGGATCGAGGTCGGATCGTCGAAGTCGAGCTGCTCGAGGACCTCCTCGCTCACCGAGTGGACCGAGCCGCCCGTCCGAAAGAGCTCTTCGGCCTCGCCGACCACCAGCTCGTCGCCGACCTGGAAGAGATCGGGCGCCTCTTCACGCTCGGGCGTCTCCTCCTCGCCGCCTCGCTCGCGCGCGCCGCGCTCCTCGCGCTCGTCGTCGCGAGGCTGCCCTCTGGGCTCCGCGCTCTCGCGCGAGCGCGCCTCGTCGCTCGAGGCGTCGCCCTCGGTCGCTTCGCGCTCGGGGTCGCGCGCGGGCTCGTCCGCGCGGGCGCTCGTCGCGCCCGAGCCGAGCGTCAGCGCGCCGAGGAGGAGGGCGAAGCCTCGCGCGCCTCGCGCGGATCGTCGCCGTCGCGTCCCGGGGAGGCTCGGAGCGTCCATCAGTCGTTGTCCCCCTCGACGCGGTTGGGCAGCTCGAGGTCGAGGATCGTGAGGACCTCGACGCCGAAGAGATCGGCGAGCGCGCGGCACGCGCGGTGGAGCGTCGCGACGTCGTCGCGGTCGGCCGTGACGGCGGCCTCGAGCGGCGGCGCGACCGCGTCGAGCGCGGCGAGCGCGACGGCGATCTGCGCCTTCACACGATCGTCGAGCTCGCCCGCGCCGCGCGCGCGCAGGAGATCGTCGAAGCCGGGCGCCTCGAGGGGCGGCGGCGCGCCGAGGTAGACGTCGCGGAAGGCGAGGAGGTTGATCCGGATCGCGTCGAGCGAGGCGTGCGCCCACGGCAGCTCGACCTTGTCGGGGCAGGTGTCCGTGGGGCAGTCCGCGTAGATGCCCGCGGGGATGCCGATCTTGTAGTCGACGACCTCTTTGTAGAGGTAGAAGAGCGCGTCCGAGAGCGCGTTCAGGCCGGCCTGCGCGGTGCGAAAGAGCGGGCTCGCCTCGCCCGCGGTCGCGAGCGTCCGGAGGAAGTCGTCGCCCGCCGGGTCCCAGGCGAGGCGCAGCTCCCTCGCCCTCGCGGCGACGAGCACGGCCGCCGCGTGGGCGTAGACGCGGCGCCTGCGCGCGACCTCCGCGTCGCCGAGCGCCGCCCAGCTCCCGCTCGTGTTGATCGTGGCGCTCGCCGCGCAGCGGTTCGTGTTCGTCGGCTCGAAGAGGGCGTACTCGATCGCCGCGAGCCCCCGCGCGCTCGTCGGCTCGGTCCCGAGCCGATCGGCGCTCTCGTAGAGCCCATCGACGAGATCCTGATCCATGCGGCAGTAGCTCACGAAGGGCCACGCGTAGATCTCGTCGCGGAGCGCGCGCCCGCCGCTCGCGTAGAGAGGGAGCCCGGCGGGGCCGAGCTGGACCACCTCGAGGCGCTCCCAGACGTCCATCGCCGCGCGAAACGCGGCCCGCGCCGCGTCGAGCGAGGCTGGCGTCCCGCTCGCGCTCGCCGCGTCGGTCGCGGCGACGAGCTCGTTCGCGCGCGCCTCGAAGTCGCGGAGCGCGGCGAGGATGATGTGCTCGCCCACCGAGGCGAGGACCGCGCGTGTCGCGGCCGCGGTGTCGGGCGGCAGGGGGACGTCGGAGCGCGGGGCGTCGAGGTCGGCGTCGATCCCCGCGGCGTCGGGCGCGCGCGCGTCGAGATCGGCGTCGATCGAGGGCCGCGCCGCGTCGAGGCTCCGCGCGTCGGGCTGGCCGACGTCGCGGTAGGTGATCTCGACGCGCATGCAGCTCGCGAGGGGGAGCGTGAGCGCGAGGATCGTGCCGAGGGCGGCGTGGCGGCGTCGCGCGAGGTGTCCTCGAGCGCGGCTCATCGCGGGAGCGGGAAGAGGTAGACGAGGCCGTCGTCGTCGGTCACCGGGTCCGTGCCGCCGATCCCGACGGCGACGGCGCGCGTGCTCGTCGGGTCGATCGCGAGGCCCCAGAAGTGATCGGCGGTGCCGCCCGCGGAGTCGACGAGCACGACGCCGCCCTCGCCGTAGCTCGCGTCGAGCTGGCCGCGCGCGTCGAGGGCGACGAGCGCGGCGTCGGCGCTCGAGGCGCTCGTGCGGATCGCGCCCGCGATGAGGATCCCGCCGCTCGGGAGCTGCCGGTGGGCGCGCGCGTTGTCGGCGTAGTCGCGGCCCGAGACGAACGCGACGCCGCCCTCGCCGTACGTGAGATCGCGGACGCCGGTGTCGACGGAGACCCGCATGGAGATGATGTCGTTGTCGCCTGGGCCATCGTCTCGGCCGTACCCCGAGGTGATGAAGTAGCCGTCGTGGACGCTGAGCGCGTAGGCCTCCGCCTGCGCCATGAGGACGGGCTCGGTCCAGACGCCGTTCGTCCCGAAGCTCGAGATCGGCGCGCCGCTCGCGTCGAGGCGGTAGACCACCGGGCGCACGACGCCGGCCGTGTTGTAGTAGCCCGCCGCGGCGATCGAGCCGTCGTCGAGGATCGACACCTCGCGCACGCTCGCGCTCGCCTCCGCGAGATCGAGCGAGAAGAGGCCGTCTGCCCCGAAGCTCGCGTCGCGCGCGCCGTCGCGCGTGAGCCGGAGCACGCCGAAGTCCGTGTCCGTCGCGCCCGCGCGCACGAGGCCGACGGCGACGACGAGGCGATCCTCCGCGTCGACGACGACGTTCCACGCGCTGTCGGCGGAGTAGGCGCTGCCCGCCTCGACGCCGTCCGAGAGGTCGAAGGTGGCGACGCCGCCCTCGCCGAAGCTCGTGTCGAGCGTTCCGTCCGGGCTCAAGCGGAAGAGCGCGACGTCGCGATCGCGCGGATCGGCGCCGGCCCCGACGTGCTCGATCGTCGCGGCCACGACGATCTTCCCGTCGCGCTGGAGCGCGATCCCGCGCGCGAGCTCGCCGCTCGCCCCGACGGCGAGGTTCCGCGCGAAGAAGCCGGCCTCGCCAAAGCCCGTGTCCAGCTCGCCGCTCGCGAGGAAGTGGACCACGAAGCTCTCGTAGTCGTCGCTCGCGGCCGTGCCGCGCGCGCGCACGCCGACGGCGTAGAAGCTGGAGTCCGGCGCGAAGACGACGCCGTAGAGCCGGTCGTGGCCGTCGACCGAGGCCGGCACGACGTGCGGGGTCGGATCCGCGATCGGCGGGAGCGAGGGGCCCGCGTCGGAGCCGACGCTGGGCGCGTCGAGGACCGGCGCGTCGAGGCCGGGCGCGTCCTCGCCGCTCCCCGCGTCCTCGCCGACCGTGGCCGCGTCGATCGCGTTGGCGGCGTCCGTGGGTGGGCTCGGCTCCTCGGGGCAGCCGGCGATCGCCCCTCCGAGCAAGGGCGCGAAGGCGATGAGGAGCGCCGCGGATCCCGAGCGCGTGGCCGTCTTCGTCATGGGCGATTCACGATTGCAAATGGTTCTCATTGCGAGCGCGCCGAAGATGGCTGCATCCCGCCCCGTGAGCAAGCGCAGAGCGTGATCGGCGCCGCGCTCGCGCCTCGGCGCTGGTCAATCGTTCAGGTCGGCGTATCGTCGGCGGCTCGCGCGCCTCGTCGCGAGCCCTCGAACCTTGACCTCCGATCACCTCAGCGATCACGCCCTCGACGAGCGCCTCCGCGCGCGCTTCGGGATCGCCTCGTTCCACGCCTGGCAGCGCGAGGCCGTGCGCGCGGTGCTGGCGCCGCCCCACCACGCGCTCGTCGTCGCGCCGACCGGCGGCGGCAAGTCGCTCACGTACCAATTCCCAGCCACGGAATTCGAGGGGACGAGCGTCGTCGTCTCGCCGCTCATCGCGCTGATGGACGATCAGGTCCACGCGCTCGAGGCGCGCGGGATCCCCGCGACCTACCTCGCCTCGACCCTCGAGCCCGAGGAGCGCAGGCGCCGCGCGCGAGCCCTCGCCGAGGGGGCCTATCGCCTCGTCTACGTCGCCCCCGAGCGCCTCGCGAGCGAGGGCACGCGGGCGCTCCTCCGCCGCCTCGCGCCGCCGCTCGTCGCGATCGACGAGGCGCACTGCATCGCCCAGTGGGGCCACGACTTCCGCCCCGACTACCTCGCGCTCGGCGACGTGCTCCGCGAGCTCGCCCCCAAGCGCGTCCTCGCGTGCACGGCGACGGCGACGCCCGCGGTGCGCGACGAGATCCTCGATCGGCTCGGCCTGCGCGAGGCGTCCGCGCGAGTGATCCTCCGCGGCTTCGCGCGCCCGAACCTCCACCTCTCGGCGTACGAGCTCGACTCGGCGAAGGAGCGCAAGCGCACCGTCCTCGCCGCGATCCGCGACGGCCTCGCGCGCGGTCGGGCGCAGGGGATCCCGGGCGGCGCGGCGATCGTCTACACGGCGACACGCCGCGCGGCCGAGCAGTACGCGGAGGCCGTGAGCGCGCTCGGCGTCCGCGTCGCCGCCTACCACGCGGGCCTCTCGCCCGAGGAGCGCTCGGAGGTGAGCCGCGCCTTCGCCGAGCGCGAGCTCGACGTCGTCGTCGCGACCAACGCGTTCGGGATGGGCATCGACCGCCCGGACATCCGCGTCGTCGTCCACGTCCACCCGCCGTCCTCGATCGAGGCCTACTACCAGGAGGTCGGCCGCGCGGGCCGCGACGGCCAGCCCGCCTGGGGCGTGCTCCTCACCGCCTCCGCCGACGTCGCGCTCCGCCGTCGCCTCATCGAGCACGATCGCGACGGCGCGAGGGTGGCCCCCGAGGAGGTGCGGCGGCAGTGGGAGATGTTCCTCGATCTCCTCCGCTACGTGGAGGCGGGGAGCTGCCGCCACGACTTCATCCTGCGCTACTTCGACGACACCGAGGAGACGCTCGGCGGCTGCGGCCACTGCGACGTCTGCGAGCACCTCGAGGCGGGCGGTGAGGGCGATCGGCGCGTGAGCGACGAGGACGCGATCCTCGTCCGCAAGGCGCTCTCGGGCGTCGCGCGCGCGCAGCGGCGGGCGGGCCTGCGCGCCATCGTCGACATGCTCCACGGCGAGGCGAGCGAGCAGCAGCGGCGCCTCGGCTTCACGCGCCTCTCGACGCACGGCCTGCTCTCTCACGAGTCCCCCGACTTCATCCTGCGCCTGCTCCGGCGCTCTGTGACGGCGGGTCTCCTCGACATCACGACCGACGCCTACCCGATGCCCTACCTGACGGAGCGCGGCGTCCGCGCGATGAAGGGCGAGGATCCGATCCGCGTGCTCCCACCGCCTTCGCGCGCGCAGGCGCCGCGCGCGCCCGGCTCGCTCTCGCCCGCGCGCCGAGAGGCCCCCGAGGGGCTCGACGCCGCGACGCAGCGGCTCTTCGACGGGCTCCGCGCGACGCGCTCGGCGCTCGCGAAGAGCGCGGGCGTCCCCGCCTACGTCATCTGCCACGACCGCACGCTCGTCGAGATCGCGCGCCGCCGCCCGACGAGCCGCGCGGAGCTGCGCGAGGTGCATGGCATGGGGCCGGCGCGGATCGCGTCCTACGGCGACGCGTTCGTGCGGACGGTCGAGGAGACGCTCTGACGGGGCGCCGTCAGGGCAAAGCCAGCGTCACGCCGCTCTCTCGCGACACCAGCACCGCGACCTCGAGCAGCTCCGCCGCCGAGGCGAGGCCCGTCCCCGTGACGACGCGCTCGCCGCTCTCGGGGACGCCGTGGACCAGCGCCTCGTGATCATACTGCCACCCATCGAGGCGCAGCCTCGGCACGTCGACGGAGCGCGCGCCGCGCCGCCGTATGACGTAGCCGCCTGGGCGCACGACGATCTGGATGGGCGGCGCGGGGCCGGCGCTCGCCTCGCCGAGGATGCGCACGGGCACCCGGCCCGAGGTCGTCGCCACGTGGGTCACGGTGAGGGGGCTCCCCTCCAAGGCGCGGAGCACGCGCGCGAGGAGCGAGACGGAGACGGCGCCCTCGACCCGGAGCGCGACGCGCGCCGGGTGCGCACCCGTGACGAGCGGGTTCTGGGCGAGGTCGCGGAGGGGGCGCGCGGAGCTGC
Organism: Sandaracinaceae bacterium; assembly: GCA_039809495.1. Classification (GTDB taxonomy): domain Bacteria; phylum Myxococcota_A; class Polyangia; order Polyangiales; family Sandaracinaceae; genus JAFLCL01. The sequence continues at coordinate 33,177 of JBDHVC010000041.1, forward strand.
TCGCGTCGCCGGGCAGATCGACCCTCGTCGTCTGGGGCCAGACGGGTCGGCCGCTCTCGAGGATGGGTCGCCCGGAGACGTCGACGCGCGTCCGCGGGACGTAGCCGAACGCGATCGCGTCCGGGCTCAGCGTGAGGAAGCCGTCGATGTCAGCGAAGTCCGGGTTCGTGAGGACGATCTCCCCAAGGCGCGCGCGCGCCGCCTCGAGCCGCCCGCGGAGCAGCGCGAAGAGCGGATCGCCCGCTTGCGCGGCCGAGAGCGCGTCATCGAGCGTGCGCACCGCGCGGACGAGCCGTCGCGCGCGCTCGGCGTGCTCGGGGATCACGTCGAGGCTCGCGTCGATGGCCGGCTCGACGTGAGCGAAGACGTAGGGGGCGAGCGCCTCGGGCGCCTCGGCCGCGCGGAGGAGCGCGACGGTGGCGGTGCGGGTGTCGAGGCGCGTCGGGGAGCGCCCGTTCAAGGTCGCGAGCAGCGCGCGGGCGTCGGCCGAGGCTCGCCCGAGCGCGCCCCGAGGGGCCCTCGCGAGCTCCGCGTCGAGCACGCCCGAGAGCGCGCTCGCGCTCGAGACGCCGAAGCCCTCCTCGAGCCGACGGAGCGCGTCGGCGTCGTCGAGGACGCTCGCCGCGACGAGGAGCTCGACGCCCGCGAACGCTCGGACGAAGCGCGCGTGTGCCGCGTCGGCGCCGTTCTCGTCGGCGATGCCGCGCAGCGCCGCGAGCGCCTCCCACGTCCGCGCGGACGCGAGGTCGTAGCGCGCGAGGGCGGCCTCGGCGTCGCCGAGGCTCATGCGCGCGCCGCTCACGGGTTGCGCCCGCCCGGGCAGCGGGGCCAGGGCGAGGGCCACGGGGAGCGCGACGAGGAGCGCGACGAGGAGCGCGTGGGTCGAGCGAGGAGGAGGCATCGAGGGACTTGGACTCACTTCTTGAGTTCGCGCTTCAAGATCTTGCCCGTCGGCCCCTTCGGGAGGCTCTCGAGGAACTCGACGACGCGCGGGTACTTGTACGCGGCGAGCTTCTCCTTCGCGTACGCGATGATCTCCTCGTCGCTGACCGCCTCGTGGCCCGCCTTCTTCGCGATGAAGGCCTTGACCTCCTCGCCGTGGCTCGCGTGCGGGACGCCGACGACGGCGCACTCGGCGACGGCCGGGTGGCCGTAGAGGACCTCCTCGATCTCGCGCGGGTACACGTTGAAGCCGCCGCGGATGATCATGTCCTTCTTGCGATCGACGATGAAGTAGTAGCCGTCCGCGTCGCGGTGCGCGATGTCGCCGGTGAAGAACCAGCCGTCCTTCATCGCCTCGGCGCTCGCCTGCTTCTTGTTGTAGTAGCCCTTCATCACGTTGTGGCCGCGGATGGCGATCTCGCCGGGGACGAGCGGTTCGACGATCGTCTTGCCTTGATCGTCGACGAGCTTGAACTCGACGCCCCAGATCGGGAGGCCGATCGAGCCCGCCTTCTTCGGGCGATCGATGAGGTTGAAGCTCGCCACGGGCGAGGTCTCCGAGAGGCCGTAGCCCTCGAGCACGTTGAGCTTGAACTTCGCGTCGAAGGCCGTCATCACCTCGACGGGCATCGCCGCGCCGCCCGAGACGGCGCCGCGCAGGCTGCTCACGTCGTAGTCGCCGCCCTTCGGGAAGTGGAGCATCGCGAAGTACATCGTCGGGACGCCGGCGAAGATCGTCACGCGGTGCTTGTGGATGAGCCCGAACGCGGCCTCCGCGTCGAAGCGCGGGAGCAGCACGAGCGCCCCGCCCGCGCCGATGACGGCGTTCTGGAGGACGGTCTGCCCGAAGCTGTGGAAGAGGGGCAGCGTGCCGAGGGCGACGTCCTTCTCCGTGTACGCGAGGAGCATCGTGCGCGCGAAGTGCGCGTTGAAGAACATGTTGAAGTGCGTGAGCTCCGCGCCCTTCGGCTTCCCCGTCGTGCCCGAGGTGTAGAGGATGACGGCCGTGTCGTCGGGCATCGTCGAGGTGAGCTCCTCGAGGGGCGTGGCCGAGGCGACGAGCTTCGTGAAGGAGAGCGCGCCCTCGGGCGCCGAGACGTCCGTCCGGTCGGCCTTCGCGACGATGACGTGCTTACAGCCCGGGACGCGCGAAGCGCCCGCGATGGCCTGCGCCGCGAAGCCCTCCCAGACGACGATGGCGACCGCGTCCGAGTCCTCGAGGTGGAAGGCGATCTCATCCGGCGTGAGCAGCACGTTGAGCGGCACGATCGGGTTCGCGGCGTAGTGCCCGCCGAAGTACGCGAGGGTGAAGTGCGGCACGTTCGGGAGCATCAGCGCGATGTGCTGCCCGCGCTCGATCCCGAGCCCCCGGAGCGCTCCGGCGAAGCGGCGCGCCATGCCGTCGGTCGTGGCGTAGTCGAGCGTGACGTCCCCGAGGATGAGGGCCGGTCGCGACGGAAATCGCTTCGCGCTCTCGGCGAGCAGGGTGGCCAGGTTCAAGGTCATCTTCTTCGCCCTCGCTTTCGAGAGGGAGGCTCGCGCGGCGGGCGCGAGAGATCAATCGGCATCCGCTCGGTGTCGCTCCGCCGGTCTCGCTCGCGTGATAAGCCGCGCGCGTGTTCGAAGAGCCGATCCTCATCCCGCGCCACGCCTTCTCCGTCCGCGACGCCGCGCGCGCGGGCGACGTCTGGCGCGTCTTCCAGGAGCTCGCCGTCGACGCGTCCACCGCGCGCGGCTGGCCGCCATCGAGATACCGCGACGAGCGGGCAGCCTTCATCGTGCGATCGATGCGTGTCCGGCACACGCTCGAGCCCTTCCACGGCGAGCCGCTCGTCGGGCGGACGTGGATCTCGCGCGTGCGGCGCGACACCTTCTCGACGCGCGAGGTGCGCCTCGTCTCGAAGGAGCGCGGCCTCGTCGCGGCGGGGCGCCAGGAGTGGGTCCACGTCCGCGATCACACGGCCGAGGGCGGGAGCATCGAGCCGGCGCGCGCGAGCGAGGCGCTCAAGGCGAGCTTCCCCGCGCTGGACGTCCGGGAGGAGACCGCCGTCGACACCGAGCTCCCGAAGCTCGAGCGGGCCATCGAGGACGCGCCGGCGCACGTCTTCGAGTTCGAGGCGTGGTGGACCTGGATGGATCCGCTCGATCACGCGAACCACCCCGCCTACCTCGACTGGTGCGACGAGGCCCTCTCGCGCGCGCTCGTCGCGCGGGGCACATCGCCCGTCGGCCTCACTCCCGTCGCCGAGGAGCTCACCTTCCGCCACGGCGCGCGCGCCGGAGAGCGGGTGCGCGTCGAGTCGCGCCTCCTCGGCCTCTCCGCCGAGGGCGACGCCGTGCTCGATCATCGGATCTTCGCGGACGAGACGCTCTCCGCGACGGGCACGACCGTTCGACGCGTGCGCGGCGAGGAGGGCGCCGCCTCGCTCGTCAGCGCGCTCTCGGGGTGAGGACGCTCGAGCGCCCCGTCGTCAGCCGCCGACGGGCTCGACGGGCGTCGGGCGGTCGGTCGTCGTTCCGTCGCCGAGCTGGCCGTGGTCGTTCGCGCCCCAGCAGAAGATCCGGAGGTCGTGGGACCACGCGCAGGCGTGGTCGCCGCCGAGCGACACCGCGAGGGTTGCGATGGGGGCGTCGATCGCGAGCTGCGGCAGGGGCACCGCCGTGCTGCGGTCGGTCGTCGTTCCGTCGCCGAGCTGGCCGCGTTGGTTCCTCCCCACGCAGCCGTAGCCGGAATCCGCGTAGCAGCGCTGCTCGTGGCCACCGCGGAGCAGGCGGTAGGTGGGCAGCAGGTTATTGCCGAACGCGTAGACCGGCGTCGTGACGATCGCCTCGCCCGTGACTCCATTCGCGAGCTGGCCCCAGGTGTTGTTCCCGACGCAGCGGGCGACGGCGTGCTCGTCGGGCCAGGTGTCCAGGTCGGTGGTGCACATCGTGTCGAACCCCAGCGCGAACTCGATGCCGTTCGGACGGCCGGTGATGATGGAGACGGGGGTCGCGATGCTGCGATCGGTGGTGGTTCCGTCGCCGAGCTGGCCGTGATCGTTCGCGCCCCAGCAGCGCAGCTCCGCGTGCTGGCGGTCGCCCGGATCGAACACGCGGATCGACGCGCAGTTGAACGCTCCGCCGGCCTGGAGTTCCTCGATCGGGTTGGTGAACCCCTGGACCTCGACCGCCGCCGTGCGATCGGTGGTGGTTCCGTCGCCGAGCTGGCCGTGATCGTTCGCGCCCCAGCAGAAGACGCGCGTCGTGCCGCCGCTCGTGGCGGGCGCGGCGAGGACGCAGGCGTGCTCCACGCCGAGCGTGATCGCGTTCGGGACGACGTTGCTCGGCAGCCCCGTCACGACGACGGGCGTTGCGCGATCGGTGGTGGTTCCGTCGCCGAGCTGGCCGCGATCGTTCGCGCCCCAGCAGAGGATCTCGGACGCGTCGGCGTCCAGTTGGTGGCCGATGCAGGTGAAGTCTCCGCCAGCGGCGAGCCCCAGGTACCAGCCATCGATCTCGCGGATGACCCTCGGCGTCGTGGACGAGGCCGTGTCGCCGCTGCCGAATTGACCGCGGCTGTTGTCGCCCCAGCAGACGAGCCGCGAGGGCTCCTCGCCGGTGATCGGGGTGAGCGCGCAGGTGTGGCGCGAGCCGACGACGACCGTCTGCCAGGCCGTGGGGGGCGTCACGGGCGGCTCCACGCAGGCGCCGAGCGTGATGGGCGCGAGCAAGAGCGCGATCGAAGCTGGCGAGCGGCCGAAGACGTGGGCGTGGTGAAAGGACGAGCGGCGGGGCATCATCCGACTCCTTTCGTTCGATCCACGAGCGATCTCGGCGCGACGCGCTGATCGTAGCCCCGCTCCCGCCGCGCAGCGATCGAGGATCGTGAGCGCCCGCAGCCCGTGTGACGAGCGCCCCTCGCCACGCCCGGGCGCGCCTCGGAGGGCGCGTCGTCGCTCGTCAGCGCGCGCTCGGGATGAAGACGGCGCGCTCCGCCGCTCAGCGCGCGAGCATCTCGGGCTCCTCGTCGAACGCACAGCGAACGCCGGGGGGTTCGAGCTCGGCGGGGAGATGAAGCTCGTCCCAGGCCCCCCAGCCGTAGTCGTACCGGCTTCGCGCGAGTCGATTGCCGCTACCGGTCAGGAGCGGATCCGTCTCGTCGCCACCCGGATACATGTGCATCACAGGGCTTCCGTCGAAGAGCATGAAGTCGTCCGCGACCCACTCGAGGACGTTGCCTACGACGTTGTAAGGGCCGTAGGGGCTTCGACCCTCCGGATAGGCGTCGATGGGGACGAGCGATCTCCGCGCGGTGAACCAGTCCGACGGTTGGTGGGCGTAGCCTTCGAGCGCCTCCTGCCCCGGCTCGGGGGGAAGCCGCGGGTCGTCCGGAGCGGGGAGCCATGGAAGGGATCGGCCATCCTCGGCTCGGAGGAGCTTCTCGTACTCGGCGTTGGTGGGGAGGCGCCCTCCGAGCCACGCGCAGTACGCCTCGGCCTCCGTCGGCGAGAGCCAGGCGATGGGATCGTCGGCGAAGGCCGGATCCATCCAATAATCGTGGGGTCGATCCCACTGATCGTGATTGATGTACTGCTCCTCTGGATCACTACAGGCGCCCTCGAGAAAGCAGCGGCGGTAGCAGCCAGCGCTCCCCTCGTAGGTGCCGATCCACGCGTCACGGGTGAGCGTCACGCGGTGGGCTGGTCCGATGAAACCATCGTCGAGATCGACGCCGACCCAGTGCGTGCCGGCAGGAAGGAGAGACGCTGCGCGGCAATCGCAAGGCTCACCCGGACGACACGGTCGAGCATCGACGGGCTCGGCGGCGTCCGGGATCGAGGCGTCGTCCCCTCGAACGTGGGTCTCCGCGCATGCGCAGCCGAAGAGGGCGAGGAGGCTGACGAGCGAGGCGCGGAGCGCCGCCGCGAACCCCTCACCGCCTCCGCGTCCTCGTCGTCGAGCCGCCACGCCGATCCTTCCTCCCTGCTTCGAGTCGCCGCTCAGCGCGCGAGCATCTCCGGCTCCTCGTCGAACGCACAGCGAACACCGGGGGGTTCGAGCTCGGCGGGAAGATGCTCTTCGTCCCACACCTTCCAGCCGTAGCCGTAGACGCTTCGCGCGAGGCGATTGCTGCTCCCAGTCATGAGCGGATCCGTCTCGTCGCCACCCGGGTAGAGGTTCATCCTGCCCTCTCCTGGGAATTCGAGAAAGTCGTCCGCGACCCACTCGAGAACGTTACCGACGACGTTGTAAGGGCCGTAGGGGCTTCGGCCTTCCGGATAGGCGTCGATGGGCACGAGCGAGCGCCGCCGGGAATAAGGGTCCGAGGGTTGATGAGCGTAGCCTCGGTACGCCTCCCAGCCCGGCTCGGGAGGAAGGCGCGGATCATCCGGAGCGGGGAGCCATGGAAGGGATCGACCATCCTCGCCTCGGATGAGCTTCTCGTACTCGGCGTTGGTGGGGAGGCGTCCGCCGAGCCACGCGCAGTAGGCCTCGGCTTCCGTCGGCGAGAGCCAGGCGATGGGATCGTCGGCGAAGGCCGGATCCATCCAATAGTCGTGCGGTCGATCCCACCGGTCGTAATTGATGTACCGCTCTTCTGGTTCGCTGCAGGCGCCCTCGAGGAAGCAGCGTCGATAGCAGCCAGCGCTCCCCTCGTAGGTGCCGATCCACACGTCGCGGGTGAGCGTCACGCGATGCGCTGGCCCCACGTAGTTCTGCACGAAGTCGACACCCACCCAGTGCGTGCCGGCCGGAAGTAAGGACGTCGCCCGACAGTCGCACGGCTCACCCGGATGACACGGCCGGGCGTCGACGGGTTCGGCGGCGTCGGGGATCGAGGCGTCGTCTCCTCGAACGTGGGTCTCCGCGCATGCGCAGCCGAGGAGGGCGAAGAGGCCGACGAGCGAGGCGCGGAGCGCCGCCTCGAACCCCTCACCGCCTCCGCGTCCTCGTCGTCGAGCCGCCACGCCGATCCTTCCTCCCTGCTTCGAGTCGCCGCTCAGCGCGCGAGCATCTCGGGCTCCTCGTCGAACACACAGCGAACACCGGGGGGTTCGAGTCCGCTGGGAAGACTTTCTTCGTCCCAGACTTTCCAGCCGTAGCCGTACCGGCTTCTCGCGAGGCGATTGCCGCTCCCGGTCACGAGCGGGTCCGTCTCGTCGCCACCCGGATAGAGATCACCCCTCCCGTCTCCGAGGAGCGGGATGAAGTCGTCCGCGACCCACTCGAGGACGTTGCCGACGACGTTGTAGGGGCCGTAGGGGCTTCGACCTTCCGGATAGGCGTCGATCGGAACGAGCGACCCTCGCCACGCGCGGTCCATCCACGGCTCGTGCGCATAGCCTTCAATTGCCTCCAGGCCTGGGCGAGGCGGAAGGCGTGGATCCTCCGGAGCGGGGAGCCAGGGCAGGGCTCGGCCATCCTCGCCTCGGAGGAGCTTTTCGTACTCGGCGTTGGTGGGGAGGCGTCCGCCGAGCCAGGCGCAGTAAGCCTCGGCCTCCGACGGCGAGAGCCAGGCGATCGGATCGTCGGCGAACGCCGGGTCCATCCAGTAGTCGTGTGGTCGATCCCACTCGTCATGATTGATGTACCGCTCTTCTGGCTCGCTGCAGGCGCCTTCGAGGAAGCAGCGGCGGTAGCAGCCAGCGCTTCCCTCGTAGGTGCCGATCCAGGCGTCACGCGTGAGCGTCACGCGATGCGCGGGTCCCACGTAGTTCTCGACGAAGTCGACACCCACCCAGTGCGTGCCGGCCGGAAGGAGCGATGTCGCCCGACAGTCGCAAGGCTCACCCGGACGACACGGTCGAGCATCGACGGGCTCGGCGGCGTCCGGGATCGAGGCGTCGTCCCCTCGAACGTGGGTCTCCGCGCATGCGCAGCCGAAGAGGGCGAGGAGGCTGACGAGCGAGGCGCGGAGCGCCGCCGCGAACCCCTCACCGCCTCCGCGTCCTCGTCGTCGAGCCGCCACGCCGATCCTTCCTCCCTGCTTCGAGTCGCCGCTCAGCGCGCGAGCATCTCCGGCTCCTCGTCGAACGCACAGCGAACACCGGGGGGGCGCATATTGGTGTCGAGGTGCTCCTCATCCCAGACAGTCCAGCCGTAGCCGTAGACGCTTCGCGCGAGGCGATTGCCGCTTCCGGTCATGAGCGGATCGGTCTCGTCGCCACCTGCGTAGAGGTCACCCCTCCCGTCTCCGAGGAGCGGGATGAAGTCGTCCGCGACCCACTCGAGGACGTTGCCGACGACGTTGTAGGGGCCGTAGGGGCTTCGGCCTTCCGGATAGGCGTCGATGGGGACGAGCGAACTCCGTCCCGTACGGGGGTCCGAGGGCTCGTGAGCGTAGCCCTCGAGCGCACCCAGACCCGGGCGAGGTGGGAGGCGCGGATCGTCCGGAGCGGGGAGCCATGGAAGGGCTCGGCCATCCTCGCCTCGGAGGAGCTTTTCGTACTCGGCGTTGGTGGGGAGGCGCCCCCCGAGCCAAGCGCAGTACGCCTCTGCTTCAGTTGGAAAAATCCACATCATGGGATCGTCCGCGAACGCCAAGTCCATCCAGTAGTCACGAGGGCGATCCCAGTCTCCGAAGTAGTACCCATCTACATCGGGCTCACCGCACCATCCTTCGAGAAAACAGCGGCGGTAACAGCCCGCGCTTCCCTCGTAGGTGCCGATCCAGACGTCACGGGTGAGCGTCACGCGATGCGCAGGTCCCACGTAGTTCTCGACGAAGTCGACACCCACCCAGTGCGTGCCGGCGGGTAGGAGCGATGTCGCCCGACAGTCGCAAGGCTCACCCGGATGACACGGCCGGGCGTCGACGGGCTCGGCCGCGTCTGGGATCGAGGCGTCGTCTCCGCGGATGTGGGTCTCCGCGCACGCGCAGCCGAAGAGGGCGAGTGCGCTCACGATCAGGCCGGGGAGGATCACTCGGCGCATATCTCGCTCCGGCGAGCGGCATTGATGCGGCCGAAACGCTCGAGCCAGAATGCCGCGATGCAACGAATCCGTGAACACTGATTCGGTGTGATCACCGTCCCGACGGCGCCGGGGCTCATCAAGAGGCCCTCGACTCCAACCGTGTCGTCGGAGTCTAGGCACATCTCGAGTCCGCCGTTCGGCGCGTGGGTGAGCCCCAGGAAGTGCCCGAATTCGTGTGCCAAGACGTTTCGGTCGGTGCGCACCGCGTCGGCGCGGAGCAAGACGAAATTGCGGGTCTCCTGACCGATCCGTGGGTCACGAATGCCCCGGAAGCGGTGGGCAGAGACCACCAAGCCGCAGCATTCCAA
>JBDHVC010000042.1:0-41099 GCA_039809495.1 Sandaracinaceae bacterium
GGCTCGTCGGCGCGCGCCCGCGGCGCGGCGGTGAGGCTCGCCGCGCCGACGAGGGCGAGCGCGAGGGACAGGCGTGAGAGAGAGCGCGCGCTCACGGGGCCACCTCCTCGGGGTCGCTCGCCGCTCTCCACGTCTTGGACGCGATGATCGAGTAGAGCGCCGGTAGGACGAAGAGCGCGATGAAGTAGGTCGTCGCGAGGCCGCCGATCAGCACGAGGGCGAACGGGCGCTGCGTCTCGCTGCCGGTGCCCGTCGAGACCGCCATCGGCACGAGCCCGATCGACGCGAGGAGCGCGGTCATCGTCACGGCCCGGAAGCGGAGCACGGCGCCCTCGACGACCGCTCGGCGCAGCGGCACGCCCTCCCTCCGCTTGTCGTCGATCGCGCCGAGCACGAGGAGGGAGGCGAGCGCGACCTGGCCGAGCAGCGCGATGAACCCGATCATCGCGCTCACCGAGAGGTGGACCCCGGTGAACGCGAGCGCGAAGATCCCGCCCGTGAGCGCCGCGGGGATCGCGACGAGGACGGTGAGGGCGCCGCGGGCCGAGCCGAGCGCGATGAAGAGGAGCGCGAGCACGACGGCGATCGCGATCGGCACGACGGTCGCGAGCCGCGCCATCGCGCGCTCTTGGTTCTCGAACTCGCCGCCCCAGCGGAGGCGGTAGCCGTCCGGTCGATGGACGTGCGCGTCCACGGCCGCCATCGCGTCGTGGACGACCGAGCCGAGATCGCGCCCCTCGATGTTGAACTTCAGCGCGAGCACGCGCTGGTTGTCCTCGCGCGCGATCGACGAGCGCCCGGGCGAGAGCTCGATGTCGGCGAGCGCGCGGAGCGGGACGCGCGCGTCGCCCGCGGCGACCAGGAGATCGCCGATGCGCCCCGTGTCCGAGCGCTCGCTCGCGGGCAGGCGCACCCGCACCGGGACGAGCCGCTCGTCCGACCACACGGCGCCCGCGACGCGGCCCGCGAGGGCGAGCTCGATCGCGTCCTGCACGGAGTCCATCGAGATGCCGGCGCGCGCGAGGCGGTCGCGATCGGGGCGGATCTCGAGCTGCGGCACCATGCGATCGCGGTAGAGGGAGGCGTCGACGACGCCGGGGATGGGGCGCACGACGTCGAGCGCCTGGACGAGGAGATCGCGCATCACCTGCAGATCGGTGCCGTACACCTTGAGGACCACCTGCCCGCGCACGCCGCTGATCGCCTCCTCGACGTTGTCGCGGATGGGCTGGGAGAAGTTCACGCGGATCCCGGGGATCTCGAGGAGCGCGTCGCGCATCTCGTTCTGCAGGCGATCGGTCGTCATCCCCGGTCGCCATCGCTCGTGCGCGTGCAGGTGCACGAACTGCTCGCCCATGTTCACGCTCTCGTTGTCCGTGCCGTCCTCGGGGCGGCCCTGCTTGGTGTCGACCTCGCGCACCTCGGGGAACTGGAGCAGGCGATGGCGGATCTCGAGGAAGGTCTCTTGGGCGCGCTCGAGCGAGCTCGAGCTCGGCATCTCCACCAGCACCGTGAAGTCGCCCTCGTCGAGCTCGGGGAGGAATTCCGTGCCGAGCCGCGAGAGGGCGATCCCGCCGAGGGCGATGAGCGCCGCCGCGAGGGCGAACGGGATCGAGCGCCGCGCGACGAAGAGCTCGCAGGCGCGCGTGTAGTAGCGGCGCAAGAAGACGACGAAGGGTGGGTCGCCGTCGTGGGAGGCGGCGTGCGCTCCTGGGGCCTGGGGCGCGGGCGCGTCCGCCGCGCTCTTCGTAGGCTCGCCCGGTGAGGCGTGCTCGCGCTCGGCCAGGGCGGCGTCGGTGGGCGCGTCGTGGGTCTTCTTCCGCCAGAACGCGAGCCGCGCGAGCCACCCTCCGCTCGCTCCGCCGTGGCTCGGGCGGATGATGAGCGCGGCGAGCGCCGGCACGACGGTGAGCGAGAAGACGAGCGCGCCGAGCAGCGCGAACGTGTAGGTGAGGGCGAGCGGGCGGAAGATGCGCCCCTCGACGCGCTCGAGGCTGAAGACGGGGATGAGCGCGGCGACGATGATCGACATCGCGAAGAGCGTGGGCCGGGCGACCTCTCGGGCGGCGTCGACGACGAGCCGCAGGCGCTCCGTGACCGTCCTCGGCGGGCGCTCGTTCATGCGATGCACGACGTTCTCGACGAGGATCACGGCGCCGTCGACGAGGATCCCGAAGTCGATCGCGCCCATCGAGATGAGGTTCGCGGGGAGGTGGATCGCGCGCAGGCCGATGAAGGCGACGAGGAGCGAGAGCGGGATGACGATGCCGACGACGAACGAGCTGCGCAGGCTGCGGAGGAAGAGCCAGACGATGCCCACGCAGAGGATCGCGCCCTCGAGCAGCGAGTGGTGGACCGTCGAGAGCGTCCGCTCGACCAGGGTCGAGCGGTCGTAGAACGGGATGATCCGCATGCCCTCCGGGAGCCCGTCCGCGTTCAGCTCGGCGACGGCGGCGTGGATGCCGTCGAGCACGATGGAGGGGTTCTCCCCGCGCCGCATGAAGACGACGCCCTCCACCGAGTCGAGGTTCTCGCCGTAGCCGCTCGCGCCCTGCCGCGGGACGTAGGAGAGCGTCACGCGCGCGACGTCGGCGATCGTGACGGGCGTCCCCTCGTCCACCTCGAGCACGGCGGCGCCGACGTCCGCCGGATCGGTGAACGCGCCCACGCCGCGCACGACGATCTGCTGATCGCCCATGCGGAGGAAGCCGCCGCCCGCGTTGCGGCTCGCCGCCGCGATCGCCGCCTCGACGTCCTCGATCGAGAGCCGCCAGCCCGCGAGCCGCGCCGGATCGACCTCGACGTGGATCTCCGGGAGGAAGCCGCCGCGACCGACGACGTCCGCGACACCCGGGACGCGCCGGAGCCGCGGGCCGATGTTCCACTCCTGCTCGGAGCGCGCCTGCCAGAGCGGGTGCCTCTCCGAGACGATGCGGTAGTTGAAGATCTCACCGAGCGGCGTGGCGTCGGGGCCGAGCTCGGGCAACGCGCCCTGGGGGAGGTCGGCCGTCCGCAGCCGCTCGTCGACGAGCACGCGCGAGCGGAACGAGTCCGCGCCATCCTCGAAGGTCAGGTAGATGAGCGAGAGGCCGAAGAGGCTCTCGCTCCGCATCTGGATCATCCCGGGCGTGCCGTTGAGCACGCGCTCGAGCGGGATCGTCACCTGTCGCTCGACCTCGGGGGGCGCGAGGCCCGGCATCTGCGTGATGACGTTGATCTGGAGGTTGGTGACGTCGGGGAAGGCCTCGATCGGCGTGTCCAGGTAGGCGTGGACGCCGATCGCGGCGACCACGAGCGCGAAGAAGACCGTCGCCAGGCGTCGTCGGACGCACAGGCCCAGGATGGCATCGAGCATGTCGGCGCTTTCGGTTCGAGGGGTCGCGCTGCCTTCGCGCGCTCAGAGCAGGAGGTCGGACGCGCCGTCGATGAGGAGCGCGCCGTCGACGACGACCTGATCGCCCTCGTGGAGGCCGCTCATCACGTAGACGCGTCCGTCGACCGAGGGGCCGACCTCGATCCGACGCGCCTCGAAGCGCGAGGGGCTCACCTCGACGTAGGCGACGGTCTGCGCGCCGTCGCGCACGAGGACCGCGCTCGAGGGGAGCACGATCCCTTGATCGACCAGGGTGATCGACGCGCGGCCGAAGACGCCGGGGCGCGCGTCGCTCGGCAGCGAGTCGAGCTCGATGCGGACCGGCACGGTGCGGAGCGTGTTGGAGACGGCCGGCGCGACGTAGGCGACGTGGCCTCGGAAGGGCGTCGTCGAGGAGGGGAAGGAGACCTCGACGCTCGCGCCCTCGCGGACGCGCGCGATGTCGCGCTCGAAGACGTCGGCGATCGCGCCGAGCGTCGCGGGATCGCCCACCTCGACGAGCGGCGCCTCGTCCTCGGGGCTCACCGACATGCCGATGGCCGCGCGTCGATCGAGCACGACGCCCGCGATGGGGGCGCGGATCGTCACGTCGCCGCCCGCGCCGCGCCCGACGAGGCTCGCGGTCGTGCGCGCGCGAGAGACCTCGATCTCGAGCTGCGAGACCCGCAGATCGGCCTCGCGCCGCTCCCGATCGGTCCCGACGCCGTGCGCGAACATCTCGGCGGAGCGCCGCGCCTCGGCGAGCGCCTGCTCGAGCTCCGCGCGGCTCGTCGCCACCGACGCCCGCGCGATCGCGGCGTCCGGCGAGCGCAGGACGAGGAGGGGCTGGCCCGCCTGCACGCTCTCGCCCGTTCGGACGAGCACCTCGGTGATGCGCCCTGCGACGGGGGTGCCGACTTTTGCGACAGACCCATCCCGGTAGGCGAGCCGCGCGGGCGCGCGCAGGACCGCGACCGCGTTCCCCGTCGTCGCGGGCTCGACGCGCAAGAAGGCCCGCGCCTCGTCGGCCACCTCCACCGCGTCTCCGACGCGTCGCACGGTCGCCGAGGAGTCCGGATCGTCGCCGTTCGCTTCGGCGTGCTCGACGCAGCCGACGAGCGCGGCCGCGAGCGCGAGGGGGAGGAGGAATTCGAGGGAAGGGGTGCGACGCATGTCGGCCCGAAGAGCACCTCTCGTGCCACCGAGGAGATCCGCTCGATGTCGCGGAAGACCGCGGTCCCGGCGGATCCTCGCCGCGGCGCGGGGCGCGCTCGCGTCGCGAAACGCCACACCCGAGGAAGTCCTCCTCATCGCGTCGCGTGGCCGGGGGGGATCGACCCGACGGCCCGCGTGGTGCACACGTCCTCTCGACCATGCGCATCACGCTCAAGCTCAGCCTCGCCGTCGGGCTCTGCATCCTCGGCATCCTCGGCATCAACGCCGTGGTCCGGCTGCACACCGAGGCGAGCCTCGTCAGCGCCGACATCCGGCGCGACCACGCCGTCCTCGGCCGGGTGCTCTCGACGGGCGTCGAGCTCTTGCTCGAGCGCGAGGATCTCGAGCGCGCGAACGAGCTCGTCTCCGCGGTGAGCGCGCGCGAGCACCAGGTGCGGATCCGGTGGCTCCGCACGCCCGAGGACCGGCCGGCGCGCGCGGACGTCGAGCTCGCGCACATCGACGCGCGCCACGCACATTCGTTCGAGGCGGAGGTGGACGGCGAGCCCGGGATCGTCACCTACATCGGCGTCGAGTCGCCCATGGGCGCGAGCGTGATCGAGGTCTTCGAGGCGCTCGCGAGCGAGGACGAGCGCGTCCACGCGACGGTGGCGCGGACGCTGCTCACGACGCTGGCGCTCCTCGTCGCGTGTCTCGTGGCGCTCCTCGGCTTCGGGCACACGCTCGTCGGACGGCCGATCGCGCGCTTGCGCGACCACGCTCGCCGCGTTGGGCAGGGCGACCTCTCGGCGCGCGTCGCCTCGGTCACGAGGGACGAGCTCGGGGATCTGGCGCGCGAGATGGACGCGATGGCGGAGCGGCTCGAGTCGACGCGCGCGCTCGCGGAGCGCGAGGCCCAGGCGCGCGCGAAGGCCCTCGAGCGCTTGCAGCACGCCGACCGCCTGCGCGCCGTCGGCGAGATGGCGTCCGCGGTCGCCCACGAGGTCGGGACGCCGCTCGCGATCGCTCGCGCCCGCGCCCAGCAGCTCACGCTCGGAGAGCTCCCCTCCGCGCGCGTCGAGGAGCTCGCGCGGATCGTGATGGGAGAGGTCGATCGCGTGAGCGCGATCATCCGCCGCATGCTCGACGTCTCGCGGCGGGACGTGCGCGAGCTCTCGGACGTCGTCGTCGAGGCGTGGGCCAGGGAGACGATCGCGCTGCTCGAGCCGCTCGCGCGCGCCGAGGGGGTGCGGCTCGAGCTCGACGTCTCGAGGGCGTCGGGTCAGCTCTCGCTCGAGGCGGGGACCCTGCGCCAGGTGCTGATCAACCTCGTGATGAACGCGATCCAGGCGTCGCCACGCGAGGGCCGCGTCCGCGTGCGCGTCTCGACCGAGGAGCGCGCCATCCACCTCGTCGTCGAGGACGAAGGGGAGGGCGTCCCCGAGCACGTGCGGGGCGAGATCTTCGAGCCCTTCTTCACCACCAAGGAGAGCAGCGACGGAACGGGCCTCGGCCTCTTCGTCGCCGCCGGGATCGTGCGGCAGCAGTCGGGCACGATCGACGTCTCGCGTCGCGAGGCGGGCGGGGCGCGCTTCGAGGTCGTCGTCCCCGAGGCGCCCTCGACGCTCTCGGCCGAGGGTGCCACGCGCCGCGGCCGCCCGCGCTGATCGCTCTGGACGACGTCGCGACGAGGATCGGCGCCGCGACGAAGAGAAGCGCCCCGGATCCACCGTGGGATCCGGGGCGCTTCGAGCGTGGGTCATCTCGGACTTGAACCGAGAGCCAACGGATTAAGAGTCCGCTGCTCTACCAATTGAGCTAATGACCCGTGAACGCGAACCCAACCAAGCCAAGCCGCTGAACCAAGCGAAACCAGGGAAGAACGAGCACGCCCGGAGAGATTCGAACTCCCGACCATCGGATCCGAAGTCCGACGCTCTATCCAGCTGAGCTACGGGCGCTCACCGCGCCGTGCGCCGCCCTCGGCCGCCCGAGCGAGCCGGGAGACCTCGAACGAGCGACCGGCGAGGGACTCGTTTTTGTTAGCGCGCTGCGCTCTCTTGTCAACGAACCGTTCCTCGATGCAGGGAGCGCACGCATGATCGATCTCGCACGCTCGGAGGGTGACCGACGGGGCTCGAACCCGCGACAACCGGAGCCACAATCCAGTGCTCTACCAACTGAGCTACGGCCACCGAGAGGGCGCGAAGACTAGCCGGGCCGCGCGGGAGATCAAGTGCGATCTCACCTGCGCTCAGGAGCGCGCGCCGCGAAGAACGCGCTCATCGGAGCGAACGCGCGCTCGGCCCAGAAGGACGCGTACGTCGAGGCCCCTTGGGCGGGCAGGCTCGAGTGGATGAGGAAGAGGCGGGTGCCGGGCGTGCCGTCGACCTCGGCGGGGCTCATCAAGAGATCGAGCAGCGAGTCGGGCGCGTCGCCGAAGCCCTTCGTGCGAAACGACATGACGATGCGCTCCTTCGGGAAGAGCTCGAGGTAGACGCCGCTCGCCTCCCCGCCGTGCGTCGTGAACGTCGCCCCGACGGCCGCCTCGCCGCTCGCGCGCTCCCCCGTCATCGCCGCGTAGCGCGCGGGGTCGAGCCAGGCGTCGTAGAGGCGATCGGGCGTGACGGGGAGCTCGACCTCCATCGTGAGCATCTCGCCGGGAGGCAGGCCCGGCTCCGCCGCCCGCCGCGCGCGACGCGCCCGCGCCGCCGCTCGCCGCGCCGCGGGATCCTCGACGCGCCGCGCGGGGGCCTTCTTCGCGGAGGTCTTCTTCGCGGAGGTCTTCTTCGCGGAGGTCTTCTTCGCGGAGGTCTTCTTCGCGGAGGTCTTCTTCGCGGGGCTCATGCTCGCTCGCTGTCCGCCTCGGTGCAGGGTGCGAAGAGCGCGGCTCGGCGCGCCGCGCTCTTCGAGGGGGGGCTGGATCGCGAGGACGCCGCTCAGCGGCGACGGCCGCGGCGCAGGCCCGCGAGCGCGAGGCCGAGCACGCTCATCGCGAGCCAGAGCCCGCGCGGGTCGTGTGACGAGGGCACGCTGCAGGAGCAGTCCGAGCGAGGCTCCTCCGGCGTGACCGTGCCAGCGTCGAGGCCGGTGCCGACGTCGATGCTCGCGTCGGGGCGACCGGCGCCCGCGTCGACGCCGATCGGCACGCCCGCGTCCTCGCCGCTCACGGCCGCGTCCTCGTCGCTCACGCCCGCGTCCTCGTCGCTCGCGCCCGCGTCCTCGTCGCTCGCGCCCGCGTCGCTCGCGCTCGCGTCCTCGTCGCTCACGCTCGCGTCGCTGGCGGCCCACGCGTCCGGCGGCGCGACGTATGCGTCGGGGACGATGTACGCGTCGGACGCGACCGACGCGTCGGAGGTGGAGACGTGCGCGTCGGGCGGCGCGACCCAGGCGTCGGGGGTGGAGACGTGCGCGTCGGGCGCGACCCAGGCGTCGGGGATGACGTGCGCGTCGGGCGGCGCGACCCAGGCGTCGGGGGTGGAGACGTGCGCGTCCGGCACGACGAAGGCGTCGGGCACGACGAAGGCGTCGGGGACGACGTAGGCATCGGGCATGACGTGCGCGTCAACGGGCACACCTGCGTCCATCGTCGGGCTGATGATCGGCGTCCCGGTGATCGAGATGTCGTCGATGCCGACCCACTCGTCGGTCCCCATCGCGTCCACGGTCAAGATGCGGATCTCGACGTGCGCCTGGTCGTCCGCCGCCGAGGGCAGCGTCGCGGAGAAGGGCGTGGTCAGCGGGGTGGCCGTCGGCCCGCTCGTGGCGTCGGCGACGTAGGCGCCCGGGATGTTCGTGAAGTTGCCGCTCGAGCCGACGCGGTACTGGAGCGCGATCGGCTGAACCGCGTCGTCTCCGTCCGCGCCCTCGAGATCGCGGAGCAGGCAGGAGAAGGTGATGTCCCGTCGCCCGCGGGTGTCGAGGAAGAAGACGAGCTGAGGCGCGGGCGCGGAGCTCGAGCCCGCGAGCGCCACGACGGGGTTCACCGGGGTCGGCCCGCGATCGAACTCCGTCGGCCCGCCTGTCGCGAAGCTATCGGGGCCGGCCTTGTTGGCGGAGACCCACACGTCCGTCGCACCGGGCGGCGCGACGACCGCGCGGGGATCGCGCGACGTGCCACCGCTCAGGCCCGTCCCGCGATAGCCGGTGATTCCGGGTACGCCAGACCAGTCGTTGTCGCGCGTGATCAGGCCAGTGTCGCTCCAATCCTGCGAGAACGGCAGCGTCTGGGGCGTCGTGTCGGCGAGCGCCGTGGGGGCGATGAGCAGGCTCGAGCAGGCGAGCGCGAAGAGGAAGGGCTTACGCATGGGGCCGAGGTTCCCACGCGAGGCCCGACGAGGAAAGGTCCGTCGTGACCTTTTGCGCCGAGGGCGCGATCCGGGGGCTAGCCGGCCTGGACGTAGCGCTCGGCGAGGGCGACGTCCTCCTTCGAGCCGATGAAGAGCGGGACGCGCTGGTGGAGCTTCGTCGGCTCGATGTCGAGGATGCGCCGGCTCCCGTCCGAGGCGGCGCCGCCCGCGGCCTCGGCGATGAAGGCCATCGGCGCGCCCTCGTAGAGCAGGCGGAGCTTGCCCTCGGGCGCGTCCGTCGTGGCGGGGTAGGCGAAGATCCCGCCGCGCAAGAGCGTGCGGTGGAAGTCGGCGACGAGGGTGCCGACGTAGCGCATGCCGTAGGGCTTGCCGTAGGGGGCGTCCTTCGTCTTCAGCGTGTCGATCCACCTCGTGACGCCGGGGGACCACTTGCTCCGGTTGCCCTCGTTGATCGAGTACGTCGGCGCCGTCGCGGGGATGCGGATGTTCTCGTGCGAGAGGAAGAATTCGCCGACCATCGGATCGAGGGTGAAGCCGTGGACGCCGTCGCCCGTGGTGTAGACGAGCATCGTGCTCGAGCCGTAGAGGATGTAGCCCGCGGCGACCTGCTCGGTGCCGCGCTGCAGGCAGTCTCGGAGCGTGCCCGGGCCGCCCTCCGTGACGCGGCGGTGGATCGAGAAGATCGTGCCGATCGAGATGTTGACGTCGATGTTCGAGCTGCCGTCGAGCGGGTCGAACATGAGGACGTACTTGCCGGCGGGGTACTGCGGAGGGATCGGGATGATCTCGTCGTTCTCCTCGCTCGCCATCACGCAGACGTGGCCCGTCGCCTCGACGCAGCGGATCATCGCGCGGTTCGCGAGCACGTCGAGCTTCTGCACCGTCTCGCCCTGCACGTTCGTCGCGCCCGTCGCGCCGAGCACGTCGGCGAGGCCCGCCTTGCGCACGCGGCTCGCGATGACGCGGCCCGCGACCGCGATGGACTGGAAGAGGCCGGAGAAGTCGCCGCTCGCGCCGGGCACCTTGCGCTGGCGCTCGAGGATGTGGCGATCGAGGGTCCAGCCGAGCTCGTCTTGTCCGGGGGGGCCGAGGCTGTGTCGCGTCATGGCGCGAGGGTCTATCACGATCCACAAGCGCGCCCATGACGCGCCCGATCTCGCCGCTCTTCGACGCCGCCGCGTGGCGGCCCGTCGAGGGGTTCTCGCTGACCGACCTCACCTACCACCGGCACGCGAGCCTCGGCGTCGTGCGCGTCGCGTTCGACCGCCCCGAGGTGCGCAACGCGTTCCGCCCGCACACCGTCGACGAACTCTACCGCGTGCTCGATCACACGCGGACGTGGAGCGACGTCGGCGTGGTGCTCCTCACGGGGAACGGGCCGAGCGAGAAGGACGGCGGCTGGGCCTTCTGCTCGGGCGGCGACCAGCGCATCCGCGGCGCGCACGGCTACCGCTACGAGGGCGAGGGCGGCGCGCCCGATCCGGCGAGGCTCGGGCGCCTGCACATCCTCGAGGTGCAGCGGCTCATCCGCTTCATGCCGAAGGTCGTGATCGCGCTCGTCCCGGGCTGGGCGGCGGGCGGCGGGCACAGCCTCCACGTCGTCTGCGACCTGACGATCGCGAGCCGCGAGCACGCGCGCTTCAAGCAGACCGACGCGGACGTGGCGAGCTTCGATGGCGGCTACGGCTCGGCGTACCTGGCGCGCATGACGGGGCAGAAGCGCGCGCGGGAGATCTTCTTCCTCGGCGACGCGTACAGCGCGGACGAGGCGTTCCAGATGGGCGCCGTCAACGCCTCGGTGCCGCACGAGGCGCTCGAGGAGGTCGGGCTCGCGTGGGCGCGCAAGATCCTCGCGAAGAGCCCCACCGCCATCCGGATGCTGAAGTACGCCTTCAACCTCGCGGACGATGGGCTCGTCGGTCAGCAGCTCTTCGCGGGCGAGGCGACGCGGCTCGCCTACGGCACGGACGAGGCGCGCGAGGGGCGCGACGCGTTCCTCGAGAAGCGCGAGCCCTCCTGGTCGAAGGTGCCTTGGTACTACTGACGGCGCGCCTCGCCGTGTAGAATGGCCTTATGAGCAGGCTGCCTTGTCTCGCACGACGCATCGCGCTCGTCGCGGCGTTCGGTCTCGTCGGAGGGTGTCTCGTCGATCGGGGCCCCATCGAGGCTCCTCCTGGGATGACCGACGCCGCGTGGCTCGACGCCGGGGCACGCGAGGACGCCGCCACCGACGCGTCGGTGGACGTCGGTCCGCCCTCGGACACGGGAGGCCCGAGCGACGCGGCCCCCATCGACGCGGCCTCGAGCGACGACGCGGCGCCGCCTTGCGTGCTCGGCACGCGCCGATGCAGCGGCGCCGATCTCGAGGAGTGTGGGGCGAGCGGCTGGTCGACGACCGACACGTGCGGCCTGCCGGGCTGCGGCGATGGCGGCGGGCCCACCGCTCACTGCCTCGAGGTGGTCCCGTCGCACCTCATGTCACGCGACCTCGAGGGGAGCTGGGCGGGCGAGGTGGCGGGCTCGATGATGATCGACACGGACGCGTGCTCGGGGGAGGGGATGAGTCCCGGTGTCGGCGACGTGTGCGTCTACCGCGTCGCGTCGCTCCGGGTCGATGCCGGATCGAAGATCGATGTCACGGGCGCGCGCCCGCTCGTCATCGTCGCGAGGGGCGACGTCACGATCGCCGGGCGGATCATCGTGAAGCCCCGCGCGAGCGGCCCGGCGCCCGAGTCGGACGCACGCACCGGGCGTAACGGCAGCGCCAACCGGTCGGACGATGGCGGTGGCGGTGGCGGCAGCTTCTGCGGGGCGGGCGGGCGCGGCGGCAACGGAGGGAGCACGACCACCGGAGGCGCGCCGGGCGCCACGGCCTCGCCGAGCGAGCTGCTGACCTCGCTCCGCGGCGGCGCGGCCGGCGGCATGGGCAGCCCCACCGCGCGGGTGGGGGTGGGCGGCGCCCGAGGGCTCGGGGGAGGCGCGATCCAGATCACCTCGCTGCGTGGCGCCATCACGCTCGGCGCGCCGATCTCAGCCGTGGGCGGCGGCGGTGGTGGCGGCCAAGTCGCGACCTCGGGGGCAGCGGCCGTCGGCGCCGGTGGCGGCGGGGGCAGCGGCGGCGCGATCTTCCTCGAGGCGTTCCGGGTGGACGTGGCGACCGCGGGCGCGCTCGACGTACGAGGCGCCGGCGGTGGCGGCGGCGGCTGCAGCAGCGGCGGCGGCGGCAGCTCGTCCGTCAGCGCGGGTGGGGCCGACGGAGGGTCGCCCGAAGACGACTCGATCGGGCGAGCGTCGGGGGGCGCCGCGGGCTCCTGCGGCGCGCGCCCCGCGTTCCCCGGAGGGAGCGGCGGCGCGAGCTCGGGCAGCGAAGCCGCGGACGCCGCGAACGGCCAACCGGGGGCGGACGTGGACGCGAACGGTGGTGGCGGCGGCGGCGGCGCGGGCTGCGTCTTCATCCGAGACCAGCCGGGCAGCCCGCGAGACGGCGCGCATCTCGTCCCTCCGGTGTCCTCCTTGATCGGATCGAGCACCGTCGAGATCCGCTGAGCAGCGCGGAGCGACGCGCGCGGGACGCCGCGATCGGTCGCCCCGTCGTCGGGCTGTCGAGCGCGGCCGAATCCGCTTACGCTCGATGCGCATGACGAGGAACCGAGCTTGCCCGACGGGCGCGGGAGCGTGGCCCCTTCTCCTTCTGCTCCTCGCCTCGGGGTGTGCCCCCGAGACGCTCTTGGCCGTCGATCTCCAGACCGACTTCGCGCCGGGCGTGGACTTTCGGACCCTCGACGTCGACGTGGAGGGCCTGCCGACGATCCACACGAGCGTCTCGACGGCGGACGCGTTCGCGCGCCCCGGCCGCGTCTTCGAGCGCTCGAACCTCGTGCCGGGACCGCGGCGGGTCACCGTCACGCTGCACGTGGGCTCGCGGACGGTCAGCCGCTCGCGCGTGGTCAACGTGACCGGACGTCACCTCGTGACCATCACGCTCATGCGCTCGTGCTTGGACGTCACGTGTCCCCCGCCGGGCGGGGATCCCGACGCGGTGGAGTGCTCCGGCGGGCGATGCGTGAACCCCGAGTGCGACCGAGAAGGCGCCGCCCCCTGCCTCGAGCCGCTCTGCGACGCGTCGCGCCCCTGCGCGCCCTCGACGACCTCGTGCATGGAGCCCTCCTGCGTCGAGGGGGCGTGCCTCGAGCTGCCGCGCGAGGGCGCGTGCCCCGAGGGCGAGCGCTGCGTCTCGGGCCGAGGGTGCGTGGCTGTGGAGGTCCCGCTGGACGGCGGGCCGGGCAACGACGCGACGCCCTCGTGCGCGCTCGGCGCGCGCCGATGTAGCGGCGGCGCCCTCGAGGCGTGCATGGCGAGCGGCTGGTCGACGATCGAGACGTGCGGCTTGCCGGGCTGTGGGGAGAGCGGTGGCGGCGACGGCGGAGCGCCGCACTGCCTCGAGGTCGTGCCGTCGCACGCGACGGCGGACGATCTCGCGGGGAGCTGGGCGCCGCCCTCGTCCGGCGTGACGGTCATCGACACCGACGCGTGCGCGGACGCGGGGATGAGCCGAGGCTCCGACGACGTCTGCGTCTTTCGCGTCGAGTCGATCCGCTGGGAGGGTCGCACGCCGATCGACGTGCGCGGGGCGCGGCCCCTCCTCATCCTCTCGCGGGGAGACGTCCGGATCGCGGCGCCGATCCGGATCCGCCCCGCGTCGCGGTCGGCTGAGGGCATCGGCTCCGGGGTTCGCGCGGGTCGAGACGGGGGCGCGGGGGGCAGCAACGACGGGGGCGGCGGCGGGGGAGCCTTCTGCGGCGACGGCGGTCGAGGCGGCGGGAGGTCGCCGCTCGGCGGCGCGGGTGGAGCGGGGATCGGCGGCGCCGACCCCTCGGCGCGACTTCGAGGAGGGGCACCCGGAGGCAGCGGCAGCCGACGGGACGTGAGCGGTGGCGCGGGGGGGCTCGGTGGAGGCGCGATCCAGATCACCTCGCTGCGCGGGCGGATCGACGTGGACGCGCGGATCGCGGTGGTCGGAGGAGGTGGCGGGCGCGGGTACCGCGCCAGCTCGGGGGGTGGTGGTGGTGGCGGCGGCGGCGGGAGCGGTGGAGTCATTCTCCTCGAGGCCTACGAGGTCGCGGTCGCTGCCTCGACGCTCGATGTGCGCGGCGGCGGAGGTGGCGCCGGGAGCTGCAACGTGACGGGCCTACCCGACGGGGTCCGCGAGGGTGAGGACGGAAGCTCGTACGATGATCGCGTCGAGCGACCGGCCGGAGGGCGAGCGGGGCGGGAGTGCATGGGAGCCCTGTACGTCGGCGGCGCAGGCGGCGATGGGGCGGGGGGCGAGGGCGCCGACGCCGCGCGCGGGCTCGCGGGCGAGGACGGCGCCAACGGCGGCGGCGGTGGCGGGGGCGCGGGCTGCGTCGCCGTCCGAGACCGGACGGGCGGCGCGCCGCTCGTCACGAGCCTCGTCCCGCCGGTCTCGTCGCTGCTCCGGTCTGGCGCGGTCGAGGTGCAATAGCCGCGCGGGTGAGCGTGAGCTCACCTCGTCCCGCGACGCCCCGCTCGCTAGGGCGCGGACGCGCCGGCGTGGAGCGGCGCGGTCTCGTGGAAGCGCCAGGCGTCGTTGTCGCGCTCGAGCCTGCGCACGTCCCACTCGGTCTGGACGAGCGCGACGGGGTGCCCATCGAGGTCCGTCACGGCGAGGGGGATCCGTCGCGCCTCGAGCTCGGCGCAGTCCCTCGCGCCCTCGACCCAGCGCGCGAAGCCGAAGGGGAGGCGATCGAGCGCCACCTTCGCGCCGTACTCGTGCTCGAGGCGGTAGGCGAGGACGTCGAATTGGAGCTGCCCGACGACGCCGAGGATCGGGTCCTTCTCGCGCCCCGGCTGGAAGAAGAGCTGAACCGTGCCTTCCTCGGAGAGCTCGTCGATCCCCTTCTGCATCTGCTTGCGCTTCATCGGGTCGAGCAGCGTCGCGCGCGCGAAGTGCTCGGGCGAGAAGCGCGGCACCGAGTCGAAGGTGAGGGGCGTCCCCGTCGAGAGCGTGTCGCCGATGCGAAAGAGGCCTGGATCGTGGAGCCCGACCACGTCACCCGCCCACGCCTCGTGGATCGTCTGCCGCTCCTGCGCGAAGAGCTGCTCGGCGCGCGCGAGGCGGAGCTCCTTGCCGAGTCGGTAGTGGTGCACGCGCATGCCGCTCTCGAACTTACCGGAGCAGATGCGCATGAAGGCGATCCGGTCGCGGTGGCTCGGATCCATGTTCGCCTGCACCTTGAAGACGAACGCCGAGAAGCGCGGGTCGCTCGGCTCGAGGCGCCCGATCGAGGTCTCGCGCGCCGAGGGCGGCGGGCAGAGATCGGCGAAGGCCTCGAGGAAGGGCTCGACGCCGAAATTCGTGAGCGCGCTGCCGAAGAAGACGGGCGAGATGTCGCCGCGCAGGAAGGCGCCGTGATCGAAGGCGTCCCCCGCGCCGACGAGGAGCTCCACCTCGTCGCGCAGGCTCCTCGCCAGCTCGGGGCCGGCGAGCGCGTCGATCTGCGGGTCGTCGATGTCGCGGAGCTGCATCGGCACGGGCGAGGCGTTCTTCGCCGTGCGATCGAAGGTGAGCACGCTCGCGCGATCGAGGTCGTAGACGCCCTTGAACAGGTCCCCGGAGCCGATCGGCCACGTGCGCGGCACCGTCTTCATGCCGAGCGTCTCCTCGACGTCGCGCATCAGCTCGAAGGGATCGCGCGCCGGGCGATCGAGCTTGTTCACGAACGTGACGATTGGCGTGCCGCGCATCCGACACACGTGAAAGAGCTTCTTCGTCTGCTCCTCGACGCCGCGCGCCGCGTCGATGAGCATGACCGCGCAGTCCGCCGCCATCAGCGTGCGGTAGGTGTCCTCCGAGAAGTCTTGGTGGCCGGGGGTGTCGAGGAGGTTGAAGACGATGCCCGCGTGCTCGAATTGGAGGACGGAGCTCGTGACCGAGATGCCGCGCTTCTTCTCGAGCTCCATCCAGTCGCTCGTCGCCGCGCGCTGCGCCCGACGCGCCTTGACGGCGCCCGCCGTGTGGATCGCGCCTCCGTAGAGGAGGAGCTTCTCGGTGAGCGTCGTCTTACCTGCGTCCGGGTGCGCGATGATCGCGAAGGTCCGCCGCTTGAGATGGCCGGGGATCATGGCCGCGGCTACCTAGCACCTCGCCTCGGCGCGTGCTCGCGCCGCGCGCGGAGCGGAGCGACGCGATCCGAGCGCGTGCGTCGGCCGTCCCACCCGCGGTCCCGCCCACCGTCCTGCCCCGCGGTCCCGCCCGTTTGGGGCGGGCCGCCCGCCGTCCTGCTACCTTGACTCGTCCCAGTGACCGAGAAGAAACGGCGACACACGCGGGCGTGGCTCCGCTTTCGTCGCTGGGCGGTGATCCTCGCGATCTTCGCCCTGGGGATCCCCGTCGTCGCGGTGGCCATCGTGCGCTCGTCCGACGCGCACGAGCGCCTGCGCGGCCTCGCGATCCGCGCGATCCGCGACGAGCTCGGGCTGCGCGCGGCGCTCGGTCACGTCACGCTCGAGCTCGTGCCGTTCGGCCTCGTCGCGCGCGACGTGGCGCTCGACGATCCCGTCTATGGCCGCCTGGCGGACGCCGCCAGCATCCGGGTCGCGCCGTCGATCGCCTCGCTCCTGCACGGCCGCGTCGAGATCGCGTCGATCGAGCTCGATCGAGCGAGCGTCCACCTCATCGTCCGCGAGGACGGAGTCCGGAACCTCCCGCGGATCGACGCGGGGGACGGCGGGCCGCCGACCCTGCCGTTCCGACGGCTCGTCGTACGGGACTCGACGCTGAGCGTCGATGGCGCGCCCGAGGCGTCCGCGGAGCTCGTGGGCGTCGACGCGGAGGTGCGGGGCGAGGCGGGCCACGTCATCGTCGTCTCGGCGTCGAGCGATGGCGGCGAGCTCGTGCGCGGCGGGCGTCGCCACCCGATCGATCGCCTCCTCGCCGAGGTGAGCGTGAGCCCGGACCACGTCGCCATCGAGCACGCGCTCCTCTCGGCCGAGACGCTCGCGCTCGAGGTGGACGACGCGTCGCTGCCGCTCCCGGTCCCGCGGACGCTCGAGGAGCTCGCGTCGGTCCGAGGGCGGGTGCGGCTCGCCTACGACGTCGCCCAGCTCGCCTCGCTCGATCTGCCGGTGGCGCTCCCCCGCCTGGCGGGGCGCGCGCGGCTCGATCTGCGCGTCGCGCCGCGCGAGGGGGTCGCGGCGGCGACGGGGACGGTCGAGCTCGACGGCGCGCGGATCGAGCAGTTCGGGCTCGGCGAGCGGGTCCACCTCGAGCTCGACGCGACGCCCGAGCGCGTGCGCGTCACGAGCGGCGTCGTCGACCTCGAGCGTGGCGGCGGGCACGTTCGCCTCGAGGCGTCCCTCGGCCTCGGGCCCGAGCTCCCGCTCGTCGCCGTCGCGCGCCCCGACGGGCTCTCCTTCGGCGCGCTGATGGCGCAATTCCAGGTCTCCGACAATTCGCTCGTCGAGTGGATCTTCGACGGTGAGCTCCACCTGTCCGGCTCGCTCGCCGATCTCGAGCACCTCGACATCTCCGGCCCGATCGATCTGCGGACGCACGACTTCGTCGTCGCGAAGGATGGCTACCTCGCGCGACCGGTGCGCGAGGTCATCGCGATCTCGCGAGGGCACTTCACGGGGCGCTGGGCGTTCCGACCGGACGGCCTGCGCTTCGAGAACCTCGTCGCCGAGCTGCCGAACAGCCGCATCTTCGGCGACGTCCTGCTCGGCTTCCACAACGAGCTCCGCGTGGAGGCGCGGACGGCCGCGGACGTCGCCGACATCTCGCCGCTCGACGGCTTCGCGCTCGCCGGGATCGGCGAGGCGACGTGCCACATCCACGGGACCTTCCAGGATCCGACCGTCACGGGCCACGTCCGCCTCGCGGGCTTCGAATTCGGCGACTTCCGGCTCGGGGACGTCGACAGCGACGCCGTCATCGATCGCGACGGACAGGGGGTGACCTTCCCCCACATGACGCTCGTCAAGCACGACAGCCGCTACAGCGCCGACGACCTCTACCTCGACTTCCACGGCGGCCGCTTCGCGATGCGTGGCCGGCTCGGCTTCGAGCGCATGACGCTCGCGGACTTCTACCACGTCTTTCACTTCGAGACGGACGAGCGCTTCCTCCCGTATCAAGGGATCCTCCGCGGATCGGCGCCCTTCTCCTACACCAACGGGTACCCGGGTGACGCGCCCACCGGCACGCTGCGCGCGGACCTCGCGCTCGCGATCCAGACCGTGACGTTGAACGGCTACGCGTTCGAGGACGGCGTCGTCGAGGGCCGCTTCGAGTGGTTCGACTGGTCGCGGAGCTACCGCGGCGCCGTCCTCACGATCGATCACGCCGAGCTCCGCAAGGGCGAGGGGCTCGTGACGATCGTCGGCTCGATGCAGCGCGAGGGCGTGCTCGCCATGACGGTGAGCGCCGATCGGCTGGCGCTGCGGGATCTCGAGGGCGTCGGGGACCGGTTCGCCTCGCTCGACGGGGTCGCCGGCGTCGTCGCGCAGGTCTCGGGCACCGCCGATCGGATGATCGTCGACGCGGACGTGGGCATCTTCGACGTCGTCTACGCGGGGCGGACCCTGGGCGACGGGCGCGCCTACGTCCGCATGACGTGGGACGACGATCCGTGGGTGCAGGCGGCGCGAGGCTTCCGCGACGGGCAGATCCCCGCGGGCGAGGCGTGTCCGCTCGCGCGGCGCGGCCTCGCGAACGCCAGCTGGCCCGAGGATCCGCCGATCCACACGGTCGATGGCCCGATGCGCGCGCTCGAGCGCCCGAGCGCGTTCATCGTCTGCGGCTCGCTCCTCGACGGGGCGGTCGGCTTCGACCTCGCGGTCGGTCGGCAGTCGAGCTACCCGCTGCGCGGCAAGCTGCGGATCGACGACCTCGACGTCACGCGCTTTCTCCCGAGCGTCCGGGACGAGCTCGTGACCGAGGCGGAGACGCACGGCGTGGTGCGCGCCGTCGTGCGCGTCGACGACGGGGGGCTGCTCGAGCCGGCGTCGCTGCGCGGCGTCGTCCGCGTCGCGACGCTCGCGCTCTCACGCGGAGATCTGCGCGTCGAGAACGCGGGCCCGATCCTGGTCCGCGTCGATCGAGGCGTCGCGCAGATCGTCGAGGCGCGGCTGCGCGGGCCGGGGCTCCGGATCGCGCTCGAGGGGGACGTGTCGCTCGCCGAGGGCCTCGGGCTCGAGGTGACCGCGTCGCTCGATCTCTCCACGCTGCCCCGGATCTCGCCGCTCATCCACGAGGCGACGGGGGCCGCCGAGCTGCGGCTCGCCCTCACGGGGCCGCTCGCCGATCCGGAGTACTACGGGGAGGCGCGCCTCGAGCACGCCTCGCTCCGGCTCGCGTCGCTGCGCGAGCCGATCACGGAGCTCGGGGGGCACGCCACCTTCAGCGCGCGTCGGGTCATCGTCGAGGAGATCGCGGCGCGGCTCGCGGGTGGGCGGGTCGGCGTCAGCGGCGAGATCGTGCTCGGCCAGCGCTCCATCGACCACTACGCGCTCCAGATCCGCGCGCGCGGCCTGTCGTTCACCCCCGCGGAGGGCCTCGATGTCACGCTCGGGACCGACTCGCGGCTCGCGTGGACGCGCGGGGAGCGGCTGCCGACCCTGAGCGGCGAGGTGCGGGTCGCGCGCCTCGAGTACACGAGGAACATCGATCTCGGCACGACGCTCGGCGACCTGTCCCGCACGCAGCGCACGGAGGTGGACCGCTACGACCCCGATCGCGACTGGGTCGCGCTCGACCTCCGGATCCGGCAGGAGCGCCCCTTCGTCCTGCGCAACAACCTCATCGACGCCGAGCTCTCCATCGAGGACGGGGAGCGCCCCTTCCGGCTCACGGGCACGAACCAGCGCTATGGCGCGGTGGGGGATCTCCGCTTCGCGCGAGGGCGCGTGTTCTTCCGGAACACGGCGTTCGATCTGCGCGCGGGCGGCGCGCTCACGTTCGACGACGAGTCCCGCGTCTCGGCGCGCTTCGACGTCCACGCCTCGACCGACATCCGGCGATCGGGCGATCTCAGCTCGCAGAGCTGGCGCATCCTCCTCGACGCGAGCGGGACGACGGACGCCTTCACGATCGCGACGCGGAGCGACCCCGATCTCCCCCAGGAGGACATCCTGCTCCTGCTCACCGTGGGGCTCACGCGCTCCGAGCTGGAGGCGCTCCAGGGCGGCGACCTCACGAGCACGCTCGCCCTCGAGGCGGTCGCGTCCGTGACGGGTATCGATCGCGAGGTGCGCCGGGCGGTGCCCGTCATCGACGACTTCCGGCTCTCGAGCGCGTACTCGGTCCGCACGGGGCGCACCGAGCCGCAGGTGTCGATCGGCAAGCGCATCTCGGACCGCGTCCGGCTCTCGGCGACGACGGGGCTGAGCGAGGCGCGGGAGTTTCGCGCGGTGCTCGAGGCCCAGCTCAGCGACACGACGAGCGTCCAGGCCGGCTACGACAACTACAACCTCACGAGCGCCTCGTCGTTCGGGAACATCGGCGTCGATCTGCGCTGGCGGCTGGAATTCCAGTGAGGGCGACGCTCGCGCATGACCGAAGGCACCCTCGCCGGTGCGCGCCTCGTCGATCCGTGGCGTAGCGCACGGCGCCCGCTGGGCGACGCGCTCCTCGTGCGTAGGCACCGCGTGCTCCGGGCGCTCGCCGCCGCGCGACGCACGAGGCGTCTCCGATCGAGAGCACTTCGGACTCCGAAGTATGGAGGAACCATGAGACAGAGCTTCTTCGATGCGCGGGGCGCGCTCCGCGCCAGCCTCGCCCCCGCCCTCTTCGTCGCCGTCGGCATCGCGGGCTGCGGTCCCTCCTCACCGCCGCCCATCGACGAGCCGCTCGTCGGGGCGCACGTCTTCGTCGCAGGGAGCGGGGATGGCCGCGTCCACGTCTTCGACGCGGCGAGCCTCGAGGAGGTCGCCGCGATCGAGGTCGGCGCCGGAGCGAGCGAGCTCAACGCGACGCCCGACGGGCGCACGCTCTGGGCGCTGGCGACGGACGCGGCGCAGGTCGCGCTGATCGACGCCGCGACGCTCGAGGTGCGGATCGTCCCCGTCGGCACGCGGCCCGTGCACTCGTACCTCGAGCCCGGCGCTCGACGGATCTGGGTCGGCAACGACGGCTCCGCCGACGTGTCGATCATCGACCTCGAGACGGGGGCCGAGTCGCGCACGCTGACCGGCAACGGCCACCACAAGATGGCGTTCGTGACGGACGCCGAGGGGGCGCTCGTGTTCGTCTACGTCAGCAACATCACCGACGGGACGCTGACGGTGCTCGACCCCGACGGCCGCCTGGTGACGAACGTCGAGGTCGGCCCCTCGCCGCACGGCATCGCCTACTCGCGCGCCACGAGGCGGGTCTACAACTGCTCGGGCGACGCGGAGAACAACGTCGAGATCCTCGATCCCTTCGCGGCCACGCCTCACACGGTCGTGGGTCGCATCGCCCTGCCGGGGCGCTGCGGCTGGCTCCACACCGACGAGGCCGGGGAGCACGCCTGGGGTGGCCTGAGCCGAGCCGGGATGATCGCGCGCCTCGATCTCGTCGGAGGGACGGTGCGCACGTGGAGCGCGGGGCCGAGCCCGGACAAGGCGGCGATCGTCGGCGATCGCGCGTTCGTGGCGAACGTCACCGAGCCGACCGTCACCGTGATCGACCTCGAGGGTGAGGGCGAGAGCCGCACGATCGCGGTCGGCGCCGCCCACGTCGAGGACGGCCGGGGCCACCGAGGCCTGCGCTACTTCGGAGGCCGCCTCTACGTGCCGAACGAGGACGACGGAACGGTCAGCGTCATCGACACCGAGACGGAGACCGTGATCGCCACGCTGCCTGGGATCCCAGGCGCGAAGGGCATCGCCATCGCGAACGGCGGCGTCGGCACTCCGCCGGAGTGAGGCCGTGACGCTCCGCGCCCTCGTCCTCGCCCTCGGGGTGACCGCGGGCCTCTTGGCCGTCGCGATCGCGGCGGCCCAGTGGGAGTCCGCCGGCACGCGCCTCGAGGTGCGGACGGCGGGCTACGTCGACGACGACGACACCCAGGTGCTCCGGCCCTACGTCGCGGGCAGGCTCGCGGCGGGGCCCGTCCGCGTCGGGGCCGCCTACTCGCCCGACGTGATCTCCACCGCCTCGGTCGACGTCGTCGTGTCCGCGAGCCGACGCGTCGAGGAGGTGCGGCATCAGGGCATGGCGGACGTCGCCTACGTCGGGGACGAGGGGCTCGTCCTCGGCGCGTCGTACGCGGCGGGCGTCGAGCCGGACTACGAGTCGCACACGGGACAGCTCCGCGTGCAGCGCGATCTCGGCGAGGAGCGCCTCTGGACGTTCGCCGCGCTCGCGTCGGGCTCGTGGTCTCGCATCCTGAGCGTGATCGATCCGCGGCTCCACGCCGAGGCGGCGACGTTCCAGCTCGCGGCCGCGCTCTCGCGGATCTTCGACGCCTCGACCGTCGGCCGGCTCTCGCTCGAGGGCGCGCTGACGAGCGGCTTTCAAGCGAGCCCCTACCGCACGGTGCGCCTCGGCGACTTTCGCGCGACGAGGAGCGATGGGAGCGATCCCGACGCGCCGATCTGGTCCTTCACCGGCGTCACGGGCGTCGTGCGGGAGCAGCACCCGGAGCTCCGCGTGAGAGCGCGCCTCGGGATCGACGTCGTCCACGATCTCGGCGCGGGCGTCGCGATCCTCGGGCGCGTCGGGGGCTACGGCGATGACTGGGGCGTCTTCTCGGGCGAGCTCTCTACGGAGCTGCGCGTCGAGCCCGCGCGCGACCTCGTCCTGCGCGTCGGCGCGCGCGCGTACCTCCAGTCCGGCGCGTCGTTCTGGCGGCATCGCTACCTGACGAACGAGGCGCCGCGCTACGCGACCGGGGATCGCGAGCTCGGCCCGATGCGGAGCTACGCGCTGTTTCTCGCCGTCGCGGTCCCGATCGACGAGGTCCGCCTCGACGCGCGCGTCGAAGGCATCCGCTTCGAGTATCCCGAATTCGACCTCTTGACCGAGCGCCACGCGCTCTCGGTGATCGTGGGGTTCACGTGGGCTCCAGACGTCTCGCTCTGATCGGCGTCCTCCTCGCGACGCTCGCGCCTGGCTGCGCGGCGCCCCGCGCCTACGAGCGCGAGGCGCTGAGCTCGGCGCGGATGCGCCTCGACGACGAGGGCGGGGAGGCCTTCCTCGTGCGCGGCGTGACCCAGGCGCGGGAGGAGGGGCACGTCGGCGCCGGCGCCTCGGCGGGGTCGGCCGGCGGCGGGGGCGGCTGCGGCTGCAACTGACGACATGCCCGCGCGGGGCGCATCGCGTCGAGCGAGGCGCGCTGTCAGCTCCCGAGCTCGAGCCGCGCCGTCTCGAGGATGTCCGTCGCGAGCGCGCGGATCAGCTCCTCGCTCTCGCCCTCGACCATGACGCGGAGCTTCGCCTCGGTGCCGCTCCAGCGCACGACGACGCGCCCGCTCTTGCCGAGCTTCGCCTCGGAGGCCGCGATCGCGAGGGACGTGCGCGGCATCTGGTCGAGGGGGCGCCGAGCCTGGAGCGTGCCGTTGACGAGGACCTGCGGGACGCGCGTCATGACGGCGCCCGCCAGCTCGGAGAGCGGCCGCCCCTCGCGCACGGCCATCGCGAGGAGCTGGAGGGCGGCGACGAGCCCGTCCCCCGTCGACGCGTGGTCGAGGAAGATCATGTGCCCCGACTGCTCCCCGCCGAGGTTGTAGCCGCTGCGCCGCATCTCCTCGACGACGTAGCGATCGCCGACCGCGGTCCGCACGAGGCGACCACCCACGCCCTCGATCGCGCGCTCGAGGCCGAGGTTGGACATCACCGTCGCGACGAGCGTGTTCTTGCGGAGGCGCTGGTCGCGGAGCATGCGGGTCGCGCAGAGCGCCATCACGGCGTCACCGTCGATCTCGTCGCCCCGCTCGTCGATGACGATGACCCGGTCGGCGTCGCCGTCGAGCGCGATCCCGAGGTGCGCGCCGCGCCTCCGGACCTCCTCGGCGCACGCGGCCGGGTGCACGGCGCCGCAGCCGTCGTTGATGTTCGTTCCGTCGGGCTCGACGCCGATCGGGAAGACCTTGGCGCCGAGCTCCTCGAAGACGACCGGCGCCACGCGGTAGGCGGCGCCGTGGGCCGCGTCGACGACGATGCGGAGCCCCTCGAGCGAGAGCTCCTCCGGGAACGTCTGCTTCACGAACGCGACGTAGCGGCCGCGCGCGTCGTCGAGGCGCTCGGCCGTGCCGATGTCCGCGCCGGTCGGGCGGCCCCGATCGAGCGCGTCGCTCTCGACGAGCCGCTCGAGCTCCTCCTCGGCCTCGTCCGGCAGCTTGAAGCCGTCGCGCCCGAAGATCTTGATCCCGTTGTCCGCGAAGGGGTTGTGGCTCGCGCTCAGGACGACACCCGCGTCGGCGCGCATCGAGGTCGTGAGGTGCGCGATCGCGGGGGTCGGCATCGGGCCGCTCAGCATGACGTGGCCACCCCACGTGCAGACGCCCGCGGAGAGCGCCGTCTCGAGCAGGTAGCCGGAGAGGCGCGTGTCCTTGCCGACGACGACGCGCGGCGCGTGCTGCGTCCGTGCGCGGAGCTGGTAGACGATCCCCGCGCCGATGCGGAACGCGATCTCGGGGGTCATCACGCCTTCGTTCGCGAGGCCGCGGACGCCGTCCGTGCCGAAGAGCTTGCGACTCATCGCGGGGGTCTACCACGCGCCGCGCGAGCCGGCGGGTCGTGTCGGATCGTCGCGTGAGGCTCGACGCCTCGCCTCGAGTCGCCGGCCGAGATCGCGTCCGCTAGGCTTGCTCGCATGACGCCCCGCGACCCGCGCCTCCTCGCCTCGATGCTCACCGCGCTCCTCGTGACGGCCTGCGGGTCGAGCGCTCGAGCCCCAGAAGAGGCGTCGTCCGAGGCGACGAGCGGCGAGGAGGCGCTCGCGCCGACCCCGCCTCCCTCGTTTCTCCCCGCCGAGGCCCGGGTGCTCGTGCGCGCCGACCTGGCGCGCGTGCGCCGCTCACCCATCGCGTCCGAGCTCGAGTCCACGATCCTGGCGACGCCCACGTGGCAGAGCCTCGCCGGTGGGACGGGGGTTCGGCCGGTGAGCCAGCTCGACGCGCTGCTCATCGGCGCGGACGGGATCTACGCCGATCGGCGCGTGGGGGTCCTGCGCTACGTCGGCACCGAGGGCGAGCTGCGCGAGCGCCTGCTCGAGGCGTCGGTGGCCCGGTCGATCCCGCTCGCCTTCCGCGAGGTGGGCGGCTTCGCCGTCACGCCGCTCCCGGTCGCGTTGCCCGTCGAGCACTCGATCGTCCTCACCGCCGCGCACGAGGCCGTGATCTGTCCGAGCGACGACGTCGAGCGCGTGGTCGCCGTGGCGCGGGATCACGCCGCGCGCCGCGCGGCGGGCGGAGATCCGGACGCGATCCTCGAGCCCCAGCTCGCGCTCGCGCCTGGGGAGATGGCGACGCTCTCCTCGAGCGAGCCGATGCCGGGGCGCGCCGGCTACCCCACGCCGCCGACGAGCTATCGCCTCCACGCGATGGAGGACGACGCGAGCCACCACCTCTTCGTGTATTTTCACGGCGAATTCCAGTCGGAGGCGGAGGCGCAGGCGGCGCTCGACTGGGCGCTCGCCAACGCGCGACGCTACGCGAGCGACTTCCTCGTCCGCGGCGCGGGGCTCGCACGCCCGCTCGAGGCCCTCACGGGCGCGCGCGCGGGCGCGGCGATCGACCTCCAGACGGATCTCTCCTCGGACGAGGCGCGCCGGCTCATCGGGGCGATGACCTTGCTCGAGACGCTCCAAGGGCAGCGCTCCGGCCCCTGACGGCGCGCTCGCCCGGGCGTCGTCGCGACGTCGACGAAGTGGCGCGTCGATGCCGTGGGCCGTCGAGGCTCGCGGTGGGGGGCTCCCAGCCCGCTCGCGACCCCTGATACGCTCTCTCCCTCGCGGAACTCGCGTCTCCCGAGAGGAGCCATGGCGCACATCCGAGCGTGGGTCGTCGCTGCGTCCGTTCTCATCCTGCTCTCCTCGTCGGGCGCGTGCTCGCGCTTCGACGACGCGCGGCGGCCCGCGCCGCGCGGCACGCTCGGCGAGGAGATCGTCCGCGTGGCGTGTGAGCGCATGGCGCGCGAGGCGGACGCGAGCGACGTGAGCGGTCGAGCGTGGAAGCCTGTCTGTCGAGGCGCGGTGCCGCCGCCCGACGACGCGCCCCCGAGGCTCCGGGTCCTGCTCGAGCACCGCGCGCGGCTCGCCGGCGCGCTCGATCGCGTGCTCCCCGAGGCGATCGAGGACGACCTCTCGCTCTTCTTGCGGGACCTCCTCCCGCTCTACGATCCGCCGATCGAGCGCCTGCCGAGGAACACCCGCCTCGTCGCCGATCTGCTCGACGCGCTCGCCCGCGACGACGAATTCGTGACGGCGCTCGCGCGCGTCGGCACGCGCACCGGCTATCGCCCGCTCCGGCTCGCGCTCGGCGTCGCGCGGCCCGCGCTCGCCTACCCGGCCCTCGACGACCTCGCGGCTCGCGCGCTCGCGGCCATCGGGGAGGGCGGCGCGTCGCACGACGACTGGCAGGCGCTCTCGGCGGCGCTCGCGCTGACGCTCGCCACGTTCGAGGCGAACCCGCCCACACGCGACGCGGCGCCGTCGACCCTCGCGGTCTCGCGCGACCTCCTCTTCTCGACGGATCCGGACATCGGCACCGGGACCCCGCGGTACGTGCTCCGCCGCGACGCGCGCGGCCTCGCGATGCCGAGCGGCGATCTCGTCCAGGCCCCCTTCGCCGACGAGGACGGCGACGGCTTCGCGGACGTGGACGCGCTCGGGCGCTTCGTCGACGCCTCGGGGGCGCGGCTCGACGTCCCGAGGCCGTTCCCGGTCCGCGACGAGGGCCCGATCCCGCGCGATGGCCAAGGGCGCGCGCTCGACGCGGCGACCGGGCGGCGGCTCTACGAGTACCTCGACGTGGACGACACGGTGCTCGCGGGGCTCGTGCGCGAGACGCTCCCCTGGTTCATGGGCGAGACGCCGGTCGTCGCCGATCTCTCGATGGGGCTCGCCTCGACCTTCGGCCCCGAGGCCCGTGAGACGCGCGACTTCGGCGCCGCGAGCCTCGACTACGACGGCTTCGAGACGTCGGAGGGCGCGGCGTTCGACACCCTCTACGCGCTCTCCTCGCTCCTCTCGAGGCCCGAGACCGCGGCGACGCTCGAGCTGACGCGCCGGCTCGTCGCGGAGCACGAGTCGGAGGCCGCCGGCGTCGTCCACGCGGCGCACTTCCTCCTTCGACGGGGCGACGACTTCCCCGACGCGCGCCTCGAGCGGCCGAGCGTCTTCTGGGACGATCTCATGCGCCTCGCCGCGGACTACACCGCGCAAGACGGACTGATGGAGGCGATCCTCCGCTCCTTCGGGGACGATCGCGCGCGCCAGCTCGGGCCCGTCTACGCGGACCTGATGCGCTACCGCGACGTCGTCACCTACGACCCGCACGACGTGAACGGGCCGCCGCTCGGCTTCCCCCTCGACGAGCCGGTCGATCGCTCGGCGCCGGACGTGCGCGGGAACGAGAGCCTGCTCGAGCGCTCGATCGCGCTCATCGACGGCCTCGACGGCGTGCGCGTCTGCAACAAGGCGGGCGCGAAGCTGCGCGTCCGGCTCGCGGGGATCGACGTCGCGTGGCCGCTCGTCGGGAGCTACGGCGAGTGCGAGCTCATCCGGATCGACAACGTCGCCGAGGCGTACGTGGACGCCATCCTCGGCACCTACGAACTCGAGCTCCACGACTCGACGCTGAGCGGCCTCATCGATCTCGTCGACGGCGTCGGGATCCTCAACGTCGACGATCTCCTCGAGCGCGCCTCGGGGATCGACGGCCTCACCCGGCACCCGACGCCGGAGGCCTTGAACCGGCTCGTCTTCGCGGCGCTCGATCTGCGCGGCGCGCCCGACTGTCGCGACGAGGCGAACGTGTTCGCGGCCTGCCTCTTCGACCGCGTCCGCGATCGGCACGGGCGCGACGTGATCGACACCTACGGCGGGACGATCTTCGCCTGGGAGCAGCCCGGCTTCTACGAGGGGATGTCGCCCCTGCTCGAGGTGCTCCACGACGCGCGCTACCGCCGCGATCCGCTGGGGCGCTACCAGTTCGGTCACCTGATCACGACGATCTATCGGCACTGGCCGACCCGCTCGCACTGGCGCTCGCAGCGCACGGACGCGGCGGCGACGACCTTCAGCTACCAAGAGGACATCCGGAGCTACGAGCCGCTGCTCGCCGAGGGCTTCGACACCGGGCCTGGCTGGGGGAACCTGATCGACGACCTCGTCGACGCGACCCAGACCCTCGATCGCATGGACGTGGGGGGCGGCCGCGACGGCGTCGACGTGCTCGCCGACTTCGTCCCGGTCCTGCTCGATCCGCGCGCGAGCCCGGGCCTCGCGCTCCGCGACGGCGCGACGGAGGTCGCCTGGAACGACGGATCGCGACGAACGGGCGTCACGCCGCTCCAGCTCATCCTCGCCGCGCTCCGGCGCGCGGACGCGACGTGGGAGGAGGATCCCGAGCGCGGCGCCGCGTGGCGCCGAGGGCGCGACGCGCTCACCCGCCAGCTCCTCGACACGCGCACGCTCGGGAGCGGGTATCGGTTCGCGAACCGAAGGGGGCGCGCGCTCGTCTTGCTCGCCGTGCCGTTCGTGCTCGATCGCGTCGAGGCGCACCGTCGCGCGGGGGACCTCGACGACTGGGCCCGGGCGATGACGCCCGACGCCGAGCGCGCGCTCGGTGGGCCGCTCGTCGCGGGGATCCTCCACCTCCTCGAGCGGATCGACGCCGACCCCGAGGCGCGCCGCGCGCTCCTCGACTTCCTCTCCTACCTCGTCGATCCGGGGAGCGAGAACGACGCGCAGCTCGCGACGATCTACGGCGTCGCCGATCTCCTCCAGGTCCTCGACGACGACGCGAGCGTCGCCGCGATCCTCCGCGCCGTCTCGGTCGCGCTCGCGCCCGACGTCCGCGAGCGCGTCGCCGCTCCGGGGGGTGGCCTCGAGACGGACGCGAGCGTGGCGAACGACGCGCTCGACCTCGTCCGGACGATCCAGCGGCTCGACGAGCGCCGCGTCCTCGCCCGGCTCCTCTCGAACCTCGTCGCGCTCGACGACGGAGACGAGGCGCCCCTCGAGACCATCCTCGACGTCGTGAGCGAGATCGAGCGCGCGGAGCCGGGGGCCGGCGGCGCCTACGAGGCGCGCGACTACCGCGCCGCGCTCGAGGCGGCGCGCGACCTCCTGCGCGACCCGGATCGAGGGCTCGAGCGGCTCTACGACGTGGTCGAGAGCCGCTGCGTCGATCCGCCCTGCTCGGAGGGGATCGCGCCATGACCCGCGCCTCCGTCCGTCGCGCGCCCTGGACCGCTCGGTTCGTGGCGCTCGTCGCCTCGTTCCTCGCCCTCGGGCTGACGAGCGGCGCGCCGGCGCGTGCGGGCGGCTTCCACCTGCTCGAGCGCGGCACGCGCACGCTCGGCCGCGGCGGCGCGATGGTCGCGGGGGCGGGCGATCCCTCCGCGCTCGTGATGAACGTCGCGGGGCTCGGCTACGAGGAGGGCTCGAGCGGTCGAGGCGGCCGGGAGCAGTTCTTGTTCGATCTCACGTTCACCTTCCTCGAGGTCCGCTACGAGCGCATCGACGGGGGAGGGCGGCGTGAGCCGGCCGTGCTCGGCGAGAGCGAGCCGATCCCGATCCCGACGATCGCGGGTACGTTCGACTTCGGGCTCGACGACCTCACCTTCGGGGTCGGCCTGCACGCGCCGAACGCCGTGATCCTCACCTGGCCCGAGGCGATCACGGTCGCGGGCGAGGAGCGCGCCGCGCCCCAGCGCTACTCGCTCCTCTCGATGCAAGGCAGCGCCATCCTGGGTGTCGATCTCGGGATCGCGTATCGACCGATCCCGGAGCTCTCGATCGGGCTCGGCGGCACGCTCGTCTGGGGCTCGTTCGCGGCGCGGACGACGCTCTCCTCGTGCGACGGCGCGATCTGCACGTTCCCCGAGGATCCCGAGTACGACTCGGTCGCGCAGCTCACGCTCGGCTCGGTCGTGACCGGCACGGGGACGGCGGGCGTGATCTGGGATCCGGGGCCCGTCCGGATCGGGCTCTCGATGACGACGCCCTACGTCCTCTCGGGCGCGGCGGACATTCGCGTCCGGCCGCCGAGCGCGGCGGCGTTCGAGGGCGCGTTCGCGCGCAGCCGCGAGGGGGCCTGCGCGAGCGTCTCGAACGCCGAGATCGCGGCCCAGCGCGAGGCGGGCGGGCGACACCCGTGCGAGACGACGCTCGCCGACTTCTCCCTCGATTTTCCATGGATCGTGCGCCTCGGCGTGCAGCTCGACGCCGTCGAGCACCTCGCGCTCGAGGCGGCCGTCGTCTGGGAGGCGTGGTCGACCCAGCGCGAGGTGACGATCCGCCCGCGCGAGGCGTGGATCGCCGACTCGCTCGGCTTCCTCGACTACCAGGTCGGCCGGCTCGACGTGCCGCGCTACATGTCCGACACGATCAGCGTCCGGCTCGGCGCCGAGTACACGATCGACGACCTCATCCAGCTCCGAGGCGGCGGCTACTACGAGAACGGCGCGTTCTCCGACGCGTACCTCCAGGCGCTGACGATCGACAGCGACAAGCTCGTCGTCGCGATCGGCGCCTCCGTCCGCGCGTACGACGGGCTCTTCGTCGACGCGCTCGTCGGGTACGCGCACCTCTTCCCACGCAACGTCCGGACGAGCCGCGTCCCGCAGCCGAACCCGATCCGACCGAGCCCGGCCGAGGTCGTCTACGTCGGCAACGGCGACTACACGATGACCGCGCCGTTCTTTGGGGTCGGGCTGCGCTGGGTCGAGCCCGCGCCCTCGCCCTCGCCGCCGACGGGCGAGCCGGAGGGGCACGGCGCCTCCGAGGCGATCGAGGCGACGACGAGCGAGGCGGCGCCGCCCGACGAGCCCGCGAGCGACGCGTCGGGCCCGGCGCTCGATCCCGATCGTCCCTGGTACGAGCAGGGCGCGAGCGCTTCTCCTTCACCTTCGCCTCGCGCGCACGACGAGGAGCCGGCGCGCGGGGAGAGCGCCGCGCCGCCCCCCCTCGAGCCGCCGAGCGCGGCACCGCGCCGGGCTCCGCGGCCGCGCGCGGGATCGCGGAGGCCACGTCGCTGAGAGCGCGCCTCGCTCGACGTGATCCGCCCCGCAGAGGCACGCTGCCTCGGCGGATGGGAGGCTCACGCCGACTCACGCGGCGTGGGAGGGGCTCTGGGCAGCTCCATCGACGAGGAAGGAGCAGCACGAACCAGGGCGATGGATTCGTGCCGTGAGCCGCTCGAGCCTTGACACCCTCGCGACCGGGCGCTACCAACGGCGCCCTCGCGCTCGACGTCCTCAGGGCACCGTCCTCGGGACGCCGGTCTCTGGCACATAGCTCAGCGGTAGAGCACTACCTTGACACGGTAGGGGTCCCCGGTTCGATCCCGGGTGTGCCAATCACGAAGTCGGCTGTAGCGCGCGGAGGGGAGCGCGCCTCACGATGCCGAGCGTCGCGTGCGCGGGACCCGCGGCCGAGGCGCCGCGCGGCCGCTGACGCGCCGGCGGTGCGGGGAGCCCTGATCTCGCCCGCGTATCCTGATACGCTGGGCGCTTCGGAGGTCCCGCATGTCGTCTCGCTTCGCTTCCGCCTCGCGTCTCCTCGCGCTCGTCTCCTCGTTGGTCGCGCTGGGGCTCGTCTCGGAGGGGTGCGAGGCGGGGCGCGTGGGCACCCGCCGCGACCGCGACAGCGGCATGACGATCGACGCCGGGGTGCCCGACCCCGAATGCGGTGAGGGGATCGGCGAGTGCCCGACGGGGACCATCTGCGCCGCGGTGATGGGCATCCCGCGCTGCGTGTTCCCGCCTCCGCCCGTCACGCCGCCCTCGGATCTCCCGCCCGGCGACGGCACCGACTGCAGCCCGTGCCCCGCGCCCGGCGAGTGTCGCGGCGGGGTCTGCGTCGAGCCCTCGCCCTCCGGCGGGCTCTGCGAATTCGACGACGCCTGCGACGCCGGCTTCCTCTGCATCGCGGGGCGCTGCACGCCCGATCCCCGCATCCCCGTCCCCTGCACCGCGCCCTCGGAGTGCGCCGCTCCGCTCGTGTGCGTCGACGGCTTCTGCCGATGCTCGAGCACGACGGACTGCCCGATCGGGCTCGTCTGCACGAGCGACGGCACGTGCGGGCCCGGCCCCGGGAGCGGCGCGTGCGTCGCGGACGCCGACTGCCCCTCCGACATGCTCTGCGAGGCGGGGCGCTGCCGCGCCCGGACCGTCTGCGACATCACGAACCCAGACCTCTCGGGGACGTGGTCGATGCAGT
The DNA here is from genome assembly GCA_039809495.1 of Sandaracinaceae bacterium. Taxonomy (GTDB): domain Bacteria; phylum Myxococcota_A; class Polyangia; order Polyangiales; family Sandaracinaceae; genus JAFLCL01. Next base: position 32,211 of record JBDHVC010000042.1, read on the forward strand.
CGACGCTCCGCGTGCGCGAGGCGCTCCCCGACTGGCTGAGCGACTTCCTCGACTCCGTCGAGGCGCCGTTCCGCTACCTGGGCGGCGAGACGACCTGCACCGCCGTCGACTTCGGGCTCCCCGGCTGGGCGATGGACATCCTCTGCGATCTCGTCGATCCCTACGTCGAGGAGTACATGCCGCCGTGGGCGCCCGCCGTGTTCCGCGCGATCGCGGACCTCAACACGGTGCTCTCGACCTGGGACATCGACGAGACGATGACGCTCACCCGCGGCAGCGTGCCCGACTCCTACCGCGGCACGCACACCTGGAACCGCGTGCGCTTCATGTACCGCTCGACGGCGATCGAGGCGGACGTCTCCGAGATCTTCGACTGGCGCTTCGAGCCCGGCTCGTTCAACGCGTCGGCCACCTGCGGGCAGTTCAACATCGAGCGCCACGACGTCGGCCTCTCGATCGGTCGGCTGGTCCTCTGGATCGTCGACACCGTCATCTACGAGGTGTCCGACGGGCGATGGGTCGGCGTGGAGGACGCGCTCGCGAGCATCGCGGACGGCTTCTGCACCGGCCTCGCCGACGCCGCCGACGAGTCGATCGACTATCCGGGGGTCCGCGGGACGGTGCTCGGCGTCTGCACCCGCGCGACCAACGCCTTCATCCGCGAGGCGATCAACGATCTCCTCGAGGCGCGGCTCGGCTTCAGCGCGATGACCCTGCGCGGCACCTCGCCCATCGCGGGCCCCAATTCCCTTCGGCCGGGCGAGTGGGACGGGCGCCTGCTCGGCAGCGAATTCAGCGGGACGTTCCAAGCGAGCCGCTGAAGGCGGCGAGGGCAGGGCGGCGTCGGGCGAGGGCTGGCGCTCAACGCCGCGCGGGCTCGTCCTTCGACGGCTCGCCGAGGCTCGCGTGCCGGAGCGCCGAGACGAGCGCGCCGCGATCGGCCTTCGCGATCGCGAGGAGCGCCGCGACGCGCCGGAGCTCGAGCTCCGCGTGCTCAGCGCGAGCGAGGGCGTCGCGCGCGAGGGAGGCGCGACGCTGCTCGTAGACCGCGCCGGCGATCGCGGTCGCCGTCGCCGCCGCGACGAGCGCCCCGACCAGCTCGAGCAGCCCGTCGATCGCGCCCTCCTCGAGGAACGCGTGCCAGAGCGACGCGAGCGCGAGGCCCGCCGTCGTCAGCGCGAGGACGACGACGAGCCCGACGACGACCCGTCGCACGGCCGTCGGTCGGAGCGCGTCGATCGCGAGCTCGCGGAAGAAGTCCGCTTGGCGGTCGAGGCGCAGCGCGAGGTCGGCGAGCGGCTCGCTCGTCCCGATCGCGGGCAGCCTCGTCCGCCGCTTGCGCTCCTCCCAGCGCCGGTTCTCGGCTTCGATCTGCTCGCTCGCCCGCTCGATCCCGGATCGCGCCGTGTCGATCCCTTGTCGGACGCTCGTCTGGACAGCGCTCGCCGCGCTCGCGCCGGCGTCCCGAAGCACGCTGACCGTGCGCGAGCCCATCGCCATCGCCTGCGCGATCGAGTCGTCGTGTCCCGCGTCGGGCTCGGCGGGCGGCTCGCTGGGCGGCTCGCTGGGCGTCGCGGGCTCGTCCTCGCGCGGCCCGCTCGCTCGCGCGCTCGTCGGCGCGCTCGGGCGCTCTCCGTGCGCAGCCTCGCTCGGCTCGCTCGGGCGCTCGCTGGGCGGCTCGCTGGGCGGCTCGCTGGGCGCGAGGGGCGCGCTCGGACCGGGATCCGATGGGTTCATGGCCCGCTCGTCGTCCACTCGCTCGCCTCCGTGAAGGTGCGTGAGAAGCGCCTCGCGCGTGCCCACCTTGACACGGCGAGGCGCGCTCGGGCCAGCAGCGCGTGGGATCCGCGCCTCGACGCGCCCCGCGGCTACTGCTCGTTCGGGCTCGCGCCGCGCAGATCGTGTCGGACGAAGACGAGGCGGCCTCGCCCCGGACCCGCGTAATTCGCGTCCTCGATCACCTCGAAGCCGAGCGCGCGGTGGAAGTGGACGGAGCCCTCGTTGCCGAGCGTCGTGATCGCCTTCGCCCGCGTGGCGCCGCGCAGGCGCGCCTGCTCGATGAAGGCCTCGTAGAGGCGCTTGCCGACGCCGCGTCGGCGATGATCGGGGTGGATGCCGACGAGGTGGATGTAGGCCGTGCGCTCGGCGGGGCCCGCCGGATCGGCGGCGGCGGCGGCGCCGAGCGGATCGGCGAGGAAGCCGAGCAGGAAGCCGATGACGAGGCTCCCCTCCTCGGCGACGAGGCCGAGCTGCCCGAGCTCGTAGAAGAGGATGGGGTGAGCGAGATCGCGCGAGGGACCGCCCCACCACCGGTCGAGGACCGACACGACGTGGTCGAAGTCGTGCTTCGTGATCCCGCGGATCTCCACGCCTCTCTCTCTAGCACCGTCGCTCGCTCGAGCGCGAGCGCTTTCGTCTCGGTTGGCCGCCGTCCCCGGCGGCTGGGCCGCGCGTGGATCGAGCGGTAGGCTCGCGCCCCGGTGTCGATCGGCCTCTTCCTCGCGTGGGTGATCGTGATGGCGCTCGCGCTCGCGTCCTACGCGTGGCTCGCCGCCGCGATGCTCGGCGCTTCCTCGATCCCGAGCGCCTGGAAGTGGTCGATCGTGTTGCCGCCGCTCGCGCTCTTCGTCGCGTTCCGCGCCGGGGGCTGGCCGCGCGCGGCCGGGACGAGCTTCTCGCTGCTCGCCGTCGCCTACCTCGTCCTCAGGTGGCTCGCCTGACGGCGCGTCGGATGGCCGGCTGGACGGCGCGTTGGACGGGCGCGTTTGACAGCGCCGCGGGCGCTTTCCACTATCGAGGCTCGCGCTCGCGCGCTGCGTCGAGCCCGCACATACGAGGAGATGCCCGCGCATGGTCAGCAAGAAACTCGCCCAGGTGACCGACCAGAATTTCGAGGCCGAGGTGGTCCGCTCCGCGATCCCCGTCCTCGTCGATTTCACGGGCAAGTACTGCGGCCCGTGCAAGCAGATCGAGCCCTTCATCGAGCAGCTCGCGACGGAGTTCGAGGGCCGGGTGAAGATCGTGCAGATCGACGTCGAGGAGGGCCCCAGCACCGCGGCCAAGGCCGGCGTGAAGAACATCCCGACGCTGATCATGTACCGAGCCGGAGAGGCGATCGCGACGCAGAAGGGGGCCGCCCCGAAGGCGGCGCTCAAGGCGCTGATCGAGCGCGGGCTCTGAGGCGCGGCTCGCGCGCCGAGGCTCCTCGCGGAGCGCTCAGGCCTGCGCCGCGATCGAAGCGACGCGAGCCGACGCGCGGGTTGGTATCCTCCCGATCGGCATGGAGTCGGATTCCACGCTGGTGACAGGCTCGCCCTCGGGGCTCCGGACGCCCCGCGTGGGCGACGTCCTGCTCGAGCGCTTCGAGCTGCGCGAGCTCGTCGAGCGCGACGCGCTCGTCCTCGCCTTTCAGGGGCTCGATCAGGAGACGGACGGGCGCGTCCTCGTGCGGGTCAGCGCGCCCGGGCTGCTCGACGAGCGCGAGGCCGAGCGCGTCGTCCAGCGGCTCACGCCGCTCGTGGGGTCGCGCGGCGAGGCGGAGGGATCGGTCTGGCCGACGCTCCTCGAGGTCGACCGCGAGGGCTCGCTCGTCTGTACCGTCGAGCCCTGGCCGAAGGGCACGTCGTTCGCGGCCGTCCTCGACTCGCGCGCGGCGAAGGAGAAGCGCTTCACGCCGGCGGAGCTGGTCCCGCTCGTCTCGCGGATGGCCGCGGCGATCGATGGGCTCGAGGGCGACGGCGCGCTCGCCGGCATCTTCCATGGCGATCTCCGCCCGAGCCGCGTGTTCGTCCACCCCGACGGCATGACGCTCACGGGCGCCTTCCTCCTCGCCGTCCTCCCGAGCGACGCGGTGGGTGAGGCGCTCCGTGACGAGCCGGCGCTCACGGCGACGCTGCCGCCGGAGTACCGCGAGGGGCCGGCGGGACGGCCCGCCGATCGCTTCTTCGTGGCGCGCCTCGCCTGGGAGGCGATCGATGGCCTGCCGCCGTCGCCGTCGCCGCGCGCGCTCGCCGCGCGCCCCGCGCCCTTCGGGGTGCTCGCGCGCTACCTCGCCGAGGATCCCTCCACGCGGCCTCCCTCGCTCGCGCCGCTCGTCGAGGCGCTCGCATCGAGCGCGGGGATCGCCGCACAGGTGGAGCACGAGCGCCTCGTCCTCGCGCGAGCGGGGCGGGCCGCGAGCGCGCCCGAGCCGCCGATGTCCGAGACGGGCTCCTACCAGCTCTCGGCCGACGATCTGCTGCCCGCCGGGAGCGGCACGACCCCTGGCACCGATCCTCGCGCTCGCGACATGGATCCCGCGCTCGTGCGCGCGGCGAAGGCCGCCGCCGCGATCTCGGAGACGGGCTCGTTCCAGCTCCGCGACGACGAGCTGATCCCCGTCTCGCCCGCGTCGTCCTCCGCGCGCGCGAGCGCCGCGAAGCCCCGCGTCGCGCCGCAGCCTCCGACGAAGAAGAAGAAGAAGGGACGCGCGCCCCGCGCCGGGGCGAGCCGAGGCCTCGCGCCGACGTCGAAGGACGAGCCCGCGCCCGCCGCGCGCTCCTCCCCCGCGCCTCACCCGGCCCCTCATCCGACCGCGAGCGCGCCGGCCTCGATCCTCGTCGCGGGCGAGGCGCCGCGGCCGCGACCGCGGTGGGAGCATCCCGTGCTCCCCTCGACGGGGGCCTCGCTCGCGCCGCTCGCGCCGAGCGCCGCGTCGTCGTCGCTCCCCCCCTCGCCGCTCGCGATCGAGGCGGCGCTGCGGGCGCGGGCTCGCGGCGACGCGAGGAGCGGCCTCCCGCTCATCGTCGGCGCGATCGTCATCGCCCTGCTCATCGTGGGCTTCTCGTTCTGGTACCGCATGCGCGAGGCCGACCTGCGCCACGAGCAGGAGATCGAGCGGCGCCTCCAGGATCTGCGACGCTGAGCGCCGCCGCGGCGCAGAGGCGATCGACTCGATGCGTGGACAAGCAATGTTTTCTCGGGCGCGCGTTGAAGAAACGACCCACTTCGCGCAGTCTCACGCGGACGCTCGCGCGCGCCGCCGAGCGATGGAGTCGAACATGCCCTCGATGTCCCGAAGACTCTCCCTCACCGCGCTGCTCGTCGCCGCGCTCGCGCTCGTCGTCCCCACCTCCGCGCTCACGCAGAGCGCCCCCTCGGCGCGATCCGAGGCCGAGCTGCGCCGGCTCCTCGAGGGCTCGTGGTACCTCGTGCAGAGCGAGGCGAGCGCGCGCTCGCGGATCGAGCAGGGGATCGAGCGCGCCGTCTCCGAGATGAACTACTTCCTCCAGGGCATCACCCGCGATCAGATGCGCGCGAACACGCCCGTCAACCGCCGGATCGACATCGGCTTCGACGCGACGAACATCACCGTCTCCTTCGATCAGCGCTTCACCTACCGCACGCCTCCGGGCGTCGCGCGCTCGTTCGACCTCCCCGACGGCAGCTCGATCAACGTGCGGCAGTACTTCCGCGACGATCACTTCGAGCAGTACTTCGAGGCGACGCTGGGTCGGCGCTGGAGCGTCTATCGGCTCTCGGACGATGGGCAGACGATGACCGTCGGCGCGACGCAGCAGGGCCCGATGATGCCCTCGCCCATGCACTTCACGCTCGACTACCGCAAGCGGAGCTGAGCGCGCCGTCGCGCGACGAGGGGACCGCGCCTCGGCGGAGCGGTCCGCGCGTAGCCGCCGCGCCTCGACATGGACCCCGCCGCGACCCTCCGGAGCCCCTTGCCCGAACTCGAGATCCACACCTACGCGACCTGGACGGAGATCGCGCTCGCCGCCGTCACGTTCGTCGCGCTCCTCTTCATCACGGCGCCCTACGGTCGTCACGGCCGAGGCGGCTGGGGGCCCGAGGTCCCCCAGCGGACCGCGTGGATCCTGATGGAATTTCCGGCGGTGATCGTGTGGATCGGCATCTACCTCGCGGGGGCCCACGCCTTCGAGGTGACGCCGCTCGTGCTCCTCGCGATCTGGCAGTCCCACTACGTCTACCGCACGTTCGTCTATCCCTTTCGGATTCGCGCGTCCGGCAAGACCACGCCCTCGTCGATCATCGCGCTCGCGATCGCGTTCAACCTGCTGAACGCGTACGTGAACGCGCGCTGGGTCTCCGAGCTCGGCGCCTACCCCGCGAGCTGGCTCCTCGATCCTCGCTTCCTGATCGGCCTCGCCGTCTTCGTCGCCGGGTACGCGATCAACCACCACTCGGACTACGTCCTCATGAGGCTCCGCAAGCCGGGCGAGACGGGCTACAAGATCCCACGAGGCGGCCTGCACGACTACGTGAGCAGCCCGAACTACTTCGGGGAATTGCTCGAGTGGACCGGCTGGGCGATCGCGACGTGGTCCTTGGCCGGCCTCGCCTTCGCGCTCTACACCTTCGCGAACCTCGCGCCGCGCGCGCGCGACCATCGCCGCTGGTACGCCGCGCAGTTCCCCGACTACCCGAAGGAGCGCCGCGCGCTCTTGCCCTTCCTCTGGTGATCCGGCCCTGGCGCGCGGGGGCGCGCTCGGCCGATGGACGCGACGATCGCCCGACGCTACGCTCGCTCGCGCGATGGCGACGGCCCAATTCCCGTTCCCGCTGACCGCGGCGCTCGAGCGGGAGCTCACGCGTCGGATCGCGCTCGAGTACGACACGTCGAACGAGCTCCACTTCGCCCGCCGCCTCGTGCGACCGATCCTCACGCTCTCGGACTCGAGCAGCCGGCTCGGCCTCTGGCGCTCGACGACGCGGCGGCTCGAGGTCTCGCGCGTGCTCGTCCTCGAGCGCGCGTGGACGGAGGTCGTCGAGGTGCTCAAGCACGAGATGGCGCACCAGTACGTCGACGAGGTGCTCCGCGTGCGCGGCGAGCCGCCGCACGGCCCCGCGTTCGCGCGCGTCTGCGCCGAGCGCGGCATCGACGCGCGCGCCGAGGGGATCCCCCTCGCCGCGGCGGGGGCGGACGCCACGAGCCGCGTGCTCGAGCGCGTGCAGAAGCTGCTCGCGCTCGCGAGCTCGAACGAGGAGCACGAGGCCTCGGCGGCGATGCGCAAGGCGCACGAGCTGATGCTCCGGCACAACCTCTCGAGCGTCGAGGGCGCCGAGGCGCGCTACGAGGCGCGCCACCTCGGGGACGCGTCGTCTCGCCGCTCCGCCGTGGAGCGGGAGGTCGTCGCGCTCCTCTCGAAGTACTTCTTCGTCCAGGTGATCGAGATCCCGACGTACGTCGCGCGAACCGGCAAGCGCGGCTGGGTCTTCGAGGTCTGCGGGACCCGCGCGAACGTGGCGCTGGCCGAGCACGCGTTCGTCTTCTTGCTCGAGACGGCCGACCGGCTCTGGCGGCGGCTCAGGCGCGAGCGATCGATCGCCGCGAGCGAGCGCCTCCCCTACCAGTGCGGCGTCATCCGAGGCTTCGGCGAGAAGCTCGAGAGCGAGCGCGAGGTGCTGCGCGGGACGGGGCTCGTCTGGGTCGGCGACGCGGGGCTCGAGCGCTACTACCACGCGCGGCATCCGCGGATCTCGCGGGCGACGCAGTACCAGCGGCTCGGCGCCGCGCACGAGCTCGGGCGCGAGGCGGGGAGAGAGGTCGTGCTCCATCGGCCCGTCGGCCCAGGCGGCGCGAGCTCGAGGGAGCCGCCTCGGCGTCTGCGCTCGGGCTCCTGACGGTGCGCGGCGCGGGCGAGGCGCACCGTCAGGCGAGCGCGGGGCCCGCCGTCGTCATCCCCTCGGGGGGCGAGACGGCGTGCGAGAGCGCGACGACCTCGACGAGCACGGTGCGATAGACGTGATCGAAGGCCTCGAGATCGGGGCTCTCGCCCGCCTGCTCGATCGCCTCCTCGAGGTGGTGTTGCACGAAGTGGACGAGCGAGGGCTGTGTCATCGCGACGACGTCGTCCGTCTCGAGGACCTCCGCCGGATCCTCGCGCCGCAGCGCCTCGTCGGCGTCGAACGTCGCGAGCGCGAGGGCGAGCTGCGTCTCGTCCACCTCGCCGAGCCGGGTCGGGAAGGCCTCGCGAAAGACGAGGTAGACGGCGACCACGAGGAAGTAGCCGAGCGACTGCGCGAGATCGTCGGCGCGCCCCGAGACGCGCTCGGCGAGCCAGCCGGCGAGCGTGGGCTGCTTGCGATCCATCTCGCGATAGGCGGTGTCGAGCGTGCGCTGTAGGGCGTCCCCGTCGTCCTCGAACTGCGCCTCGACGGCGACGACGGCGTCCTCGTCGACGACGGCCCAGCGGGGCACGGGTCGAAGCGCGGCCTTTCGGAGGAAGAGCACGCTCGGACTCTAATTCACGCGCTCTCCGCGCGCGAAGAAAACGCCCGCCGAGGCGCGGCGTCACGCGTCGTCACTCGTCGTAGAACATCGGCGCGCGCTTGCGGATGAAGCGGAGGATCAGCTCTCGCGCTTGCGGATCGAGCCCCTCGAACTGGATGCCCATCCCAGGGGTCGCGTCGACGGCGTCGAGATCCATCGGATCGCGGACGAAGCGGATGGATCCGCGCACGATCTGGTCGAAGCCTCCGGGCAGCGTGACGTGGACCAGCATCGCGGTGCCGCGGGGGAAGATGTTGTAGGTCGCCGCGAAGACGCCGCCCTCGGCGATCTCGCCCGAGAACCCGACGTAGAAGTTCGATTCCGTCGTCGCGCCGATGTTGACCTCGATGTTCTCGCGCACGTCGTTCGCGCGGTAGCTCGAGGCCTCGATCGCCCTCGCGTCGCGCGCGCGAGCGTCCGCCTGCTGGGCCGCCGCGTGGGCCGGCTCGGGAGCTGGCGCCCGCTGCGGCTGCGGCTGGACGGCGGCGGGCTGCTGGGGCTGCTGCGGCTGCTGCGCGGGGTAGGCCTGCTGCTGCGCGGGGTAGGCCTGCTGCTGCGCGGGGTAGGCCTGCTGCTGCGCGGGGTAGGCCTGCTGCTGCGCGGGG